>NZ_JBQMWH010000005.1:0-265435 GCF_053470345.1 Thalassotalea agariperforans | reverse complement strand
TTCTGCCATGCCCATAGGGGCACCCGGGTGACCTGATTTAGCTTTTTGCACTGCATCCATGCTTAAAGCACGAATTGCGTTAGCGCGATCTTGACGTGACGCCATAACTTCTCCTGAATTGTCTTGATTAATCTTTAGAATTGCGCAGTATTCTCGCTCAGAGTGAGGGTAAACTGCAAATATTATTCGTTATTTTTCTTAGCTACGAGCTGAAATTTCAGCATTATTTACGTTCTGCAACGTAGTTTTTATGAAAATTGACTTTATTATCCATTCTGTTAGCGCTAACATCAAGTGTTATTTATTCCAATAATAACTAGATAATTTTGAACTTAATATCGAATTTAATATGCGGGTAATTTTCTCTTAATTCGTTTGGTGTTTTTTTCTGTTATTTTTAATATTAAGTTATTGAAAAACTTATTTTAAAGGTTTACATTAGTTTTTTACGTTAAAGAGATATCTCAGTGATAGGTATTTTTTTAATGAAAAAAAATTTAGGGTCTGTTTATCTTTGTTTAATAATTCAGATGAGAGATAAAATCGCTTTAATCAAGGCTGAAATTATGTCGTTTAGTCATCTAAACCAATAATTTTTAACGCCGAGTAAAGCGATTTTAGCCTCAGCCCACAGGGCAATGGCTATTTTGTGCGCTAGCTGCATTAGAATTTCACTGATTTGGAATTCACGCATTTGGAATAAGCAAACAACCTTCATTCTGCTTTGCTATCACTTAAAATAGCCTATTGCTGAAAATATAAACAAAGATAAGCAGACCCTAGTTGTAAAATGTTTAATTTATGAAGGCCTAGGTTATGAATCGTTCATCATCAAGGGGCTTTAAATTAACCAAAGTAATTTTTGCTGTAGTCGTTTTAGCAGTATCTGCTTTATTGAGTAATTCCTCGGTAGCAGAAAACATGGATGTGATGGTGGAACAATCGAATTAATTTGGTGGTAATTTACCCCGTAAACCTCGCTTAGGCGGGGTTTTTTTCTATCTGAAATACAATAACAAGTATATTTCCCATCCGATTTAAGCTGAATTATACTGTTAGTGCTGAAAATAATAAGGATGAAATATGTTGTATAACGTTATGAGTTACATTGCTGAGAGTACAGAGTCAGAGCCGGTCACTTCAAAATTAGATCCCGCCAATTTATTAAAAAATGAGATTGACCAAGTAAGTCGTTTTTATGATTTGATTATTGATTTTTTCTCTAATTATAGTTTTCAGTTAGTCGGCGCTTTTATCATTTTCATTCTTGGCTACATGTTAGCTGGGAAAATTGCGAAAGCAGTGTTAAAGCTTTGTGAACGCCACAAGCTCGATGTTACCTTAAGCCGCTTTTTAGCGAATACCAGTAAAATGCTGATTGTGGTGATGATCACTGTGGTCGCTTTAAGTAAGTTGGGGATCAGTGTCACGCCATTTATTGCTGCAATTGGTGCTATATCTTTAGGTGCTGGTTTAGCATTACAAGGTTTGTTATCAAATTATGCGGCCGGTTTTAATATTATTATTATCCGTCCTTTTGTGGTGGGTGACACCATCACAGTGCAAGGTGTGACAGGCATTGTTAAAGAGGTTTTACTGGCTTATACCATTATTCATGATGAAGATAATGTCGAAATTACCATACCTAACAAACATATTGTTGGCGAAGTCCTTAAAAACTCTCGTGGTGACTCATTATTAGAGTTATCGGTTGGTATTTCTTATAAACACAATCCACTTGATGTTGTTGACCTATTAGAAAAAGTGATTATTGATTTAGATGTGGTAGGGGAGTCGCGACCACCACAAATTGGTATCGGTGAATTTGCTGATAGCGCAATTAATATTGAAATTCGTTTATGGACTCCAACAACCAGCATGTTTGATGCTAAATATAAAACCTATAAAGCGATTTATTTAGCATTAGAAGAAGCGAATATAACTATTCCATTCCCACAACGCGATGTTCATCTTATTCAGCCCAATTCTTCAGTTCAAAGTTAATAAGCTGATAGGTTAATAAAAGAAAAAAGCGGCTTATTATTACTAAGCCGCTTTTTAAGATTAATAGCTATTACAAGCTTTATTTACTCGGCTTCAAAAGCACTACTAGGTACTGTGGTTGGGCTAATGTGCTCAATCGGGTAACAACCTAATACTTTAATGAAGTTTGTTAACTCAGTGAGTTCAGTTAACGCTTCTTGCATAGTGATACTTTTTAAATTCGCTTCTAGGTCAATGTAAAACATTTCTTCCCAAGGGCGGCCTTGAATAGGGCGTGATTCTAATTTACACATATTAATACCTTTATTTTTCAGTACTAATAAACATTCAACTAACGCGCCTGGTTTTTGGCCGGTTGCTAAAATCAAAGTGGTTTTTGCTGGAATTTGTTCAGCGACATTCACTGGTTTTCTGGCAACAATGATAAAACGGCTGTGGTTTTCTTCCTGATTAGCAATTGATTTTTGTAAGGCATGTAATTGATATAATTGCCCACCTTCTTCACTACCAATCACTGCAACAGTTGGGTCTTGTAATTCATACACTTGTGCCATAGCATCAGCGGTGCTGTCACAATACTCAATGCGAATATCGGTTTGTTTGTCTAAAAAGTTACTGCATTGTGCAAATGGTTGGCCATGGGCATAAATGGTTTTTATTTGGCTTAATTCAGTATTTACTGCTGCTAATAAACAATGTTCGATAGGTTGAGTGATCTCACCTACAATGGATAAATTAGTGTGCTGTAATAAATCATAAACTTGGTTGATACTGCCTGAGCTGGTGTTTTCAATAGGTAATACACCATAATCAACATGACCAGATTCAGCTAAATTCATAATGTCGGCAAAGTTTGAACAACCTGATTCAATTAAATGTTCAGCACGACGAGCAAAATAACGATGGCTCGCTAAATAACTGTAAGAACCTTTATCACCTAAAAAAGCCACGCTAATTGAAGGTGACTGAATTTCAGGGTTAGTTAATTGTTGTAAATAAGCTTGTTGATTTAACACCGAATCTTCAATAATGGTTTGAAAAATACTGGTGACATAATGGGCATCAAGACCTAATTCTTTACCTTGTTTGATCAAACGCACTAATAATTCTTGCTCTCGTTGTTGATCACGGACCGGACGTACTTGGTGTGCCTTACTTTTGGCTACACTTAAAGTTAACGCGCGGCGTTTGGCAAAAAGCGCTAATAATTCTTGATCTAGTGCTGTAATGCTTTTACGAATTTCATTTAAATCTAACGAGTCACTCACTACGGTGTCCTTAATCTTTATCGGCAAAAAAAAACCTCCGACCGGGAGGTTTTACATCGACTATTATCAGCTAGGCTATCTTGTTTAGATACTTTTTAGCTTAAAAGTTTAGGTGATAATCTATCGATGAAGTTGAGCTATATTTTCATGCGCATACTGTAGCCTGCAACGGGGTTTTATGCAATAGCTAGGGTCTGTTGATCTTTGTTTATATTTTCAGCAATAGGCTATTTTAAGTGATAGCAAAGCAGAATGAAGGTTGTTTGCTTATTCCAAATGCGTGAATTCCAAATGAGTGAAATTCTAATGCAGCTAGCGCAGAAAATAGCCATTGCACTATGCACTATGCACTGAGGGCTGAGGCTAAAATCGCTTTACTCTTCGTTAAAAATTATTGGTTTAGATGACTAAACGACATAATTTCAGCCTTGATTAAAACGATTTTATCTCTCAGCTGAATTATTAAACAAAGATAAACAGACCCTAGGTGTTAACAAACTAAGTGAATGTAAGCCTTTTGGCTAAAAAACTTGTGTAATTTAAGTCGGCTTGTTAGCGTTGTTTATTGTTTCTATTTCTCTTGTGTTTACTTGGTAACCCTATGACAATAACTTTAGCGTCCTCATCAATAGCCTTTGTGGTAATGGCGGCTGGGCAATCGAAACGACTAGGTCAGCCTAAGCAGTCAGTGCGTTATCAAGGAGAGTCGTTATTAGTTAGGCAAATCAAGCTTTGCCAACAGTTATCAACAAATGTTTATTGTGTTTTGGGTTTTGAAGCGGATACCTTTGCCACTGAGTTGGCAGGGGTAGACGTTAACATCTTGATAAATCATGACTGGCAAAGTGGCTTAGGTAACTCAATTGCCAGCGCGATCACTCAGTTACCAAAGACTTACCAAGCTGTCATGATTGTCTTAGTTGATCAATGGGCGTTAACAACAGCGGATCTTAATGAACTAGTTAAACAGTGGCATGCACAACCGAATAAAATTATTGCTTGCTCTGGTGTCATGACTGAGGCGGATAATGATAAGAAATTACTGAGCCCGCCGATTATTTTTCCTCAAGCTTATTTTTCACAGTTAACCGATTTAACAGGTGAGCAGGGCGCTAAACCTGTATTGGTGAACAATAGCGAAAATGTTGTTGATGTTAACATTCGTCATGTGTTTTTTGATCTTGATACGCCAGAGCAGTTAGCTGAATTAAATAAGCGTTAATTTAGTTATATATGACTGTAAATTAGCTGGTAGGCTTTTCAATTTCAAAAATAGCATCGTTTAGGTCGTCTAATTTGCTGGCTAAAATGGCTTGAGCATCATATAAACCTTGATTATAAAATTGTGCGCCCATCTCATTCGCAATAAAGTCTAATAAAAATTCAGCATCAAATTGCTCTAGTTCAACATGCAGCTCATTTTCAAAATAATTTTGTAATTTTTGGGTTAGGTTAAGTTTTTGTTCGGGCGAAAATTCGATGTTTGCCATAGTAATACCTTAAGTTAATACTTTTATTTAATGTCTTAATTAATGCGTTAAAAGCTCAATCATATGAAAAGTTTATCAATGAAAGCAGTTTAACTTGAGCTGAGCGCCTTATCTTACCAAGTAATCTCACAAAATTAATAGGCTCGGCAGTAACTTTAAAGAAGTCGCTTTTCAAATGCGGCACAACTGCTAAAATAGCGCCAATTTATTTTTACTTAGTTTAGTAGGCAATCATGGCGTCGCTACAAGATCAATTATTAAAAGCGGGTTTAACAACCAAGCAAAAAGCAAAACAAGCAAATACTGAAAAACGCAAAGCGAAAAAACAAAAAAATAGCGGTGTAAAACTCGAAGCCAGTTTACAAGAAAAAGTACAGCAAGATTTAGTTAAAGCGAAAGCTGAAAAAGCAGCGAAAGATGCTGAGCTGAATGCCTTGAAAAAACAGGCATTGCTTGAAAAAGAGAAAGTGAATCGTATTCAGCAAATTTTACAACACCATGTAATTAAAGGCACTGATGGTGAGTTAGCTTATAATTACACCTTCGCCAATAAAGTTAAAAAATTATTTGTTAATGAAAAAACACAAAAAGCGTTAATTAATGGTCGCTTAGCATTATGTGGTTTAAATGAAGCAACCTTTATTGTTACCAGTGAAACGGCAGCTAAAATAGCTACCATTGATGAAAGTGTGATTTTATTGAAAAACGACAAAATTGAAGATGATACTGTCGCGGAAGATGATCCGTATGCGGAATTCCAAATTCCAGATGATTTAATGTGGTAAAATTAGGCCATTAGCTGAACTCATAAGTTGTTGTATACCTTTAGGTATATATAGTTGTAAAAAGAGGTAAAAGATTATGGCGATTATTCGCTGGTTACTGGGTCGATTGATTTTATTATTTAATTTTATTTTTTCTCCGCGCTCCCCTAAGTTATCTGCAGAGGAAAAACGTGTACTTGCTGAAAAAACTGCGCATTTAAGTTTGTATCAGCTACCTGCTTGTCCATTTTGTGTCAAAGTTCGCCGTGCTATGAAAAGAAAAGGCATTACCTTAGCGTTAAAAAACATTAATCAGCAACCAGAATTAAAAGCAGAGTTAATTAAAGAAGGTGGTAAGCGCACGGTTCCTTGTTTAAAAATTGCAAAAGCTGATCAACCTGTGCAATGGTTGTATGAGTCTAATGAGATTATTGCTTATTTAGATAAGCTTTAAGAGGCTACAATTAAAATAAAATATTGAGAAAGAGCACGAGAAACTCTGAAAGAAAAAGCTTATTATTGGGTCTACTAAAGTAACGCCCGATAATAAGCTTTTTTTATGTTAATTAAACTATCTAATCACAATACCTTAAAAGATCACCATGTTACCGACGAGCAAGTTTATCTACAGCGTCGTCAGCTAATTAAAAAAATGGGCTTTTTAGGAGCAGGTGCTTTATTAGCGAATACGGCTAATGCCCGTGGCTTTGACTTTTTTGGTGGTGATGATACGCCAAAATTTTCCACCACAGCGTTAAACTATCAAGCACAAGCACCATCAAGCCAAATATTAACTCCTGAAGATAAAGTGATCAGCCATAACAATTTTTATGAATTTGGCTCACAAAAACATCAACCTGCTGAGCTTTCACAAGCATTTAAGGTGAATCCTTGGCAGTTAACGATTAGTGGTGCGGTAGAAAAAAACATCACGCTTGATTACGACGACTTATATAAAAAATTCCCACTTGAAGAACGTATTTATCGTTTGCGTTGTGTTGAAGCTTGGTCAATGGTTATTCCTTGGATCGGGTTTGAATTAGCGAGCTTACTTAAATTAGCAAAACCCACTTCAAAAGCTAAATATGTTGCCTTTAAAACCTTACATGATCCCAAACAAATGCCAGGGCAAGCGGATCGGCGTTTAGGAGGTGGAATTTCTTATCCGTATGTTGAAGGTTTACGGTTAGATGAAGCAATGCATCCGTTAACACTGATGTCGGTTGGCTTATATGGTAAAACTTTACCACCACAAAACGGTGCGCCTATTCGTTTAGTGGTGCCTTGGAAATACGGTTTTAAAAGTATTAAGTCGATTGTTGGTATTGAATTAGTTGAAAAAATGCCACCTACCACCTGGAATTTATTAGCCCCTAAAGAATATGGCTTTTATTCTAATGTGAACCCAGAGGTTGATCACCCAAGGTGGAGCCAAGCAAGTGAACGTAGAATTACAACCGGTGGCTTGTTAGCCCGTAATCGCATTCCAACGCAAATGTTTAATGGTTATGGTGAGGAAGTTGCGGCTTTATACCAAGGTATGAATTTAAGAAAAAATTATTAATACATATAAAGCGATAGGCAAAATGAATAATCAAGCGGTAAAAAATATTGTCTTAAAAAGTGGCATTCATTTAATAGCGTTATCGTTATTGGTGTTTCAATATTATTTGGCGATCACCGATCAACTTGGCGGTGATCCCGTTGAGGCGATCATCCATTTCACCGGTATTGGCGCCTTTAATTTATTGGTATTAACTTTAATGGTGTCGCCATCAGCTAAATATTTTAAGCAAGCTTGGTTAATGAAATCGCGTCGCTTATTAGGATTGTATTGTTTCACTTATGCTTTTTTTCATGTTTTGAGTTTTTGGGCATTTGAAATTCAGTTTCAACTGGGGTTATTTGTGGAAGAGCTATTTAAGCGACCTTATATAACCTTTGGCTTAGTGGCTTTTTTAATTCTATGTGCGCTGGCGGTTACCTCATATTCAAAAATACAACGGTATCTGGGTAAACGATGGCAAACCCTACATAACTTGGTTTATCTTGCCGTTTGTTTAGTCGCAATTCATTTTTATTGGTCGGTAAAGTCAGAGATTATTGAGCCGAGTATTTATATTGCTATCACGTTATTGTTACTTTATTTACGTCAGAAAAAGTTTCGTCGTTGGTTCTAATATGTAATGTTCGCTTGATGTAATAATTGTGGTTAGATAATGTTGCTGGTTATGAAAACTTTTATTGTTACAGACAAATGAAATAAGGCGTAAAATAACGCAAAAATTTTATTAAGGTCTACTATGAGCAAGGTTTTATCTTCACATCCCACATTCGGTCATGTTAATCAATCAAACATAGTTGACGGCTTTCCTGCAATTGTTATTAATCACCCTAACTGCCAAGCTCGGGTGAGTTTGTATGGTGGTCATGTTTTATCTTGGCAACCGAAAGATCAGCAAGAAGTTTTTTGGTTAAGTAATACGACAGCTTACCAAGAAGGTTCAGCTATTCGTGGTGGCATTCCATTATGTTGGCCATGGTTTGGCCCGTTAGAGGGGAGTAATCAGCACGGTTTTGCCAGACAAGTTTTTTGGCAATGTGATGAGGTAAAAGTTAGCGAACAAGGTGTAACGCTATTATTGTCATGGCAGGGCGAAAACATGGATAAGCTCTGGCCACATTCAGTGAAGCTTGAACAAAGGTTATTTTTTGGTGTCAATTTTGAGCAGAGTTTAACTATTATCAATCGTTCAGCAAACAACTTTGATTACACTGGCGCTTTACATAGTTACTTTAAAGTAAGCTCTCCTGAAAATGTTACCGTGCCGACCTTAGATGACGCGGCTTTTTACGATAAATTAACCGATCAACGTGTTGCACCATTTTCGCGTGAAAACTGTGTCGGGCCAATTGATACGGTTTATGATTGTGATAAACCTCAACAGCTAATTGATAGCGGTTGGCAGCGCATTATTGAAATTACTAATCAGAACACGCAGCAATGGGTATTGTGGAATCCTGGGGTTGAAACAGCGCAACAAATGGCTGATGTTCATGAACATGGTGAACAAGAATATGTGTGTTTAGAGGCTGCCAATACGCAATGGCAAACTGTTGCGGCTAATTCTTCGAAAACCATAAGCCAAAAAATTGTTATCAAAGGGCTTTAACCTTTAGAGAGCCTTTAACCGATGCGCAAATATTGGTTAAGTAGCATTTGAGTAAACTGAGTTTTTAAATAAAAACCGCGTGGCAAGGTCATAAACGGCCTGCCATGTTTATCAAAAGCTTTCGTTTTGGCCTGACTATTTGCTGCTTTGGGTCTAAGTTGTAAAACTTGCCCATGTTTCCCCGCAATGTTCTCAACATTACCTAACACAATCATATCGGTTAACTCTTGCCAGTCTTGTGCTAATAATTGTTCTTGCTCAGGGCTAGGCTGCCATAAAAATGGTGTACCAACAATGCGTTCAGCAATCGGAATTTCGCGCTCGGCAATAACAGGAACCCACAAAACATTAGCTAATTTATTACGAATGTGACTGGTTTGCCACGTAGCGCCTACTAAGCCCGTTAAAGGTGCGACACAAACAAAGGTAGTTTCTAAGGGCTTGCCATAACGGTCAATGGGTAGTGATTTTAATTCAACACCAAGATGGGGGAAATCAGGCTCTGGTTTTGAACCCGCACTTGCTCCTAGCACTTGTTCTAATAATAAACCGGCCCAGCCTTTTTCTTTTTTTAAGTTTTTGGGGATTTGAATGCCCGCTTCAATTGCAATTTCACCGAGTGTTAAGCCGGCAATGGCTTGGCTACGTTCAATAAGTTCATCAATGGATTGTGGAATAGAAACCGTTAAATTCATGCTGAGTAAGTTAATTTATGCAATATCTAGCCGCTATTTTTACATGTGTAGTGAAAAAATGTCAGTATTCATTTGCTCGAAAGTTAAGATTATGGAAGAATCAGGTTATAAATTAAAACTTGTTGGAGTTCCTGTGATAGACGCCGATGGCTACCGAGCCAATGTCGGCATAGTAATAATCAATGACAGGGGACAAGTATTTTGGGCAAAACGTTACGGTCAACATTCTTGGCAATTTCCACAAGGGGGAGTTGACGAGGGTGAAAGTGCTGAACAAACCATGTATCGTGAATTATACGAAGAAGTTGGGTTAAAACCTGAGCATGTAAAAATTGTTGCACAAACCCGTCATTGGCTAAGATACAAATTACCAAAACGATTAATCAGGCACGATAGCGCGCCGGTTTGTATAGGACAAAAACAAAAGTGGTTTTTGTTAAAACTTACCGGACAAGAGTCAGCATTAAATTTATTGCATTCAAAGCAGCCAGAATTTGATGATTGGCGATGGGTTAGCTATTGGTACCCTGTTCGTCAGGTGGTGTCTTTTAAACGTGATGTTTATCGTCGGGTGATGAAAGAGTTTGCTCAATCAGCATTACCCTTTTATCGTCATGATAAACGTAAACGAAGAAATTGATTGTTACTATGTTCAAAATGAGCTTACCTATCGTAAGCTTTTTTTATTTATATGGATGTGATGTATATTAGGGTCTGTTGACCTTTGTTTATAATTGATAAGCAGGATAAAGTTGTCAAAGTAATAGGGGATTTATGCTAACAACGCTACGTAGAATTGTTTTAGAGTTTAGCCAAGAACCTGAGTTAGAAAATGCCTTATCGCGCATGGTTACTCAGGTTAAAGCGGCTATGCAAACAGATTGTTGCTCTGTCTATTTAGCGGACTATGACAAAGAACACTTTTTATTAGTAGCTTCTGATGGTTTAGCCGAAAAATCTTTAGGCACAACCGCTATTGGCTTTTCTGAAGGTTTAGTTGGTTTAGTTGGCCAACGTGAAGAACCACTAAATATTGCCGATGCACATCAACATCCTCATTTTAAATATAGCCCTGAAGTTGAAGAAGATGATCTAAAAGCCTTTTTAGGTACGCCAATTATCCATCAACGTAAAGTGATTGGCATTATCAGTATTCAGCAACGTGAATCTCGTAGCTTCACTGAAAATGAAGAAGCCTTTTTGGTGACTTTATCCGCTCAATTAGCAACGTCATTTTCGAATGTTGAAGCTCGTAGTGGCTTAAGGCACTCTTCTGGTACACAATGGTCAAAGCCCATAATTGGGGTACCTGGCTCATCAGGTGTGGCAATTGGTCAAATTATTGTTAAACAACCAAGTGTTGACCTACGTAAAATTTCCCTGAAAAAAGTTTATTCAACTAAAAGCCAAACTAAACGTTTATTAAAAGCGATTAAAACTACCCAAGTTGATTTTGAACGTATGGGGCTACAATTAGGAAAGTTAATTTCTGATAGCAGTTTAGACATTTTTGAAATGTATAAACAAATGCTCGAAAGCCCTCAACTAACTGAAGAAATTGAAGAAAAAATTCAGGCCGGTTGGAATGCGGAAAGTGCTTTAAAATTAGTTATTGATAACTATGTTATTCAGTTTGAAGCAATTGAAGATCCTTATCTTCGTGAGCGGGCGACGGATATTCGCGATTTAGGTAATCGTGTTTTACAACACTTACAAAGTGATGCGACAAAATACGAAAAGTTACCCTCAGAATTTGTCTTGTTGGCGGAAGATGTTACCGCCACTATGTTGGCGGAATATCAACATCAAGGTTTAATTGCTGTTGTTTCTATATCTGGCTCAAATAACTCTCATGCGGCTATTTTAGCTAGAGCGTTAGGTTTACCCGCTGTGATGGGGATTGAAACCGCTGCGCTTGACGTTTTTGATCAAAAAAATGCGATTGTTGACGGTTATAGCGGTGAAATATTTATTGAGCCAAATGAGAACCTAACGCGTGAATATTTACATTTAATTGATGAAGAAAAAGCGTTAAGTGCCAAAGTAAGTAAGGTAGCCGATTTACCTTCGGTTACCTTAGACGGTAAGTCGATTGAATTATTACTAAATGCTGGTTTAACTTCAGGTTTTGAACATGCTGTACATTCTGGTGCGGCGGGTATTGGTTTGTATCGAACTGAAATTCCGTTTATGAACCGTAGCTGTTTTCCGTCAGAACAAGAGCAAACCGTTTGGTATCAAGATGTATTAACAGCCTTTCCTCATCAACCGGTTACTATGCGGACATTGGATGTTGGTGGTGATAAATCGTTACCGTATTTTCCCATTGTTGAAGAAAACCCCTTTTTAGGTTGGCGGGGTATTCGTATTACCCTTGATCACCCCGAAATATTTTTATTACAAGTACGGGCGATGATCCGTGCTAACCAAGCGACCAAAAATATTGAGATCATGTTGCCAATGATCGCTAGTATTGGCGAAGTAGAAGAAGCCCTTAGGTTAATTAATCAAGCTTATTATGAGCTAAAATCAGAGCTGAGCGAAGATTTAGTAAAACCTAAAATTGGTATTATGATCGAAGTACCAAGTGCTATTTTCTTGATCAAAGAGCTGGCTGAACGTGTTGATTTCTTTTCTGTTGGTAGTAACGATTTAACTCAATATTTATTAGCGGTTGATCGAAATAACGCCCGTGTTGCCAGTTTATTTGATGTTTATCATCCAGCAGTGCTTCGTGCGTTACAGTATATTGCCCACGAAGCTCAAACTTACAAGGTACCACTAAGTTTATGTGGTGAGTTAGCCAGTGAGCCAGCCGGCGCTTTATTATTGTTGGCGATGGGCTACGATAAACTCAGTATGAACCCGCATAACTTAGCACGGGTAAAATGGGTTATCCGCCATGTTGATTACGCCAAAGCACAAAAAGTTTTAGCGCATACATTAACGCTTTGTTCACCAAAAGAAGTTAAAAGTTACTTAAATGAGCAGCTGGAACTATTTGGTTTAGGCGGTTTTGTGCGCGCTGGTATGTGATCTTTTTTATAAGAAACCCTTATGTTTACCACTGTTGTTATTGCGTGCCTTGTTTTAGGCTCCATTGCCGGTTTCTTGGCTGGCTTATTAGGTATCGGCGGTGGTTTAATTATTGTCCCGGTATTGCTTTATTTATTCCCTTTATTAGATATCAGTACTGAATTAGCCATGCCTATGGCCTTAGCCACTTCGCTAGCGACTATTATTATTACCTCAAGCTCAGCGGCATTGGCTCATCATAAAAATAACAATATTCCGTGGCCGCTTGCCAAATCTATGGCATTAGTGATTGGGGTTGGTGCGATATCAGGTGCTTTTATTGCTGAGCAATTAACCAGTAAAGCCTTGACGAATTTTTTTGCTGGCGCTGTGATTGTTTTGGCAAGTTATATGTTGTTATCCATTAAGTTTAGCCGAACAGGTTCGTTGCCCAGTAAACTTGTATTAAATATTATTGCTTTAATAACGGGCATTGTTGCTAGTTTAATGGGGATTGCTGGCGGAGCTATTTTAGTACCTGTATTAAGTTATTTAGGTATGGCGTTACGCCAAGCTATTGGACTTGCTACAGTTTGTGGTGTTGCGGTTGCAGTATTTGGTTCGGCGAGTTTTATTTATACAGGTTGGCAGCAGAGCGCTTTACCGCCATATAGCTTAGGATATATTTATTTACCGGCGTTATTCGCGATTGTCATTGCCTCCTCATGCTTTGCTAAGTTCGGGGTGAAAATGGCGAGTCAATTACCGGTAGCAACATTGAAACGAATATTTGCACTTTTTCTCCTGATTGTTGCTATCAAGATGCTAGTTAGTTAGGTATCATTTGGCGGCATAATTTCGTGGCATCGTATAGCTACGTGAATGAACCATAATTAAACACTTAATAATAAAATAACCAAACGCGCTTGGGATCATCAATGACAGAACAATTTTTAAGCTTTCCACAAATCGATCCAATTATTTTTAGTATCGGGCCAATTGCACTTAGATGGTACGGCTTGATGTATTTAATTGGCTTTATTGCGGCTTTATTTTTAGCGAATCGTGCTGCTGATAACAGCAAAGGCGCATGGACACGCGAGCAGGTGAGTGACTTATTGTTTTTTGCCTTTTTAGGGGTTGTTGTAGGTGGACGTTTTGGTTATGTCTTCTTTTATCAATTCCAATTATTTTTAGCTGAACCACTTTATTTATTTAAAATATGGGAAGGTGGTATGTCTTTCCATGGTGGTTTGTTAGGGGTAATTGTGGCTATTTTTATTTTTGCGCATAAAACCAAAAAACATTATTTAGCGGTAGGGGATTTTGTTGCTCCACTAGTGCCAATTGGCTTAGGTATGGGACGTATCGGTAACTTTATTAATGCCGAATTGTGGGGACGTCAAACGGATGTTCCTTGGGCGTTTGTTTTTCCAACCGACCCTCAACAATTACCTCGTCACCCTTCACAGTTATATGAATTTTTTCTAGAAGGTTTAGTGTTGTTTGTCATTTTATACTTTATGACTCGTAAACCACGAATGTTAGGCTTAGCCTCAGGTACTTTTTTAATTGGTTATGGTGTTTTTAGAATGATTGTTGAAATGTTCCGAGAGCCAGATGCGCATTTAGGCTTTATTTTCTCGTATATTTCAATGGGACAAATTTTAAGTTTACCTATGGTCATTGCCGGTATTGGTTTAATTATTTTAGGCGCTAAAATTCAAGCCAAACAAGTGAATAAAAAGAAAGGGGCGTAAGCATGAAACAATATTTAGATTTATGTCAGCGAATTGTTGATGAAGGTGTTTGGGTTGAAAACAAGCGTACTGGCAAACGTTGCTTAACCGTCATTAATGCTGAGTTGAATTACGATGTTGGTAATAATCAATTTCCTCTTATTACCACGCGTAAAAGCTTTTATAAATCAGCTATTGCTGAAATTATTGCTTACCTTCGTGGTTATGATAATGCTGCAGACTTTCGTGCTTTAGGGACTAAAACCTGGGACGCTAATGCTAATGAAAATCAAGACTGGCTAAATAACCCATATCGTAAAGGTGAAGATGATATGGGGCGCGTTTATGGCGTGCAAGGTCGTCGTTGGGCTAAGCCTGATGGTGGCCATGTTGATCAATTTAAAAAATTGGTTGATGACCTAAAAAACGGTATTGATGATCGCGGCGAAATATTATCTTTTTATAACCCTGGTGAATTCCACATGGGGTGTTTGCGACCATGTATGCATACCCACAATTTTTCTCTATTGGGTGATACCTTGTATTTAACCAGTTATCAGCGTTCGTGTGACGTTCCATTAGGCTTAAATTTCAATCAAATTCAAGTGTATGTATTACTTGCCTTAGTTGCACAAATTACTGGCCACAAAGCGGGTATGGCTTATCATAAAATTGTTAATGCTCATATTTATGAAGATCAGTTAGACTTAATGAAAAATGTTCAGCTTAAAAGGGAGCCTTTTCCTGCACCGAAATTAATTATCAACCCAGATATTAAATCATTAGAAGATTTAGAAACTTGGGTCACCATGGATGATTTTTCTGTCGAAGGTTATCAACACCATGATGCTATAAAATATCCATTTTCGGTTTAAACTGACTAGTTCTCATTAAAACCCGTGGTTAATATATTAACCACGGGTTTTAATGGGAACTACTATTTTCCTGTTGATAGATTAAAAACCCCTTAGTTAACCGCTCAACCACTTCTTTATCGCTGTTAATATTTAATGCCATGCAAATATCATTATTATCCTTAGGTAAGGCTATGGTTGCTTCTATACTATCAAGTGGTAACTTTAAAGCAGCTAAGCGGTAGGCGAGAGATTGCTTTGATTGCACAATAAAATCGACATCACTATTAAGTAACTTTTGCATATTGTTAATTTCATTTGTTGCTTCATATAAGTTTTTCCCTTTAATAAAACCATAACGAGACAAATAAATATTGGGCGCATCTTGCCTGACAACTCCTATTTTATAGTGTTTAGCTTGCTCGATGTTTTCAATATGCGGAGCTGAATCCTTTATTTTCATAAAATAAAGGATAATTGGTTTGGTTATTGGGCAAAACCAATGAAAATGTTCTGCTCTTTCTGGAGTCTTATAAAGAGCATAAATTAAATGATTTTTTTTACTTTCAGCCAATTTATAGCTCCTTGCCCAAGGATATAAGTTGATTGAATAGGTTAACTGAGCGTGCTCAAGGATTTGTTTAATATTGGTGGTGACCGAGCCAACTACCTCTTTGTTTTGATCGAGATAATTAAAGGGCGGCCAACTTTCGGTTACAACTTGAAGTTTTGTGGCATAAGCTAAACTTGGTGTTAATAATATTAAGCTAATCAATAATGATATTTTACAACCTAATGAGAGATACATAACAACATACTCGGTTAATATAAGTTGTGTGGAAGAAATATATTTTGCTATAACTAGAGTATGGTAGTAATTGTCAGATACAGCAATTAATTGACTTTTTCGCTAAGAAGTTTGATTTAGATCAATACGTAAAAATATCAGGAGGTATTTTTCAATTTAAAATAAAATAATTTTTGCAAGCACATGATTATTCTAAAATATGTGCTATTTTTAAGGTAAATATTTGTTAAGGGATTTATATGGCTACTGAAAATGCGTTGTACACCATTCTAATTGAAAAAATTAAACAAGATGCGTTAATCCTTCCTACCTTGCCAGAAATAGCATTAAAAGTACGAGATGCCGCAGATGATCCAGAAATTAATTTACACAAAATGAGTGATATTATCTCTCACGATCCAGCTTTGTCTGTTGGTATGTTAAAGGTTGCCAATAATGCGATAATGGGCCGCTCTGTTAAAGTTGAAACTGTTAATCAAGCGGTAACTCGCATTGGCTTACGACAAATTAAAAGTATTGCTACGGCAATGGCACTTGAACAAGTTTTTGTTTCTGAAAACGACACGGTTTCTATGTATATGAAAAAATCTTGGCAAAAAACCGTTGAAGTATCTTCTGTTGCAATTGCTTTAATGACTTTATACTTAAAAGAAAACAAACATTCACCATTAGCCTTAGATACATTAACCTTAGCGGCATTGGTTCATAACATTGGTGTTTTACCAATATTAACAGAAGCTGAAAATCATCCTGAAGTATTTGCTAATCCGGTTTTTTTACAACAGGCCATTGCTAAACTAGCGAGCCCTATTGGTGCTGCCGTAATTAAAGCTTGGGGCTTTTCAGATGAGTTTACTTATATTGTTGAAAGTTGGAGTGACTTGTCTAAGTTACCAACGGAAGTAAATTATGTTGATTTTATTCGTATTGGCGCTATTTATCATGGCGTGTTTAAAAGCGAATCTACCCAAGCGGTTTTATTAAAAAGTTATGTCAATAAAGGTATTTTACCTGATGGTGATTATTTAGATAACGATGAATTTATTGAATTGTTTAATAATGTAAAAGCGCTGTTTAGTTAATAGTTGTTTTACAAACTTAGTTTATCTAGTTAACTAATAGAGTAAAAAGGGGCTTGACTGCTCCTTTTTTACGCTCTGTTTTTATTTCATACTTGTTTGCAGCAAGGCGAGCTTGTATAGTGTCATCTTTTTAAAACATAGCAAATTTATATAATTAATTAGTAATTGCTTTATTGACGATATGACATTAATAAAGGACTTATAATTCAATAGTTAATTATCTAATTTGATATTTAAACGTCGTAAAACTATAGGGTTACAACTATATGCGCATTATTTTGTTAGGTGCTCCTGGAGCTGGTAAAGGTACACAAGCACAATTTTTAATGGCCAAATATGGCATTCCGCAAATTTCTACCGGTGATATGTTACGTGCTGCAATTAAAGCTGGCACTGAGCTAGGTAAAAAAGCGAAAGCTGTTATGGATGCTGGCCAACTAGTCTCTGATGAATTAATCATTGGTTTAGTAAAAGAACGCGTAGCAGAAGAAGACTGTGCAAAAGGTTTTTTACTTGATGGTTTTCCTCGTACTATTCCACAAGCCGATGCCATGAAAGAAAATGGTATCGATGTTGATTATGTTATTGAATTTGACGTACCTGATGAAGTGATTGTAGAACGTATGGCGGGTCGCCGTGTTCATTCAGGCTCTGGTCGTGTTTATCACTTAGTTTATAATCCTCCAAAAGTTGAAGGAAAGGATGACGTTACCGGTGAAGACTTAGCAATTCGTCCTGATGATGAAGAAGCTACCGTACGTAAGCGTTTAGGTATTTATCACGATCAAACTAAGCCATTAGTTGCTTATTATCAAGGTGAAGCTGAGCAAGGAAATTGCCAATATTTAACCCTTGATGGTACTGATGCGGTAGAAAAAGTAAGTGCATTATTAGCTGAAAAACTTAGCTGATTTCTGGGTACTATTGAATTATGATCAAACCAGTTGCCTTCAACTGGTTTTTTTTCGTCTAAAAAAAGGAAGTGTTATGACAGTGGAAATAATACCATTCCGTATTACGGGATTATATGCCGGAGTACTCGCTT
This sequence comes from Thalassotalea agariperforans, assembly GCF_053470345.1. Classification (NCBI taxonomy): domain Bacteria; kingdom Pseudomonadati; phylum Pseudomonadota; class Gammaproteobacteria; order Alteromonadales; family Colwelliaceae; genus Thalassotalea; species Thalassotalea agariperforans. The sequence goes on along the minus strand of NZ_JBQMWH010000005.1, from coordinate 247,498 downwards.
TAATTTATATGTTAATGGCTATTAATGTGATGATAAATCGCTATAAATTTAAAGTTGGTATTGGCGATGGTGAACAAAGGCCGTTAGCAAAAGCTATTCGGATACATGGTAACTTTGCCGAATATATTCCGTTTATTTTGGTATTGATGGCAATATATGAATTAAACGGTGGTGATAGTACTCTTTTACATGGTTGTGGTATTGCACTTGCTTTAGGGCGGGTTCTACATGCAATTGGTATCAGTAAAAGTATTGGCGTAACCTTATATCGTCAAATTGGTATGCTGACAGCATTTATTGCTCTAGTTATGCTGGCAGTGATCAATATCATTAATTTTTTCTAGGTTTAAACAAGTAGATAACCGATTTAACTGACTTTATTAAGCATACCTACATGTGGAATATTATCTTCAAGATAAACATCTGTTACACGTTCGAAGCCATGTTGTTGATAAAACTTGGTTAAATGTTCCTGAGCTGAAATTTTAATGTCTACTTCTTCATGGTGAACTTCACAAAGTGCTAAGGCATATTCTAGCATTTGATGTGCTAATCCTTCTCCTCTGGCTTGCTGAGCAACCACAACACGGCCAATACTGGCATATTCACGGTAACTGGTTTGTGGCGGTAATATTCTTAAATAAGCGGAAATATGGCCTGCTTGATAGCAAAATAAATGTAGGGTTTTAGGATGTTTATCAAAGTTGTCTAAATCAGCATAATAACAGCTTTGCTCAACCACAAAAACGTCAATTCGAAGTTTCAAAATGTCGTATAACTCGTTTGTTGTTAACGAATTAAATGTTTTTATTTGCCATTGAATTGCCATAAATTTTGTACCGAAAAAAACAACAACGTTAATTGCAGCACGAAATATCGACTTGGTAAAGTAATTATCTATTATTCAGCTAAAAAACGAGCGAACATAGGTTGGCTTGGCTTAAGATCTTGATGGGTAGTTAACAAAGTTTTGATATGTTTTTTGTAATCCGCTAAACATAGATCAGGAAATTCGTTAGCAATCACCTTAGTGAGATCTTGTTCGTTTAACGCTAAAACATAACCTAACACAAGGTGCTTTGGATTAAAGTCGCATTGATATATGGTAGCTCGGACTTGACTGGCCGAATAGTTAGCTTGTTTACCGTAGCGTTTTTCCAAGCGTGGTAATAATTTATTGAAGTACTTTTTCAATGACCAAGTTGTAAACACAAGCTTTTCCTTAGCAGTTGTTTAATGGTGAAAAAAGAAACAAAAGAGTTATTACTCTAAGTTGGATGATTATAGGCTTCTGATTAGTTTTTACAATGGGTAATCATGAGGAAAACAGTTAAGTTTTATTAAGTGACTGTTTTTAAAATTGAATATCTTTTATGAAAAAAATTCAATCATTAACTTCCATTTATTTGTTATGAAAGTTAGTGATTGAACGGGTTGATTGCTTAATAATAAAGCTATCGTTATTTCGAATGGCGTTGCTGTAATACTTCCATCACTTCAGAAAGAGCAATGTTTTGATCTTTTAATAACACCAGAGTGTGATAAAACAAATCAGCACATTCACCTAAAAAGTCTTCTTTTGTTTCTGCTAATGCAGCAATAACAACTTCAACACCTTCTTCACCTACTTTTTGAGCCACTTTGTTAGTGCCACGTGAAAGTAAGCGTGCTGTATAACTTTCTTCAATCGGATCTTTTGAGCGCTTATCAACAAAACGCTCTAAATAACTTAAAAAGTTTTGTTGGCTTAATTGTTCTTCAGGAAAACACGAGGTTGTGTTTAAGTGACACGTTGGCCCGTTTGGTTCTGCGGCAATTAATAAACAGTCTTTATCACAATCGGCTAATACTTGCTTAACATCTAAGGTGTTATTTGAGCTTTCACCTTTCATCCATAAACGCTGTTTTGAGCGGCTAAAAAATGTGGCTTTTTCTGTTTTTAATGTTGCCGTTAATGCTTCTTGGTTCATAAACCCTTGCATTAATACCGCTCCTGTTGCTGCATCTTGGATGATAACAGGTAATAGGTGATCCATTTTTTCCCAAGCTAATGAATCAAGATTATCTAAAGTTACTTGCATGTTTCTTCCTTACAGAGGCGGATTTCAATTTGGTTGTTTTTTAAAGTTTCTTTTAAGGTATTAATTGGAATAATACCTTTATGAAAAACACTTGCCGCTAGTGCGCCGTCAACATCAGCTTGCTTAAAAACATCGCTGAAATGGCTAATTTCACCAGCACCGCCTGAGGCAATTAAGGGGACATTACAAACGGCACGGGCTTGGGCTAATTGCTTAATGTCGTAACCTTGGCGAACGCCATCTTGGTTCATACAGTTTAAGACAATTTCACCAGCACCAAGTTCTTGTACTTTTTTGATCCATTCAAAAGTAGTCCAAGCGGTTTTTTGGGTCCGGGTTTCATCACCGGTAAATTGGTAAACTTGATATTCACCGGTTTCTTCATTGAAAAAGCTGTCAATGCCAACAACAACACATTGTTGACCAAATTGATCAGCAAGGCGAGAGATTAACGTTGGGTCCATTAAGGCGGGTGAATTGATACTGATTTTGTCAGCACCCATTTTTAAAATTTGTTTTGCGTCTTCTTCGGTTTTAATACCCCCGGCAACACAAAAAGGAATATCGATAACTTGTGCAATTCGAGTAACCCAGCTTTTATCAACTACTCGGCCATCCGAGCTAGCTGTAATATCATAAAAAACTAATTCATCAGCACCAGCTAGCGCGTATTGCTCAGCTAATGGCACTATATCACCAATAATTTCATGATTACGGAATTTTACGCCTTTTACGACTTTGCCATCACGAACATCAAGGCAAGGAATAATGCGTTTGGCTAACATGGTTTAACCTCGTATTGCGATATTTGTAACATGTAAAAGTTACCTATTTATAGTGTTAATGCATTGGATTTTATTCGGGTAGTACTTATTCATTTATTTTAGCTATATTCGCAATTAATATTACTTGTAAATTGTTTGATAAATAGGCAATAAATAAGAACCAGAATGAATAGCAGAAGTATATATTTTTTCAGGATTAATTTGTAGTTTATTCCGCAGTACAAAGAGATCATTTTTACGTAATATTGTTTATATAACCTCGGTTCACCCAAAATGCTTAATTGCATTATCTATCTAGTTAAATACTAAGTTTTAAATATGTAAGCGCTAAAGCTATTCGGTTGTGAAAAAGTAAGTTTATTTAACGGTATTTTAGGATCTCAACTTAACTGGGGTTTTATGACGACTTACAAGAAAAACTTATTATTATTCAACAGTTTTTTTATTGGACAATAGTTGAATATCTTTTGCGCTAGAAAGTTTGTTGACTTATATTTAAATAAACGTAAAAGTGTATATGTTCGCTTTATTAGAAGGATTTTAGTCAATGAAGAAAGAATCGGAAATAAATACGACGTTATCAGCATCGCAAGAGTTGGCGACAGTTAGAAATATTCTCTTTGGTGAAGCTCAAAATGCGCTAGAGCAAAAATTGGCGAATTTACAAACCTCCCTTGATCAAGGACTATCCGCATTAAAGTATGACTTTTCTGAAAAGCTACAAAGTATGCATAGTAGTATTGATCATTCTTTGACCCAGTTGGAAGAAAAACTCCAATATGTAGATAACCAACATGATGAAAAGAGTGCGACGCTTGATAAACAATTAGCAGCACTTTCTTCCGAACATGAAATTTTTGCTACCACAACTGAAAAAAATATCGAAACACTTAATGGTGAACTCGATAAAGAATCACAGCAATTATCACACAACTTTGCCGTGCAATTGGAAGCATTAAAACAAGAGCTTGATAAAGTTTCGCTTGAATTGCATTCATCGAAAACCGATAGAAAAACTCTGGCTAAATTATTAGCTACCATGGCGACAAATTTAGAAGACGATGACGTGTAATGGGAGAAAAAGACTCATCATCCTCGGCAGCGCTTGATGAACAAAACCTCAGTGAACTAAGGGAAATACTGCTAGGTAAAAATTATCACTTAGTAACTGAGCAAATAAAACATCAATCGCGAGACTTGGTTAAAGATGTTGTTGCTGAAGCAATATACGATCGTAATAAACAAGATAAAGCGATTGATAATATCTTGCAGCCGATTGTTGAGCGCTCAGTGGAAACGTCGGTTAATGGCAGCCGTGATAAATTAATCAGTTCACTTTACCCCTTAGTTGGCGGCTTAGTACGCAAGTCGGTAAAAGCTTTTCTGAGCGATTTTATCGAAAAAACGAATCAATTATTAGAAAACAGTTTTACGATTAAAGGCTTGAAATGGCGATTTAAAGCCCGTCAAGCAGGTGTCTCTTTTGCACAATATGTGGTTTCACAAACATTTGTTTATCGAGTTGAACATATATTGTTGATCCACCGAGAAACTGGGATTTTACTTAAATCGGTTGATCACAATAAGTTTGGTCATTCTGATGTTGATCTTATCTCTTCCATGTTAACTGCGATTAATGACTTTGTTGCCGATTCTTTAGTGCAACGTGATGAAAATGAAGAGCAATTACAAACTATTCGCACTGATAATTTCAGTTTATTAATAAAGCCCGGGCCTTATGCCATGATCGTACTGGCTGTTACGGGTAATTCACCGCACCGATTATTAGATCAAATGCAGCTAACACTCGAAAATATTCATCAATTATATGATGAGGAACTTCGAAATTTTTCAGGTGATGTTGACGCTTTTGATGGCGCAGATAATCAATTACGCCATTGTTTATTATCAGAAGAAAAAGCCCCAGAAACTAACAATCATAAAAAGCCATGGTTAGCGTGGTTATTATTAACGGCTATGAGTTTAGGCATTGTTTATTGGTTAGTTTGCCTGTGGCAAAGCCAACAATTAACGCAGCAAATTCGTTTGTTAAATCAAGAACCTGGCTTTGCTATTCAATCATTAACGGTTGACTGGGATCAGCGTATACATTTAGATGTTATTCGAGACCCTAATGCCATGCCTGTTAAGCAGTGGCTAGCTTCACAAGGTATAGCAACTAATGAGCTAATACTGACAGAGCATTTATTTTATTCAATTGATCCTGCGTTAATTAATGTAAGGTTAACTGAGTTTTTACAGTTGTATCCAACGCTAGATTATCATTGGCAAGATAAACAGTTAGTTATTTCAGGGCAGCTTGCTTTAAGTGATAAAACCGTATTTATGGAACAGCTTTCTCACATTGTTTCTTTACCACCGCATGCGATTGATGTTGATAATATTGAGTATATCTATGCTAAAGATAGCTTACAGGAAACTAATAAGGAGCAGCAAAAAGCATTATTTTTTCTAGCACTTGCCGAGTTTAATTTACTGCAAGTTAACTTTGAAATTGCTTCAAGCCAGTTAACGGATGAAATAAAGACAACACTTGCTGATATTAGCGTTAAATATCAACAGTTAGAGCAGTTAGCCGCAACATTAGAATTTCGCCTAGCGTTAGTACTTGTTGGTACCAGTGATACTCAAGGCACTCAATATATTAATGATAAATTAAGTTTAGCCCGCGCATTAAACGTGAAAAAACAATTAGTTGAACTTGGCTTAGATAAAAATGGCGTTTATGCTACAAATATTGGTACTGTTACTTTAGCTGATGTTCCTGCGAGTGAAAGCATTGAAACACGTAAGGTGATATTTAATATTGTTTATGTTGATGTTAGCAAGCCACAGGGAAAAAAATGATAAATATTGGGACTGTAGTTAAATGATCCAAAAAAAAATATGTTTATTGGGAGCTACTGGTGTTGGAAAAACCAGTTTGGTACGGCAATTCGTGTCAGGTATTTTTGACGACAAATATCTCACTTCGTTAGGGGTGAAAGTTGATAAAAAGGTTGTTCAACTAGAGCAAACTTCTGTCCAATTTTTGTTATGGGATATTGAAGGGGTTGATCAATACGCTGCTTTTAATCCTCGCTACCTTCGTGGGGCTTCGGGGGTGATTATTGTTGTAGATAAAACCCGAAAACAGTCATTTGTGGAAGGTTATGAGATCTTTAATTCAGTAAAAAGTTTAATTGATTGCCCAATAGTACTCGCGGTGAATAAAAGTGACTTACAAGAAAGCTTTTCACTTAGCGATAGTGTCGAGCAACAACAATTATTTCAGTTGTGCTTTCAAACGAGCGCTAAAACAGGCGAACAAGTTGAAGAAATGTTCAGTGGGCTAGCTAAGTTATTAGTGCCCCAGTAATAATTTAATTGAGTACCAAAGGATAAATTATGAGTAATAGTCTTAAAAAAGCTAACCACCATATTGCGTTTGATGCTTTGGCTGCTATGAAACAAGCTGTTTTTATTTGTGAAGACTTAGCTTCAATGAGCTTAACTTTGGTTGCCGGTGAGAGTGAATGGTTACGTAAAGTATTACCTCATGCTCAGTTAGGTCAAGCTTTTACGTTAAGTGATGAAAGCTTTTTTCTACAAGATTTTCTAATCGATGCGCAAAACCTTTGGCAAAATGATAATCAAGGTAAATTATCCTCAGGTTTTTGGACGGAAGAATATGATGTCGATAAAAATAAGCATCTACATCTTGAAGCCATTGCTGTTAACAATAATAACTTACATTTGTTAATTATTATTAATCAGTCGGAAGCGTTTGTACATAAACAGAATACGTTACAAGCTGCCAGAGAAATGATGCTAGCAAATGATAAATTACAAGAGCAGTACGACTACCTACAACACCGTTTATTAACGCTATTAAACACACCAGACTCCATTGATGATTTACTTTCTCCCATTTTATCAGCGATTGAAAATGCAAATTTTGGGGTCATTGTTGTTGATGCAAATTTTAAATCATTAATTGATAACCCTGCCGTATTAAAAATATTTGATCACCTTGATGAGCATGATTCTCTTGTTCAAAGTCCGGTTAATATTATTTTAAACTTGATGGAATCACAGTTGCCAGAGTACGAAAGAATAAGGCTTATGGGAAGTAGTTGGAGCGGTGAGTTGTGCTGGATGAAACCGCCCAATAGTTTAAAGTGGTTAAAAGTTGCTATTTACCCTGCAAAAGATGGCAACAACAATATTAAACATTGGATTTTGTTTATTAACGACATTAGTCGTGAAAAATACTTATTACAACGTAATGAAAAGTTAACCCAACAAGATCTACTGACTAACCTTCCTAATCGTTATGCTTTTTGGCAATACCTAGAGCAGAATATTGCCAGCCAGGCATCATTTTTATTGTTATATATTGATATTAAGAACTTTAAAAAAATTAATGAGATTCATGGTCATGTAGAAGGGGATAAATTATTAGTTGAATTTAGCCTACGTTGTAAAGGGCTGTTAAAAAGTACTGACTTTATTGCTCGTATTGGTGGTGATGAATTCGCGATTATTTTCCAGAATACCGAAAGTGTAGAAGAAGGAAAGCTGTTAGGTAAGCATTTATTTTCGATAGCGCATTTGCCTTTTTATACGCAAGCTGGAGACGCTTATCATATTGATATTAGCGTTGGTGGTACTTTTTCTCCTTACGATAGTTCTAGTCCGGAAGAGTTAGTAAAATTTGCTGATTTCAGTGCTTATAATGGGAGTTTTACCCAATATAGTGGCATTCAGTTTTATTCACAAAAGATGAAAGATGACTCATCTCGACGTATTAATTTTGAACAGGCGTTACGTAAAGCCATTGTTAATAATGAATTTAGTTTAGTATTTCAACCCATTTTAAATTTAAAAACTCAAACCGTTGAAAAAGCTGAAGTACTTATTCGATGGGAAAGGCCAGGTTATGGCATGGTGATGCCATCTGAATTTATTGCTATTGCCGAGCAAAGTGGTTTTATTGTTGATTTAGGAAAATGGGTATTTGAGGCCGCGGTAAATTATCTTAAAAAATTATCGGCACAAGGGCTAGCGATTAAGTTTTCAATTAACTTATCGCCATTACAAGTGCAAGATAATGAGTTACTAAGCTTTATTAAAAATAGTGTTGCTGCCGCAAAGGTTAATCCTGCTTTACTTGAGGTTGAAATTACCGAGGGTAGCTTAATTAGCGACTTTGAAGAAATGTATAAATTATTGACCTTATTAAGAGACTTAGGTTTATCGGTGGCGATTGATGATTTTGGTACTGGGTATAGCTCTTTAGCGTATTTGAAAAAGCTACCAATAGACTCATTAAAAATAGATCGTTCGTTTATTGAAGATATAGTGACCGATAATAATGACAAAGCCATTGTTAAAGCGATTATTGCTATGGCTCATCAATTACGTTTATCGGTTATTGCTGAAGGGGTTGAAACTCAAGAGCAACAAACCTTTTTAAGTAAACATCATTGTGATTCGGCACAGGGGTATTTCTTTAGCCGACCACTAACGTTTGAGCACTTACAAGAGCGTTTAAAAAATTAATGCCAATTCGTTCTATGTGAGCACTTCTTCATACGGAATGGTATAACTTTAGGTTAAGCCATATTGTAAAAAAGCCGTTTTCCTAATGACAGGAAAACGGCTTTTTTAGATTAATGCAACTCAATGAGTGCTAAGTTTCTATGCCTTTGGCCAACAAGCAATCGCTTCTTCAAGGGTAAACTTACCTTCGAGTAATGAACGACCTAAAATTACGCCACTGACGCCTGTAGGAATAAGAGCTTTAACGTCATCTAAGCTACCAATGCCACCAGATGCTTGCCAATCAAGCTGTGGGTACTGTGCACAAAGCTCAGTATACATGCCAACATTTGAACCTGATAAGGTACCGTCTTTGCTGATATCTGTGCAAAGAACATGTTTTAAACCAGCGTCTTGATAATGCTCTAAAAGCTCTTCCAAATTGACACCACTGTCTTTTATCCAGCCGTGAGTTGGTAGCGTTTTATTACCGTTTTCGTCAATTTTTACATCAAGCGCTAACACGATTTTGTCACCGCCAAACTCTTTTAACCACTCGGCAACTAATTCAGGTTGTTTAATCGCTAAAGAACCAATTACCACACGATCAGCACCTACCGCGAGTAATTGTTCAACATCTTCTTTACAACGCACACCGCCACCCACTTGAATGGTCATGGTGTCATGATTTACTAAGGTTTTTAATAAGCTTAATTGGCGTTTAGTTGAATCTTTTGCACCGTCTAAATCAACAAAGTGCATCACAGTTGCACCGGCTGCAGCGTATAAATCTTGACGTTCTTTGGCAGTGTATACGTAATTTGTTTTTTGTTCGTAGTCACCTTGATAAAGGCGAACCACTTGACCGTCAATTAGGTCAATTGCTGGGATCATCATAATGCGTAGCCTCTGTAATAGCTCATTTTACATCTCCAAGAAATTTTTAATAATGGTACTGCCGGCGGTACCTGAACGCTCAGGGTGAAATTGACATCCAATAAAGTTGTTTTTAGCGATCGCTGCTGAAAATTCGCTGCCATATTGACAAGTTGCTGCGGTATATTCACCAACAGGAACAGCAAAGCTATGAACAAAGTAAAAATATTCGCCTTTGTTGATACCGGCAAATACTGGGTGATCAATCACTGACGTTAATGTATTCCAGCCCATATGTGGTAAACGTAACCCTTGAGCTTCTAATGGTTTTACTTGGGTTGGAATGAGGTTTAAACAATCAACAATTTCAAGTTCACCGGTAAAATCACCTTCGTGTGAGCTTTGTGTCATTAATTGCATACCTAAACAAAAACCTAAAACTGGTTGTGTTAAACCTTGCAGTGTTGGCGCTAAGTTTTTTTGATGAATATTAGCCATGGCATGTTTTGCATTACCAACACCCGGTAAAATCACTTTATCAGCTGATTTTATTAAGTTAATGTCATCGGTAATTAACGCCTTAAAACCAATGCGTTCAACGGCAAATTGCACTGACGATAAATTAGCACAGCCAGTATCAACAATAACGTTTAAGGTTTTATCCGACATAACTATAAAGCTCCTTTGGTGCTTGGTAACACATCGCCTTTTACTTCAATCGCTTGACGAAGGGCGCGGCCAAATACTTTAAATAAACTTTCTACTTGGTGGTGGCAGTTACCTTCAGTGGTTGATAAATGTAAGGTAATCGCCATAGCATCAGCTAATGAACGGAAAAAATGTGAGACCATTTGGGTTGACATAGTACCAACACGATCGTCGGTAAAATTAGCATCAAAAGCTAACCAAGGACGGCCAGATAAGTCGATAGAACATTCAGCGCGACATTCGTCCATCGGTAAAACAAAACCAAAACGGCCAATACCACGTTTGTCACCTAAGGCTTCTTTTAACGCTTGCCCTAACGCAAGTGCGGTATCTTCAACACTGTGGTGTTCGTCAATATGGTAATCACCATCAACATGTACTTGTAGGGAAAAACCACCGTGCGCTGATATTTGCTCTAACATGTGATCAAAAAAGCCTAAGCCCGTTTCAATTTTAGTACCGCTTGGCGAGTCTAAGTTAACTGAAATATTAATGTCGGTTTCTTTGGTGGTACGTGTAACACTAGCTTTGCGTGGTTTAACTAATAATTGCTCAGCAATGTCGTTCCAATTTAATGTTTCACGGTTATATTGAATACCGGTGATCCCCATATTTTCGGCTAACTGAATGTCAGTAATACGGTCACCAATAACGTAAGAGTTAGCAAAGTTAACTTTGCCAGCTTTTAAATAGTCACTCACCATGCCTAATTTAGGCTTACGGCATGAACAGTTGTCTTCTTCAAAATGAGGGCATAATAAAACGTCGTCAAAAATAACGCCTTGTGACGAAAAGAAATCCATCATTTTGTTATGAGGCAGGTCAAAATCAGCTTGTGGGTAGCTTATCGTGCCTAAGCCGTCTTGGTTTGATACCATCACTAAACGGTAGCCTTTACTTTGTAGCTTTAACAAAACCGGCACCACCATAGGTTCAAAAACTAATTTTTCTAGGCTATCAACTTGTTTGTCGGTGATAGGTTCTTCAATTAACGTACCGTCACGGTCGATAAAAAGAATATTTTGTTGAGACATTTTAGTTTCCTTTGGGCTTTTTTACGCGTTTTGTAGCATTTGAGTAATAGTTTGTTTTACTAGCGTTAATTCAGCTTCAGAGCCAATAGTAACGCGTAAACAATTGTCTAGCTGTTGTTGCTTTGATTGATCGCGAATTAAAATATCGTTAGCGATCAAAGCATCAAAAATTGCTGTTTTTTGTTCAGTTCTAAACAACACAAAGTTAGCATCGCTGTTAAAAACATCGCTACACCAAGTTTGTGTGTTTAACCAAGCGATAAAATCTTCTTTTAACTGGTTTGTGGTTTTTACCCGTGCTTGCATTACCGATAACCCTTGCGGGGTTAACGCGTTTGTTGCTAATTCAGCAATCGGTGCCGGCACAGGATAAGGAGCAATAACTTTGGCAATTAAATGAATAACATCATCATTGGCAATGGTGAAACCACAACGTAAACCCGCTAATGCAAACGCTTTTGAAAGGGTACGCAAAACAATTAAATTAGGATATTGGCTTAACCAACTAGCGGCGGTTGCTTCAGGTGAAAACTCAATATAAGCTTCATCAACTACCACCATGGCAGAATCTGCAAACGCTTCAATAACGGCTTTAATCTGTGCATGTGGTAACAGGTTACCGGTTGGATTACCCGGTGAACATAAAAATACCACGTTTACTTTGCCAACTTGCTGGCAGATACCATCAACATCAAGCTCATTATTAATTAATGGCACTTTCACAATACCTGCGCCGTGGTTTTCTGCACTGATAGCATACATACCATAGGTAGGAGGGCAGATTAAGATATTATCTTGGTAAGCTTTACAAAAGGTACGAATAATTAATTCAATACCTTCGTCAGCGCCACGGGTCGCCAATAATTGGCTTGCTTTTATATCCGCATAACTTGCATAAGCATTGATTAAACTTTCAGGTTGGAAGTCAGGGTAGCGATTGATGTTTTTAGCATCTAACTGATAGTTACCTGAACCTGAAGCTTCGTTGGCGTTTAACCATGTTTTTTTGTCAAAATCACCACCACCAGCTTGTAAACGACGTGCTGATAAGTACGGCACCATGTCGATAAGTTCTTGGCGAGCAATTTTCTCTATCACAGATTTTGTCATGTTCTCTGCTATACCTTGCTGTTTGTCTATACACGAAACATGCGTGTAAGTATTTGGGTTATGCTTGATTAATTTCTTCTAAACGAATAGTAACGGCACGCTGATGGGCATCTAAGCCTTCTGCGTCGGTTAATTCGATTAAACATTCACTTAAATTTTGTAGCCCTTGTGGTGATATTTCTTGCACCGTATAACGGCGAGAAAAATCAGCTAACGACAAGCTGCTGATCACTTTTGAATAACCATAAGTTGGTAATACGTGATTAGTCCCACTGGCGTAATCACCGGCTGACTCAGGGGTATAACGACCAACAAAAATAGAACCCGCGTTGCGTAAGGTACCAATTAAATTAGCAGCATTTTCAGTTTGCACAATTAAATGCTCAGGACCATATTCATTTGATACGACAATGGCTTCAGCCATATCTGCGGTTAAAATTAAGCGTGAATGACTTAAAGCTTGTGCTGCAATTTCTTGACGTGAAAGTTCAGCCAACTGTTTGCTAAGTTCAGCTTGTGTTCCGTCAATGATCGCTTGGCTGTCGGTTACCAAAATAACTTGGCTATCTGGGCCATGCTCAGCTTGTGATAATAAATCGGCAGCAATAAACGCAGGGTTGGCTTTACTGTCGGCTAATACTAATACTTCTGATGGACCGGCTGGCATATCGATAGTAAAACCAGGTACAAGTTGTGACAGTTGTTTTTTGGCTTCGGTAACATAACGATTACCTGGACCAAATACTTTATTTACTTGCGCAATGGTTTCAGTTCCTAACGCTAAGGCAGCAATCGCTTGTGCACCACCGATAGTGTAAATTTCTGTAATACCACACACCTTAGCTGCCGCTAAAACTTCATCTGCTAATTGGCCGTTTTTATCTGGCGGGCATACTAATACCGCGCGTTGACAGCCTGCTAGTGTTGCCGGAGCGCCAAGCATTAATACCGTTGAAGGTAATGGAGCAGAGCCCGCAGGAATATACAAACCAACACTTTCAATCGCTTCTGATTTTAATGTACAAACAACCCCTGGCGTGGTTTCAACTTTGATGTCGTTAAATTTTTGTGCGCTGTGGAATTTGATAATGTTTTGATGTGCTGTGTGAATTGCTTTTAAACGTTTTTCCGATAAACGTGCAACCGCTTGTTCAACTTGCTCGTTTGATACTTTTAACGATGAAAGTTTAATGCCGTCAAACTTTTCGGTTAAATTAAGTAACGCTTGATCACCATTGCTTTTCACTTGTTCAATAATGGCTGAAACTTGTTGACTAAGTTCGGCATTATTAGCAATAGCTGGACGAGACAATGCGGTTGCCTGCTCAGCTTTGCTTAAGGTTTGCCAGCTAATTATTGGTGTTTTCATATCATTTTCCACTAAATGGTTTACCGATAAATACTTGGTTATTTTAAGGTATTTGTTAAGCGTTCATTATGTCGACAATCAAAGTTCAATAATGAACGCTATGATGGTTTGTTAAGAATTAACCCATCATTTTTTCAATAGGCATCACTAAAATTGAGTGACAACCTAATTCTTTTAATTTTTCCATGGTTTCCCAGAAAAATGTTTCTGTTGCCACCACGTGTACAGCCACCATGTCGTCACGACCCGCTAATGGTAGAACGGTTGGTGTTTCGGTACCTGGCATTAACGTGCTAACTTCAGCTACTTTTTCAACTGGTGCGTGTAGCATGATGTACTTGCTTTCTTTTGCTTTCATCACGCCGTGAATTCTTGGTAACAAGGTATCTAATATCGCTTGTTTTTCAGGACCTAAATCATCAGCACGTTGGATTAAAGACGCTTTCGAGCGAAATACTTCGGCAACTTCTTTTAAGCCATTCGCTTCAAGCGTGGCACCTGTTGATACTAAATCACAAATACCGTCAGCTAAACCAACACGAGGTGCTACTTCAACCGAGCCTTTTAATAAACAAAACTCAACGTTAATGCCATTTTCTTTGGCAAAACGGGTTAATAGTTGAGGGTAAGTAGTCGCAAAACGTAAACCGTCTAAACATTGTAAGCCGGTATATTCAAATTCTTCTGGCATCGCGATTGAAAAACGACAGCCGCCAAAATCTAATGGCGTGGTACGAATGTAATCTGATTTACTACCAATTAATTGGCGTTCTAATTCTTCTTCTTCAAGCGTGTTGTCACCAACAATGCCTAAGTCACAAACGCCATCCATAATTAAGCCAGGAATGTCGCTTGAACGAACACGCATAATATCGATTGGCATATTCGACACATGCGCTAAAAGGCGGCGGTCAGCAACATTTAATTTAAGGCCACAACGTTTAAATAACGCCTGTGTGTCATCACTAAGTCGCCCTGATTTTTGCATGGCAATTCTTAAGCGAGGTTCTGAAGTCATGTGTTAATCCTTTGCTATCTGTGTCGTTTAAAAAAGGTTAATTAAATTTTTTGTTAACTTTTGGTAATAATCTTTAAATTAAAAAGCCCCCGAGAGAGTTGGACTCTTTCGGGGGCTTGCAATATTAGTTTAGCTTACCACTGAGAAAGGCCCATAGCCCCTCAGCGAAAAAAACCTGAGCGGCTAATCCGTATGATGGTGATGATGGATTTTGCTTAGGTTTAATGTCATTGCTTGTCTCGATTGCTTTAAAAAATAATGTGTTCAATTTTGTTAAGGTTTGGCTTTAAAATGCCTAAATCACTTTGGGCGTAACCTTACTTATAAATCCAGTCAATTTCAAGTAGTTTTTCGCCCAAAAAGCTAGATTAATGAATTTTCGGTGATTAAAGTAATCTAAGCTAAAGCCGATGTATAAGGTGTGACTTTAAGATATATTTCTCTTAAGGAGAAAATAACCGATGGATATTTTTACAACACAATTAACTAAGGTGAGGCAAGTACCAATAAAGCCTGATAAATTACGGGTGAAAAGTTTATCAAAAGACGCCAGTGCTAGTGCGCTTGATGAAGAGAAAGATCATCTAACGGGTGAAACCCAATCACCAGATTTACATCCGCTTGCCCATCCTCATGAAGACGAAGAAAATCTTGAATATACCAAGCAGGAGATTTTTCAGGCTAAAAAAAAGCAGCTTGATGCCGACCGTGAAGAAGACCAAACAAAACAAGAGAAAACGGCTGACGCAAACAATGATGATGATGAAGATCATAATGACCACATCGATATTTTTGTTTAATCAATGAAACTTGCTAACTTCTATTTCTCAATCTCATCTAAGCGGCGAGCTTTCGTACGATAACCAAGCTAGAAAAAGTTATTATCCCGATCACAGGTTAACTAATATTGAAAACCTTTGGCATTCTGCGCTAGGAGATCATAGAATCGGCTAAATTTTCCTTTCAGCTCATTAGGCTATGTCGCCAGTCGAACACGCTTTCTCCCAAAACGGTATTCTTGCCAACATCATAGATGGTTATTCACCAAGGCAAGCCCAGATCGATATGGCGCTGGAAGTGGCGGATGCAATCAAAGAACAATCGTCATTAATTGTGGAAGCAGGAACGGGAACCGGTAAAACCTTTGCTTACTTAATTCCGGCCTTACTTTCACAAAAGCGGGTGATAGTGTCTACAGGAACAAAAAACCTGCAAGAGCAGCTATTCCATAAAGATTTACCGATTATCGTTAAAGCGCTAAAAACCAATGTACAAATTGCGTTATTAAAAGGGCGCGCTAATTATTTATGTTTACAACGTTTAGAGTTGTTTCAACAAACCCGAGGCCAGCTTGACTCTCAAAGTTTGGCTGATTTTGTTAATGTTCGAACGTGGGCATCAGGCACAACCTCAGGCGATATTGGCGAGTTAGTAAATGTACCTGAAGATTCAGCAGTTTTTCCGTTTATTACCAGTACGGTTGATAACTGTTTAGCAAAAGACTGCCCGCATATTGATGATTGTTATTTAGTAAAAGCACGGCAAAAAGCAATTGATGCTGATTTAGTGGTGGTTAACCATCATTTGTTTTTTGCTGATATGGCATTAAAAGATACCGGCTTCGGTGAACTTATTCCTAAATCGGAAGTGGTTATTTTTGATGAAGCGCATCAAATTCCCGATATCGCCAGTGAATATTTTGGTGAAAGTTTTTCTACCCGTCAGTTGGTGGATTTATGTAGCGATGTTGCTCAACTTTATCGAACCAAATTAACCGATGTTAAGCAGTTAGGTTTAGCCGCTGAAAAGCTCGATAAAAATGCCCATGAATTTCGGTTATTATTTTCCCATGATCCAGAGCGAGGGAATTGGCGCGAAAAATCGAGTTACCCAACCATTAATAAATGTTTTGCATCATTAAAAACCAATTTAGATTTTTTATATCAAGTGATCAAACTGTGCATTGGCCGAAATGAAGAAATTGATAATTGTTTTGAACGCGCTTCAGAGCTATTAACTAAATACGCCATCATGGAGCAAACGCAAACGTTTGGTATCAGTTTTTGGTATGAAACCACGCCAAGGCATGTGGTGTTACATCAAACTCCGTTAAGTGTTGCCGATAAATTTAAAGCTTATGTTGATGATTCTCATGCAGGCTGGATCTTTACCTCTGCAACATTGGCGGTTGATGGTGGCTTTGAGCATTTTGCTAAACAACTTGGCATTGCTAACGCAGCCCAATTGTTACTAGAAAGCCCATTTGATTATGTTAATCAATCGCAACTTTTTATTCCACGCTATTTACCTGCTGCCAATCACCCTGATCGACCAAAAGCCTTAGTTGAGCTAGCAGTGCCGTTAATTAAAGCGAGCAAAGGCGCTTGTTTTTTACTGTTCACCAGTTATCGCATGATGAATATGGTCGCGGAGTTATTGGCAGGGCAAATTGAAAATCCCTTATTGCTGCAAGGCACAATGGGAAAACGAAAGTTATTAGAAGAATTTGTTAAGCAAGAGCAAGCAGTATTATTAGCTACTGCCAGTTTTTGGGAAGGTGTTGATGTTAGAGGTGACAAGCTAACTTGTGTTATTATTGACAAGTTACCATTTGCTTCACCGGATGATCCCTTGTTACAAGCACGAAGTGAAGATGTAAAACGACAAAACGGTGATCCTTTTGCGCAAATTCAATTACCGCAGGCGGTGATCGCATTAAAGCAAGGGGTGGGTCGTTTGATCCGTGATGTTAAAGATCGCGGTGTATTAGCCATTTGTGATGATAGATTAGTTAATCGTCCCTATGGCCAAGTGTTTTTAAAAAGTTTACCACCTATGTACCGTAGCCGTGATTTACCTAAAGCTACGGCATTATTAGAATACATTAACAACAAATAGATTGAGAATAAATTAGTGAAATACCTAGCTATTGACGCTTCTACCGAAGCTTGTTCCGTTGCCTTATTGATCAGCGACACAGAAAACAAAGCGCAATTATTTAGTCGTTATGAATTATGTCCACAATCGCATAGCTTACAATTGTTGCCTATGGTTGATGACGTATTAAAAGAAGCTGGCTGTAAAGTGCAAGACTTAGATGCTTTAATTTATGGTCAAGGTCCGGGCAGTTTCACAGGAGTTAGAATTGGCATTGGTGTAGCACAAGGTTTAGCGTTTTCAGCTGAAATTCCTGTGGTTGGCGTTTCAACTTTACAAGCCATGGCGCAAATAGCATTTGATGAGCAACAACAAACTCAGGTGTTAGCAGCGATAGATGCACGCATGTCAGAAGTTTACACCGGTTATTATGTAGCTGATGAGCATGGCATTATGCAACCTCAAATTGAAGAAGCGGTATTGAAGCCTGAATTATTAGCCGCACATTATCAGCAATTTTTGTTGCCAAGTTTTGTTGTTGGTACGGGCTGGGATGCTTATGCCCCTGCATTATCACCTTTAAAAAAACAAACAGAATCGCCGGAAATTTTATTTCCAACCGCGCAAGCCATGTTGAAAATAGGTATTGCTGCTTTTGAACAAGGCAAAGGTGTTAGTGCCGAACATGCTCAACCTGTATATGTACGAGATACGGTTTCTTGGAAAAAATTGCCAGGGCGAGAATAAAAGTGTTACAAATTTAGCCAAGTTTATTTAATGATAACTTGGCATTAGTTTAAAAACTTTGTTAAATTTAAAGAATGAATATATCCACGTCTAATCAAATACCTGCTCAGCTGACACAAGGTGTTTCAGGTATCAATAACCAACAACCTGTTCGTAAGGTTGAGCGTGAGCGTGAGCAAAATAATGGTCAGCAGCAGACGGTTCAACAACCAGCACGTGAAGAACGTTTTGATGTTGACCAACAAGCATTAGCTTTAGTTGAGCAAGAATATAATGCTCAAGCAGGGCAAAGTAATAATGCGAATAACGCAGGGCAAAACCAATCAACAACTGCTTTCGATAATCCTAGCCGTCAAAATCAAACAGCGGTAGCCGCATACGAGTCAGTTGATAATCAAGCGAAAAAAGCGGCTGTGCAGCAATTGTTCGGTGTCGATTTATACGCTTAATATGACATCCCCAACCTCCGGTTCTGCTTCATTTTTTAACCAATATCGCTTAATTATTTTATTAATTGTTGCCGTTGTTGTTTCACGTTTACCGATAATTTCTATTCCTTTTAATTGGCTTGAAAGTTATTTTCATGAATTAAGTCATGGGCTTGCCGCAATAGTAACCGGCGGTAGTATTATTAAAATAGAGCTATTTACCAATGGTGCTGGATTGTGTACCACTTTAGGAGGTAATCGGTTTTTAATTAGCTTTATGGGCTATTTAGGCGCAATTCTATGGGGTGGCGCTATCTATAAAATGGCACTTGCGAGGCAAAGTTGGTTAAAGTTTTTCGCTCAAGCTTTGTTGCTTATCTTAGCGTTAAGTGTGATTTTTTGGGTGAGAGATATATTAACTTTTTTTATTGTTTTATTACTTATGGTATTGTTTTATTTAAAAATTAAATTAAATAATCAGTATGTCGCTATTTTATTACAGTTAACCGGTATTTTAGTACTGTTAAACGCTATTTTAAGCCCATTACATTTATTAGATGGTCGCCATTTAGGTGATGGTGCAGCGCTAGCATCGTTAACAGGTATACCTGAAATTTTCTGGGTCATCATTTGGTCTGTTTTAGGTGTCAGTGTGTTATATAAATTAGGAAAATCAAAATGAAAAAATGTCATATAGTAACTGCAGCCTTATCGTTAATTTTATCAGCTTGTAGCACGATCCCTGAGCAGGTCAGAATTGCCGATGAGCAAGCATTAGTGTCTTATGCGGAAGTTAAACTTGATCCTAATGCCAAGCAGGCGGCAACAGCCCGTTGGGGAGGGGTGATTGCGAAAGTCGAAAATCAAAAAGAATATACTGTACTTGAAGTAGTAAACTTTAAACTGACACATTCAGCGAAACCGATCACCGCGAATGAATCGCAAGGGCGTTTTAAAGTTTTTTATAAAGGTTTGTTAGATCCGGTGATTTATCAAAAAGGGAAAAGTGTTACCGCTGTTGGTGTTATTGCTGCGCCTGAATCTGGCAAGATAGGTGAGTTGGAATATCAATTTCCGGTATTAATGGCGACAGGCATTTATTTATGGAAAGAGACACCGCAAGTTAATGTTAGGGTGAGACAAGATCCGTTAATGTCACCATTTTATGACCCGTTTTATCATCGTGGATACGCCTACCCACCAAGGGTTATCATTAAACAGACAAGTTCTACAGCTAGCAAAAAATCGAAATAGGCATTGTTAATGCAGCCCATTACGTTTCAATTACCGCATTTAACGCTACATGGCTTATCAAATGGTAATGAAAAAGCGCCGGTATTATTATGCCTACATGGTTGGTTAGATAATGCGGCTTCATTTGAGCCGCTCAGTCAATATTTAAGTAAATATCATGTGATTGCCATTGATCTGGCCGGCCATGGTCATTCAGATCATCGCAGCGCAGATGCCTATTATCATTTTGTTGATTGGCTAAGTGATTTGCATGCCTTGTTTGAACAGCAGCAATGGCAGGCACTTGATATTGTCGCCCATTCCATGGGGGCTATGATTGCCAGCGCTTTTGCTGCTGCTTTGCCAGAGCGTGTTAAATCGTTAACTTTAATTGACTCTATCGGCTTTATCACTACACCGGTTTCGGATACCTGTCAGCAGCTACGTGAGGGGCTTTTAAATCGGGCAAAACTACCTTATCGCAATAAAAAATATCACGAAACGCTCGATTCTGCCGTACAGGCGCGGATAAAAGTAAGTGATTTAACTTATGATAATGCGAAACGCATAGTACAACGTAGCTTGCAAGAAAGTGAGCATGGTTTTAGCTGGCGTTATGATCGTAAGTTACAATTAGTATCTCCCTATCGGTTCTCTGAAGCGCAAGCCATTGAGCTGGTCAAGCATATTCGCTGCCGTTGTTTATTAATATATGGCAACAGTGGTGCAAACTTTGTTAAACCCGCTATTGCTATTTATCAACCTTTATTTCAAGATATGTCATGTCATCATCTGGTCGGAGGACATCATGTTCATATGGAAGAACCAGAGCAAGTTGCTCACTTAATAGAAGATTTTTTAAGAAATTTTTTGTTATCTGATGGCTCAATCTCAAAGTACTGATACTATTAAAATAATATGGACTGTGTAAAAAGCTAAATTGGGGAGAAAATTGTGGAAAAAATCTGGCTAGAAAAAAGCTACCCACCTGGTATTCCAGCTGAAATTAATGCGGATAAATATTCCTCATTAACTGATATGTTTAATAAATATGTCAAAGTTTATGCGTCAAGAACCGCTTATATCAATATGGGAGCCGAAATCTCATATCAAGAATTAGAACAACAAGCGCAAGCGTTTGCCGCATACCTGCAACAAGAACTTGGTTTAGTTAAAGGCGATAAATTTGCCATTATGGTACCAAATACTTTGCAGTACCCTATTGCTTTATTTGGCGCTTTATTAGCGGGATTAACGGTTGTGAACGTTAATCCACTTTATACTGCGCGTGAACTTGAGCATCAGTTGAAAGACTCTGGTGCAAAAGCGATGCTGATCATTGAAAATTTTGCCCATACGCTAGAAAAAGTGCTAGCGAATACACCGGTTGAGCATATTATTTTAACCTCGTTAGGTGATCGTTTAGGCTTTCCGAAAAGCCTTGTCGTGAATACGGTGGTGAAATATGTGAAAAAATTAGTACCTTCTTTTTCGCTAAAAAATACCGTTCGATTTAATGCGGTTTTAAGCAAGGGCAGTGCCTTGCCTTATACGCCAGTGTTATTAACCGGTGATGATTTAGCTTTTTTACAATATACCGGCGGTACCACGGGGGTTTCGAAAGGAGCCATGTTAACCCATAGAAATATGGTCGCAAATCTTGAACAAGCAAAAGGCATGTTAAAAAACATCCTCAACGAAGGTGAAGAATTGGTGGTAACGGCGCTGCCGCTTTATCATATTTTTGCGTTAACGGCGAATTGCTTAATGTTTATGACAATAGGCGGTACGAATTTATTAATTACTAATCCGCGTGATATGCCAAATTTTGTTAAAGAATTAGCAAAATATCCCTTTACTGCCATTACCGGTGTAAACACATTATATAACGGTTTGTTAAATACCGTTGGCTTTTCAAACTTAAACTTTAAGCATTTAAAATTGTCACTTGGTGGTGGTATGGCTGTGCAAAAAGCTGTTGCCGAAGAATGGCAAAAGGTAACCGACACTCGCTTGTTAGAAGGTTATGGTTTAACTGAGTGTGCACCACTAGTATGTATGAGCCCTTACAACCAACAAAGCTTTAATGGCACAATTGGTGTGCCAGCCCCCTCAACGGATATTAAAATTATTAATGACGAAGGTAATGAAGCCGGCTTTAATGAACCTGGTGAAATGTGGGTGAAAGGGCCACAAGTGATGAAAGGTTATTATAATCGTGTTGAAGCAACGGATGAAGTGCTCAAAGACGGTTGGTTTGCCACTGGTGATGTTGCAACGGTTGATGAACAAGGTTTTTTCCGTATTGTTGACCGGAAAAAAGACATGATTATTGTGTCTGGCTTTAATGTTTACCCTAATGAAATTGAAGATGTAGTTGCTATGCACTCAGGTGTTTTGGAAGTGGCAGCTATTGGTATTCCTAACGATGTTTGTGGCGAAACCGTGAAAGTTTTTATTGTTAAAAAAGATCCGAGTTTGTCTGAAATTGACATTATTAAACATTGCCAAGCAAACCTAACTAATTATAAAGTGCCTAAAATTGTTGAGTTTAAAGATGAGTTACCTAAGAGTAACGTTGGTAAAATTTTACGCAGAGAATTACGTTAGCTTAAAAGGCTAAAAGGCTAAAAGGCTAAAAGGCTAAAAAAACCCGCATCAGTTAAACTGATGCGGGTTTTTTGTTGGTTTGCGCACCAAAGTTTTTTATTGTGCGTTTAATCGTTGGCCATTAGTACCGATACTGTCATCAGACATTAAATAAACATATAGCGGCATGATTTCTTCTGCGGTTGCTAAGGTTTTTTGATCTTCACCCGGATATGCCACACCGCGCATTGCTGTTGCGGTAGCACCAGGATTAATAGCATTAGTTCGTAATGAGGTATTACTGTATTCATCGGCAATAATTTGCATTAAGCCTTCGGTAGCAAATTTGGAAACACTATAAGCGCCCCAAAAAGCTTTACCTTTATTACCAACACCAGAGGTGGTAAAAATGAGTGAGGCATGATCATTTTTTTGCATTGCTGGAACAAGTGCTTGCGCTAATAAAAATTGAGCATTAGCGTTAACTTGCATAACATCATCCCAAATTTGTTGATGAATTTGTGTAAATGGTGTTAATTCACCTAACACTGAAGCATTTAACAAAGCACCGTCTAATTTACCAAATTGGTTAATAATGGTTGCTGTCATATCAATATAGTGCTGTTTAGTTGCCCCTTTTAAATCTAATGGGACGATGGCCGGCTCAGGGGAGCCATTTGCAATAATTTCATCATATACCGATTCTAATTTAGCAACGGTTTTACCTAACAAAATAACGGTTGCACCGAGTTTTGCATAAGTAAGCGCGGCTTGTTTACCAATGCCATCACCAGCACCGGTTACTAAAATAACTTTATTATTTAGGCAATTTTCAGAAATTGTATATTCAAACATATTGATGACTTTTGAGAAACTTATCGGCTAATTCTACTCTATTGGGGATCTCACTGGCGAGTAAAAGTTCGTATAAAGTCAATAACTGGCGGTATTTTAGCCAAGTGATGTTGTTTTTTGTAAATCATACTTTTGTGACGAGTTAATGAATTAACGAATTTATTCTGATAATTTTTTTATAAATTACTGGCAAGTTAACAAATCATCAGGTAAGTTTAACTCATGTGACCAGTGGAGGTCTGTCCACTTGTTGTGTTTTAAATTAATTATTATTAACTAAAAATATAATAATAATGGTTAATTCGGGGTGAAAAATGAAAACGATAATTCGAGGAATAATCGTATCAGCTGTTTTTACACTATCAGCTTGTGACGATGAAACATTTACCGATGTTGAAAAATCTGTAGAAAGTAACAATAGTGGGGTGGTACTTAAATCGAGAATCGCCTTTGATCCAAGTAATGGCATTTTATCTGTGCCGAATGACTTGTTATTTTCTGGCACCATTGATGGTACCTTAAATATACCGCTTGATGATCCAACCAATTATGCTGACCCACAAGTTGCATTAAATGCCCTTGATGGTTGGTCAACCATTAACCCATTTTCTATTGCAGTTGATTTACCCGTAGGTGTTAGCTTAGACGCGGCCTCGGTAAGTAATCCTGCTTCAGTGAAAATTTTTGAAGTGCTAATGGGCGGGCCAACGTCTGCTGGTGCTTGTGCTCAATTACCTTCAGGTGTTGCGTGTGAAGTGGTTGCCGAACTTAATTTTCAAACAGATTTTATCAGTACCGCTAAAGGCAATAATATTGTTATTGTGCCGACTAAACCACTTAAAGCGAAAACCACTTATGTTGTGGTATTAACCGATCAATTATTTGATTCAAATGGTAATAGTGTTGAAGCGTCATCAACTTATACCCTAGTAAAACAAGACATTAGTGAAAAACCTTTAGGTAGTGCCTCACAATTGCAACTGCAAGGAGTCATCAATAGTTTTGAAAATGTGGTTGCTGGCAGTGGTGTTGATAAAGCAAGTATTATTTATACTATGGCTATGACAACACAGTCAGTCGATGATGTTTTAACCACAGCGAAAAAATTATTGGTAGCACCGATTGCATCAGGTGGCACACCTGAGCCAATTGTTGTTCAAGATACAACGCTATCTGTCGCTCAAGCATTGCAATTACAAGGCATTACTTTATCAGCGCAATTACAAGCGCTTTATTCAACGGCTAATTTGTATCAAGGTTCAGTCACCTTGCCTTATTATTTAGGTATTCCAACCTCTAGCAATCCGCAAGCACCGGTGAATGATTGGTGGAAAGCATTATGTGATTCAGGCGCTACCTTATCCGCCATTGACGCAAGTACTTTACCAGCAGGACCGTTATCAAGCGCTGATGGTGCGTGTATGACCGTAGGTTTACGAGATTTGAGTACAGCCGTAACACTTGATAGTGACCGTCATTTAACTAAATTTAATCCTATCCCACGAGCAAGAGCGGCGAGTGATATTCCTTATATTAATCACCCTGGGGTGATTGATGTTCAGATGACAATTCCTGATATTTCACCAACAACGGATGCCGTGCGCGCTAGTTATGGTTTACCGGCGTTAAGCTCGGCTCCTGATAATGGTTGGCCAGTGGTGATTTTACAACACGGTATTACCTCTAAAAAAGAAGATATGTTAGCGATTACGGGGATTTTATCTGCTTTTGGTTATGCCACGGTGGCAATAGATCATCCATTACATGGTTCACGTGGTTTTGATATTGATAATGATGGTACGGATGATATTAATGCTTCTACTGTCTCGGCGACACATTATATGAACTTAGCGAGTTTATTAACTACACGGGATAATTTACGTCAAAGTAGCATTGATACACTTGGCTTACGTTTGTCATTAAACGCGGTTGTTGGTGCTGATATAGATGGCACGAATGTTAGTTTTATTGGTCATTCACTTGGTGCTATCTCCGGTATAAATACGCTGGCGTTAGCTAATCAGGAATTAAATGCAGGGGTTGATGCCTCTGATGCACTAGATACATTATTTGCGATTCAATCAGGCAGTTTTGCGATGCCAGGTGTTGGTGTGGCTAACTTCTTAATGGAATCTCCAGCTTTTGGAAATTTAATTAAAGCTAACTTAACGTTAAATTTATCCAGTGATTTTCAGGCATTAGTTGCCTCTTTATATCCACAAGCTGATTATTCAGAAGCTGAATTGGTTGGTGTTTATCAACAATTTTTAGCTGCTTTAACTGAAGAGCAAATCGCAAGTTTACAAACAAACTTTGCTAGTTTTACTTTTGCCGCGCAATCAATTATTGATGCTGGTGATCCGGTAAATTATGCTCCTATGTTAGCGGGTACAGAAACACCCTTACATTTAATTGAAGTGGTTGGTGATGGCGGCAGTAACTTATCGGATCAAGTTATTCCTAATTTTGTTTCAACGTCACCACTTGCGGGTACGGAAGCGGCGATAGCCTTGTTAGCATTACCAAGCGTTAGTGAAACATCAACGGGCTCAGGTGCGGTCAGATTTTTAAATGGTCATCATAGTTCGATCTTATCGCCAAGCGCGCAAACAAGTTCGCCTGATGCGGCTTTAAGTGCGAGAGCAACACAAGAAATGCAATCGCAAGCAGCAGTATTTGTCCTTAGTGGTGGACAACAAATTAAAGTTACTGACAGTGCTGTTGTCCAGTAAGTACAGCTAGCTATAGTGTGATAGTAAAGAGCCCTCAACAACTGAGGGCTTTTTTGTTGCATAATTTGAGCTGTGAAAATTTTTTAACTGGTGTAGAATCATCGGCAATATAAAACTTAGCTAAAGCGGTTGCATGTTCATTTTAGCCTTTGCTATATAACGGAACCTCAACCAGGCTTAATAAATAAATTGATGGAGTGGCTCTTGGATTTTTTGTACGAATACGGACTTTTTTTAGCGAAAGCAATTACTTTTGTCTTTGCTGTGATCGCAATTATAGTTGCAATTACGGCTGCGGCGGTTAAACAAAAGCATAAAAAAGGTGAATTAGAAATTACCGATCTGTCAGAGCAATTTGAAGAGGTTGAAGAAGAAGTTATTCATCATTTATTAACAAAAGATGAATTAAAAGAAAAAGAAAAAGAAGATAAAAAAGCGGCGAAAGCACAGGCTAAATCGAAAGAAAAGCCGGCCCCTAAAGCCCGTGTTTTTGTACTTGATTTTAAAGGCAGTATTGATGCCAAAGAAGTTTCTTCATTACGAGAAGAAATTACCGCGGTGCTTATGGTGGCAAAACCTGAAGATGAAGTGTTTGTTCGACTAGAAAGTGGTGGTGGTATGGTGCATGGTTATGGCTTAGCATCTTCACAACTTGATCGTATTCGTCAACAAAATATTCCGTTAACTATTTCAGTTGATAAAGTAGCAGCTAGTGGTGGTTATATGATGGCCTGTGTTGCTAATACCATTATTTCAGCGCCATTTGCGATTTTAGGTTCAATTGGGGTGATTGCTCAAATTCCTAATTTTAATAAAATTTTAAAGAAAAATGACGTTGAATTTGAACAGATCACAGCAGGTGATTTTAAACGTACTTTAACCATGTTTGGTGAAAATACCGACAAAGCTCGTGAAAAGTTCAAAGAAGAAATAGAAGAAACTCATGAACTATTTAAAACCTTTGTTACTGAGCATCGTCCATCGTTAGATATTGCGAAAGTGGCAACCGGTGAACATTGGTTTGGTATTAAAGCGCATGAATTAGGCTTAGTTGATACTATTCAAACCAGCGATGATTACTTGATGCAAGCAAGCAAAGATAAAAAGATTTTAGCGATTAAATATGCCACGAAAAAAGGCTTAGCTGAAAAATTATCTAAAGCGGCGTCATTATCAGTGGAAGCTATCGTGGGTAAGCTTTGGCAGAATAACCGTATTTTTCCAAGTTAAAAATACGGTTGAAAAAACTGAAAAAATAAAACAAAGGTGCCGTTAGCCTAATGTCAGTTAATTAAGTGTTATTAACAACTTAAATACTTTATATACTGAGTTATTTCAACATGATATTGTCGCGGTGGCGACTACACCCAAGGGGATGCTAACGCCGCTATCCCCTTGGAACCCCATGGCGCTGCTATAAAATGTTAACCTTCCTGAAAACTCAATATATCGAGCTAACGCTTAGATGGCACATCCATGTGCCACTGCGCTTTGCCATCATCCATGACGGCATTAGCTGATATTGATTTTTCATTCAGACATTTTATCAAGCAGAGTTATGCCTTCTGCAAGCGGGTATTAATGAGCTAGCATTGAACAGTTAGCGCCTTTTTTATTATCAGCTTATTTAAATAAACAAGTACCTGACTCAATACCGTCAACACTGACGTTTAAGTCTTTAAGAATGCCGTCATGTAAATTATAAACTAAACCATGTACGGTAATATCTTGACCATTTTCCCAAGCACGGCGAAGGATGGTTGTGCAGCAAACGTTAGCAACTTGCTCCATTACATTTAACTCACACAATAAATTTACTCGTTCTTTTGGATCTGTTACTTGATTAAATTTTTCTTTATTAAAGCGGTAAACATCCTGAATATGGCGTAACCAGTTGTCGATGAGACCTAAACTTTTATCTTCAAGTGATGCCGCGACACCACCACAGCCATAATGGCCACAAACGATAATATTTTTAACTTTTAACACATCGACCGCATATTGCAGCACTGATAAACAGTTGAGATCGGTATGAATAACTTGATTGGCAATATTACGATGCACAAACACTTCACCTGGTGCCATACCAAGCAGTTCATTGGCAGGTACGCGAGAATCTGAGCAGCCAATCCATAAATATTCAGGGGTTTGTTGATCAGATAAATTTTTAAAGAAATTAGGATCTTTATCTTTTACGCTATTGGCCCAAAGGTAGTTATTATCAAATAAATGCTTGATTGATGACATGAAGAGTTACCGATTTAAGTAAATAATTTTTGACATTTTATGGCTATCTTTAAACAAGTAAAGCAAAAGTTTATTTAAGTGATTAATCAAGCGTTAACTTTTGTGTACAATTAGCAGATTAAATAAGGCAGGGGAAGAAACCATGGCAGTTGCTGGCGCATTACATATTTTAGTAAAAACCGAAAAACAAGCAAAAGAGTTATTAATTCAACTGGGTAAAGGTAAAGACTTTGCACAACTTGCGAAAAGACATTCACTTTGTCCTTCAGGTAAAAAAGGCGGAGATTTAGGTGAATTTCGTCGTGGTCAAATGGTGAAGCCGTTTGATGATGTTGTGTTTAAAAAAGAGTTATATAAAGTACATGGTCCGGTTAAAACCCAGTTTGGCTATCATTTAATTAAAACCTTATATCGAAATTAAATGTAGCGACATCTGATGTTACCGCTCATTTTCTTTATCTTCCGCACTTAACTTTTTTTCACGCTCTTTAATGTTTTTTAATTGTTCGTCGGTTAAGTTAAATTTTTTGGCTGACTGTTTAAGCACGATAACACCACTAAAAATAAAACCTATGATGACAATAATTAACAAGGCGAGAGAAATACTCATGGTTTATCCTTTAATTGTTTAACTTTTAGAAAACTTATTATTCATACTATCATTAAAAATCATCACCTAAAGCATTTAAATGCCTTGTATTTTTGCTATTTTTTTATACAACAGGGTGCGTGTTTAGATTAAATTACAAAAACAGCTGATTTTTTAACAGATTATATTTCATTTCATTAAGTCCCCTGATATAAATACTTAAAGCGTCCATAAAAAATATCTAATAATAAGGTCAGTAAGTTATGTTAAATCGTTTAAGTGTTAAATTACTATTACCGCAAATTGTTGCCTCTTTGATTGCCATACTGCTGATCATGATCTTTGCTGAGTCATTAACGGCAATGGCAGTGGTTTTTGTATTATTAGCTGTGGTAGCTGTTCAAGCCATCGCTAGCTTTATTATGAATACTAAATGTTTGGATCAACGTCTTGATGCCTTACAAAACTATTTAGCGTTAGTGATAAGTAGCGAAGATGCACCGGAAAAAGCGTTAAAAGATAGTGGTTCCGATGAGTTGGCTCATGTTACCAATCAATTGAGTGATTTTGTTACTAATTTAGCGGATGTTATTGAAGAGTTAAAAGCTGAATCTGAAATGTTACATCAGGGTTCAACTCAGCTGTCTAACCAAATGCAAGAGGCATCTCGTTCCGTTGACGCTTCTACCAACCAAATTGAGCAAATGGCACATTCTATTGAGCAGGTGGCATCAACTTCATCGGTGTTATTTGAAAATGCTTCGCAAGTTAGTTTAACCACTAGCCAAGTTGTTGATATTTTGGCACAAGGCACCCAGTCGTCATCTACTAGCCAACATTCAATTGAATCTTTTGCTAATGAAGTGACCAGTATGGCGAATGATTTATCGTTATTACAAGGTGAATCGGCACGTATTGGTTCAGTATTAGATGTTATTCGCGGCATTGCCGATCAAACCAACTTATTAGCATTAAATGCGGCAATTGAAGCGGCTCGAGCTGGTGAGCAAGGTCGAGGTTTTGCCGTTGTTGCTGATGAAGTAAGAGCATTAGCTCATCGAACACAAGAAGCAACAGTAGAAATTCAATCTATGGTTGAAGGCTTACAAGAAAAATCAACCAATGCAGTAAATGCCATTTCTCGAGGACAAGATTTAACGCAAGAGAGTTTAAGTCATTCGGCAGAAGTAGTAGATGCTTTGCAAAAAATTAAAGACGTTTTCCAAGAAGTTGATGCCTTAACCACACAGATTGCTAGTGGTACAGAAGATCAACAACAATCTACGGCGTCATTAAACGATAACATGAGCATGATGGTAGATATTAGCCGAGAAATTAACCAAGGCTTGAGTATTGCCTCACAACATGCCGAACAACAAAAAGGCACATCGCAACAAGTTGACGCCACGTTAAGCCGAATTTGTGTTTAGCCGTTAATAATTAACCAATAAAAAGGCTCACTATTTTAAAAATAGTGAGCCTTTTTTATGTTGACTTGCTGTTTAATCAATAAAGGTTAAGCAGGTAAAACACCTTTTGGTAATTGCATAGTTAAACAATGTAAACTACCAAACTGTTCAATAACGGCTAAACAGTCAATCGCGATAACTTCATGTTCAGGGTAGGCTAGTTGAATTTGGCGTAATGCCGTTTCATCAGCTTTATCTTGATAGGTGGGTACCAGCACCGCTTGATTAATAATTAAATAATTTGCATAGGTGGCTGGTAAGCGATCACCGTCTTGATTAAATTTTGCTGACGGCCAAGGTAATGGGATCAAATTAAACGTTTGGTTATCAAGCGTACGTAACGCCTGAAGTTCTTTTTCCATTTCTGCCAATTCGGCAAAGTGCGCATCATTTTCATCATCACAACGAACATAAACTAAACTGTTGTTTGGTGCAAAGCGGCATAGGGTATCAATATGTGCATCGGTGTCATCCCCGATTAAGTCACCGGAATCTAACCAAAGCACTTTTTTACTAGCAAATAATGAGCACAGTTGAGTTTCAATGTCTTGTTTCGTTAATGCTGGGTTGCGATTAGGGTTTAATAAACACTTTGAGGTGGTTAACAAATGACCTTGACCATCAGATTCAATACCACCACCTTCAAGCACTAAATTAATACTTTTCTGCTGTTGCTCTGTTAATTCTAGCTGTTGAAATAAAGCTAAATTTAACTGGTTGTCTAAACTTGCTTCAAACTTATTACCCCAACCATTAAAAATGAAGTTTAAACATTTAATCTTACCTTCATGATTAACGAGCGTGATAGGGCCATGATCTCTAGCCCAAGTATCATTGCTGGCTGCCAGTACAAAGTTAACTTGTTCAAGCTTAATATTTGCCTGTTTAAATATCGCTTTTATATGCTGCTGTAAGTTTTCATTATGGCAGTTAATAATCAGATTTTGGCGATCAGTGATGGCTTTAGCAATATTGATAAAAGCCGGTTCAACTTTCTCTAGTAGTGGTTGCCAGTCGGTTGCCGCATGTGGCCAAGTCATTAATACCGCATCTTGTGGATACCACTCAGCAGGTAAATAAAAGTTATTCATAATTAAAAAGGCTCGAGATTAATTTTTAGCGGCTTGGTTACGTTGCTGGGCTAAAGATTGCAATTGTTTTGATTGTAAATGTAGGCTGGTTCTCACTAACGATTCACGGTCTTCTTCTCTGATCTTTTCAAACAGAACTTTATAGTTAAAATTTGAGTTATCAGTGGCTGTTTTTTCGATCACTTCACCGTGGCAATAAACCGCACAATTTTCTTCTAATAAAAACAGTTTCACAATAAGTTTATCAGCGAGGGAAAAATCTTCATTTGCAGTAAAACTAAAACCACCACCACCAATTTCAGTGCCTTGAAAACGCTGTTTGTCATCATCATGCTGACTAAGAATATAATTAACTAAGAGGTCAATTTTATTGGCTTGGTGATGTAAATAATCCACTAATTGGCTAGCAACGCCAGTTAAGTTTTGTAAAGGGCGTAAGGCTTTCTGATCAATCGTTGATTTATCACTCGCTAACTTAAAAGGTAATGGAATAGCAGCTTCAAAGTTTTCTTGGGTGTAACTTTGTGGCTGTTTTTCAATGTTGACAGAAAAGTTGTGGTTAATGGTAAAAAACTCGGTAAATAGCGCAAGTTTTTCTTGTTGTTCGTTAAGATCCATTGATTAACCTAGCGGTAAAATATTTAAGAAGGTTATTATACGAATAACTCAGCATTTAATGCTAGTTGAATTAACAAGCTAGCTATTTAAGAGACTTTCGGTTTAGCGCAGATAACATTGAATAGGAGATATGTGCTTACTTATTAGCCAACTATTATGTTAATTACTATTTTTATTGTTTGCTTTATTGAAACCTTTTTTAATATCCCCATATACTTATCATTACTCACATTTATAAAATTAAATGTGTCAGCTCTTCATTAAAAATTCCGAGAGAGTATCTATGAGCCAAACGTTATCAGGTATCGTTGAAACCCCCGTATTAGCCTTACGGGATGTCGTGGTTTATCCACAAATGGTTATTCCATTATTTGTTGGTCGTGAAAAATCTATTCGTTGTTTAGACATAGCGATGGAAACCGACAAGCAAATTTTTCTTGTTGCCCAAAAAGATGCCGCTATTGACGACCCAACAGCGGATGATGTTTATCAAACGGGTACAGTAGCAACGATATTACAGATGCTAAAACTGCCAGACGGTACGGTTAAAGTGTTAGTTGAAGGTTTACAACGAGCTGAAATTGCTAAGTTTACCCAAACCGAAGAGCATTTTTTAGCTGAAATTCAGTACTTAACGTCAGAAACAAATGAAGATGAGCATTTTGACGTATTAGTACGTTCAGCTATTTCCCAGTTTGAAGGGTACGTTAAATTAAATAAAAAAATACCGCCGGAAGTATTAACGTCAGTTTCAGGTATTGAAGAAGCAGAACAACTTGCTGATACCATGGCAGCTCACATGCCGCTTAAATTAGCGGATAAACAAAAAGTATTAGAAATCATCAATGTTGCTGAGCGTTTAGAGTATTTGATGGCGCAAATGGAAGGAGAGATTGATCTACTGCAAGTAGAGAAAAAAATCCGTACCCGCGTTAAAAAACAAATGGAAAAAAGCCAACGCGAATACTATTTGAATGAGCAAATGAAAGCGATTCAAAAAGAATTAGGTGAAATGGACGAAGTACCTGATGAAGGTGAAGTTTACACTAAAAAAATTGAAGACGCGGGCATGCCAAAAGAAGCTAAAGAAAAAACCTTAGCTGAATTACAAAAATTAAAAATGATGTCGCCAATGTCGGCTGAGGCCACGGTTGTTCGTAGTTACATTGACTGGATGACGAGTGTGCCATGGAAAAAGCGCAGCAAGTTAAAGAAAAACTTAAAACTTGCGCAAGAAGTACTAGATAAAGATCACTACGGCTTAGATAAAGTTAAAGAACGCATTTTAGAATATCTTGCCGTACAACAACGTGTTAGCCAATTAAAAGGGCCTATCTTATGTTTAGTAGGGCCTCCAGGTGTGGGTAAAACGTCACTAGGTCAGTCAATTGCTAAATCAACCGGTCGTAAATATGTTCGTATGGCCTTAGGTGGCGTGCGTGATGAAGCCGAAATTCGTGGTCATCGTAAAACGTATATTGGTTCTTTACCGGGTAAATTAATTCAAAAAATGGCAAAAGTTGGTGTTAAAAACCCACTGTTTTTGTTAGATGAAATCGACAAAATGGCCTCTGATATGCGTGGTGATCCCGCTTCTGCCTTATTAGAAGTGTTAGATCCAGAGCAAAACACCAGCTTTAATGACCATTATTTAGAAGTTGATTACGACTTATCTGATGTGATGTTTGTCGCAACCTCTAACAGTATGGACATTCCTGGGCCGTTATTAGACCGTATGGAAGTTATTCGTTTATCGGGTTACACCGAAGATGAAAAACTTAACATTGCCAAACAACATTTGGTTGAAAAACAAATTGAACGTAACGGCTTAAAAGCCAGCGAAATTGAAATTGATGATAGTGCAATTATTGGCATTATTCGTTATTACACTCGTGAAGCGGGCGTTCGTAACCTTGAACGTGAAGTTTCAAAATTATGTCGTAAAGCGGTAAAAGCCATTTTATTAGATAAAGGCTTGAAAAAAGTTACCATCAATCAAGACAACTTAAGTGAATTCTTAGGTGTGCAGCGCTTTGATTATGGTAAGGCTGATGACGAAAACCGTGTTGGTTTAGTTACCGGTTTAGCTTGGACACAAGTCGGTGGTGAGCTTTTAACCATAGAAACAGCGTCAGTGCCAGGTAAAGGTAAACTTTCTTATACCGGCTCATTAGGTGACGTTATGCAAGAGTCTATTCAGGCTGCCATGACGGTTGTTCGTAGCCGTACTGAAAAGCTACGTATAAATGACGACTTTAATGAAAAACGCGACATTCACGTGCATGTTCCAGAAGGAGCAACGCCTAAAGATGGCCCAAGTGCCGGTATTGGTATGTGTACCGCATTAGTGTCTAGTTTAACCGGTAATCCGGTTAAAGCTGATGTGGCAATGACGGGCGAAATTACCTTACGTGGTGAAGTATTAGCGATAGGTGGTTTAAAAGAAAAACTACTAGCTGCTCACCGAGGTGGTATTAAAACCGTGATCATTCCAAAAGACAATGAACGTGATTTGGAAGAAATTCCAGACAATGTTAAAGCGGATTTAGCGATTCACCCAGTAAAATGGATTGATGAAGTACTAACGATTGCGCTTGAACATCCGTACGAGAAATGGTCAATAGACGCTTAAAATGGATGCTTAAGTAGCAAAATTAGAAAAAAATGCAAAAAATATCGAAAAATTTGCATTTTTTTCTTTTCAAACGTGAAAACTATGGTAAGTTAACTACGCTAATTGAGCTAAGGCCGTATGTTATAAGGGTTTTAGTGAAATACGAAAAAATTAATATATTTTTATTTATCTTAACTTGGTGCTTGAAGTTCCAAAAGAAGCTTGATATAAAGTTTCTTCTGAACGCTAACAATGATGATAGCGCTGTATAATAACAAATTGAAGAGGAAGACACTGTGAATAAGTCTCAACTAATAGAGAAGATTGCTGCTGGCGCTGATATTTCTAAAGCTGCTGCTGGTCGTGCTTTAGATTCGTTTATCGAAGCTGTAACTGAAGAATTAAAAACTGGTGAACAAGTAGCATTAGTTGGCTTTGGTACTTTCTCTGTACGTGATCGCGCAGCACGCACAGGCCGTAACCCACAAACTGGTGCAACAATTGAAATTGCTGCAGCTAAAATTCCATCTTTTAAAGCTGGTAAAGCATTAAAAGACGCTTGTAACTAATATTTATTTTAAATATTTAGTATAAGTTTAAAAAAACCACCAATAAGGTGGTTTTTTGTTTTTTATGAAGCTTTTTCTTTCGAGTAATGTTTAATTAATTAACAATTCAACTTCAAGCACCAGCGTGCTTCTGATAGAATCGCCTCCATTGTATAACCTTTCGGTTTTTTAAGAGAAAAAAATGTTAGAAAATATCCGTGAAAAATCACAAGGTATGACCGCCAAAGTTATTCTTGGCCTCATTATCTTAACCTTTGCTTTTGCTGGCATTGGAAGTTACACCAACTCTGTTGATACCTCGGTAGCAGAAGTTAACGGCGAAAAAATATCTCAGCAAGATTTTGAGCAAGCCTTTCAACAACAACGTAATCGTATGTCGCAACAGTACGGTGAAATGTTTGAATCGTTATTAGCTGATCCTACTTATTTAAATAACTTACGTAATGATGTGTTAAATAGCTTAATTAACGAAAAGTTGCTTGACCAAAACACGCAAGATTTAGCCATTCGTATTTCAGACGAACGTATTAAAAAAACAATTGTTGAAATGAAAGAATTCCACGTGGATGGTGTTTTTGATAACAACCGTTATTTAGCCTTGATTAACCAAGCCGGCTTTAGAGAATCGTCAAACTTTCGTGATTATTTACGTGTTGAAATGGCGCGTCAGCAATTAACGCAAAGTTTAGTTGCTACTGAATTTAGCCTACCGTTTGAAACGGAAATGGTAACTAAATTACGTGATCAAAAACGTGATTTACGCTTTGCCGTAATTGCTGCTGAGCAATTTAAAGCCCAAGTAGAAGTAACAGACGAAGAAATTAAAAGTCATTACCAAGCAAACCAAGCGGCTTATCAACATGCTGAAAAAGCTAAAGTTAACTATGTTGTGCTAGACGTGAACGACATTGCTAAAACAATTGAAACAACAGACGAAGATGCTGAAGCTTTTTATAAAAACAACATCGCTAGCTATACCCAAGCTGAAAAACGCCGTATTTCTCATATTTTAATTGAGCCGGCTGATGATGCTGAAACTAAAATCAACGATTTATTAGCACAAATTAAAGCGGGCGGTGACTTTGCTGAATTAGCCAAAGCAAACTCAGCGGATACTTTCAGTGCTGAAAATGGCGGTGATTTAGAGTGGTTAGAAGCCGGTGTTATGGTACCTGAGTTTGAAGAAGCGGCCATGGCATTATCAAACGTAGGCGATGTTTCAGACGTTGTTGAAACCGAATTTGGTTTCCATATTATTAAATTAACGGAATTTGAAGCTGAAGTAATTACACCTTTTGAAGAAGCAAAAGCAGAAATTATGGCAGCAGCAGCTACAGACGCTGCTCAGAACAAGTTTTTTGAATTAAAAGATGAATTAGGCCGTGTAAGTTTTGAAGTGCCTGATAGCTTAGATGAAGCAGCTGAAGTTGTGTCAGCCAAAGTAATGACCTCTGATTGGTTAACACGCAATCAAAACCCTGCGCCATTTAATAACAGCGATGTAATTAACGCAGTATTTTCTGATATGGTTATCTCGGAAAACTTAAACTCTGAAGTTATTGAAGTATCTGACGAGTTAGCCATTGTTGTTCATATTAATGAATACCAACCAGCAGAAACTAAAGCACTTGAACTTGTTAGCGCTGAGATCAAAGCAAAACTATTAACGCAAAAAGCTAACGAAAAAGCCCAAGTTGCTGCAGATGAATTATTAGCTAAGTTTACCGCAGGTGAAGATATTACCGCTGGTTTAACTGAGCTTGATAGCCAGTTTGAAGTTAAAGCGGATGTTGCTCGTTTTGGTAGTGATGTTGACGGTACTATTGTTCGTAAAGCGTTTACATTACCTCACCCAGCCGAAGGCACTGTTTCAGCGGCTAATATTTCATTAAGCAATGGTGATATTGCCCTTGTTGAAATTCAAGCGGTTAAACCAGGCAACGCGGAAACAGTTGCACCACAATTAGCTGAGCAATTTGCGGCACAATTATCACGTTCTGCTTATGTTAGCTATATTGGCGCATTATCAGAGCAAGCTAAGATAACTCGTCGTACCTTAACTGACGTAGCTAACCCAGCTTATTAAGCTTGGCATTAAACGCTTAGTTTAATACCAATCGTTAAGTTATAAAAAAAGGCGCCTAAATCAAATTTAGGCGCCTTTTTTATTTTAGATGATGCTATTGCTGTGGTTTTAATATAAAAGCTGAATTATCTGTATTGCGGTGTACTTGTTTACCCAGTAAATAAACTTGAGAAATTGATTGTGTGTTAGCAATATCTTCGAAAGGGTTCTTTTTTAAAAAAACCAAATTGGCTATTTTGCCTTTTTCAATGGTTCCTTGAGTATCAAAGATATTAAGTTGCTTAGCAGCGTTTACCGTGGCCATTCTGATAATGTCTTGATTAGAAATACCTGCCTCTGAGAACAATTGCATTTCTTGATGTACGCTTAAACCGGGAATAACCCATGGGTTTCCTAAATCACTTCCAATGGTAAGCAAAACTCCCTCTTGATGGAGTCTATTTACAAACTGGAGTACTTTTGGCCATACTTTTTGTGCTCGAATAAAGTCGTCTTCTTTCCAACCTAGGTTAAAGGTAAAGAAGGTTTTCCAATTGTTGAGTAATTCAGGGTGTACTTTTGAAAGTTGAGGGTGCGTGATGATGTCTTTTCTATTTCCGAAAAAAGTATTTTTAAAAACAATCAATGTAGGATCAACATACACTTTGTTTTCACGCAATGCCTGATACATTTCTATCATTGGTTTTGAGTTTAAATTTAGATTTTCATACCATTCAAAAAAGGCAAAAGTACCAGGTCGAGATGTATTTATATATCTCTGCTTTTCTTGAGCATCTAACAATTTTTCTGAACCGGGCATAGCATGTACCAAACTATCTATTTGCCAGTTGGCGGCATCTGTCCAGCTAACATCATCAAGATGACCGGCTACTTTCATATTCAAGTTATGAGCAATTTTTATTGCTTCCTTAACTTGCTGTTCAGACAAGCCTGAATATAGTTTTATAATATCTACCCCTGCATTTTTTTGCTGTTGAATAGCTTTGGCTAATGTCATGTTTTCATCGATGTTAACAGTTAGACCATCAAAAATATTTGTATCGAGAAGCTCTCCTGCAACTTTAGCTCCAGGGCCGATTATTTCGCCTGATGCGATTTGATTTTTGTAGTGAACATTATGTTGAGAGCTACCACCTGGATTTCTAATATATGTAACGCCCCAGTTCAATAATTCAGCTGCGTTCCATGAAGAAATATCGTCACTGTTATGGGCATTAATAGCGAGTTTTCCCCTTATTTTTTTAAAGGTTACCTCACCTAAAGAAATATGTGCGTGAGTATCAATTAAACCCGGGATTACAAACACGCCTTTTGCATCTTGTGTTTTTTCCAGAAAATATTGTTGAGGTAAAGAGGCTCCTACATATTCAATGTTTTTACCACGAATAATCAAAAAGTTATTTTTATTAACCGTTCCTTTTTCTACATCAACAATATTGATATTACGAAAAGATTGATAGCTTTCGTTTACAGGCATACTTGCAAGAGCTAGGGGGGCCGAAAGCAAGCATATAAAGGTAGTTATGTATTTTGTTATAGTCATTTGGTTCCACTGATAAAAATTGATAGTTACTTTTTACTTCAGTGGGGCAGTACAAATAAACCTTACAAAAAATTAAATTTATTTTAGTCTATTAAGAAAATTTTGGTGCTTTTTCATTTGATGGCGATTGATAAACCATACGATCCCAAGCCATAAAATACCGAAGGTATAGCGTGGTATTAGCTCGTTCATAAGGTAGTTAAGGAAGATGATCTCGTAAATAAAAAGCCCCGTTAAGGCAATACAAAAAATCAACATTAGATAACGGGTGACCATAACTCTGCGTAGAACTTCGTGGCTCATTTTTTGTTCAAATTCGATCCAGCTTTGCGTTGAACTAGTGAGCATTTTTAAACTCTTAAAGCGACTTTTTATCGAAACTATCATTGCTATAACGCCACAAATTAAAGCCAATATAAACCAGACTTTCAGATGAATTGCGCGCGATTGTGTGAATGCATCGATTAAAAGCCAAATAACTACAGCAATGATGAGAAGCTCTACTAAGGAAGTAAGTAAAAGCCCTAACCGTTTAAAGAACAAATTCTTCTTTAACTCTTTTCGATCAAAGTTACTGCTTAATGGTTGCGATTGCCAGGCTTTAGACAAGGATTCAAAATCGTTATTCATGTTCAATGCTCCGTTGCGTATTTTCTGTTGAATTTTTTGTCATTATTTGTTGAAGGGACTTTTTTGCCCTATTTATACTGACGGCGACATTATTTTCAGAAATACCCATAATCTCGGCAATATCTTGCTGTTTAACACCATCGAGATACAATGTAATTAACTGTCGTTGAATTAATGGTAACTGCCTGATAGCAGTTAACAAGCAGTTCAACTCCTGTTTTTGTGAGAAGTCTTGAGCAAGAGAACGACTTGTTGAAATGTCATCATTTTGGCTCAAAGTCTTAATTTGCTTCATTTGCTTTTTTATATGGCCAACCGCTACATTGTGGCAAATTTTATACAAAAAGGTTGATAACGAACTTTCTCCACGGTAACGATCCATAGCTTGCCAAATCGCAATAGCCATTTCCTGCTGAAGTTCTTCCTGTAATTGAGGTATCGCTTCATATGATGTTGCAATGCGTGCAAGCCTTGGCCAAAATGCTTCGAGTTCTTTATCTTTCATAATATTTGATTATAGCTACAATTATTAAACAAAAAATAATGACTATCTTTTTATATTGGTCTTATTATTTTTAGCTATTACTAGTGTTAAATTCTTATATGGTTACTTTTTCAGCAACGAAAAAAATCACTCCGATAGCGATAACAAGTTCTAGCGCAATATAGATAATCCCTACCTTTAGAATACGTTTACATAACTTACTTTGTTTAAATTTTTCTATTTTCATTTTCATTTTCATTTTGTAAACCTATGTAATATTTTTAAACTTACTAGGGTAGTGCACACTTTCAATAAAACCTTACAGATAGCTTTCTAATAATTTGGTAATGTATCTAATTTTTCTGTTGGATTATGTTTCAGATACCTACATAGTTAGTTTCAAGTAGCACTAGCTAAATTAGCTATATCGAATATTTCATTATTTTTGAGCAAAAAAATACCTGCTTAGCGAACTAAGCAGGTATTTCGGATTCGTTGCAATTGTTTACTCAGGGCTATTTACTTGTTATTTGCTATAATTAAGCAACTAACAATTAATAAACAGCTATCAATAAAGCGTTTTGCTAAATTATTCAGCAAAGTTTACTGCGTAAGTAGCTTCTTTCGCTTTTAGCTTTTCAGCGACTTTAGCTTGTTTATCAAGGTTGTTTTTCACCACTGTTAAACTTTCAGTTGCGTCAACTTTTACATGCATTTGCTGAATTTCTATTGTTAGCATTTGCTTCGCTTGAATTGTTAATGCTTTGCTATCAATAGTTTCTGCTTTAACTAATTCTACACCTTGAGCTGGGAAAATAGCAGTTAATGCTGCTAATACGAGAGTTGGTAAAAATGTTAATGTTTTCATGTTTGCACCTATTTATCTTCATTGACTACATAGATGATCCAGAACTAACTTGAGCTCTTTGAAAAATGGGTTGGGAATCATTTTTCGTTAGATTTCTTAACTTGTTACCCTTGCACGTAATAACTTGTTAATTTGATGTCCTTCATCTACGGTTTGAAGTATAAAGAAGTTATAGCAATATTTAAAACGACCATTTATAATCTGACGCATTAGAAAAACTAATGTATTATTTCATTCAGTTGTAACATTACTTCAATACGGATTAACATTAAAATAAAATGGCAGCTAGACTCCCACCACTTAACGCCTTACGAGCATTTGAAGCATCCGCAAGGCATTTAAGCTTTACCCGTGCTGCTGATGAATTGTTTGTCACTCAGGCAGCAATTAGTCATCAAATAAAATCTTTAGAAGAGCATTTAGGCATAAAACTTTTTATGCGTAAAAATCGTGCCTTGTTATTAACAGAAGAAGGCCAGTCTTATTTTCTCGATATTAAAGATATTTTTACTTCTATTTTAGAAGCCACCGAAAAATTATTAAGCCGTGGTGCCAAAGGGGCTATTACCTTAAGTTTACCGCCGAGTTTTGCTATTCATTGGTTGGTACCGCGTTTAAGTGCTTTTAATCAATTACATCCTGATATTGACGTTCGTATTAAAGCGGTTGATCAATCTGATGGTTTGTTAACTGAAGATGTTGATGTGGCAATTTATTATGGCCGTGGCCAATGGCCAAAAGTAAAAGCAGATAAATTGCATACCGAATATTTAATTCCGGTGTGCTCGCCATTAATTTTTAATGGTACTAAGCCGCTCGATACGCCGGAAGACTTAGCTCACCATACGTTATTACATGATAGTTCGCGACGTGATTGGAAACGCTGGTTTAGGCAGTTAGATATTAAATCAGTGAATGTAAACCACGGGCCGATTTTTAGTCATTCATCAATGATCTTACAAGCGGCAATTCACGGCCAAGGCATTGCTTTAGCCCATAATATTATTGCTAAACAAGATATTGATGCTGGCCGTTTAATTTGTCCATTTTCAGAAGTATTAGTTAATAAAAGCGCTTTTTATGTGGTTTGTCGTGAAAACCAAGCCGATGTTGGCAAAATAGCGGCCTTTCGCCAGTGGATTTTAGAAACGGTAGAAAGCGAGCAAGAAAACATTGAAGATGGTACTTTGGTTTGAGGTTAAATAAGCAAGGGGTAAAATCATGACTGAGCTATTTGACTTTTATCAAGCCGATAATGCCAAAGCGGTGTTTGTGTTTGCCCACGGCGCAGGTGCAGGAAAAGACCATGCCTTTATGCAAGAGCTTTCGGCGTTATTATTAGCTAAGCAAATAAGTGTGGTACGTTTTAATTTTCCTTATATGCGTAAACGTGAAGAAGATGGTAAACGCAGACCGCCGGATCGTTTTCCTGCTTTATTAGCGCATTATCAGCAAGTATTAACTGAGCTTAAGACATCACTACCGGTATTTATTGGTGGTAAGTCGATGGGGAGCCGAGTAGCGGCCACCTTATTGGCCGAGCCGCAAGTGATCGATATTAAAGGCGGCATTTGCATTGGCTATCCTTTTCATCCACAAA
Organism: Thalassotalea agariperforans; assembly: GCF_053470345.1. Classification (NCBI taxonomy): domain Bacteria; kingdom Pseudomonadati; phylum Pseudomonadota; class Gammaproteobacteria; order Alteromonadales; family Colwelliaceae; genus Thalassotalea; species Thalassotalea agariperforans. The sequence goes on along the minus strand of NZ_JBQMWH010000005.1, from coordinate 205,104 downwards.
AAAAGCCAGAAAACTTGCGCCTAACACCATTACAAGCAACCCAACGGCCAGTGCTGATATGCCAAGGCGATCGTGATGCTTTAGGGAATAAGGATGAAATTAGTAGTTATCAATTAGCTGACTTTTGCCAAGTGGTGTATTTGCCCGATGGTGATCATGATCTTAAACCGCGAGTTAAATCGGGTTTTAGCCATCAACAACATAAAATAACCACAGCTAAAGTTATTCAGGAGTTTATTTTTGAACATTGCTAATTATTTACGCTTTTTAGTGGTCTTTGTTGGTATTAGTGGCTGTTTTTCTGTACTATTCGGCGCCTGGTTAGCCCATGCTGGCCAAGCGCTTGAGCTTAGCGTGCAAACACGGTTAGCTTCAGCATTACAATATCAATTTATTCATACACTTGCTTTATTAGCCGTGATTATTTGGTATCAACAGCAAGCGTCTAAAAGTTTAATGATGGCCGCCAGTGGTTTTGCGCTGGGGATTTTAGCTTTTAGTGGTAGTTTGTATTTAAAAACATTTTTAATGATCGATGACATTGGCAAATTGGCTCCTATTGGTGGTTCAATTTTGGCTTTATCATGGCTCTTTGTTGCATTTGCAGGTAGAAAAAACACATGACCAGTATTGTTTTATATTGTCGCCCAGGATTCGAAAAAGAATGTGGTGCTGAAATTCAAGAAAAAGCAGCTTGGAATGAAGTTTATGGTTATTTAGAACTAACCAAAAAAGAAGGCATTGTCTTTTTTCATCTACATAATGCCGAAGATGGTGAAAAGCTGATTGAAACCATGCCATTAAAACGTTTGATTTTTGCCCGTCAGTGGTTTTTAACGTTAACCGAAAAAATAGATTTACCAGCATCAAATCGGGTTGAAGCTATTGTGGAAGCGTTAGGCACAGATTGGCAATATACTGATTTACGAATGGAAACGGCAGATACTAATGATGGCAAAGAGTTATCTAAATTTTGTCGTAAATTAGCGGTGCCATTACGTCAGCAGCTACGAAAAAATAAAATACTCACAGCAAAAAGTGATGACAGTGGCGCGAACTTACACGCGTTATTTTTTTCAGGGCAACAAGTTATTTTAGGTTATTCATTAGGTACTAATAGCTCGCCGCATGTTATGGGGATTCATCGCTTAAAATTTCCTAACGAGGCACCTAGTCGCTCAACGTTAAAATTAGATGAAGCTTTTTTATACTTTATTCCAAAAGAAGAATGGGACGAGCGTTTAACTTCTGGCATGCGTGCGGTTGATTTAGGCTCGGCACCAGGTGGTTGGACGTATCAACTAGTACGCCGTGGCATGATGGTGTCAGCGGTTGATAATGGCCCAATGGCTGAGTCGTTAATGGAAACAGGGCAAGTAAAACATTATCAAATGGACGGTTTTAAATTTGTGCCGGCTAAACAAAATGTTTATTGGTTAGTTTGTGACATGATTGAAAAACCACAGCGAGTGGCAAAATTAATGGCTGAATGGCTGGTTAATGGCCATTGTAAAGAAGCGATGTTTAACTTAAAGCTGCCAATGAAAGGGCGCTATCAACAAGTAACAAACGACTTACAAACCATTAAAGATATTTTTGCTGAGCATAAAGTAAAATATGAACTGTATGCTAAGCATTTATATTATGACCGTGAAGAAGTTACTGTACATGCAAGGTTATTATCTCCGGTACCGAGTTTTTAAGGGAAATAATACTAAGCCGGCAGATGTCGGCTTTTTTGTACTTATTTTTTATAATTGTTTTTTTGTACTTAAACCGTAGGTAATTACAGATAATTACCTAGTTTATCGGAAATGTTATCTTCTTTACGAAAAATCGCTATTCACTAGGTGTTATTTGATTAATACGAGGCAAGTTACTAGGATAAGCCATTATTATTTTTTATGGTTGAACACGGAATGAAAAAACTGCCTAAAAACTTGTTATTGTGGCTTTCCCCCATTTTTTTATTAGCAACTAGCTGCTCAGTCTTAAGTGATGAGCTGCAATCGAATATTAGCAAAGTAAACAATGACGCATGCCTTGCTAGTTATGATGCCCAGAAAAACTCCTCCGTTTCCCTGATAAGCAAAGACTTTTTATTTTTAGAAGGGCCAACTTGGTCGAGTCAAACACAAGCTTTTTATTTTTCAGAAATGAACTTTAACAGTGAGCAATCAACTGGGCCATTATCAACCATTTATCAATTAACATTACCTGCGAATATTACAAGCTTTATTGAAAACAGTGGTTCAAATGGCTTACTCGCAAAAGCTAATGTTTTATATTCGATGAATCATGGTACGCGTTCATTATCTCGTTTCAAATTACCCGATAAAACACGTGAAGTACTGGTGGATAATTTTAAAGGACAGCATTTTAATTCACCTAACGATTTAACCCTTCATTCAGCCGGTCATATTTATTTTACTGATCCTAACTGGCAATTAGGTGACAGAAGGCAAGAAACACCTTTTACTGGCGTTTATTGGCTAAATACTAATGGTGAGGTGTCGCTGATAGATAAAACCTTAATTAAGCCGAATGGCATTGTTTTATCACCAGATCAAAAAACACTTTATGTTGGTGATTTTGGCAATAAAATTAGCACGTATCCAGTCCACCATGATGGTAGTGTTGGTGAGCGAAAAACGTTTGTTACTATTCAATCGCCAGATGGTATGGCGGTTGATTGTGCCGGAAATTTATATGCTACTAGCCATAGTGAAGGCAATATTTATGTTTATTCACCGCAAGGTAAACAGCTTGATAAAATTAAGGTTGGCCCAAGCTTAACTAACCTAGCGTTTGGTGGGGCAGATATGAAAACCTTGTTGATCACAACCGGCAAGGGTTTGTTTTCGTTAAAAGTTGCTATTCCAGGTGTTACTTTGTAAGTTTGCTTTCTTTTTCTTTTTCTTTTTCAGTGCTATGCAGCTGTGCTTGTTTGAGAGCGGCTTTTTGTTGTTTGATTTCTTTTCGTCGACGTTTGAAAAAATCAGATAATAACTGGCTACATTGCTCAGCCATTACCCCTGATTCAATGTTGATTTGATGGTTTAATTTGTCGTGACAGGCTAGGTTCATTACTGAGCCTGCCGCGCCGGTTTTGGCATCTGGTGCCCCAAACACTAAGCGATTTATTCTACTGTGTACTAATAAACCAGCACACATTGGGCAAGGCTCTAAGGTAACATATAGGGTGCAGTCGATAAGACGATAATTTTTAAGATGCTCACCAGCTTGGCGAATGGCGATCATTTCAGCATGTGCTGACGGATCATTTAAGGTGATTGACTGATTATAACCTTGGCCGATAATTTCACCGTTAGCCACCACAACCGCACCAACTGGAATTTCATTAATCGCTTCAGCTTGCTGTGCTAGGGCATAAGCTTTCGCCATAAAGGCGGCATCAATTTTTGTTTGTTCGCTATTTTCAGCACATTCTCCAGCACGTTCTTCAGCACATTGTGTGTTTGGCTGTTGCTTATTATCTATTGATAAAGTCATGGATTAGCTACTTATAAAAACATTTCTAATAAATCATTTAAATAACGTTGGCCAAGTAGTGAAACTTGCCAATTACCATTATGCTCAGTCATTAAGTTTTTATCTTTTGCTTGCTTAAGTAAAGGTAAAATAACCTGCTGATTTAAGCCGGTTGTATTTTCAAAGTGCGCTAAGTTAAACGCCTGATGTAGCCTTAATTGGTTCATCATAAATTCAAAAGGTAATTCTGCTTGCTTAACTTCGGTTAAATGATCAAGGGCAGCACGGGTTTTATCTAAATAACCTTTAGGGTGTTTTACTTTTACCGTACGAAATACTTTTTGAGTGTTTATGTCGGTTATTTTGCCGTGAGCGCCACAACCAATACCTAAATAATCACCAAACTGCCAATAATTTAAATTATGTTGGCTTTGTTTATTGGCTTTACTGTAGGCGGAAATTTCATACTGTTGATAACCCGCTTCAGCCAGTAGCGCAATGCCTTGCTCTTGAATATCCCACAAGGTTTCATCAACCGGTAGCTTAGGCGGTTTGGAATGAAAGGCCGTATTAGGTTCAATGGTTAATTGATACCAAGAAAGGTGATCAGGCTTTAACGCAATAGCTTGTTTGAGGTCGTCTAAGGCATTTTCCACCGTTTGATTGGGTAAACCGTGCATTAGGTCTAAATTAAAACTTTTAACTCCACAGCTTTTTGCTAGCTCTGCAGCGCGTTTTGCTTGTTGATTATCGTGAATTCGGCCAAGTTTAATTAGCTTTTCTGACTCAAAACTTTGCACCCCAATAGAAAGCCGAGAAACGCCTGCTTTGGCAAAACCAATAAACTTATCCGCTTCTACGGTACCAGGGTTTGCTTCTAAGGTTATTTCAATATCGGCTTGATAGTTAAAACGGCTAAGTACTTGGCTTAATAAGCTGTCGATGGCATTGGCGGAAAATAAGCTTGGAGTACCGCCACCAATAAAAATACTGTGCAGTGCTCGGTTATGCAAAGCAAAGCGTTCAATATCATCGTCTAAGTCTTTAATTAACGCTTGTACATAATCTTGCTCAGGAATTTCGTGTTTAAGGGCATGCGAATTAAAATCACAATAAGGACACTTTTGAACACACCAAGGAATATGAATGTACAGGGATAAAGGTTGCTGAGTTAACAAATGGAGACTACCTATGCAGTAATATGGTGATGTTAAAGACATGCTTAAGTTTTAGCTTGCCTTTAACAAAAAATGAAATCATTAAAAGTGTTTAACGAGCTCAGCTAATGCTTTACCACGATGACTTAAGCTGTTTTTGACATCGCGATCTAATTCTGCCGATGATAATTGTAATGATTCTTGCCAAAATAAAGGATCGTAACCAAAACCTTGTTCGCCACGAGGTTCAGTTAATATACTGCCTTCCCACACGCCGTGACAAATCACGGGGGTTGGATCATGTTCATGGCGTAAATAAACTAAAACACAATGAAAACGAGCAGTGCGTTTATCTGCTTTAATGTCTTTTAATTCATTTAATAATTTGGCGTTATTTTTTTCATCCGTAGCATTGTCACCAGCATAACGAGCTGAATAGACACCAGGCTCACCATTGAGGGCATCAACTTCTAAGCCAGAGTCATCAGCAATAGCAGCTAAGCCTGTTAATTTAGCGGCATGTCGCGCTTTAATTATTGCATTTTCAACAAAGGTAGTACCTGTTTCTGGGACGTCAGGCACATTAAAGTCACTTTGTGGCACTATCTTTATATTATGCTGTGATAATAATTGTGATAACTCTTTTACTTTACCCGGGTTTCCCGTGGCTAGTACGATGGTTTTAGACATAATATTCTCGGTTGCACTAATCGACATAAAACTTGTGTTGAAACTTCAAGGTTTCATTGCTGTCTTGAGTATTAATTTTAATATCAAAGCGAAATATTTCTTCGTTTGAAAAATTCAGCTCAGCTAAATAATAAATAGCGTCACCTTCTTTTACTTCAACAAATTCTAAGGTTTTACTTTGCCCTAATAAGTTGGTGGCAGTGCCGTAGACATTTGCCGTTTTAGTCGGCTTACCCGCAAGGCTATTATCTAACACCGAGATATTAATCAGGGCATTAATTTTACTACGGGTAATGCCATAAGTTTTGGCAATATCTGGCGTTAAAAAGGTTGAATTTATGGCAATATAATGAACATCTAAGCTACCAAGTTTTTGCATGTTTTGTGCGGGCACCGCTATTGATAAAAGCAGGGCAGACAAACTAATAACATAAGTAAACAAACGTTTATTAAGGCTCATATCTTAAATAACTCCCCAGTAGGGTACGGCACCAGATAGCAAAATATTAATAACATTGAGCAGTAAAAATGCCACTAAAATAGATAAATCTAAACCGCCAATACTTGGAATAATATTGCGAATAGGCTTTAAAAACGGCTCGGTTAATTGATGGAATATTGCGAGGGTAGGGTTATAACCTTGCACAACCCAACTCATAATTGCCATCACTAACATCAGCATAAATAATAACACACCGGTTTGTTTGATTAAGGCGATAAACCCTAAATAGAACGAGGTAAATAAATCAAGACCCGCGCCATTAATTAAAGGGATAACAATGAACTTTAACGCTGAGAAAATAAACGCTAATAACAAGGTTGCTGTGTCTAAAGCGCCAATACTTGGCAAGACGCGACGAAAAGGGATAACTACTGGGTTAGTTACCTTGACAATAAATTGGCTTAATGGATTATAAAAATCAGCACGAACGGCTTGTAACCAAACACGCAAAATAAGCACAACAACAAGGGCTTCAAAGATAAAATCAAGTAAATAATTAATGGCTTGCATTAATAACTCCTACTAATAAGGTGAAATTTTTAGTCGTTTTTAGCTATTGTTAGCCATTTCTTTTGCTCTGGCAACGGCAGCGTCCATTGATTTCTCAACTAATTCAGCCAACCCGCCGTCAATAAATGAAGTTAATGCGGCTTGTGTGGTACCACCTTTAGAGGTCACGTTGGCTCTTAATTGGCCGATAGAAATATCATTTTTTGCAACCATGGTTGCTGCGCCTAATGCTGTTTGTTGTACTAATAAACGGCTTTGTTCTGGCGTGAAACCAAATTCTTTTGCTTTGTTTTCCATCGCTTCCATAAATAAAAAGTAATAAGCAGGGCCTGAACCTGATACAGCCGTAATTTGGTCAATTTGTGCTTCTTCGGTTAACCAAACAATTTCGCCAACGGCTTTAATTAATTGTTCACTGATGGCTTTTTGCTCAGCAGTTACTTCTGGTGATGGAAAAGCACCGGTAATACCTAAACCAAGCTGAGAAGGGGTATTTGGCATAGTTCTAACTACGGCAACGTTACCACCTAACGCTTGTTGTATGGTTGAAACTAGGGTACCAGCGGCAACTGATAAAAAGCATTTTTGGCTAACATCATTTTCCTGACTGATTTGCTGACAAACATCACTAATTAAATGGGGTTTTACACCAAGTACAATAACATCGGCAAAAGCAACAGCTTCGTTATTATCAGCGGTTTGGAGAATGCCATGCTGCTCAGCTAATGCTTCACGTTTTGCTGGCGAAGGGTTAGCAACAATAATATCTTTGGCGTTCATGCCACTATTTAATAATCCTAAGATAATTGCGCTATTCATATTACCTGCGCCGATAAATGCTATTTTACTCATTGGGAACCTTAATTACGTTGTGTTTTACTTTATTAGAAGCTAGAAGCTAGAAGCTAGAAGCTAGAAGCTTTGAGCTATCGACTACCAAAAATGGCTGAGCCAATTCTAACCATGGTTGAACCTGCTGCGATGGCCGGTGTTAAATCTGCCGACATACCCATAGATAATGTATCTATAGTTGGGTATTTTTTCTGATATTCAATGAAGACTTGCTGCATTTTAAGAAAACTTTCATCACTGGCGTTTTTTTCGGGAATTGCCATTAACCCGCGTAAGCTTAAATTAGGCAACGTAGCTACACTTGCTGCTAATTCCGCCAGTTTATCTAAAGTGACGCCGGATTTTGAGCTTTCATCACTAATATTGACTTGTAAACAAACATTTAGCGGGGTATCTTCACTACCACGTTGTTCATTCAGTCGTTGTGCAATTTTGACTCTGTCGACACTATGTACCCAAGAAAAGTGACTGGCAATATACTTGGTTTTATTCGATTGAATAGGGCCAATAAAATGCCAAACGATCTCTGGTAAGTGTGGCAGCGCCTCAATTTTCTCAACCGCTTCCTGAATGTAACTTTCACCAAATTGTCGTTGACCAGCAAAATAAGCTTGTTCAATTTGCGCATTAGGTTTTGTTTTACTAACTGCAAGCAATTGTACTTGAGAAGCGTCTCTATTTGCCAATTGGCAAGCTTGTTTTATTTGCTGTTCTACCTTTGCAAGGTTATCTTTAATGTTAATCATGCTTGATATTTTAATTGTTAAAAGAGGTTTTTATGGATATTACAGAACTCTTAGCGTTTAGTGTTGAACACGGCGCATCTGATTTACATTTATCTACTGGTACACCACCGTCTATTCGTGTTGATGGTGATGTAAGGAAACTTAATATACCAGCTTTTGATGAAAAAGACGTTAACGCTTTGGTCTATGATATTATGAATGACCGTCAGCGCAAAGAATATGAACAACATTTAGAAGTTGATTTTTCATTTGAAGTACCTAATTTAGCGCGTTTCAGGGTTAACGCTTTTAACCAAAATCGCGGCCCTGCGGCAGTTTTTCGTACCATTCCTAGTACCGTATTAACCATGGAACAATTAGGCTGTCCTGACAGTTTCCGTGATATTGCCGACAACCCTCGTGGCTTAGTGTTAGTGACTGGGCCAACCGGCTCGGGTAAATCTACAACCTTAGCTGCTATGGTTGATTATATTAATGCCAATAAACATCACCATATTTTAACCATTGAAGATCCTATTGAATTTGTTCATGAGAATAAATTATGTTTGATCAACCAACGAGAAGTTCACCGCGATACTTTAAGTTTTAGTAATGCATTACGTTCAGCGTTACGTGAAGATCCCGATGTGATATTGGTGGGTGAAATGCGTGATTTAGAAACTATTCGCCTTGCTATGACAGCTGCAGAAACAGGTCATTTAGTGTTTGGTACTTTGCATACTACCTCAGCACCAAAAACCATTGACCGTATTATTGATGTTTTCCCAGCGGAAGAGAAATCTATGGTGCGTTCAATGTTATCAGAATCATTACGTGCTGTTATATCGCAAACCTTAGTGAAAAAAGTGGGGGGTGGCCGAGTGGCAGCCCATGAAATTATGATTGGTGTGCCGGCGATCCGTAATTTAATTCGTGAAGATAAAATTGCTCAAATGTATTCAGCTATTCAAACTGGTATGTCACATGGTATGCAAACGATGGATCAATGTTTATTAAACTTAGTGAATCGTGGTTTGATCAGTCGCCAAGATGCTGCCGCAAAAGCGCATGATAAAAATCAATTTTCTGGCGGTTATTAATTAGGTGACGTTATGAATTTTCATGATTTATTACAAAAAATGGTAAAAGCGGGCGCATCCGATATGTTTGTTACCGCTAAATTACCGGTTAGTGCCAAAATTAATGGTGAATTACAGCCAATTGATGATCAGGTTTTATCGCCTGATGCCGCGTTAGGGCTAGTTCATAATTCGATGAATGAAAAGCAAAAGCTACAATTTGATACAGAGAAAGAGTGTAACTTTGCTATATCAATTGATGGTATTGGCCGTTTTCGTATTTCGGCATTTTGGCAGCGTGATATGGCGGGCATGGTTATTCGCCGTATTGTTACTGAAATTCCTGATGTTGATGATTTAGGCTTACCTTCGGTATTAAAAGAAGTGGTGATGTCGAAACGCGGCTTAGTGTTATTTGTTGGTGGTACCGGTACCGGTAAATCTACCTCAATGGCTGCGTTAATCGGTTATCGTAATCGTAACTCACGAGGGCATATTTTAACGATTGAAGATCCGGTGGAGTTTGTCCACGAACATGCAAAATGTATGATCACGCAACGTGAAGTTGGCCTTGATACAGAAAGCTTTGATGCTGCTCTGAAAAGTTCACTGCGACAAGCACCTGATGTCATTTTAATTGGTGAAATTCGTAGCCAAGAGATCATGGAACATGCGTTAAGTTTTGCCGAAACTGGCCATTTATGTATTGCCACGCTCCATGCGAATAATGCTAACCAAGCTATTGACCGTATTATGCATTTAGTACCAGCAGAGCAGCATGGTAAATTACTTTTTGATTTGGCGTTAAACTTACGTGGCATTATTGCCCAGCAGTTAATTCCAACTAAAGATGGTCATGGTCGTGTTGCCGCTATTGAAATTTTACTTAATTCACCTTACGTTTCTGAGTTAATCAAAAAAGGTGCGGTTGATGAAATTAAAGAGGTGATGCAAAAATCAACGGATCAAGGTATGCAGACCTTTGACCAAGCCTTATTTAACCATTATCAACGTGGTGCTATTAACTATGCTGATGCACTGCATCATGCTGATTCACCGAACGATTTACGCTTAATGATCAAGTTACGTAGTAATGACCAAGGTGGTTCAGGTTCGTTAAGTGGTGTGACATTAGATGGCTTAGCTCCGAAAGAATAAACCAACGGGGTTTTGAGCTAAATAAAAAGTCTGAACCATGGTTCAGACTTTTTTTATTTTATCGTTACTATTTTTTAACGATGATAGGAAGTTAATGTGTAAGTAGCGGTTGGTATGATTGCGTTAACCGCTACTTTGAATCAATTAGTTAAGTTGCATTTCTTGCACTTTTTCATGTGCAATATCAGGCGCGCTGCTGATCGGCTTTGAATGTAAATTAGCTTTTAACTGACCTTTACGATGCTTCAATGCGGCATCAAATTTTTTCATTGCGCTGGCAATAGCAGGATACATAACATCGTCACTAGCGGCGGCTGAAATTCTTGCACCTTCATAATTTGCGGTGATTTCAAGCTGAACTTTTCCATGTTCTTTAGACAGGATCATATCTACAGCAATAAGGGTTGGGAAATGGTTAGCAATTTTTTGAAATTTTTCTTCTACGTGCTCTGTAATTGAAGGAGTAACGTCTATGTGGTGACCAGAAAGATTTATTTTCATAAGGATTCCTTTTGTTGTTACCTCACCTATAGATTTGGGGATAATGAAATAAATTACAAGTTTTATTTTTATTTATTTTATTTTTATTGATATTAATCTTAGGGTCTGTTTAATTACTATACATATGAGTTATACATACGTGCTATTCATATGAGCTATGCAATGCATTCAATACAAGAGCTGTTAATGCAGGCATGTCGTTACTTTGTGATTGATTTGAATAGGAGATAGGCATTAATTGCCAGTAATACCTGGTAAAGAATACCTAGTAAAGAATTCCTAGCAAAGAATGCCTAGTCGAGATAATTTTTACACATGCTGAAATTTAGTTGTTTAAAACCTTTAGCCGTCGTTTGAGTATAAGTGCTCAAAGTAGCTTTCAATGATCAGCGATGCGGACAGGGCATCAACATTATCTTTTGTTAAATTTTTATAACCACCTTGGGCAAATAAACGTTCTTTGGCATCTGCCGTGGTTAGCCTTTCATCTTGAAATTCAACCGGTAGCCCAAAACGACCATGCAGGCGATTACCAAACTTTTTTGCCGCTTTGGTTAGCGGTTGCTCAGTACCGTCCATATTGAGCGGTAAACCGACCACGAGGTAGTCAGGTAGCCATTCTTTTAAATATTTTTCAATGTTATCCCAATTAGGAATGCCATCATTGGCTTTTACTGAGCCTAAGGGGGAAGCGCTACCGGTAAGTTCTTGACCAATGGCAATGCCGATAAACTTTTTGCCAAAATCAAAGCCTAAAACCGAGCGCTGACCCATTTCTTTGGTTTTATTAGCCATTAAGCATGTCCCACATCTGAAGACAAATGAGCGATATCTATACCTAACTTTTCAGTGGCTTTTTTCCAACGTTCTTCAATGGGGGTTTCAAACAATATTTGATTATCTGCCGGAATGGTTAGCCAAGAATTAGCTTGTAATTCTTGCTCTAACTGGCCAGGACCCCAGCCGGCATAACCTAAAGTTACCATATATTGTGGTGGTTCTTTGTCGGTACCAAGCGCTTCTAAAATGTCTTTTGATGTAGTGATCATCACTTCATCGCTAAGTGCTAATGAACTCGACCAACCACCTTGTGGGCTATGTAGCACAAAACCTCGGTTCGGTGATACCGGCCCACCAGTAAGGACTTTTTGATCAAGCTTAGGTTGCTGTGCTTTATCGGCATTTATTTCGGCTAATAGTTCATTAACGGTAACGTTTATCGGTAAGTTAATGATCAACCCCATAGCGCCTTCATCGTTATGTTCACAAATGTAGGTCACTGTTTTTGTGAACATAGGATCGTCAAGCGAAGGCATAGCAATTAATAATTGGTTCTCTAAACTTTCCATACCCTCTTACCTCTTAGTTGAAAATGGTTATTGGCCCAGTTGCTCTTCAATCGCATCCATCAGTTTACCGCTGATGTTGATTGGATAAGCGGCCTCTATCTCGCGAATACACGTTGGGCTAGTAACATTGATTTCAGTCACTTTGTCGCCAATAACATCTAATCCTACAAAGTATAGCCCACGTTTTTTCAATTCAGGTGCAATTGTTTCAGCAATTAATTTGTCACTGGCAGATAATGGTCTAGCTTCACCTCGGCCACCGGCTGCTAAATTACCGCGTGTTTCACCTTGTGCAGGAATACGGGCTAAACAATAAGGCATTGGCTCACCATTGACGATAAGAATCCGTTTATCACCGTCTTTAATGGCCGGCATATATTCTTGCACCATAGTATATTGCTGGCCGTGATTGGTTAGGGTTTCAATGATCACCCCAACATTAGGATCATTTTCTTGTACGCGGAAAATCGAAGAGCCACCCATACCATCGAGTGGTTTAATGATCATGTCTTTTTCTTGCGCTAGAAATTGGCGTATTTGTTTGGCATTACGAGTTACCAAGGTTTTTGGCGTTAACTCAGCAAACCAAGCGGTGAACAGTTTTTCATTACAGTCACGTAAACTTTGCGGTTTATTAACAATCAGAGTACCGGCAACTTCTGCACGTTCTAGAATATAAGTTGCGTAGATAAACTCGGTATCAAATGGGGGATCTTTACGCATTAAAATGGCATCTAATTCGCTTAAAGCAATATCTTGCTCTGCGTCGAATTGATACCAATTGCTTTCATCATCAGCAACGGTAACTTTTTTAGTATTGGCACGCGCTTGACCTTGCTGCAAATAAAGGTCTTGCATTTCCATGTAATAAATTTCATAACCACGTTTTTGTGCTTCAAGCATCATTGCCAGTGAAGAGTCTTTTTTTACTTTAATGGCTGAGATGGGATCCATCACTATACCAAGTTTAATTGTCATAATTTATTCCAAATTAGGGGCTATTTAAGCTAAATCACCATATCGACATTGTAATGCCGTTATGGCGGTGAGAGCCGCAGTTTCTGTTCTTAATATTCTAGGACCGAGTAAAACGTCAATAAAGTTCGCTTGGCTTGCTTGGTTTATTTCATCATCACTTAATCCACCTTCTGGGCCAATTAATAAACGCACTCGTTGATTCTCTATTGGTAACGACATAATTGAATGTTCAGCTTTAGGATGTAAATTGAGCTTCAGGGCATCTGTTTGCTGAGCTAGCCATTCAGTTAATGTTATTGGCTCTTTTACTTCGGGTATCGTACTACGACCACATTGCTCACAAGCACTGATCACTATTTTTTGCCATTGCTCGACTTTTTTCGCTAATCGTTCTTTATTTAGTTTTACGCCACAACGCTCGGTAAATAATGGGGTGATGGTATTTACCCCTAATTCTACCGACTTTTGCAAGGTAAAATCCATTCTATCACCACGAGAAATACCTTGGCCTAAATGAATATTTAATGGCGATTCAGCGCGCTTTTCTTCAACCTGATTAATAGCTGCTTGTGCTGATTTTTTACTCACGTTGCAAAGGGTTGCGTGATAGTCATTACCATCACCATTGAATAAGATAATCGGGCTCTGCTCGGGTAAGCGCAGCACCCGGATGAGATGAGCTATTGCATTATCATCAAGGGTAATGGTTTCAGCCACATTCAGTGGTTGATTTTGATAAATTCTCGGTTGGCGCATAGTGTTTTTTAATTATAGTAAAAATATAAAACAGACCCTGATCATAGCCTGTTCAAACTATTTACAACATAAGGGCGTGAGCATAAAAATACAATAGCGTAAGACGATAAAAATACTCAGGGAGGTGCTTTTATTATGATCGCTTTTGCCTCAAAATAGCGGCTTTATTTTTATTTTCTTATGTAAGGTTTTTTATGTCAGTTGCTATTTTGCTAGAACGTTTATCAAATTCTCCCGATGAGGTTAATTTCGACGAAGTTATCGCCGTTATTAACGATTTTTATCATTACACACCAACACGTTTTGTTAATGGTGACGCGGTGAATGAACAAGGCACAAATGAAGGCTCATGTAAGATTTTTGCTTTTGCGAAATTAAATGGTTTATCTGAGCAAGCAACATTGGCGTGTTTTGGTCATTATTACCGAGAAGATGTTTTAGAGCACCCAGAGGCAAATGATCACGCCAATATTCGTAACTTTATGGTATCAGGTTGGGCTGGTGTTAGTTTTGATGCACCTGCTTTAAGTTTGCGATAACTTTGCTTTAATTTGCTTTAAATTGAGCCGGTTTTTTGTAAATTAACGACATTATGGGAAATTGATAATGTCGTTAAAATGTAATATCATGTCGGCTTAATTCGCGATATCAGGTCGATATTGCATAAAATCACGGGTTTAAAGAGCAACCTAGGATAGATTAGTTAATAAATCGTTAAGTCAGGGTTAATGACGAGTAAAAGCGCTAGAATTTTTACTTGGTATTAAGCTTAATCTGTATTTTCTGATTATTTTTAACTTAAATTCTCTTTTACACGTAACTTTTATAGAAGTTGTTTAAAGTTACTATGGTATTGGTCAAAAAACAGAAATATTTTTTAGGTACTGAGCAATCAGTACTTACTCTTTCATGCGCTGAAACTTTTCAGTGTCAAAAAACATTGAGCATAGCTCGCACTTCTTCTTGTCCTGAACGGTTACATTTGAAAGGTGATCGTAATGTCTAAAGTGCATGAAGCGGCAAGCTTTACTTGTCATATCACCGTAAAACAACCTTTATTGTCTGTTAAAGTTAGCGGCCATGCTTTAGCTGTGGATATGCTAAATAGTTATTATGAAGCTATTGAAATTGCCAAAATGGAAGGGGCAGAAAAAATCTTAATTGATATGCGTGAGCTTTATATGGGCTATGAATCTTATGATATGCTTAATGTGATGACGATATTAGAGAAAAAATTAACCCCTTTTAAAGTTGCTCGTTTAGTGAATAATCAATTTAGGAAAAACGCTTTTTTACAAGAGTTAGCCAGTAACAAAAATATTTTATTACGAAACTTTCGTAATGAAGATGAAGCTAACCTTTGGCTGTGTGGCTAGTTATATGGTTAAATGCCGTCTAAACCCTGCTTTATAAAACATTATTTATAAAAGGATTTACATGAAAAAATTTATAGTGCTAGCCAGTCTTAGTTGGTTTGTGGGGTTAACTGTTAATATTGCTTCAGCGTTAAGTTTGCCAGAAACACAGCTAGCAGCGCAAACGGCAACGATGAATCAGCTAACCGAATCACCAAAATATAATACCGCTTGTGGTATTCGTTTAAAAAGTGATGTTGAAATTACACCTTCAACCATCACTTTTTATCGTAACCAGCAAGTAGTTTATCAAATAGCGGCTAACAACCAGTTATTAATAAAACAGCAAAAAATAAAATTAACTTTGCAGCAGCAAAAACATCTGGCAGCTTATCAGCAACATATTCGTGCCCTTATCCCTAAAATTAAAAAAACGAGTCACGACATCATCAGTATCGCGTTAGCAACAGCTAATAGCTTTACCAGTTTTTTAGGTAATAACAGTGCAACCTTAGCTGATATAAGAAATGAATTGACCTTGATTAATAAAAAAATTGATTACCGACTTGATGGTAATAATACCGTTTATCTAGATCAAGAAGGCCATTTTTTAGCTGAGTTTTATCAAGGTGATGTGGAGTTGCGAGCACAAAAAATTATCGCCTCTGCGTTAGCGGAATCAATGGCGAGCTTACTGCAAGGCGTTTTGTTTTCGGGTGAAAAAATGTCGTCGGTTGAAGCGAAAGTTGCTAAATTAAAGAGTGAAATTAATAACGCCATGACCACTAAAAAGGCAGAGATAGAGCAAAAAGCTAAAGCCTTGTGTCCAGCTATTGTGCAACTGGTACCATTAGAAGAAAAATTGCTTACTACCATTGCTGAACTAGCAAATACGAAAGTATTTTTACGTACTGTTCATTAGAGCCTTTCGTTGTTCACGGCACTCGCATCTTAGCGGGGTTAACGTATAATTAGCGTGTTTATAATTTTTTAGATAGGTTTCATGTCATATATTAGTCTTGATGAGCTGAAAAACGCTTGGATATTTCGCCACAAAAGTTTACCAATAACTCCTGATGATTTAATGAAAATCAAGCCAATGTCTGCCGCGCGGGCAATGCAGGTTTGGGATGCTTTTATTAGCAAACAAGTGGATCATCCTGATTTTTTTAAAGCGGGTGATTGGCCGTTTGAAAAAAACACCTGGCTTGATACCGGAAAATGGGAAGGTATTTGGGACAGTGATGAGCCTGACTTACCGGAGCTTGTAACTGAACATTTAGCTTGGGATGTAAATACCGTTGTTTATTTTTGTTCAAGTCGTGAAAAAGTCATTGAAACCACTTGGGCAGTATTTCAACGTTGCTGGAAAAACTTCTTATTTATGGATGACGGCACCATACTGATCGGTAAAAAGCGTCAACAAGCGGTACAGTTCTTTTCAAATGGTACGTTTAAAATTGGCAATAAGGCTTAATTGTGGCTAAGCCGGTGTCTTTGCATGCCAATAACCGTTTTGCCAAAGGCTATGATCTGCACCAGTTAGCGTTAGCTTATCCGCCATTAAAAGCTTTTATTATTCAAACGATAAACAAAACGGCTTCCATTAATTTTGCTTTACCTCAAGCGGTACTGGCGTTAAACACGGCATTATTAAAAAGTGCGTATCAAATTAACGACTGGCAACTACCCGCCAACGCGTTATGCCCAGGTGTTCCTGGCCGACTGGATTATTTACATTATTTAGCCGACTTATTAGCTGAGTATAACGATATTAAGCTGACAGAGAATAAGAAAATCAAAGCACTTGATATTGGTACCGGAGCTAGTGCTATTTACCCAATTCTTGGGGTTGTTGAATATGCTTGGCAGTTTGTGGCAAGTGATATTTCGGCACCGTCATTAGCAAATGTTAAGAAGATAATTGCAAATAATACTGGCTTACAAGGGCAAATAGACTGTCGATTACAAGCGGATAAAGACTGCATTTTTCACGGTATTATCCAAGCTAATGAATATTTTACCTTTACCTTATCTAATCCACCATTTCATCGTTCCCAGCTAGAAGCTAGTCAAGGCAGTATTAAGAAGCAGCAAAACTTAATGAAAGCCGCTAAGGGCAAAGAGCAGCAAACAAGTGTTAAAACGCTTAATTTTGGTGGTCAAAATGCTGAGTTGTGGTGTGAAGGTGGTGAAGTGAAGTTTATTCGCAATATGATCCGCGATAGTAAAGCGTTTCGTTCACAAGTGTTATGGTTTACTTCACTGGTGTCAAAAAAAGACAGTTTAAGTGCCCTGAAGTTGTCACTGAAAAAAGCGAAAGTAAGCCAAATAAAAATATTAAAAATGGTGCAAGGGCAAAAAGTTACCCGTGTTATTTGTTGGAGCTTTTTGTCGCCATCAGCGCAGCAACTTTGGGTAAAACAGCACTTAAGTTAACGCCCTAAGTGCTGAAGCTAAGCTTAGATAGTTATTTTTAGTCTTGTTTGCTTAGGTTAGGTTGGCACCGAGATTGACGTCGAGCAAGGTATAACATCAGCAATAAAAAGCCAAATGCAAAACTATAAATGGGCATTCGTCCCCATTTTGCGTAAGGTGTTATCCCCTCAACCAAGGCGATATCTGAAATTAACACCCCTTGTTCAAATTGCGGTAACTGATTGATGAATTGGCCATAATGGTTAACCGCAGCGGTGATCCCTGTATTTGTTGAACGGACTAATGGTCGGCCAAATTCCAGCGCACGCATGCGAGCAATTTCCATGTGCTGATGTGGGCCATGTGAATCGGCAAACCAAGCGTCGTTACTCACGGTTAATAATAATTGAGTGTTATCAGTGTAGTTAGCGGCTAATTGCTCAGGAAACGCGATTTCAAAGCATAATAAGGGAAGTATTTGAATATCTTTAGCTTGCAGGTTTGGCTGTATATAATCGCCTCGTTTAAACGAAGACATGGGTAAATTAAACAGTGGTGCTATTGGTCGTAGCCAATCTTCAAACGGGACAAATTCACCAATAGGTAATAAATGATGTTTGCTGTAACGATTTTCATGGCCATATAAATAATTTCCAAACGCTTGTTGATCGGTTTTATTACCTAAAACAATAACGCTATTAAAAAAACTGCGTTGCTCAAAGTTATAATTAATGATGCCGGTGATCACCGCGCTATTTGTGCTATTTGCATGCTCGTTTACTACTTTTAAATAATCTTGCACGCTTGGCTCTAATGCTGGGATTGCCGACTCAGGCCAAACAAAAATATCAATATTTTGAGTCGCTTCGGTTAATGATAAATAAAGCTCTAAAGTTGGCCATTCTTTTTCGGGTAACCATTTTAACTCTTGCGCAATATTACCTTGTACTAACGCTGTTTTGATCGTTTTTCCGGTTACGGTTACCCAGCTTTGTGTTGATGCGAACACTATGCTGACACCACAAAATATTATGATCAATGCACTTAATATGCGCTCTTTAGCTTGGAACAAGCGCACTAATGCAATACTTAATAATAACAGCACTAAGGTGATACCGGTTTCACCAACAATAGGAGCAAGGCTGTTTAACGGACTATTTATTTGGCTGTAACCTAAAGAAAGCCAAGGAAAACCAGTTAAAAAATGTTCTCGAAAGTATTCGGTTAATAACCAAAAGGGGGCTAATAACCAAAGGTTTAATTTTTGTTCAGAGTTAAGATAGCGTGCGGTTTTAATACTTAACCAACAGCTTAAGGCTGGATATAAAGCAAGGTATAAACAAAGGAAAAACATCAATAATAATGACACCAACAATGGCATACCGCCAAAGTCAGCAATACTGACATGAACCCAACTAATACCACTGGTAAACCAACCAACCGCAAACGCATAACAGGCTTGAACTGGTTTAGTATTATTTTTATCGAGTAAAAATAACCAGCAAGGAATGATGATTAAAGGTAACCACCATTGTTCAAAAGGGGCATAAGCAAAAACTAAACTTAGCCCAGCAATAAAGCTGAGCCAGTTTGTTTTGTTTTTAACAAAGGCTAAAACAGCTGAAAACATGTTTTTTAACATGATGTTAGTCGTTCTTTTTGCCTAAAATGACGTGGTCTTTTGGAATGGTAACTTGTAACGATTGAATTCTGCGGCTGTCGGCAGCCGTGATTTTAAACTCAAAATCGTCAATAGCAACGGTTTCATCTTTTCTTGGCATATGGCCAAATTGATGTAGCACAATACCACCGATAGTATCTGCTTGCTCTTCGTTATATTCACAATTAAAGAATTCATTAAAGTCATCTAAGGCCGTTAATGCTCGAACGTTATATACATTGCTGGCAAGATGTTTAATATCTTCTTCAATTTCATCATCAGTTTCATCTTCAATTTCACCAACAATGAGTTCTAAAATATCTTCGATAGTAACTAAACCTGAAACCCCGCCGTATTCATCAACAACAATTGCCATATGGTAACGTTGTGACTGAAATTCTTTCAGTAGAGGTTCAACTTTTTTACTTTCAGGAACGATGATCGCAGGGCGAATAATGTCGGCTAAACAAAAATCTTGGTGTTTTTGTTTAAAGCCATAAGCGAGTAGATCTTTAGCTAATAAAATACCTTCAACATGATCAATATCGTCATTCACAACAGGGAAGCGAGAGTGTGCCGATTCAAGAATAGTCGGTAAAAACTCATCAATTTTCATGGTGATATCTAATGTCACCATTTGTGAACGTGGGATCATGATTTCTCGAACGCGCATTTCAGATACTTCTAGTACGCCTTCGATCATTAATTTGGTTTCAGGATTAATTAAATCGCGGTCTTTTGCGTCATTTAATACTTCAACCAATTCTTCTTTATTTTGCGGTTCTCCGGTAAATGCTTGAAATATTTTATCCAAAAATGATTTATTCGAGGAACCGTTGCTAGAGTGGGGGTTATCGTCGCTCATAGAGCCTTTGTATTTCCTATAAAATTGTGTAAAACACGTTATATTGTTGCTTCGTATGGGTTTTTAAACCCTAATTTAGCTAATAATTGAATTTCAATGCTTTCCATTTCATCAGCTTCATCATCACTTATATGATCAAATCCCAATAAATGCAAGCATCCGTGTATAACCATATGTGCCCAGTGGGCGGTTAAACTTTTGTTTTGTTCAATACTTTCTTGGCTCACCACATCCGCGGCAATAACTAAGTCGCCTAATAAGTCTAGCTCAATACCATCAGGTACTTCAAAAGGAAACGATAAAACATTGGTAGGTTTATTTTTATCGCGGTATTGATGGTTAAGTTGTTGGCTTTCATCGTTCGCGACAATGCGAATAGTGAGCTCAAAAGGCTTATTATAAGGTAATAATGCCGTATCCACCCAAGTTTGAAACTCTTGCGCTGTTGGCAGATTTTCACTTGGGTGCACAACTTGTAAATCTAAGGTAATGCTCACTATGCTTGTTCTGCTTTATTCGTTGCCGCATTATCTGCTGATTTTGCTTGCTCATCAGCGGTTTTTTCTTTTTTTAACGCATCTTTTATAGCTTGTATTTTTTGCTCATGTTTTTCATAAGCATCAACAATACGGCCAACAACGGGATGACGTACTACATCTTTCGATTGGAAAAAGTTAAAGCTAACCCCTGGAATATCATTTAATACTTCAATTGAATGACGTAAACCAGATTTTACTCCGCGTGGTAAATCCACTTGAGTAATATCACCGGTGATCACCGCACGGGAATTAAAACCGATACGGGTTAAGAACATTTTCATTTGCTCTGTGGTGGTGTTTTGGCTTTCATCTAAAATAATAAAGGCATCGTTTAAAGTACGACCACGCATATAAGCAAGTGGCGCTACTTCAATCACACTACGTTCGATCAGTTTTTCAACTTTTTCAAAACCTAACATTTCGAACAAAGCGTCATAAAGTGGGCGTAAGTATGGGTCTACTTTTTGAGATAGATCACCCGGTAAAAAACCTAATTTTTCACCCGCCTCAACTGCTGGTCTAGTTAATAAGATACGGCGAACTTCTTGGCGCTCTAGGGCATCAACAGCACATGCAACTGCCAAATAGGTTTTACCGGTACCGGCAGGGCCAATACCAAAGCTAATATCATTAGTTAAGACATTTTGCACATAAGCCGATTGATTACCATTACGGGGCTTGATAATACCGCGTTTGGTTTTAATGGTAACCATTTTAGTGAAATCAGCTTCGTGTGCAGTTGGGGCTTGCTCTAAGACATTCGACTCAAGGATCGCTAAATGTACTATATCAGGTGAAATATCTTTTACTTGCCCTTTAACGGTGGCAGTTTCTATGTAAAGGCTTTTTAGTATCTTAGCAACAGCTTCACAGTTATTAGGTTCACCTGTGATCCTAAAATCATTATGACGAACATTAATTTCAACCCCTAAACGGCGTTCAATAGTTTTAATGTTGTCATTTAACGGGCCACATAAATTGGCAAGCCTATCGTTGTCGATAGGCTCAATGCTGAGTTCTTTAATAATTGTTTGAGTCAAGAATATTTTCCGAGCAATAGAATGAATTAATTAAGGGGTAAAGGTAGTTACACCCAACACATCGGCACCAGCTGCTGGCTTGTTGTGATGGTTGTTTGCCAAGATATCGGCAGGTGAATGGGCAATACGTAAGCCCATATCTTTTTCTTCACGCACTAGTTCACCACGTAACGAGTTTGAATAAACATCGGTAATTTTTACATCAACAAATTGACCAATCACATGATGGGGTGCTTCAAAGTTTACAATACGATTGTTTTCAGTACGACCACGCAATTCCATTGGATTTTTCTTGGATGGACCTTCCACTAAAATACGTTGCTCTGTCCCTAACATTTGGCGGGCAATACGCAATGCTTGATTACTGATGGTATCTTGTAATATTTGTAAGCGTTGTTTTTTCGTTTCTTCACTTACATCATCAGGTAAATCAGCTGCTGGTGTACCTGGTCGAGCACTGTAGATAAAGCTAAAGCTAAGATCAAAATCTATCGCTTTAATTAAATCCATGGTTGCTTCAAAATCTTGGTCGGTTTCACCAGGGAAGCCAATAATAAAGTCTGAAGACATACATAAATCAGGGCGTACTTTTTTCAATTTACGAATTTGTGATTTATATTCTAATGCTGTATGACCACGCTTCATTTGTACCAAAATGCGATCGGAACCACTTTGTACTGGTAAATGTAAATGATTTACTAATTCCGGCACATCTTTGTACACTTCGATGATGTCATCAGTAAATTCGATGGGATGCGATGTGGTATAACGAATACGGTCAATGCCATCAATGGTGGCAATTAAACGTAATAATTCAGAAAAACGACAAATACTGCCATCATGGGCTTCACCGCGGTAACCATTAACGTTTTGGCCTAATAAATTAACTTCACGAACACCTTGTTCAGCCAGTTGTGCCACTTCATAAAGGACATCATCAAGCGGACGGCTAACTTCTTCACCACGGGTATAAGGAACAACACAGAAAGTACAATATTTACTACAGCCTTCCATAACCGAAACAAAGGCTGTTGCGCCTTCAGCTTTAGGTTCAGGTAAGCGATCAAATTTTTCTATTTCAGGAAAACTAACATCAACAACGGACTCATTGTTGCCAGTCACTTGTTTGATCATTTCAGGTAAACGATGCAAGGTTTGTGGCCCAAACACCATATCAACAAAAGGTGCGCGTTGACGAATGGCGTCACCTTCTTGCGAAGCAACACAACCACCAACACCAATTAATAAATCTGGGTTGGTTTTTTTAAGGTTTTTCCAACGACCAAGTTGATGAAATACTTTTTCTTGCGCTTTTTCACGGATCGAACAGGTATTTAATAAAATAACGTCAGCATCTTCTGCTTCTTCCGCTAATTCATAACCATGGGTTGAATCAAGAAGTTCTGCCATTTTTTGCGAGTCATACTCGTTCATTTGGCAGCCCCAAGTTTTAATATACAGCTTTTTGCTCATTCGATCAGTGCCTACAAAATTACTAATTTCAATTTGAAAGACCTCAATAAAGTACGGCGTTTAAAGCCCTTAGCTAAATTATTATCGGCCATTTCAATAATGGACGCGTATTTTACTCTTTATCTCGGCAATGTGCTAGTAATACCAATCCGTATAAGAAAGTGATCGCTTAGCGAGAATTTAAAGGCTTAGAGGCAAGGCAATGATTGAAGAGAATGGTTATTCCCTTGTCAAAATCAATAACGCAGCATATAAGCCTTTAAAACTCGCCCTTTGGGAACGTATGGGCAACATGATAACTGCACAAAATTTATTTGATGTAGAATAACTATATCTTCACAAATTTTGTTTGTTCTAATGCCGCCCATACCGTTCTAAGTGAGCACTTCTTTATACGCAATGGTATAAAGTAGACAGAGATCAAAGCTATCGCGTCAAAATAAAACGGGTGTGCTGTATTATTTTTTAGCTTGATTTAATTTAAAACAAATAAACGTGATTAAAAGCGATATAATGTTGGTTTTTAATCAAGCGCTTAGGCGATAATAACCGTTAGAATAAGTTGCTAAATAGGATAATAAACGATGTCAGATTACGATTGTGCTGTTATTGGTGCTGGTATGGTGGGAGCAACCACGGCGCTTGCATTAGCCGATATTGGTTTAAAGGTAGTACTGATTGATAAATATCCTGTGACAGATTTTTCGCCAGAGCAAACATTTGATTTACGAGTTTCTGCAATTTCGCTTGCCTCGGAACAATTATTAACACAATTAGGTGCTTGGCAACAATTGCTTGATTGGCGTTTATGCCCTTACCAACGTTTGGGAGTATGGGAGCAAGAAAACGCTTATACAGAATTTAATAGTGCTGATATTCAACAAGCTCATTTAGGGCATATTGTTGAAAACCGTTTATTGCAACTGTCACTTTGGCAACAAGTGCAGCAGCAAAGTAAAATCACCTTATTATGCCCTGAGCAGTTGCAAGGTTTTGAACAGCTTGCTGATGAGGTTAAATTAACTTTAACAGAGCAGGTGCTCACCGCTAAATTATTAATTGCGAGCGATGGTGCTAATTCGCAAGTGAGATCATTAGCGCAAATAGGCACAACCGGCTGGGATTACCAACAGTCAGCCATGTTAATTCATGTTGAAACCTCACTTGAGCAACAAGATATTACTTGGCAGCAATTTTTTCAAACGGGGCCGGTAGCGATGTTACCACTGCCGGGAAATAATGCCTCTTTGGTTTGGTATCATCAAAAAGCAGAAATTAAACGCTTAAGTGGCTTATCAAATGACGCCTTAACAGCAGAGATCCATCAGCATTTTCCTCGTCGATTAGGGAATGTTAAAGTGATCAACAAAGCGCCATTTAACTTAACCCGCCGTCATGCTAATCAATATGTTAAAGGCCGTATTGTCTTATTAGGTGATGCTGCCCATACCATTAACCCATTAGCGGGGCAGGGCGTTAATTTAGGCTTTAAAGATGTAAAAGCTTTGCAGTTAGCATTAGCAACAGCAATTGGTGAAGGAGAGTCGTGGTATAGCGCTAAAACATTAAGTCGATATGAAAGTGCAAGGCGAACAGATAATTTATTGATGATGTCGACCATGGACGCGCTTTATAAAACATTTTCACATCCATCACCGATTATTAAAGGGTTAAGAAACCTTGGATTGATGGCTGTTAATCATGTACCTGTGCTTAATAAACAGATAAAAAATAAAGCATTAGCTTATGCGTGTGGCTTAACTTAACGGTACGTGACACATTGGAACGGTTATAGAAAAATAACTTTATACAAAATGGTATTATCTAAGAATAAAAATTTTCTATAGATATATTATAGATATGTGAAAAAGAGAAAATAATAAAGAAAGTGATAAAACAAAAGTTGGCAGGGGTAAGAGGATTTGAACCTCTGAATGACGGGATCAAAACCCGCTGCCTTACCGCTTGGCTATACCCCTGCAGAAATTTTGATGTAGGTTACATTGAGTTACTTTATTAGATATTTAAACTAGATACTTGAGCTAGACATTAGATAAATAAGAAAGTGGCAGGGGTAAGAGGATTTGAACCTCTGAATGACGGGATCAAAACCCGCTGCCTTACCGCTTGGCTATACCCCTGCAATGTAACTTACTTTGTAATATTATTTGAATAATAACATTACTATTGAAATGGTACGGGGTGAGAGACTTGAACTCTCACATCTTGCGATACTGGAACCTAAATCCAGCGCGTCTACCAATTCCGCCAACCCCGCATTTTCAATAACTCGCTTAGAAAGAATGGTGGCTACACCGGGATTTGAACCTGGGACCCCATCATTATGAGTGATGTGCTCTAACCAGCTGAGCTATGTAGCCTTTCCAATCTTGCCTCTCAGCAAGTGGCGCGTATTATGCAAATGTCGCCGACCTACGTCAACCGTTTTTTTGAAAAAAAACAGACTTTTTATTTGTTTGCCTAAATAGTCAGCATAATGGCGTAAATCTATGCAAAAAAGTGCTTGTAGGATCTCACTTTTAGTTTTTTGTTAGCTAAGCTGTCGCTATTTATTGTCAGTGGCATATTTAAAAAAATACTTTTTAAATATATTTAGTTATTTTGAAAGGATGAAGTTTTATTTAATTTGATAATTTATTATCTCGAACTTATACGGATTGGTATTAGGTTAGATGGGGAAATTTTATTAACAATAATAAAAAAGGAGCCGAAGCTCCTTGATGTATTCAAATATTTATTTAACTATTGAAATAAATAGCTTTAGCGATTACACGTTAAATCTAAAGTGAACCACGTCACCATCTTTTACTAGATAGTCTTTACCTTCTAAACGCCATTTACCGGCTTCTTTCGCGCCAGATTCACCGTTAAATTGAATAAAGTCATCAAAGCCGATAACTTCAGCACGGATAAAACCTTTTTCAAAGTCAGTGTGGATAACACCAGCGGCTTGAGGCGCGGTTGCATTTTGCTTAACTGTCCATGCCCGTACTTCTTTAACACCAGCGGTAAAGTAAGTTTGTAAATGTAATAAAGAATAACCCGCATTAATAACACGGTTTAATCCTGGCTCTTCTAAGCCCATTTCTGCCATGAATAACTCACGGTCATCATCTTCCATTTCAGAAAGTTCGCCTTCAATTTCGGCACAAACAGCAACTACTACGGCATTTTCTTTGGCCGCAATTTCTTTTACTTGATCTAAATAAGGGTTGTTTTCAAAGCCGTCGTCATTAACGTTAGCAATGTACATAGTAGGCTTAATTGTTAAGAAGTTTAAATAGGCAACCGCTGCTTTTTCTTCTTTAGATAAATCTAAAGAGCGGATCATATTGCCTTCTTCAACATGTGCTAATATTTTTTCTAATACAGGGATTTCAAATTTAGCGTCTTTATCACCACCTTTAGCACGTTTTGCTTGGCGTTGAATAGCGCGATCTGCGGTGTCCATATCCGCTAAGGCTAATTCTGTATTAATTACGTCAATATCATCAACAGGGCTAATTTTATTGGCAACGTGAATAATGTTGTCGTTTTCAAAACAGCGAACCACATGACCAATCGCATCTGTTTCACGAATGTTAGCTAAAAACTTATTTCCTAAACCTTCACCTTTAGAAGCACCAGCGACAAGGCCGGCAATATCAACAAATTCCATAGTGGTTGCTAATACACGTTCAGGATTAACAATTGCTGCTAATTGATCTAAACGAGGATCGGGTACTGGTACAACACCTGTATTTGGTTCTATTGTACAAAATGGAAAGTTAGCTGCTTCAATACCTGCTTTAGTTAAGGCATTAAAAAGAGTTGATTTTCCAACGTTGGGTAAGCCAACTATGCCGCATTTAAATCCCATGATGTGTTCCTAAAATAAGTTAATTTGCTATTTTACTGTGCTTTAAACGAATGTAAGCGATTTTGTGCTTTTTTTAAGTCGTCTTTAAGCCATATTTCAAAACAACGGCTGGCTTCATCTAAGCTTTCTTCGATCAAGCTTTGCTCGTTGGCAGGCGCTTTGCCTAGTACATGTCCAGTTACGCGATCACGATGACCTGGGTGGCCAATACCAATGCGTAAACGGTAAAAATCTTTATTGTTTGCCATACGAGCGATAATATCTCGTAAGCCATTATGACCACCGTGGCCACCGCCTTTTTTTATTTTACAAATGCCCGGTTCAATGTCGAGTTCATCATGCGCAACGAGCATGTTTTCAACAGGAATTCGAAAGAAATTCGCTAAGGGTGCTACTGCCTGACCACTTCGATTCATAAAAGTCGTGGGAATTAATAAATGCACCAACTCTTCGCCAATATAGCCTTTGCCATAATGACCAAAGTATTTCTTTTCAGGTTTGAGTGAAATGTTATAACGAGCGGCAAGTTCTTCTACGAACCAGACACCAGCATTGTGGCGGGTTTTGGTATATTCGGGGCCAGGATTACCTAGCCCCACAACTAACTGAATAGTCATTAAGGAAAGCCTTAATTATGCTTCAGCAGCTTCTTCTTCAGCTTCGTCATCTGCTTTGCCTTTTGGAGCATTAGCAGTAACAACAGCTAGGTCATGTTCAGCACCTTTTGCTAATTCATCAGAAGTAACGCCTTCTGGTAATTTAACGTCAGATAAGTGAAGTGTTTGACCAACTTCTAAGTTAGCTACGTCTACTTCGATGAACTCAGGTAATTTACCTGGTAAACATGAAATAGCAATTTCAGAAACGTGATGTGCAACTGTAGCGCCTTTCTTAGCAACAGCTTCTTCATTGATGAAGTGAACTGGTACGTTAGTATGAACAGCGTGTGTAGCATCAACACGTAAAAAATCTAAGTGCATTACTAAGTTTTTGTACGGGTGACGTTGCATGTCTTTGATTAAACATTCAACAGGCTTGCCGTCAACGTTTAAAGTTAAAACATGTGAGTAAAACGCTTCTTCTTGTTGTGCACGCCAAACTTTGTTGTGTGCTAATGTTAAAGAAACAGGCTCTTTGCCTTCACCGTAAAGGATAGCTGGAACTTTGTTCGCGTGACGTAGGCGGCGGCTCGCACCTTTCCCTAAGTCTGTACGTACTTCAGCTTCCAAAGTAAAAATATCAGTCATGATTATATACTCATAATTAAATTAAAGTTTTGTTGTTTTTTGCGACCAAAAACAACTATGTTTGCCGATCCTGCCAAGTATCTTCTTATAATGTAAGAAACGACTTCTAGCAAAAAAGGCGCGGCATGATAACACTTGAGCGACTTAAAGCCAACGACTTATTATGATTGAGAATAATTTGTTATTTTTTGCTGATGAATCGAATAATATCGGAAGAAAAAAGCGAAATAATAAGAGGGTAGTTAAGAGACGAAATAAGAGAGTAATAAAAAAGACACTAAGCTTACGCGTTAGTGTCTTGATCGGATTTTTAAAACTGACAATCTAAGCGAAGATTAAGCTTCAAACATCGCAGAGATAGATTCTTCGTTACTAACACGACGGATCGCTTCAGATAACATGCCACTTAAGGTTAGTTGGCGAATCTTCTTCAACTTTTTCATTTCTGGTGATAAAGGAATTGAATCAGTCACAATAACTTCATCAATCACTGACTCACCTAAAATTTCAGCGGCTTTGCCTGATAATACTGGATGGGTTGCATAAGCATAAACATTTTTAGCACCGTGCTCTTTTAATGCTGCTGCCGCTTTTGCCAAAGTACCGCCGGTATCGATCATATCATCAACAATAATACAGTCACGGCCTTCAACATCACCAATAATATGCATTACTTGTGCAACGTTAGCTTTTGGACGACGCTTATCAATAATAGCAAGGTCAGCATCATTTAATAATTTAGCAACCGCACGGGCACGAACAACACCACCAATATCAGGTGAAACAACAACAGGGTTGTCTAAGTTTTTGTTGATCATGTCGTCTAATAAAATTGGCGTACCAAACACGTTATCTACAGGAACATCAAAGAAACCTTGAATTTGTTCAGCATGAAGGTCAACAGTTAATACACGGTCAACACCAACACTTGATAAGAAGTCAGCAACTACTTTTGCTGTGATTGGTACACGAGCACTACGCACTCGACGATCTTGGCGTGAATAGCCAAAGTAAGGAATAACGGCGGTAATTCTGCCGGCTGATGCACGACGTAAAGCGTCGATCATCACAATTAATTCCATAATATTATCGTTAGTTGGTGCACAGGTTGATTGAATGATAAAAACATCTGCACCACGAACGTTTTCAGTGATTTCAACGCTAATTTCACCATCACTAAAACTGCCTACTTTTGCTTTGCCTAAACTAATGTATAGACGGTCTGCAATTTTTTTAGCCAGTTCAGGGGTGGCGTTACCCGCAAAAATTTTCATGTCAGGCACGGTCAGTTCCTCAGAAACTTTTTTGACATTAATATTAGGTTAACAGTAATGCTTTTTAATAACTTGTTATTGAAAACAACAAGACATTAATTAGCCATACTCTTAACCGGTAAATCGTTAATAGCTTGTATCAAGGGAGAAGTATTTATCCCTTGTGCAATAAAAGAATAGGTGTTTTTAGGCAACTGATTTTTTACGGCAATAGCTTCATGTTCTGATGCAAAACGTGAAAAAATACACGCTCCAGTACCAGTCATTCGAGATGGCGCGTATTCTACCAACCAAGCCAGTAGCTTGGCAACCTCAGGATGGTGTTTTATTACCCATGTTTGACAATCATTTTGTAAGTTGTCGAGATTGTCGGTGATATTATCATCAGTGAAGATGATTTTAGGGGTATTGCGCGTTAAGTCTTTGGCAGTAAAAACGGCGGCGGTAGAAATACTGATGTCAGGTTTCGTCACTAAATACCAATGTTCGCTAGGTTGAACCGGCGTTAATTGTTCACCAACACCTTCGGCGAAAGCAGCAAAGCCATGAATAAATATAGGTACGTCAGCACCTAGCGCTAACCCCATTTGGGCTAATTCATGGCTACTAAGATGAGTTTGCCATAGTGCATTGAGTGCTAATAATATTGTGGCGGCATTTGACGAACCACCCCCTAAACCACCACCCATAGGTAAAATTTTATCAATACTGATTTGGGCACCGAATGAGGTTTTACTGTGTTGTTGTAAAATTTTTGCCGCTTTAACAATTAAATTACTTTCTTCAGGCACCCCTTTAAATTCAGTAAGTAAGGTTATTTTATTATCACGGGTTGGGGTGATCGTGATGGTGTCACCATAATTTAAAAATTGAAAAAGTGTTTGTAGATCATGATAACCATCAGGACGCTGACCAACGATATGAAGAAATAAATTTAGTTTTGCCGGCGACGGAAATTGATAGCTTTTATCGAGATAAAAATTAGTGACTTGAGAATTTTCAAGCGCTGAATTGGATGATGACACGGTTATAATTTCCACTCATTAATATTGATTTTTATCGTTAACTGCTTTTGTTTAATGACTAACTTAGTTGCCAGTTGATGACTATTAACGGTTTGATAACCTTGGTAACTAATTTGCCATTTTTGTTGATTAAAAGTGCTAGTTAATAACTTAGGCAGGGAGGTTTTTTCGTCAAGGGTTATTTGATCTGTCTGTAAATAAGGTAACCCTTTTAGCCAATAATGTAGGGCTTTAGTTGGTAATGGCAGTTGGGTTAATTGATAAATCAGTACGGATAAATCATCACCTTGGTATGTTTTGCCATCAACTTCTAAGGTATGTAAACCATTTTTACTTTCCAGTTTTAAAACATTAATGCCTAAATAAGTTGTTAAATTTAAACGCTGATTTTGTGCATCGAGATGTTGCCAAAAAAGGTTAGCACTGTCGCGTTTATCTTGTTGAATAAAAGCTATTTTACCGCTAATTTGCCATTGGCTTAGCGCTTTCATTTGTTGATTGCGCTCTTTTAGGGTTTGATTAAGTACAGTGGTTGCATTGTTTGGTTGGTTTGAAACAAGAGAACAGCCATGCAGAAATAAAATGAATAACAAAAAAAGGCAAAATTTAGCGGTCATTTTATCTGGTAATCCTGTAATCGTCGGATATTTTCTATAAAAGCGGGGTTATCTTTGCTTTGTGTGAGTAATAAGCTTTCAATCAGCATGGATATTTCGTAAAATTAGGCTAATTTTTTATGTGTTGTTAAGTTTACTGTATTTCAGTAGAAAGCACACTACCGAGAAAACACTTTCCAGCTTTTTTATCGGTTGTTTCAAAGGTTGAACTGTTCACACTATGTCCATCGTTGCTTTAGGTATTAATCATAAAACTGCACCAGTTGCTGTTCGGGAAAAGATTTCTTTTAATCCTGACAAATTGAGTAATGCCCTGGATGAAATGCTTAATTACGTTAATTGTAAAGAAGTTGCGATCCTGTCAACGTGCAATCGTACCGAGCTATATCTTGTTCAAGAAGGTGATGTTGAACGTACCAAAGAAAAAATTGTGCGTTGGTTAGAACAGCATCATCAAGTAAGTGCTGCCACTATCTTACCTAGCTTGTATTGGCATCATGACGTAAAAGCGGTTAATCACATGATGCGGGTTGCCTGTGGTTTAGATTCGTTAGTGTTAGGTGAACCGCAAATTCTTGGCCAAATGAAACAAGCTTATAGCCAAGCAAAAGCGGCCGGTTCCATGGCTTTAGTTATGGATCGTTTATTTCAACGCACCTTTGGTGTGGCGAAACAAGTGCGTACTGAAACTGAAATTGGTTCAAGTGCCGTTTCTGTGGCTTTTGCCGCGGTTAATTTAGCAAAACATATTTTTGGCAAGCTTGATAAATCAAGAGTGCTGTTAGTTGGTGCCGGTGAAACCATTGAGTTAGTGGCGAAACATTTATATGAAAATAATGTTGGTAAAATTACCGTAGCCAATCGCACCATTACACGCGCAGAAGTGATGGCGAAGCAAATTGGCGCTGAAGTGGTTACTTTAGCGCAAATTCCTGAGCAAATTGCCAATGCGGATATTGTTATTAGTTCTACGGGCAGTACCTTACCTATTATTGGTAAGGGCATGATGGAACATGCGTTAACGCAACGTAAGCATCAACCAATTTTTATGGTTGATTTAGCGGTACCAAGGGATGTTGAAGAACAAGTAGGTGAATTAGAAGACGTGTTTTTATATACCGTTGATGATTTACAAAGCATTATTGCTAAAAATTTAGACAGTCGTCGTCAAGCTGCGGTTGAGGCTGAGTCGATTGTTAATAAACAAGCTAATAGCTTTATGGCTTGGTTACGTGGCTTAAATACGCAAGATACGGTAGTGAGTTATCGTAAACAGTGTTTAATACATCGTGATGAATTATTAGAAAAAGCCCTAAGTCAATTACAAAACAATAAATCGCCAGAAGCGGTTGTTGCTGAATTGGCGACCAAATTAACCAATAAATTTATGCATGCCCCCACTACGGCTATACAAACAGCAGCTCAAGGTGGCGAGCTCGACAAACTTGTTTATTTACGTGATGTCTTTGATATTGATGTTGATATTAATCGTCACGAAAATAATGCAGACCTAATTAAAAACAAGAAATAAGAAACATTAATGAATAAATCTGTTTATCAAAAACTGGAAGGCTTAGTTGAGCGTTTCGAAGAAGTTCAAGCCTTGTTATCTGATCCAGCAACGATTGCTGATCAGGAAAAATTTCAAGCATTATCAAGAGAGTTTAAAAAACTAGAAGTTGTTGTTAATGCCTTTCATGCCTTCCAAGGGGCGGAAGATGATTTAGCCACTTCAGAAGAAATGCTAAAAGATGATGACCCTGATATGCGTGACATGGCGCAAGAAGAATTTAAAGCGGCTAAACAAGCGGTTGAAGATTTAGAAAGCGAATTACAAATTTTATTATTACCGACCGATCCAAAAGATGACAACAACTGTTTTGTTGAAATTCGTGCCGGTGCCGGTGGTGATGAAGCGGCGATATTTGCTGGTGATATTTACCGTATGTACACTCGTTATGCTGAAAAACAAGGCTGGCGTGTTGAATTAATGAACTCACACGAAAGTGAGCAGGGCGGCTTTAAAGAAATCATCATGAAAATTGATGGTGAAGGCGTGTATGGTCAAATGAAATTTGAATCAGGTGGTCACCGTGTACAACGAGTACCTGAAACAGAATCACAAGGCCGCGTTCATACCTCAGCTATTACTGTGGTTGTTATGCCTGAAATTCCAGAGTCTGAAGCAATTGAAATCAACAAAGCTGATTTAAAAGTAGATACTTTCCGTGCTTCGGGTGCTGGTGGTCAGCATGTTAACAAAACTGACTCAGCTATTCGTATTACCCATATTCCTACCGGTGTTGTGGTTGAATGTCAGGATCAACGTTCACAACATAAAAACCGCGCCCAAGCGATGTCAGTACTACAAGCACGTTTACAACAAGCGGAAGATGAAAAGCGCCGTAGCGAAGAAGAATCTTCTCGTCGTAATCTTGTGGCAAGTGGTGATCGTTCTGAACGTATCCGTACTTATAACTACCCACAAGGCCGTATGACGGATCACCGTATTAACTTAACTTTGTATCGTTTAAATGAAGTGATCGAAGGTAACTTACAGCTAGTACTTGAGCCAATATTACAAGAAAACCAAGCGGATTTATTAGCGGCACTTGCTGATCAAAATTAAATTTTATTGCTGCCTGGTAAGCACCATTATTAAAAGCGTTGTTATAAAATTTGTCTGAATATACGATTAAGTGTTTGCTCCGACATGGTCAGCAAACACTGCAACACAGCTCTGACTCAGCCAAGCTTGATAGCCAAGTGCTATTGAGCTTTGTGCTTAATAAACCAATCAGTTATTTATTTACTTGGCCCGAACATGAACTAAGTGAGCCTCAAGAGCAGCAATTTCAGCAATTACTTAAGCGACGCTTAAATGGTGAGCCGATTGCGTATTTGGTCGGTGAAAAAGAGTTTTGGTCGTTAACCTTAAACGTTGCGCCCTCAACTTTAATTCCGCGTCCCGATACTGAAACCTTAGTAGAGTTAGTACTTGCTAATCATAATGACGCTAATTTGGCTTGTTTAGATCTTGGTACTGGTACTGGCGCTATTGCGTTAGCATTAGCAAGTGAACGTAAAAAGTGGTTAATACATGCGGTTGATTATCATGACGACGCCGTTTTGTTAGCGCAAAAAAATGGACAGAAAAATCAGCTTCACCAAGTTGAAATTTATCAAAGTGATTGGTTTAGTCAGGTAAATAAACATCAGGGTTTTGATATTATTGTCAGCAATCCGCCTTATATTGATGAAAATGACCATCATTTATCACAAGGGGATGTGCGCTTTGAGCCGTTATCAGCGTTAGTGGCTAAAGAACAAGGTTATGCTGATATTAGCCATATAGTTGAACATGCTAGAAGCTATTTTACTGAACATGGCTACTTATATATTGAACATGGCTTTGAACAAGCACAGCAAGTACAAGCCATTTTTTGTCAATATGGTTATCAACAAGTACAAACACAACAAGATTTAGCTGGTAATGATCGTATTACTTACGGGCAATACCTTAAAAATTAAACGATTAATAATAAATACAAAAAATAAGGATCACAAATGAAACATTTACACATGACCATAGCGCTGATCAGCGTCAGTTTATTTACCTTACGCTTTATTTGGAGCTTAATGAACTCGCCTAAATTACAACAAAAATGGGTAAAAATTACCCCGCATGTTGTTGATACTTGTTTATTAGCTGTTGGTGTTGTGATGTGGATACAATTAGCGTTAAATCCACTTGAGCAAATGTGGTTTGCCGAAAAGCTATTAGCGGTATTAGCTTATATTTTTACCGGAATTTATACCTTGAAATTTGCTCGTAATAATACCATGAAGGTGTTTGGGTATTTAGGTGCTATTGGTTGGGTTATGTTAATTGTGCGAGTGGCGATGAGTAAAGAAGCTTATTTCCTTTAAACGCTTAGCGTTAATCCCCATATAAAAGCCATAAATTTACGTGTTAAGTTAGTTGTATTTAAAGCATGAAAGAGTTGTTGTTATCAGAAATTAATCATGAGGCTGTTGAGCCGCTTGAAGCCGTTGCTTTGATTGAAAAGTTTATTTTTGATCATAAAGTTGATGTCGACGAAGTGAAGCTATTAGCAGAGCATTGTCAAAAAGAAGTCGCCGATATTGAAAATACAATGGAACGAGCCGAGCAAGTCATTAATGAAATTTATGTTCATCAATTATTTATTGATAATAAACGTCATGTTTGGCCGGTGGTAAGCCATCAAATTCATAATGCCTTGTCTTATCGTATTATGGCGCCAGTATTAAAGTCGATCATGTTGCAGTATATTATTGAACGTAGTGGTTTTGACACGGATATAGTGTTTGTACCTGAAAAAGTGATGGTCAGAATTACCTGTGATGATGATTTTGCCATTGTTTTTGATCCCGTTACTGGAGAGTCGTTGTCGTGGCAAGACTTAGATGATCGCTTAACGGATTTTGATAACGAACCTCATGATGATTTTGTGCAATCTATTGATACGCAGGATATTTTGTATAAATACGTGTCGTCATTAAAAGATTCACTGATCAATGAATTACAATTTGATAAAGCGTTAAAATGTGTTGATGTTTTATTAGCGATGCGACCCGATGATCCGTTTGAACGTCGTGACCGTGGTTTTTTGCTTCATCAACTCGATTGTTTTAAAGTGGCTTACGATGATTACCGCTTTTTTGTTGAGCAGTGCCCGCAAGATCCAGCGGCACAATTATTAAAACATCAGTTAGACAACATTACGGTTAATGACACCATTTTACATTAATAGCACACTTAACAGTGGAGCTTCAGTATTGGAGTTTAAAGTTTAAATGACTTCTTCAGCCATGATCACTAATGATGCCGTTGTCTTAGGGTTATTGGCTGTTATATTAGGACTTGTTTTTAAAACTCAGGCAAGTCAAAGGCCGTTTTTTCTACGTTTTTATCGTTATGTTCCTGCCTTATTACTATGTTACTTTTTACCCTCATTATTAAATACCTTTAATGTTGTTGATGGCAATGCCTCATCAATTTATTACGTAGCATCACGATATTTATTACCGGCATGTTTAGTGCTTTTAACAATCAGTATCGATTTTAAAGCCATTTTAAGTTTAGGTCCGAAAGCGTTAATTTTATTTTTAACCGGCACATTAGGCATTGTCATTGGTGGCCCTATTGCGTTATTAACGCTTAGTTATTTTGCGCCCGAATTGATTGGTGTTGATGGCCCTGATGCCGTTTGGCGTGGTATGGCAACACTAGCGGGCTCATGGATTGGTGGTGGTGCTAATCAAGCGGCAATGAAAGAAATGTTTAATGTTGGTGGTGATATTTTTTCGGCCATGGTGACGGTTGATATTTTAGTTGCCAATATTTGGGTGGCTGTTTTATTAATACTGGCGGCCAATCATAAAAAAATTGATGCAAAAACAGGCGCTGATGTTAGTGCGATTGAAGCCTTAAAAACTAAAGTCACTAAGTTACAAGCACAGCAGTTAACGCCGCCCAGTTTAGCAAATTATATGACAGTACTCGCGGTGGCTTTTGGCATAACTGGCTTGGCACATTTTTGTGCGGATATATTAGCGCCGTATTTTTCGTTACATCATCCGTGGTCGGCTAAATATAGTTTAACCAGTTCATTTTTCTGGTTGATTGTGATTGTCACCACGCTTGGTATTTCACTGTCTTTTACGAAAGCACGTGACATTGAGCAATATGGTGCCAGTAAAATAGGTACCAGCTTTTTATACATTTTAATTGCAGCGGTTGGTTTGCATATGAATGTTCTGGCCATTGCTGAAACACCGCTGTATTTTGCGGTTGGCTGTTTATGGATGTTAATTCATGCCTGTTTAATGTTAGTTGTTGCAAAATTAATTAAAGCGCCATTGTTTTTTATGGCGGTTGGCTCACAAGCGAATGTAGGCGGGGCGGCATCTGCCCCCGTGATTGCATCTGCTTTTCATCCATCCCTAGCTCCCGTTGGTGTTTTATTAGCCGTATTAGGGTATGGCGTTGGAACATATATGGCGTATATTTGTGGTTTGTTAATGCAAGCTATCGCCGTTTAAATAAAATTTAAGGAAACAAAATGAAAACGATCAAAATTCAAGACATTCAGTGTGCAAATGATAAACCTTTTACCTTGTTTGGTGGTATGAATGTACTTGAGTCACGTGACTTAGCGATGAGCATTGCGGAAAAGTATGTTGAAGTAACCCAAAAATTAAATATTCCTTACGTATTTAAGGCTTCGTTTGATAAAGCCAATCGCTCATCAGTAAACTCATACCGAGGCCCAGGGATGGAAGAAGGTTTAAAGATATTTCAAGAAATTAAAGATACCTTTAACGTGCCTGTGATCACCGATGTTCATGAACCTTATCAATGTCAGCCTGTCGCCGAAGTGGTTGATATTATTCAACTACCCGCTTTTTTAGCGCGTCAAACAGACTTAGTGGTGGCGATGGCAAAAACCGGTGCCGTGATCAATGTGAAAAAACCTCAGTTTTTAGCTGCTCATGAAATGCGTCATATTATTACTAAATTTGCTGAAGCGGGTAACGAGCAAGTAATTTTATGTGAGCGTGGCAGTTGTTACGGTTATAACAACTTAGTGGTTGATATGTTAGCTATGGATGAAATGAAAGGCATGGCGCCAGTTATTTTTGACGCAACTCATGCTTTACAAAAGCCTGGTGGTCGCAGTGAATCGGCTGATGGCCGCAGAGCACAAGCGGCACAATTAGCTCGCAGCGGTATGGCGATTGGTATTGCTGGTTTATTTATTGAAGCGCATCCAAATCCGGATCAAGCAAAATGTGACGGCCCATGTGCATTACCTTTAGATAAATTAGAGCCTTATTTAGTACAAATGAAAGCGATAGATGATTTAGTAAAAAGCTTTCAGCCA
This sequence comes from Thalassotalea agariperforans, assembly GCF_053470345.1. NCBI lineage: Bacteria > Pseudomonadati > Pseudomonadota > Gammaproteobacteria > Alteromonadales > Colwelliaceae > Thalassotalea > Thalassotalea agariperforans. The sequence goes on along the minus strand of NZ_JBQMWH010000005.1, from coordinate 167,033 downwards.
TTAATTACTGAATAAGCGCCTTAGCATCAAAACTTTAACATTAAAATAGCATTAACAAACGACTTAACTTAAAGGTTGGGTCGTTTAAATAATTTTACATGGGGTTTTAAAAGAGAAAAATGACGCCAGGGATTAATGTTGCAATAAAACACAAAGTTGCACATAAAGTGCATGAGTATAGTCATGACTTAGCTTGTCAGTCTTATGGCTTAGAAGCGGCGGAAAAATTAGCTGTGCCAGCAGAGCGTGTCTTTAAAACTTTAGTGGTGAGCCTTAACACTAAAGAGTTAGCAGTTGCCGTGATCCCCGTATCAGCAACTCTTAGCATGAAAAAATTTGCTAAGGCTGCCGGAGCTAAAAAAGCAGAAATGGCTGCTCCGGTAGAAGTAGAGCGCGCAACCGGTTATGTTTTAGGTGGTGTTAGTCCGCTAGGGCAAAAGAAACGATTAAAAACCGTCATTGATAGCTCTGCAGAACACCATGAAACTATTTTTGTTAGTGCTGGTCGTAGAGGTTTAGAAATTGAATTAAGCCCTAACGATTTAAAAAGCTTAACGGCGGCTCATTTTGCTGAAATAGCGCAATAAGGTACTTTTTTGTACTTATGAATTAGCAGGCATTTAACGGCCAGCTTAATTTATTCCTAATTTGGGTTAATTTAAAATAGCATAATGCTGGCTGGTAATAAGCTTTTGTGTGTACTTGTGCTTGGGCTTAGTTAATACCGTTTTAGTATCACCTTGCTCCACCACTTTACCATGCGATAAAATCATGATCTCATCACTAAAGTGACGAACAATCCCCAAATTTTGAGAAATGAGCACAAATGCTAAGCCCATTTGTTGCTGTAAATCTAATAATAAATTGATCATTTGCGAACGCAGCGACGGATCTAATGACGCCAGAGCTTCATCTAAAATAATCACCTGAGGGTTTAAAATAATAGCTCTGGCTAATGAAACCCGCTGTTTTTGACCACCAGACATCATGTGGGGATAAAAGCTCATGTGCTCAGCTAACAAACCCACTTTTTGTAAGGTTTCGCGGATCAATTGAGCGCGCTCTTTGGCCTCTAATGCGGTATTGAGTTTTAACGGTTCATCTAAAATTTGTTGAATGGTTAAGCTGGGATTTAAGGTGGTACCTGAGTCTTGAAAAATCATGCGAATATGCTGGCAACGCTGTTTAAAGTTACCATCAATTAGCTCTTCACCGTTAAGTTTAATATAACCGGTTGTTGGTGTTTCCGCGCCGACCAGTAGTTTAGCTAAGGTTGATTTTCCTGAGCCGAGCTCACCGACAACAGCTAAGGTTTTATAAGCTTCTAAATTAAAAGAAATAGGTTCAAGCGCTGGGATCACTTTACGTGTTAAGCCAAACAGCTTGAGCTTGTAAGTTTTACTTAAATCGACAACAGAAACTAAACTGGTCATTTATACAAACCTTTTAACGAAAAATGACAACTAACATAATGGCCATGATGATTCACTGATTTTGGTGCTATAACACATTTTTTCTGGGCTCTTGGGCACCTAGGCCCTAAACGACAACCAATTGGTAAATGTTTTAAAATTGGGATACTGCCCGGTAATGAAGTTAACCGTGATTTTGGGGGTAAATGACGATTCGCTTTAGGGCTACTATCTACTAATGCTCGGGTATAAGGGTGAAAAGGTTGCTCAAAAATTTGTTTGGTGGTGCCTGCTTCAACAAACTGCCCGCTGTACATCACGGTAATGCTATCGGTCCAGTTAGTTAGGTTTTCTAAATCATGACTGATCAGCAATATCGACATGTTTTTTAATTGATTTAAACTCGACAATAAGCGAAATATTTGTCGTTGATTGGTGCTTTCCATGGCAGCTGTCGGTTCATCGGCAATTAATAAAATTGGCCTACGTGCAAGGGCAATGGCAATCATTACTCGTTGGCATAACGCTTCGGTTAACTCATGGGGGTAACTGTTAATACAGGTTTTATGATGTTTAATACCAACCTTATGCAATAGTTTTATTGCTTCTTCTTTACGCTGTTTTGATTTTTGCCAGAAAAAACCAGTTAATAATTTATTATCAATAGCTTCTTCTACTTGTTCACCTACTTTTTTGGTTGGATCAAGACAAGCCATCGGCTCTTGAAAAATCATGGCGACGTCTTTGGCAATAATATTTTTTCGCTCTTGCGGCGATAATCTTAACAGGTCAATACCACGCCAGTGAAAACGATCCGCGGTGACTTGCCATTTATCATCAAGCACTCCCATTACCGCTTGTGCTAATAACGATTTACCAGAGCCAGACTCGCCAACTAAACCTCGAACTTCACCTTCTTTCATGGTTAAGCTGACTTTATCAACCGCTAAAATATTTTCTTGTGTTGAAGTGAGTTCAATAGATAAATTTCTAACATCTAATAAATTCATTAGTTGTTTTTCCCTACTTTTATCGCGTGTCGCACACCTTCACCAACTAGGTTAATGGCAACAACCGTAAACAGTATTGCTAAGCCAGGTAAGTATACTGTCCAAGGGGCAATATAAAATAAATCTAAGCCGTTTGATAACATTGCGCCCCATTCAGGTAATGGGAACGTTGCACCAAGCCCTAAAAAGCCGAGTGCGGCAATATCTAAAATCGCCGCTGATTGGGCGAGGGTAGCTTGAATGATCAGCTTATCAATAATGTTAGGAAATACGGAATAAGTTAATAAGCGAAATGGGCTAGCACCGTCTAAACGCGAGGCTAAAACATATTCTTTGGAAAACTCTTCTTTAATGGCATTTTTAGTGACATGCACAAATTGAGGGATTAAAACAATAACAATAGCAAACAGGGTATTAGCTAAACCAGGCCCTAGAATTGCAACAATAATAATGGCTAATAATAATGACGGAATAGATAAAATAACGTCAAGAAAGTGATTTAGGATACTGGATTTTATGCCGTGGGTTAAAGCCGAAATCGCACCAATGACAACGCCAAAAATTAAGGCAATAATTACCACAACAAAACTTAACCCGAAAGTTAATGACGTACCGTGGATAAGTCGCGACATCATATCGCGCCCTAAATTATCGGTGCCTAATAAATAACTAATATTACCTTCGCCATCCCATGCTGGTGGTAATAATATTTGATCAAAATGTGACTCTACCGCTGAGTAGGGAGTTAACACAGGTGAAAATATTGCCAACACCACTAATAACACAAAGCAGCAAAAACCAATCATGACTACGGGTGGCTGTTTAAAGTTATGCCAAAAGTATAGTAGCGGCGATGGGAACTCTTCTTCTTGATAAATTTTTTCACGAGCCATATTTTTGGCCTCTTGCAAGCGGGTTGAGCGCGGCGTAAATAAAATCAGATAAAATATGAATAATAAAAATAAAACTCGATAATACTAATAAACCACTTTGTATGGCGGTGTAATCACGTTGATAAATACTTTCAATTAACCAACGACCTATACCCGGCCAACTAAAAATAACTTCTGTTACCATGGCAAGGGTGATCAAATTGGCAAATTGTAAACCAACATGGCGAATGATCATGATCAAGGCATTACGTACCGCATGCCTAAAAATAATTTGATAAAAGCTTAAGCCTTTGGCTTTTGCGGCGCGAATATATCGGGTATCTAATACTTCTAACATTGCCGTTCTTGCTAAGCGCACAAATACGGTTGCTGGCGCAAGCGCAACAACACTGGCGGGCAAAATAATATGCTTGGTTGCATCTTGGAACGCTTGCCATTTATACGAGCTGTCACTTAATAATATATCAAACAATAAAATACCGGTTTTGTGGTCTATTTCATAAATTAAACTTAATTGTCCCGCTGCCGGTAACCAACCAAGTTGGATTGAAAAAATAAGAATGGCTAATAAACCAAGCCAAAAAACAGGAATAGAATAACCAATCATTGAAAGCGACAAAATCAGGTTATCTTGCGCTTTGTTATGTTTTATCGCAGCATAAAAACCGATGGGAATGCCTGTAATCATAGCAATAAACAAGGCAACTAAACTTAACTCTATGGTGGCAGGTAATAAGTTTAATATTTCTTGATTAATTGGCGTGTGGCTAGTCATTGAAATACCTAAGTCACCTTCAAACACGGTTTCTAGGTAAGCGAAGTATTGCGCAATAATATGGTTATTGCTTTGGTGTTTATCACTTAATACAGCGAGTTGTTCGGTATTAGCATTAATTTGGCCAGTACGGTTAATTAGTGCGTCACCGGGGAATAAAAAAGACAAACTAAACGACAATAGTGATAACACTAACATGGTTAGAAAAAATAAATTAAGGCGTCTTAAGGTAAAAATTAACATGTTATTTTTTACTCACATTAATAAAGTTAACGCCAAAATTATTAAAAAAGTTGCCGCTAATTTTATTGTTTTTAGCTTTATAGGTTTTGGAATGCGCAATGGGAATAATCGGCATTTCGGTCGCTAATAAATTAAGTGCTTGTTGATAATGATATTTCCGTTGCTCAATCTGTGCTGTGTGTAAGCCTTTTTCAAGTAAATTATCAAAGGTTTGATGACACCAAAAAGCTCGATTGGAACCAGTTAGGGTAGCGTCACAGCTTAATAAATAGCTGAAAAAATTATCTGGATCAGGATGATTAGCAGACCATCCAGATAACATGCTGTCGTAGTTTGCGGGTTCCGACATCCCGATGATCACTGGCGGGTGATCATGAATAATATTAACCGTAATTCCTATGCTTCTTAAATCTTCTTGGATCAAAATCGCCATGGTTAAGGAGTTGGGGTTATAACTGGTTGTTTCTGGCGGCGCCCATAAATCCATTTCAAACCCTTGCTCAAAACCGGCCTGTGCTAATAATGCTTTAGCTTTTTCAGGGTTATATTCTTTATTGTTGTAGCTGGTTTGAAATGCCCATGATGTTGGTGGTAATAAGGAATCGGCGACAACCGCATGGCCTAAATAAGTGGCATTAATAATAGCTTCTTTGTTAATAGCTAGGTTAATGGCTTGTCTTACTAAAGGCTCGTTTAATGGTGTTTTTAAAGTATTTAAGGCTAAATAGGCAACATCTAATGAGGTTACTGACTCTAAAGTAAGATCTTTTCGTTCTGTAATTTTATTATGACCAATAGGATCTGAAATAATATCGCATTCGCCAGTCATTAATTTGGTTAATCGTCCCGTATTGCTGGTGGTGATATCGTAAACAAGCTGCTCAAAAGGCATGCTTTTACGCCAATAATCTTTATGTTGATAAAAGCGAATTAACGAGCCCGCACGAAATTCTTGTAACTTAAAAGGGCCGGTGCCAATAGGGTGGGTATCAATATAACTGCGCATATTTTTTTCAGTTAATATGCTGCCATATTCACTTGATAAAATTACCGCATAAGGTGTGGCTAAATGAGCTAAAAATGAGGCATCAGGCACGTGTAAATTAAAGCGCACGGTATATTGGTTAATTTTTTCAACGGATGATACTAATTTATTAAATTTGATTTGTTCAAAATAAGGGTAATGGCCGCCAGAAACATAATGAAAATCGTGCTCTGGGTTTAAAATTCGTTGAAAACTAAAAATAACATCATCGGCATCTAAGGTTCGGCTTGGGAAAAAGTAATCCGTGGCATGAAATTGAATATCTTTACGTAAATAAAAGGTCACTTTGGTGCCGTCACGGGTTACATGCCAAGATTTAGCAAGCGATGGTTTAAGGGTATTATCACTTGGGTCTATGGTAATTAACCGATCATAAATTTGGTTTGATGTGGCATCGAGCGTAGTTTGATTAAGACTCGTTTGAGGGTTAAAACTTTCCGGTGACGCTTCTGAGCAATAAATTAAACTTTTTTTGGTTAATGAGCTGACACTACTGCTATCAATACAAGCTGATAATAAACTGCTAATAAAAAGAGCAAAACAACATGGCCAAGCGGTATTCAAAGAATTTAACTTTTTTTGTTTGGCAATAACAGAAGTTAAAGAGAAAGCTGTAGCTATATTTAATGAGATAAATTTATTCATCAGCTAAATTACCATCTAATAAATTATACTTTTTTAAATAACCACGTAATTGATGATAGGTTAATTCTAAGGCGTCAGCGGTTTTTTTCTGATTATATTGATTGGCAGACAGAGCGTCTTTTATTAATTCAACTTCATATTGTTGTGATAAGTTTTTTAACGAAACAGGAAAATTCACTTTTTGTTTAACATTTGCCGTAGGTATTGAGCTATTTTGCGGCGTGGAAGCTGCTGGATTATCAGTCTGCGATACTTCTTTATTGGCTGAATTATCAAAAATTCGGTCTTGAGTTTTTACCCGTTTTTTCGGACGATAGGGTGATTCAAAAGGGTCAATAACTAACTCGTGCACTGGTACATGTGGGTTATTGGCACGATATACACTACGCTCAACTACATTTTTTAGTTCACGAATATTACCAGGCCAGTGATAAGCTAATAAATCGCGTTTTGCTTTTTCAGTAAAGCCGCTGAATAGTTCAAAGTCGAGCTCACGCGCCATATTAATAGCAAAATGCTCAGCAAGCATTAAAATGTCTTCGTAACGTTCGCGTAAGGGCGGTAAGGTAATAACATCAAAGGCTAACCGGTCTAATAAATCAGCACGAAATTCACCAGAATCAGCCAGTGCCGGTAAATCTTCATTGGTAGCGGCAATTAAGCGAGCATCGGTTTTAATAGTGCGCGAACCACCAACCCGTTCAAACTCACCGTATTCCACTACACGTAGCAGTTTTTCTTGGATCAAACCGGAAGTATTAGCAATTTCATCAAGAAACAAAGTGCCATTAGTTGCTCGCTCAAAACGACCTTCGTGGCGTTTAGTTGCGCCAGTAAAGGCACCACTGTCATAACCAAATAATTCACTTTCTAATAAGTTTTCGTTTAACGCTGCACAATTGAGCTTTAGATAGGTTTGATCCCAGCGTTTTGATAAGTAATGTAAGCGAGCAGCAACCAGCTCTTTACCGGTACCACGCTCACCAATAATCAGTACAGGTTTGGTTAATGGCGCTATTTGTGATATTTGCTCTAATACTTCTAAAAAGCTATTAGATTGGCCAATAAGATTGTCTTGTTGATTAAAGCGTGCCATCGCTAACCTATTTTTGGTTTAATTCACTAACAAGTAGTGTATTTGAACAAGTGTATGGGATAAAGGATTATTTAATAATACTTTTTAATTTATATAAAACAGCAAGTTAGTGTATTGTAGTTAACTTGGCGCAAAACATGAATATTAATCTTCAACTTTCCCTAGTTATTTATTGTTTGAGGACAGCATTATGGGTATTTTTTCACGGTTTACAGATATTATTAATTCAAATATCAACAACTTACTTGATAAAGCAGAAGATCCTAAAAAAATGGTCAGATTGATCATTCAAGAAATGGAAGATACGCTAGTTGAGGTACGTTCATCGTCAGCTAAAACGTTAGCGGATAAAAAAGAGTTACAACGTCAAATCGCTCGTTATGAAAATGATGCCGAACAGTGGCAAGATAAAGCGGAATTGGCATTAAGCAAAGATCGCGAAGATTTAGCTCGTGCAGCTTTATTAGAAAAGAAAAAATCGGCGGATCAAGCCAACGTATTAGCGAATGAATTAGCCAACATTGATGAACATATAGCTAAGCTACGTGACGAAATTGGTCAATTACAAGATAAACTGGCAGATGCTAAAGCACGCCAAAAAACCATTATTATGCGCGAAAAAACTGCAACATCACGTTTGAAAGTTAAAAGTAAAATTACCTCAACCAAAGTTGATGATGCATTAACGCGTTTTGAGCGCTATGAACGAAAAATTGATGACATTGAAGCGCAAGCTGAGTCTCATGATTTAGGTGCTAAATCGTTAGCGGATGAAATTGCCGAGTTAGCCTCTGGCGAGCAAGTTGACGATGAATTAGCCCAGTTAAAGGCTAAAATGAAAACAAACAAGTAGCTTTGTTTTGTAAGATAAAACACGACACTGATTAATAATAAAAATTCATTAGGGGATATAAAATGGAAGATCTCTTTTTACCACCAATCATTATTTTTTTGGTGGTGGTAGCGCCGATTTGGTTGGTGCTTCATTACCGTAGTAAACGACAAATTAGCCAAGGCTTGAGTGAAGAAGAATACATTCAACTTTCGCAATTGTCTGAACTTGCCGACGAAATGGCTGAACGCATCAATACCTTAGAATCAATTCTTGATGCGGAGAGCCCTGGTTGGAGGAATAAACGATGAGTTTTAAAAATCGAGGTGAATTATATCGCGACACAAAAAATGGCAAGGTAGCAGGTGTATGTGCTGGCTTAGCTGACTATTTTGGCTGGGAAACTTGGCTGGTAAGAATTGTGTTTCTATCGGGTATTTTATTAGGCTCAGGGTTTTTATTTGTTGTTTATATTGCTGCTTGGTTCATTCTAGATAAAAAGAAAGACAGGTTAAAAGATAAAGTTAGCCCAAGCAATACCAGTCAATACGCGCAAACTTCAGCAGGCGGTCATGGTACTGATAACGCACCTGATGAAAACGAATCTATTCGGGTAAAAGCGCGGATTTGGCAGGCAGGTGAGCCACCAAAACAAGCATTTCATGATATTCAAAATAAATTTAAGCGCTTAGAAGGCCAGCTTATTACTATTGAACGTTATGTTACTTCCACCGAATTTACCGTTGCGCGCGAAATTAACCAATTATAATTTTTGTGCAGCATAGGTGAATATCATCAGCGATAGCAGTCGCTTTTTTCTTTTTATTGCAGTAGCGTATAGCTATTGCAAATTTATTATATTATTCATCCATGGCATTGTTTGATAAAGCAACTTTAAAAAAGTTAAAACAAAAAGCAACTGAGGTGATCAATCGTGGCATTGATCAGCATATTACTATTGCAGTGACAGGATTAAGCCGCAGTGGTAAAACAGCTTTTATTACCTCTTTAGTTAATCAATTATTAAATGAAGGAGAGGGTACACATTTATCGTTTTTTAAACCGGTTCAACAAGAGCGCTTTATTGCCGCTAAACGGGTACCTCAACAACATCTGCACATACCGCGTTTTGACTACGAAAAATCAATGTCATCTTTTAGCGAATCACCACCGAAATGGCCTGAGCCTACTAAAGGGATCAGCGAATTACGTTTAGCTATTCGCTATCAACCGAAAAATTCTATTTTAAAATATGCGACGGATTCAGCCACGTTATATATTGATATTGCAGATTATCCTGGCGAATGGTTATTAGATTTACCTATGCTAAATCAAACCTATGAGCAATGGTCTGAGCAAATGGCAAGTTTATTACTGCAAGAGCCACGCTTAACCCATGCCCAGCCTTTTTTAGCAAAACTTGCTGATATTGATGTTTTTGCTGTGGCAGATGAAGAGCAGCTGGCGGAATTATCACAACAATATACTGAGCTATTAGAATATTTTCGTCACCAATTAGGATTGTCGGTGATCCAACCAGGACGGTTTATATTGCCAGGTGAATATGCTGATGCTCCTATTTTGCAATTTTTTCCATTTCCGAACATCGCCACCCTCGATGCGAATCAATACCAAAACGCTGCCGATGATAGTTTTATAGGTATGTTACGAGCACGTTTTGTTGAATACAAAGAACGAGTAGTTAAACAGTTTTATAAAGAGCACTTTAGCCGCTTTGATCGTCAAATTATTTTGGCGGATTGTTTGTCAGCGTTAAATCATGGCCCTGAAAACTTTGCTGATTTACAGCTAGCGATAAGTTTAATTATGGAAAGCTTTGATTATGGTAAATCGAGTGTGTTTAACCGCTTGTTCTCTCCGAAAATAGATAAACTGCTGTTTGCGGCGACAAAAGCGGATCATGTTACTGCTGAGCAACATAGCCGGTTAGTCGCGTTGTTAAATCAATTGGTTCATCAAGCCAAAGTTGATTTAAATTACGAAAGTGTGGCCATGAAAACACTGGCATTAGCATCAGTACAAGCCACTAAAGCGGGTAAAAGCCAATATCAAGGTAAAGAAATTGCCGTATTACAAGGGCGTCAATTAAGTGATGAAAAGCTGATCACTTTATTCCCAGGTTCTGTCCCCAATAAATTACCTCACAAAGACAATTGGCCGGCACAAGGGTTTAATTATGTTGCTTTTGCGCCATTGCAAACGATAGCAAGCCATGAAGCTTTACCGCATTTACGAATGGACCAAGTGATGCAGTTTCTGTTAGGAGATAAAATGTTATGAGTGATGATAACAACAGCTTTCATCAGCAAATTTTATTTGATGAACCTGAATTAAAAACAGCCGAATCTGAGCATAAATTAGATTCAGCGATTGTTTTTAATAATCAAGATTATCAAGATGCACAGCTAAATTATCAAGAAAATGAAGAGCTGCTTGAAAGCGAAAAAAAACCTCGCTGGTTGTGGCGCATCATTATTGTTTTACTCATTATTATTACTAGCATTGAAACCACTGACTTTTTGTTAACAGGTTTTAGCAATTCGCCCATCATTACCAGTATTTACGCCTTGTTGATTGCCTGTTTATCAGTTTTAGCGGTAAGTACTGTCATAAAAGAGTTCCGAGGTTTACGACTCTTAAAAAGACAAGACAGCTCAAGAGCACAAGCAAAAGATATTTTATCTGGTGAATTTTCAGGCTCAGCAACTCAGCTATGTAAAAATATACACCAGCAGCTTAGTTATGACTTACCTGAGCCACTTGAGCATCAATGGCTAGAACAAGTGAATAATGGCCTAAGTGAACAAGAAATTATTCAATTATATGATTTACAAATATTGAGTAAGGTAGATCAAAAAGCGATTGCTGACATCGCAAAATATTCTTCAGAAGCTATGGTGTTAGTGGCAATTAGCCCGCTGGCATTAATGGATATGATGATCATGGTATGGCGAAACATTCGTATGATTGACAAAATATCGGGACTATATGGCCTTAAATTAGGCTACTGGAGCCGAATAAAATTAATTAAACAAGTTTTTTCTAATATGATTTTTGTTGGTGCCAGCGAAGTGTTAGTTGATTTAGGTACGGAAGCCTTAGGTGCTGATTTATTAGGTAAGTTTTCCGGTCGTTTAGCACAAGGCTTTGGTGCCGGCATGTTAACCGCACGTTTAGGGCTAAATACCATAAAAACCTGTCGACCGCTGCCGTTTATTGAGCAAGCGCCGCAACTATCAAATGTCCGTAAGTCATTATTAACACAAGTGAAAGCTTTGTTAATTAAATCAAAATGAACAAATTAAAAAAAGTATAGGCCCAAGTAATAGCAATAAAGTTTTACGTTTAACTGCGTTTCTTTCCAAGCAATTGACGCTATACTGATTACATAACAAATGATAGTTATGAATAAGCCAATAATAGCCGTACAATATAACTACTATCATAGCTAATGTTATGCTCAGCAAGATTGAAAAACGGACTTTTTTGGCAGGTTATTGTTAAGTGTTTAAAGCATGGTTTATCGCCGTTACGTTTTATTGAGTATTTTTCGTTAATATCTTTAAGGTTTATTTATGAACCCAGAAATTCAAGAAGAAAAACAAGTTTCTTGGTCAGTTATCGCCGTTATTATTGTGGCAGTATTGGCTTTGGTGGTTTGGTTGTTAGTGGATAATTCCGAACCTGAAGCACCTGCGCCTGTTGTTATTCAGGAAGAGGTGGTTGAAGAAACGGTTAAACTTGACCCTCTCCCTATGGTTGAAGATGAGCCTGAACCGACTATTGAACCAATACCGGAACCGGTTGTTGAACCCGAGTTACCAAAACTACCGGATTTAAATGACAGTGATAACGTGGTGATTGAAAAACTGCCCGATCTTACTTGGCGGAAAGAGTTATTAAAGTTATTAGTTACAGAAGATCTTATTCGACGTTTTGTTGTTTTTACTGATAACTTTGCTCAAGGTAGCTTATCTTACGACCATAGCCCTTTTATTGTTCCGGTAGAACGTTTTTTTGCTGAGAATATTAGCGATGAGGCAAACAATCAAGCAGCATGGCAATGGGATGAAAGCAGTACCCGCCGCTTTAGTTTATACGTGGATTTATTACGCTCAATGGATAGCGGCGAATTAGTGAGTTTTTATTATGAAATAAAACCGTTAATTGACCAAGCGTACCAAGAATTAGGCTACCCTGAAGAAGATTTTACCCATGTATTACAAGCGTCAATTATTCGCGTGTTAGATATGCAACTGCCAGAGCATACACCACAATTAACCCGTCCAAGTGTAATGTATAAATATCAAGATGAAGAGTTAGAAGCGTTAGATGATGCCGATAAGTTATTATTACGCATAGGTAAAGAAAATATTTTAGTGATCAAATCGGTGCTTTTAGAAATAAACGACAAGCTATCTAGAGCGAATAATGGCTAAGACGTTTAAAAAAACAGCAACCGAGCTATTTTTATCAACTTGTCCTTGCAACCTCGTCACTGATTAGCGATAATTCGCGCGCTTTCGAGCGATTATGGTGCCCCTTTCGGTCCCTTCGCAATGATAGTCTGTTAACCCGGCCAGGTCCGGAAGGAAGCAACCGTAGCAGATGACTCATGTGCCGAAGTGTGGCTGGAAGGGGGACCACCCAATTCTTAGTTATCAATGACTTACACACCTTTTAGCTATTTTGCTACATGAGCTGCTACATGCTTGCAACCAATATCCCTTGTTTACCTTGCTGTAATGGTCTTTATCTTGAGTTATTACTATCGTAATCAGTTAGCTTGAAAATCATATAAAAATATCTCTGTTAGCAACTTTTTCTTTTGAACTTAAGTTAAATAATCAATGTATGTTGCAGCCATTAAATATTTAAACTAGTTTTAAGTATGTTATTACTGTGATTATCACTGACGATAGGGTTACTTTAGCGGACTAAACAGTTATAAGTTATTGTTGTGAACCTGAGGAATAGAAATGCTCTATCGTTTGTTTTGGGTATTGTTAATCGCTGTTTTTTCATTATATTGCCGTGCTGAGCAAGCCAAAGAAAATCTCCAAGAATATATTGATCTCGCCATAAGCCTTCAAAAAACAAAACCTGCAGCAGCATATTCAGCGCTAGAAAAAGCGTATTTGCTAGCCAAAAAACAAAATAATACCGCGTTAATCGCTAAAATTTTATTAGAACAAGCACAAACCGCCAAACTTAGCAGAGATTATTTTTTAGCGCAGCAGTACTTAAATAAAGCCGAAGATATGCTGCCGATATTAAATAGTAATGAATTGTCGGTATATATTTTAACTAATATGTCGACGATACAACTTTATTTAAAAAATCCAGATAGCAGTATGGAATACGTGCAAAGAGCGCTGGCTATTGCGAGCGAAAGCCGAGAGCCAAAATTGATTTTCAGGTGTTTGCAAATAAAAGGTTCGTTACTACAAAAAATTAAACGCTTTGATGACTCCGTTACTGCTTTTTTATCAGCACAGCGTTACATTTCCAGCGTGCCATATACAGATCAAGTGAGTTTATTGCGTGACATCGCAAATGCGTATAATAAAGTGAATGAGCATATGTCGGGCATTCGTTATTATAAAAAAGCACTTGGCGTTCTGACTGAGCAGAATGAGCTTAGTGCTATGCCAAATACCTTGATTGAACTTGCTAAAACGTACGCCAAAATTGGTGATTATTCTGAAGCCTTGGAAAGTGCTAAGCGATCTTTAGCGCTTGCGCGTGAATACAAGGAAGAAAAAGAGGAATTGAAGTCTTTAGTTGTACTGTCAATTATTTATCGTAAATTAAGCAGTTACGAAGAAGCATTACACCATGGCCTTGAAGCATTAGCCATCTATCAAAAAAATGACGACATTAATGGTATAGCGGCTGCTGCAAATGCTGTAGGGCTTATTTATACCCACCTTGAGCAAGCTGAAAATTCCAAAAGTTATTTTATCCAAGTTATAAACTTACCTGAGCATAAAATTAATGCAAAATATCGAGCGGCTGCACTTAGAGGTTTAGGTAAGTTGATTTTTATGGAAGAGCAAAATCATCGAGGGCTGGAACTATCAAATGAAGCTTTTACCATTTATGAAAAAATAGGCGATAGGAATGGTGTTGCCACGGTACAAAAAAATATTGGCTATATATATTCCCAAATGGGTAATTTAAGTGAAGCCATTCTTGCCTATCAAACAGCTATTACTATTTTTCAATCGTTGAGTGATGTTTGGAATGAAGCTGAGAGTAAAGCATACTTATCAACAGTGCTTGTTGATGTTGATATCCAACAGGCGGTTTCATTTGCCCAAAGTAGTTTAGCTCTCGCTACCCAAATTGGCGCTAAATCTATTGCAGTGCAAGCATATAGCGCGTTAATTTTAGCGGAAGAAAAACGCGAAAATTATCAACAAGCTTTGAGTTATTCAAAAAAAAAACAAGCCTTAAATGATGAAATTAAAACGGATGCCATTAATCAGCGATTGGCTGAAATACATATTATTTTAGATATTGAAAACAAAGAAAAAGCGTTTGAATTATTAAAACGTGAAAAAGCCTTTATTTCATTAGAGTTAGCCAATAAAGAAAATCAGCTACATTTACTTGAAAAAGAAAAAACGATCACTGACTTAAAAACGCAAAATACCTATATTATTTTAACCATTGTTACTTTTTGTGTACTTTTATGCTTAGTGAAAATGAAACGAGGTAATTCAAATATTCGTTATGGTTGTATTATTGCCGCGCTCATCTTGGTTACTTTTTTGCTTTATTCTTTTAACGCTAACGCTGTTGACATTATCAAGTTAACTCAAAGCGAATCAGATCTAGATGTTCGCCCGAAATACACGTTAGCGGTGTTAAATAAAGCTTTAGCACTCAGCAGTGATAAATATGGCCCGTATAAAATTGAAATTATTGAAGAAACTATCTTTAACGAGCAAAAAATTATTAGCTTGCATGACGGTGAAGATATTAATTTAGCCATGGCGATGACATCTCCTGATTGGGAATATCTCGCATTACCAATTCGTATTCCTATTCGTAGAGGGGTAGGAAGTTATCGTTTACTGACTATAAATAAAAATAATAGTGATAAGTTTGCCAATATTAGCACACTAGCAGAATTAAAATTATTAACGACGGGAGTACAAAAAGATTGGATTATGAATACCTTGCTTGAAGACGAGGGCTTTATTTTAATTGAAGGGCTAACCTATGATAGCATCTTTAAAATGTTAGATAGGCAGCGTTTTGATTACTTACTTCGAGGAATACATGAAGCTTATGACGAAATATCGTTGAGAAAACATGAATTAAAAAACCTGATGATAGAGCCTAATTTAGCTATTTATATTCCTCAACCTTATTATATTTTTGTTTCTCCTAAATACCCTAAAATTGCTGAAAGAATTGAATATGGCCTCGAAAAAATGATCTCCGCTGGTATATTGCAACAAATGTTTGATGATCATTACGCGGCTTTTATTAAAAAAGCTAATTTATCCAATCGTAAAATTATCAATATAGGTAATAAATACTTACCTCAAAAAACCCCCGTTGATCGAAAAGAATTATGGTTAAAATTTGATTTTGAAAGCAAGCTCAAACAACCTTAAACGTGATTTTAACGCTGAAAAAAAAACTGTTTTTCAGCGTTATCGGAGGCAATGGATTAAAAGTGATATTTAACTAATAAGTTGAGATTTTTTTCATCAACACCATCAATACCAAATTTATTCAGCCAATAATTATATTCGACACCAACATACAATTTAGTCGCTAAGTTTAAGTGCTCTGAAAGGCTATATTTTAATTGTGAGGTAAAGTTTAAGCTGGTGCTTTTATTGTCGTTTGATGGTACAAAATCAATAAAACCATCATAGAGTAATTGGTTAATAGGAAGTGCCCAAGTTAATGTCACTTGTTGGCTATTATCACCGCTGTCATTATTACGATGATAGACATTGATATTAACATATTTAAAATGCGGTACTTTAAGTTGGGTGCCAATGCCATATAAATAATGGGTAAAGCCATCGCCAATTTCAATAGTTGTGGCAAGGTAAATGTTTTTTAGCAGCTTGTTTTGGTACGCTGATAATTGAAATCTAGGGGCTATTTCAGCATAGGTTTCTTTATCGCCATTATTGGATTGGAGCCGATCAATAAACAAAAAGCTATCACCCCAACTGTAGCCAGCAGCGTGCTCAAAAGTGAATACGGTTCTGTTATTATCACCAACTTGATAATTATTGCCTTTTAATAAACTGGCGCTAACGTCAGACCATAAAGTTTCAGCTAAACAATTACTGCTTAGTATGAAACATATCAAAGAGGTTAAATACTTCATAAAATCCTTATCGTTTTAACGTAGTTAAAGTGTCATCGCATAAAGCTATGTTATTGATTTTTAATCATAGCTAATAAAATCAATAACTACCAACTACCAACTACCAACTACCAACTACTAACTACCAACTACCAAGCAAGCTTAAAATGAAATCGTATAGCTGTTGAAAAATGGCTTGGTTAATTATTGTGCTTAGAATGGTATTTTATTTAAATTATCAGGGTTTAAATGGTGCTATTTTATTTACTTCCATTATGATGGAGGCACTAATTGTGTTTAATTCAGTGTTAAATGATGAAAAAAATAAAAAATGAAACCGCGTTGTTAAAAAAGGCGATTACCGTGGCTGAAAAGTATGCCAAAAATCGGGGATATAAAGAGTTTTCAGCTACCGATTCAGCTAAACAAAAAATCGAAAGTTTATATCGTTTATTAGTACACGATAAATTAATTCCACCACTGCCAGAAGATAAAGAAGACTTAGCCAGTTTAAAGCATCGTTTAGTGGTTTGGATTTCGAAGCAGTTACCGGCAGATCACGAATTATTGAAGTAATCCGTGATAAAATTCAAAAGTTATTTGCAAGGAAATAGCTTCGTGCTATTTTTCACTTCTTGTACTTTTGTCAGTGCGCGCTCGTAGCGTTTTGTAGATTGTAAAAATAAGTTAGAAAGTAGTTAAAAATTAGATAGATAATTAGGAAGTTTAGTCATGCCAAAGGCAAGTGATGTTAAAAAAAATACCGCAATAGAATACAACAACAGTGTTTATATTATCAGAGACATTGAGCGCTCAGTACCACAAGGCCGTGCTGGTGGTAGTTTATACCGCATGCGTATGTACGATGTTGTTAGTGGCGGTAAAGTAGATGAAACTTTTAAAGACAGCGATATGCTAAACCTAGCAGACTTACTTCGTCGTCAAGTGATGTTTTCTTATGTTGATGGTGACGAATTAATTTTTATGGATAATGAAGATTACACGCCATATAACTTAAATAAAGAAAGTATTGCCGATGAAGCAAGCTTTATTGATGAAAATACTCAAGGTTTACAAGTAATTTTAGTAGATGGTCGTCCAGTAGGTATTGAATTACCATCAAGTGTTGAACTTGAAGTTACCGAAACTGACCCATCAATTAAAGGTGCGTCAGCAACTTCACGTACTAAACCGGCAACGTTATCAACTGGCGTGGTTATTCAGGTACCTGAATATATTTCGACTGGCGATAAAGTTAAGGTAAATACTGCTGAACAGAAGTTTATGAGTAGAGCATAACTGTTAGCAAAATAACCAAATGAGCCAGCTAAGTAATTTGCTGGCTTTTTTATGCCATATTTTTACTTTTAATGAATTATTTAACAATTAACTCTTTGACAATTAATTTTAATAAAAAAGTTTCGCGTTCAATCGATAAGCCTTTTTTATCGCTATTTGCCATCGTTTGCTCGTTATGGGCAATGGCTTGATAAATATTTTTCCAAACCGGCCTCATACCATTTTGCACTTCGTGCGCTTCAAAACTTGGTGATAGCAGTTCATCGTCAATATCACAAACATAGCAATAAGACTGCATATACATCACATCGGCATTATCTTTATACCAAGGGCGATATTCTTCGTATAAACCAAAGGCTTGAATATTGTTAATGTTTTGTGCGCCGGTTTCTTCAATTAACTCTCGAGTTAAGCCGTCAATTTGTGACTCACCGTCATCAATACCACCACCTGGTAGGGTATAGTCGTGATAACGGGCTGTATATAACAATAAAATGTTGTCATCTTTTAAAACAATAGCCCGAGCCGCTTTACGTTTAATAATGGTATTTGAACTTGTGTTTACCTCAGGGTGAACAGCAGTTTTTAATAGGCGCATAATTTTTTGAATGTTTTTTAGAAACAGCTAAGGTTGGGGCAAGTAATTTTATTTAAAGAGCAAGCAACAAAAAATAGCGGTTACTGTAGATAAAAAACTTACCTTATTGTTAATTTATGATATAAATAAAATACTGCAAGTTAATAATAAATAAAAGGTTGTTAGTCGTTATGTCGTTAAAACAAGATGACATTGAAAAAGTTACGCAAGATTTAGTTGATGCCTTTGGTGATGATTATCCTTGGCGCTGGGACGAACAAAAAAATCTTAGATTGTCAGAGTTTGCCAGCAATAAAAAAGACAAAATTTTTGCGCAATTAGAAGAGTTGTTTGATCATAAATGGGATAAAAAGAATATTCGTTATGCACCAGCAGCATTAAAAATTCAATTGGGTAAATTAACTACGTTAAAAGATAAACAAGTTATTTTTACCAGTCCTGCAACTGAAGATAAACCTATGTTAGTTGCTATTTGGTGGCCTTGGGGTCATGGTGGTACAGTTTCTTTACGGTTAACGGCATTAATTGATACTTACTGTGCGGGTGAAATAAAAACCAATAAAGACAGTTTTTTTACCGTCATTAAAAAGTTATTTAGTAACCATTGATTTAAGCGGTTTGGCTGTTTCCGGCAATATTTTTATTACCTTATAATTGCCCGCTATATTTAGATGTGCAATCGGCTTTGGTGCGTAATTGTAGTAAATTTACACAGTTAGCTTAAAAAATACACCAAAAAGTTCAATACGCATTAGGGTTATGGCATTAAGCTAAGAAGTAGCTGATACTTAAGGTATGAGCGCTAATTCATTGTTAGATCTTTCGATAAATTCATAGGAGGGAGCCATGAAAAAAGTTACCCTTGTGCAAGATGAAAATTTATCATTTAAAATTAGCCAAGAGTTATTACCACAAGCTTATCAAACATTAGATTTATATTTTTCGAT
Source organism: Thalassotalea agariperforans (assembly GCF_053470345.1). Taxonomy (NCBI): domain Bacteria; kingdom Pseudomonadati; phylum Pseudomonadota; class Gammaproteobacteria; order Alteromonadales; family Colwelliaceae; genus Thalassotalea; species Thalassotalea agariperforans. The sequence goes on along the minus strand of NZ_JBQMWH010000005.1, from coordinate 147,873 downwards.
CCCGGAAGATATAGGTATTAATGCGCGTACCTTAAGTGAAGACAATTATTTTCACAGCAGTATTCGTTCACACCTTGCTTATTATTCTGAACAAGTACACTTGCCGTTAGTGCGCAGCCGTTTTGTTAGCCAAAATAAAGGTGAGCAAAGTGACTACCGCAGTAATTTAAATTTATTTTCTTATCAATTTAAAACGGCACTAGAAACCGACATTAAACAAACATTGCAGATATCGGATGTTAGCGAGTTTTATGTTTTAGCAACTGAGCTTGCGGAGCAAACGAAAGGTTTATTAAAAAAACTGCGCCGTTATACGCCACCAGATAAAAAGTTAAGTTCATATTTTGAAAATACCGACAATTATTTAAGTTGGCATACAGAGCAGTCGTTTTTAAACTTATTAGCTAACGGGCCCAAAAGTAGCGAATTTACTGCTGAGCGTGAGGCATTATTCGCTTTTTGTCAGCAAGAAAATAAACATCGGGTGGATAATCAATATAACTCTAATATTACCTTAGAAGATCCTAACCGCATCACCAATAAAATGCGTTTATTACAGCGTTTAAGTGAATATGGCGTGGTATTTACCACCAAAACACGTAATTTAGATGCTAATTTAAAGCGGCTTGTTCGAGGTATGGTTACCGCTATTATTATGACCTTTGTTATGGCGGTAGTGTTAAATGCTCGCTCAGCGTTTACCGAAGTTACCTTGGTACTTATTGTGTTATTAGGGGGTGTTTATGGCATCCGGGAAATATTTAAAGAAGACTTAACCCATTATATTTGGCGAAAAATTCAGCGAGGTCGGCCAAAATGGCAACATGTTTTTTTCAACAGCTTAACGCAAACCAAAATGGCTTATCAAACCATTTGGTTAGAATATATTAATAAAAAAGACTTATCTGAACGCGCTAACAATATGTTGCGAAAACGCCGGCAACAAAATAAACAAGCAGCTAAGTTATTGCATTTTCGTTGTGATACGCGGGTGCTGGTAAAAGAATTTATGCCTGGCTTTGAAGAGATCCAAAGTCAACTGTCGTTTAGTTTAACGCCGTTTACTCGTTTCTTAAAAAAAGGAGAAGGGCGTTTATATTCAGCTGACGGCAACAAAATTTCGAACCAAAGTGTAGAGCGCCGATATCAGCTTAATTTAGTGATAGTGCAAAATAACAAAGTTGGTGAAGAGTATGCCCAGCGCTTTAAAATTACCATGAACCGGTCAAAAATTATTAATATTGAGCCGATGGAAGAGCAGAAAAACTTTTAAATTTTTCATTTAAAAAAGTTAATTTTCGGTATTTGCTCGGTTTCAATCAAGCAGGTAAAGTGTTACCTAGAATGTTATTATCCGAAATGGTATTAAATAAGATAAGAATTAATTATGAATAAGACGTTAGTACTTTTAGCCATGTTGTTTGCTCAACTCCTGCAGGGGTGTGTGGTCAATGTTGGCCACAATAGCAAAGCTAGCTCTGTCTCGGTAGAGCAAAGTCAAACCGGAGAATATTGGTCTCATCGCTTTAACGCAAAACGTAACATTGCGTATGGCGAATTACCTCGCCAAACCTTAGATATTTATCAACAAGGACAATGGCAAGGGCCGCCAAAGTATTTTGTTGCTAATACTACAGCTAAACCAACACTTATCTATATTCATGGTGGCGCTTGGCATGGTGGGGTGAAAGAGTCAGCTCTTTGGTCTTTAATGCCTTACATCCAAAAAGGTTGGCAAGTAGTAAATGTTGAATATCGGGTTGGGGGGAATACTGCACCACAAGCGGCGGATGATGTTTTATTAGCAATGAAATGGTTAGCTGAACATGCTGATGAATATGCGATAGATCGTAATAATATTGTCATTTCAGGTGACTCTGCTGGCGGCCACTTAGCGTTATTAGCTGGCTTCGTTTCTACTGAGTCAAAAAATCCGGCCTATTTAGGTGATAAATTAACAATTAAAGCAATTGTTAATTGGTTTGGTATAGCTGATATCGGCTTATTAAATGATTATTTAGATGATAATAACCAGTGGAATTATCCTTCAAGATGGGCCGGAAATAATGATATGTTGGAATTGATCATTGCCGATTATTCACCCCTTCGTTATGTTAATGCCCAATCGCCAGCGGTTATTAGTATTCATGGCGATGCTGATAAAGTTGTGCCAATTGAGCAATCTGAAGTGCTGCACCAAAAATTAAGCCAAGCAGGCGTTAACAATCAATTAGTCCGTATCAAAGGTGGCCGTCATTTAGGTTTTTCAGAGCAGCAGTTTCAAGATATTTATCAGCAAGTTTTTGCTTTTCTTAATCAAAAATTGAAATAATACGCAACATGATCAACAACAGCCACGGATTGCAGACATACTGTAGTGGCTGACGCTGACATAATAACTATTATTAAAAGGCTCGCTGGCAAGCTGTTTATTTTGCTAAATTAACTATTTTATTAAATACATTTTTGGAAGGTAGTACAAATAATAGGTGATTTTTTAAACGTTATCGTTTAGGTTAATCATTAATATATTGATTTAATTTGTCGTTGCAAAGGAGTCTGCATGCATTATCACCAGTATAAATATTATTATTCGATGTTTCTTTTTTTGCTATTTTCTGCGGGAACGATAGCAAATGACTTTGAAAGTTCTACACAAACCCCACATAGCCAAAAACCTATCGTTGTTAGTTTAGTTCCCGACACGACGGTACTTGATACCTATAAGCGTTATATTGGGTCAGCTTATCAACAAATCGGGTATAAGGTGATTTTTAAAGAATTACCTTTTGGCAGAGCAATAAACTTAGGCACTAAAGGGCAAGTGGATGCGATGTTAATTCGAATATCTGCCATTGAAGAGCAAATGCCTGAATTTATCCGTGTGCCAGTACTGTTAGCTAAAGGAAAAGCGGTATTGTATTGTCATAAAAACGTGGTTTGTCACGAAACCGAGTTGGATAACCCTAATAATATTATCGGTGTATTTTCAGGGATTAATTTTACGAATAAGGTCATGGCTGGCAAGCGAGCGAGTACTTATGAAATTTCGACATTTGAACAAGCGGAAAAAATGTTTTTGAAACAACGTTTACCTTATCTAATTAGTTTAGATAAAACCGATTTGGGCTCTTATATGAAAGAAAATCCTGAAAATTTTAATAGTATTGTGTTAGCACATTATCAAGCTTTTCATTATATACATCGTTCAAAAGCTGACTTACTGCCGGAACTTACTCAAGCATTAGAAGATGTGATGCAAGGCAATGAATTAGATTAATCATTATCAGCCACATAATTAACCTGAGCTCAGGTTAATAAATATAAGTAAAAAGGTTTTTCTTGTGTACAAACCACCTTGTACTTATTTAATATTCATTTTTAAGTTGTTTTAGATAGGTAAATATAATGTCATCAGATCGCTTTGGTACAAGCGCAAACTATAAACAAAAAGAGCAGGGTTACCGTGATCGCGCTTTAAAGCTTTATCCTTGGGTTTGTGGCCGTTGTGCTCGTGAATTTGTTTATTCTAATATTAAAGAATTAACCGTTCATCATATTGATCACGATCATACCAACAACCCAAATGACGGTAGCAATTGGGAATTATTATGTATTTATTGTCATGATAATGAACATGCAAAGTATACCGACCATGCTCAGTATCAAACAGAAATTAAAGCGGGTGATACTAATCAAGATACCGCAACATATAATCCGTTTGCGGATTTAAAATCGCTGTTGAAAAACTAAGACGTTTTTAGGCCGATTATTAACAGCTGGAAATAATTTTTATTGTCGCTACTCTTATTTAAATAACGTAAAATGCTAATTATCCCGAGTTCAGGTTAATTATAAAGATAGAGACGTCACTTGCTTTAAAGTGGCTTTTTCCAAAGGAAAATAATGAAAAAAACGTTTGAGTTAACGCACCCTAAAATTAAACCAGCGCGTATGGTTGATGCGATAAAGCATGATATAAAAAAATATGTTAAGCGTGAGCGTAATAAAAAATTACCGCTTGATACCGATTATTGGGATTTTGATTGTAAATTTGGTGATACCGAAGAAGTTGCAGAAGTGATCCATTTATCAGCTATCAATAAAGCGATTGACGCGAGTGTTGAAAGCGGTGCTTTACGTTTTTATGTCGAAATTATTGCCAAAGCACAAGTTCGTCAATTTAGTGGTACTGAGCCTGAATTTGATTTAGACGATTAATCTCAGCGTCTATTAATACTTAGCGAAGTAAACATCAAAAAAGGGCTTAAAGCCCTTTTTTGATGTATGCTGATAGCTAATTTTTATTTAGAGATCGGGTTAACTATTCTTCCATATTTCGTCAGGCGAAATTTTTAAAACTTTTCGTTTTGGTGTTTTGTCTTCAGCTTTAGTCGCCTTTGGATTTATATATGGTTTACTTGCCTGTGGGCGGGCAGTTTTTCCTGTTGAGCTGTTTTCTGCTTTGTCGAACTTATTATTTTCGGGTTTTCTATTCTCAAATTTAGCTTTGTACTCAGTGTTATTAACCGGTGTCTTCTTGATTGGACTTTTACGGTATTTAATTTGAATTGCAGATAAAAAATTGCGTAATAATTGATCTTTACATTCACGATAGTGTTTGTGATCCGGCTTTCTAAACATAGCGCTTAATTCAGGTTTTGATAAATTAAAACCAGCTTCAGCAAGCATTGCAATAATGTCTTCGGCTTTTAAATTTAATGCGATTTTAAGCTTGTTTAAAATAATATTATTGCTTAAACGTTTTTCAGGTGGCCGAGTAGAACCGTCTTGTTTACCTCTATTTTGATAAATTAAACCATTTAAAAAAGTGGCAAACTGCACATCGGTTAGCATCACAAAGTCGGCATCGTCGTCTTTTTTTAACCAGCTTTTTAATTGTTCAAAAGTAACTGTTAAATCAGCAAGAGCAAACAACGCGAGCATTTTTTTATCATTGAATTCAAAGCTAAAACGTAAACGCCTTAAAATATCGTTATTAGTCACTGATTTTTCCTATCATAGTTTGAGAGTTACTTGGATTAATACATTCAGTTGCCATGTATTTGAGCAGGGCATTATACGTTTATTTTAGAAACTGTAACAGCGAATATAAAAATGGATGCTTTTTATTGCTGAATAAGCGCTAAATAAATTATAAAGATGATAGAGCAATAAAATCGAATATCACTATTTGTTACATTTTCGGTTTGTAATTTTAAATAGTATCTGGTTTCTTACTGATAGGTTTGTTATTTAAATGTTAATAAAGCTAATGTTTTATTTGATTTGAAAAATATTAAGATCAAAAAATGAAAAAAATTAAGCTATAGGAATCATTGAGATAATAGTTGTTTAACAAAAAGTGTAAATAAATTTGACCATAAACTGTTAGACATCGCATTTTTTTTGTTCAATAATCAGGTCACCTTTTGAATCGGCGAGTTGTTATGCGTAGTTTAGTTATCTGCATATTTGTATTGATTTCTTCTCATGCTCAGGCTGTTAATACAGCGTCTACTTTAGGTAATACGTTAGCAAACCTGCCCGCTGAAACCCCAACATCAAATGATATTATTCATTTTTCATCAATTAATTCATACTTTAATTTAGCAATGTTGGGTTACCAATCTGAAATATCAGTACCACTATTTAATAAAAATGAAGAATTTACTTTTTTCAAACAAGCGCCATTTCAGCGCAGTACTTATACAGATACGACAACATATTATCATAACTTAATTTTTACTCATCATAAGTCACCCTTTAAGCCTGAGCTTTTCCAAACAGAAGATCAAAATCAAGTGGCACTGCACTACTTACATTTTGGTCAAAATACGCCACTAACTGCTGACCAAACTACATGGTTTTACAGTGGCGCTGGTTTTACTTATTTTGATAGTGAAAGTGGCTTATACCAAGATGATATGGCGTTATCTTTTAGTGTTGGTATTCATTCTCAATACTCAGTTAATAAACGTTTTTCAGTAAACATTGATTCAAAATTTTATGGTACTTATTTTGATGGCCAAACAAATAATTACTGCGTTAATGATATTTGTCAGCTGAACGTTGAAAATGACGTTTGGTTACAAAAGCAAGTATCAGTCAAAGTTAATTATATTTTTTAATTAAGTTAATCTACTCACTATTTTTTAAACCCATTTCTACTCCCATTTTTACTTCTATTTACCATTTATATCTCGCTAATAACTTGCTCCGTTAACAAAATAGTTTGCTATTTCTTAATTCAAATCAGCTTTTTATTATTATTCTCCTCTTAATTATTGATTTTACGTAGCAAATTTTAATTATTTAGCTAATATTTTAAGAGTGGTAAAAAAACTGTCACTTTATGAAAATAAACTCATTCTGGAATAGTTTATGCAAAATTAATAAATGCGGGGTTTTATAACTATAAAATTGTTAGGTTTGCATTATATGTGTGCATCTGTGTGTGAAATTTGCACAATGTGAATCCGCAATCATAGTATTTAATTCTGTTATTGTTTATTACACAAGGAGCAAATTATGTTAACTAAGAAGTTTTATAAAACGAAAGGCGAAGCCGAAGTTACATTTGAGTTTAGCCGTGATAATGTCAGTTCTGTTTCGTTAGTTGCCGAATTTAATGATTGGCAACCGATGGAAATGACTTATAGTAAAAAACTAAAAGTCTTTCGTACAAAAGTTCGTTTACCTAAAGATAGTGATTTTCATTTTCGTTACTTACTTGATGAAAGTGAATGGGAAAATGATGCACAGGCAGATAAGTACTTACCTAATGCTTTTGGCACAGAAAACAGTGTTGTTAGTACACACGTATAAATTTATCTTCAACTATCGGCTTGGTATTTAATATTAGCTTGCTAAGTCGATAGACTTTTTTCTATTTAGTCTGCATTATTAATTGATAATAAAAACAAATGCACTCAAGGAGAGGACATGCCTCAATACCAAAATCGTTTTATTAGTTCACTTACCCAAGATACATACGCACTTATATTAGCTGGAGGCAGAGGTTCGAGATTACATGAGTTAACGGATTGGCGTGCTAAACCTGCTACTTTTTTTGGTGGTAAGTTTAGAATTATTGATTTTCCCCTTTCAAACTGCATCAACTCGGGTATTCGCCGTGTTGGTATTGCAACCCAATATAAATCACATTCATTAATTCGCCATGTTCATCGAGCATGGGGCCACTTTAAAAAAGAGCTTGGTGAGTCAGTGGAAATTTTACCGGCGTCACAACGTAGTGGTGATGGTTGGTATGCAGGAACAGCCGATGCTGTTTTTCAAAATATTGATATTATTCGTCATGAATTACCTAAATACGTGATGATTTTATCTGGTGACCATGTTTACCGTATGGACTACGGTGAACTGTTAGCAAAACATGTTGAAACCGGTGCTGATATGACCGTGTGTTGTATTGAGGTACCTGTTGAAGAAGCCGCTGGTGCGTTTGGTGTAATGACGGTTGATGAAACCAATCAAATTCGCCGTTTTGATGAAAAGCCAGCACATCCATCTGAAGTTCCAGGTAAGCCGGGTATTACTTTGGCATCGATGGGGAATTATGTTTTTAATACCGAATTTTTATTTCAAGAATTGAAAAAAGATGCTGAAGAAGAAGGCTCAAGTGGTGACTTTGGTCATGATATTATTCCTTCTATTATCGAATCTCATAATGTTTTCGCTTTTCCATTTAGAGATCCAGACTCTGACAGACAACCTTATTGGCGTGATGTTGGTACCTTAGATTCATTCTGGGAAGCCAATATGGAGCTTGTTGAACCAGAGCCACAATTAAACATGTACGACGAAAAATGGCCTATTTGGACCTACCAAGAGCAAACAGCTCCGGCTAAATTTGTTCATGATTCCGAAGGACGACGTGGCTGTGCCATTGACTCTACCGTTTCAGGTGGTGCAATTGTTTCAGGTTCAATTGTCAGAAAGTCGCTACTATTCTCAAAAGTGCGGGTTCATTCTTATTGTACCGTTGAACAGTGTGTGGTTTTACCTGGCGCTATTATTGGGGCAAAAGCTAAACTGAAAAAAGTGATCATTGACAGAAATTGTACAATACCTGAAGGTTTAGAAATTGGTTTTGATCACGAAGCTGATGCAGCAAATGGTTTCAGAGTAACGAAAAAAGGCGTTGTTTTGGTCACTCGTGATATGATCACCGCATACTTAGAAAAGCAAAAAGATAGCGTTACAAAGGAGTAGTTTTACTTTGTCGAACATTTTAATGGTAGCTGCTGAAAACGACGCACTACCTAAAGGAAAAGTAGGCGGAATAGGGGATGTCATTCGTGACATCCCTAAATATTTAGCTTTATCCAACCAACAAGTTTCAGTAATAACCCCAGGTTATTTATATCAATCAACCTTTCACTATGCTGAGCATTTATTTGATTTTGATGTAATATTTGCAGGACAAAAAGAAAAAATTCAGCTGTTTAAACTACATCTTGATGGCACCTCCGGCGTCAGTCAGTTTGTCCTTGAGCATGAATTATTTGCTAATGCCGGCATTGGCAATATTTATTGTGACGATGGAGCTGATCGACCTTTTGCTAGTGATGCCACTAAATTCGCGTTGTTTTCAACAGCTGTATGTGAGTTATTAAAGCAGCATTGGCATAGTTATTACGATGTTATTCATTTGCATGATTGGCATAGCGCGTTTATTGCTTTACACCGAGCTTTAAACCCTGAATTTAAGATCTTACAAAAAATGCGCTGTGTTTATACTGTGCATAATTTAGCGTTACAAGGCACAAGACCTTTTGCGGATGACCCATCTTCATTTCAAGCTTGGTTTCCTAACTTAAACGTTGAGCAAAGCTTAATTGTAGATCCGCAATATAGTAATTGTATTAATCCTGCTAGAGCCGGTATTAATCTTTCGGATGCCGTGCATGTGGTCTCGCCAACTTATGCAACGGAAGTTGTGAAACCGTCAAATGAAGCGCTAGGTTTTATCGGTGGTGAAGGATTAGAGTGTGATTTACAGCGAATTGCCGGTGAGAAAAAGTTATTTGGTATTTTAAATGGTTGTCAATACGACATTAAACTACCCAAAAAACAAAGTATGCCGAAATTCATTTCACAAATGAAAGATGTGTTGATGCAGTGGATGGCAAAACATGCGCAAGTAACTTCGGCGCATTTAATTGCTTTTGAACGTTTAACACGATGGCAAACTGAGAAAAATTCAACCGGTCCTTTAGTGACGAGTGTTGGCCGTTTAACGTTACAAAAAGTTGCTTTGTTAATGGAACATGACCAGCAGCAACTGGCACTTGCCTCAGTATTAGATATTATTAAAGAGTGCAAAGGGCGGCTTATTATTTTAGGCTCAGGCGACCCAGTGCTAGAGCAAAAAATGACCGCGCTAATGGCCGAATATGATCATTTTGTTTTCTTAAATGGTTATAACGATGCCTTATCGCAAGCTATTTATGTTCAAGGCGATTTATTTTTAATGCCAAGTTCGTTTGAACCTTGTGGTATTAGCCAAATGTTAGCAATGCGAGCAGGACAACCTTGTCTAGTGCATGAAATCGGCGGCTTAAAAGATACAGTACAGCATGGTAAAACGGGATTTTGTTTCTCAGGTGTGAATAAAACCGAGCAAATATCATCGTTAAAAATTGAACTGACCCAGGCGTTATCTTTGTTCGCAAAAGATCAAAAAGCATGGCAAGCACTTTGTGATAGTGCCAAACAACAACGCTTTACGTGGGAAAATAGTATTCAGGACTATTTAACATTGTTGTATTAATGCCAACTACTTTTAAGTATTTGTATGAAACCCAAGGTGATATTTTTATAGCTTTGGGTGCTCATATTTCCCAATAAATTTAATTTTTAAGACTAATTGTTATTGATTGATTTTAATGAATATATTATGGTGTTTTGTTGGAGATAGTGTCATTTTTATAAAATAGAACAAAGAGTTAATTAAGGTAAAGGTATTATGCTGGCAGAACATGTATCAACATCAGATGAGTACTTTGAATTACTTCCAGGAAAAATATTAGATATTCAAATTAATCATCCGGTTACTATTCGCCAAAAAGCGATGCTAGTAGGTTATGAACTAGGGAAATACCTTATCTTAAAGTACCCTAAAGTCGTGCGTTCGAGTGATTACAAAGATGTATTGGTTGAAGGTAATGTTATTATCGTACGTTATCTCTTAGAGGGCAGTGCTGGAAAATGTTATGCCTTTCGTTCAACTATCAAACATATTGTTCAGTTTCCTGAAAAACTTATTTTTATTGCTTACCCTGAAACCCTTGAAAACAGAGAACTAAGAAGACAGCGTCGGCAAGTAACTCATATACCTGCTTCTATTAGCTTATTAGCTAAAGACGGTAATACGACGGAGTCAAAAATTAAGGGGATTATTAGTGATATAAATGCTAAAGGTTGTGGTTTTTCATTTAAAGTTGATAACGATAAAGTGAGAGTAAACACCTGTGAGGTTATTGTCAGTATTCATAACCCAGTCACTGGGGAAGAAAGAATACCTGCAAAAGTCTGTAATAGTAGAAATCAAAATGGCAGGGTTAGTGTTGGTATTCAATTTATTGATGCCGAATCGCAAGTGCTAACTTTATTAGAACACTTGCAGATCGAGCCTAATTTATAATATTTATCGGCCTTGTGACTTCATAAAGTCTAAGGCTTTGCTAATGGCAATTTTAACATTATTTTCCATTTCAAAGCGTTCAGAAGCCGGAAGGTAAAAGGCCATATCAACTTCATGTCGGATATATCGTGACGGTAGTTGGTTTAATACCACGCAAGTTAAATCGGCTATATAATCACTGTCATGTTTTTCATCTAATTTCATTAACGAAAAATGTTGTACGACTAATTTTTCATAATAGTTATGGATATCGTCTGAAATTCTCATCAATTTACTCTCTTTTATTACGTTTAAGTAAGACCAACTTGATTAAGTTGTTTCACCTTTAGCGTAAATATAACGCTAACTTAACCAAAACTAAATGGTGATGAATTTAATCAATTTGATATAAGCTAACTTGTCGCTGTGTAGGTGTCAATTAGCAATAGTATCTTATTGATAATAGCTAATATTTATAACTTTAGTAGGATTAACTTAATTGCGATTTTTCACTAAGCTCTATTTCGCGTTCAACTTTTGATATTGCTTGTCGGCAACGGCCTAAACGTTGATGAATAACGAGCGCTTCTTCAGTGTATTTAGCTTGATTTTTTCCTGTGGCGAGGCTATTTTTTTCGTGCAACATATCCAACAACCTTCTTTCAAACTCTTGGTATTCAGAGAGTTTTTTATAAAGCTCATGACTAGATAACATGAGTTTTTTAGCCATATTGCGATATTTTATTTTTTTTAACTGGCTTTGTTGAATTTCTGCTGCGTTATGGATCACAGTGTTGGAAGATATCGCATTGTATAAAGCATTAAGTTGTTGTTCTATTGTTAAGAGCAGGGCATGCGAAAAATCATTTTTCTTTTTCTTGAGAAGATAATCTAGCTCATTAATATTTTTTTCTACTTCAATTAAATAAGGAAAAAATTTATCACTTTGGGTTCGAAATAAGTTGATCGAAAATATTGAATTATTTTCTATCATCCGGTGCGCTTTATTTGACTCGTTTAAATTATCTATATCGTTAGCTGTTTTTTTTAGTGAGTTAAGTAAATCAGTGAGTTTATTAATTGCAGCGAAAGACATAAGTGTTTTCAAAAATAAGAAGTAGCTAGAAGGTAAATTTACCTTATTTTGGTGGTAAATGGCGAGTTTATTATTTTCAGCGCAATTTATTTAAAGTGAATTTTTGTGTTTACAACGCCATTTAGTTCTGCATGCGGTTGTTTTTTGAGCTAACACACCGAGTTTTAACTTATTTAGCTGAAAATAATTGACTTACTACGAATCAATTAGTAAAACAACACACGGTAAATTTTCTGTGAATGGAAGATTGTTACAAATGTTTTCTTGAAAAATTTATCTCACTTAAATTGATTAATTTATTTAGTTATCGAATTAAGGGTGGTAAGTTTAGATAGTAAATATGTTTAATTTGTTTATTTAACGACAAATTAGGCTATCTTTTTAATATCCTCAGTTGACAGTTTGACTGTCGTTTGGGAATATTGGCTAGTTTTATTCTTGCACAATAAAAACTATAGCAGAGTCGAATACTGCGTTAACAAAATTTTTTGTTATTAAATTAAAGACAATTGGTTGGGAACTATGTCCAAATTAAGTAAAAAAAGCCTTATCGCAACGACGATAGCGGGCGTATTTGCATTATCAGTTAGTAACATTGCTGCTGCTGATGCTCTTAAAGATCTACAAGCTGCAGAAGCTACTACTTTCAAAGCATCTGTTAAATCTCAAAACAAAATCAACTCTATTTATGAGCAAACGCAAGATTTACTTGCGCAATATCGTAATGTCGTTGATGAAGCTGATGTACTTAAAGGCTATAACGATCATGTTCAACGCATGGTTGATGACCAAAAAGCTAATATCGCTTCTTTAGAACGTCAAATTGCTGGTATTGATAAAGTGAAGCAAGGTGTTGTTCCTTTAATGTATAAAATGATCGATACATTAGAAACCTTTGTGAAGCTTGATGTTCCAGTTAACCTTGAAGCGCGTTTAGAGCGTATCGAAGGTTTACGTGAAGTAATGACCAATTCAAATGTAACAACTTCTGAGCAATTCCGTTTAGTACTTGAAGCATATGAAATTGAAGCAGGTTACGGCACAATTTTCGATTCGTACCAAGGTGAACTTGATTTAGGTGATCGTAAGCTTACTGTTGACTTCGTTCATATGGGCCGTATTGCATTAGTTGCTCAGTCTTTAGACTTCAAAAATGCATGGGTTTGGAATAACGAAACTCGCAACTGGGATGCTTTAGGTGACGAATACTTGAAGTCTATTACAGATACAATCCGTATGGCGCGTAAGCAATTACCAATGGATTTAACTAAATTACCAGTATTCGCAGCAGGAGCAAAATAATGAAAAAAGTACTTAATTTTGTTTTACTTGCTGCTTCAATGTCAGCAGGTTTTTCAGCCGTTTCAAATGCTAATCAGTTAGATGATTTACTTAAGCAAGTTAAAGAAAATCGTATCTCAGAAGCTAAGTTAGATAAAAAACGTGAAGCTGAGTTCTTATCTGCTCGTGCTGATAAACAAGCTTTATTAAACAAAGCAGAAAAAGAGTTAAAAGCTCAACAAGACAGAAATACACGTTTAACTAAAGAATATGCTGCCAACGAAATTACGTTAGCGCAGAAAGAAACTGAGTTAGACAACGCAAAAGGTACATTAGGTGAAATGTTCGGTGTTACTCGAGCTGCAGCTGCTGATGCCTATGGTGCAATTTCTACTTCTATCGTAAGTGCTCAGTTCCCAGGTCGTGGTGAAGCTGTAGAGCGTATTGCTAATTCGAAAGAATTACCAGACTTACCTGCTTTAGAAGAGTTATGGTTTGCATTACAAAACGAAATGACAGAATCAGGTAAAGTTTCTCAGTTCTCTGCTGAAGTAACTAAATTAGATGGTTCTAAGTCAACAGAAACAATCACACGTATTGGTACTTTTAACTTAGTATCTGACAGTGGTTACTTAAACTACAATGATGAAGTTGAGCAAATTCAACCTTTAGCTAAGCAACCAGCAGGTTACATCGCTGAAACAGCGCCAGCTTTCTTCAACACATCATCTGGTTATGCTCCGGTATACTTAGATCCTTCACGTGGTGCTATCTTAGCATTAGAAACACGTAAGAAGACTCTTGAAGAATTCTACCATCAAGGTGGCACAGTTGGTTACGCAATCACTGTATTACTTATCTTAGGTTTCTTAATCGCCTTAGAACGTTTTGTTGTTCTTGGTGCATTAAGCGCTAAAATGAAAGCTCAAGCGAAAGATCTTTCTAACCCTAACACTAACAACCCACTTGGTCGTTTATTAAAAGTTTATCAAGACAACAAGACTGCTGATGCTGAAACATTAGAACTTAAACTTGATGAAGCTATTTTACGTGAAACACCAAAAGTTGATCGTGGTATTACTTTAATCAAAATGTTTGCTGCTATTGCCCCGTTAATGGGTCTATTAGGTACAGTAATCGGTATGATTTTAACGTTCCAAACAATTACATTGTTCGGTACAGGTGACCCGAAAATTATGGCGGGTAACATCTCTCTAGCGTTAGTTACAACAGCGTTAGGTTTAATCGCGGCATTACCTCTAATCTTAGTACACAGTATTGTTGCTGGTAAGAGTAAATCTGTGCTTCATAAATTAGACGAGCAAAGCGCTGGTTTAATTGCTGCAATTGCAGAGAAGGAATCTAAATAATGTTATTCCTGATAGAGCTTATTGAATCTGTCAGGAGTTTTGTTGCGACAGGTGGCGATGTTTTATATTTTGTTGCCTTCGCGCTCTTATTGATGTGGATATTAATGATTGAAAGATATTGGTTCCTAGCGTCAGTTTATCCAAAAATGCGTGATAGCATTATTGGTGAATGGGATGCTAGAGAAGATACTACATCTTGGTATGCACACCGTATAAGAGATACATGGATCTCCGAAGCGACAGAAAAACTTGAGCAGAATATGCTTACTATTAGAACCATAGTGGCTATGTGTCCACTGATTGGTTTACTTGGTACGGTTACGGGTATGATTGGCGTTTTCGAAGTGATGGCGCAACAAGGTACTGGTAATCCGCGTCTAATGGCTTCTGGTATATCGATGGCAACAATTCCTACTATGGCAGGTATGGTTGCAGCGTTATCAGGCGTATTTTTCAGCTCGAGACTAGACGCAAAAGTTAAACTAGCAAAGGCTAAACTGGTTGACAGTTTACCTCATCACTAGAGAGATATTGTAATGGCACGTAAACGTATTCGTGAAGAAGAAGAAGCAGCAATTGATATGACTCCGATGCTTGACATCGTATTCATCATGTTGATTTTCTTTATCGTAACTACTTCTTTTGTTAAAGAAGCAGGTATTGAAGTTAATAAACCTAATGCAGCTAATCAGTCTAAACAAAAATCAGCAAACATCTTTGTTGCAGTTAAAGATACTGGTGAAATTTGGTTAGATAAGCGTAGAGTTGACATTGAACGTGTTGCAGCGAACATCGAAAAGCTACTTGCAGAGCAGCCTACTGACGTTGTAATTATTCAAGCTGACAAAGACGCTAAACATGGTGTTGTTGTTAAGGTAATGGATGCTATTAAAGAAGCAGGCATTGATCGTATTTCTATCGCAGCAGCTAAGGGTTAAAATATGGTTCGCTTTTTAGTATCTATTTTACTAGGGGCGGCAGTAACTTTTGCTTTATTTTCTTTTATGGCTTATCTAGTTTCTAGCGGTGACGCTAGACCAGATGAAGAATTAGAAAATATTATTGTTGAAGTAAATACAACGCCGCCAAAATCAGCAGCAGAGCAGCGTCGACGTGTACCGCCGCCGCCGCCTCCGCCGCCTAAAGCTCCGCCTAAGCCTCAAGCTCCTGAGCCAGAGGTAAGTAATGTGCAAGGTGGATTAACATTTAATTTACCTGGTGTACAACTTTCAGGTGCAAATACAGGTATTTCGGCTCCAGGCGCATTTGGTCGAGATGGTGATGCTACGCCTATCGTGCGTATTGAACCTAAATATCCAATATCAGCGGCTCGTGATGGTAAAGAAGGTTGGGTTAAACTTTCATTTAGTATCAATGAAATCGGTGGTGTTGAAGATGTTGAAGTTATTGAAGCTGAACCTAAACGTATTTTTGATAAAGAAGCCAAACGTGCGCTTCGTAAGTGGAAATACAAACCAAAAGTTGTTGATGGTAAGCCATTAAGACAAACAGGTTTAACAGTACAATTAGACTTTAAAATGGACGGAGGTCAATAATGTTTAAAAAATTATCAACCTCTATGGTTGCCGCTGTTGTAATTATGAGCAGTTCGTCGTTATCAGTTGTGCATGCAGCTGAAGCGGCAAATGCAGCTCCAGCACCTGCGCCGCTATGTCCAGGTTCTTTAATTGATGGTAAAAAACGTAAAACTCAATTAATGGGCCCGTCAGTAGGTAAAAAAGTACAAGCGGCATTTGACGCTTATACAGCTGATGATATCAATGGCGCTATTCAAATCTTATTAGATATTGATGTTGACGATGATGAGATCTTTGATAAAGCTACCCGAGCACGTTACTTAGCGGTAATGTACGCCCAAAAAGGTGATGCTTGGGATGAGTCGATGAAGTACTTAAAAGAGGCTATTGCCCCTAACGTACTTACTGAAGCTGATCATGGCGAATCATTAAAGTTATTAGCTGATTTGCAAATGCAAGAAAAGCAATATAAAGAAGCTGTTGCCAACTATTACAAGTGGATGGATTTCACCTGTAAAAATGACGGTAATACTTGGGTTAAAATATCACAAGCTTATTACGAGTTAAAACAACTCGATAAAATGATTGAGCCTGCTGATAATGCGATTAAGGCGATGAAAAAGCCTAGTCAAAACCCTTATATTCTTAAAGTAACGTCTTACTACGAACGTAAAAAATACAAAGAAGCAATTGATGTGCTTGAAACTGTTGTTCAGGTTTTCCCTGGCGAAAAACAGTGGTGGACTCAGTTAGGTATGTTTTACTTGTTAGTAGAAGATTATGCTAAATCATTAGCGACTTTAGAACTTGCTTATATTCAAGGTCATCTTGTAAAAGAGTCAGAAGTTAAAACACTTGTTCAGTTATATTCATCTAATCAAATGCCATACAAGGCAGCTGTATTACTTGAAAAACACATGAACGAAGGTTTAATAACACGTGATGATAAAAACCTTGAAACATTAGCAAATGCTTGGCATGCCGCTATGCATATTGCTGATGCCGCTAAGGTTTTTGGTGAAGTTGCAAAATTAACTAACGACGCTAAGCATTATCAAAAGCAAGGTGTTTTATTAGTTCAAGATGAGCAATTTAAGCCAGGTATTGCTGCCTTAACTAAAGCTTTAGATTTAGGTGTTAAAAGCCCAGGAAGACTTCATATGAGTATTGCTGAGTCACACTTTTATTTAGGTGAGTTCAAACAAGCTTATGCAGCTATCAAGAAAGCGATGGAATACCCTCAAACGCGTAAAACAGCTAAAAGCTGGGAAGGTTTCATAAAAGATACTGCCCAACGCAAAGGTAAAGCTATCTAACTTGATTTTATCTATTGTTAAAAAACCAGCTTATTGCTGGTTTTTTTATGCTTAAAATTTAGCTGAAAATAAGGACAAACAGGGACTATAAAATAACTTGTTATCCTAGGTGCAAGTTAGCTAATCGCTAATTCAGCGTGGGCAAGTTAAATGGCTTGAATATGCTTAATGATAGTTTCTTTATCAGATAAGGTCTTGATGGTATTAAATAGCTGCTCTGCTTCAGGATATTGTAATTTTAAATATTTTAACCACTGTTTAAGGCGGCTAGAAAAATAATATGAATGATTATTATGATCTAATAAGCTGTAACGGATCAGCAAGGTTTTTACTGTTGTAAAAGGCATTATTTTTTCATCATTTTTTATAACGTTAGCTAAATTTGGCATAGCTAAAGCGCCACGGCCTAACATCAATAAATTGGTATTTGTTTGTTGCATACATTGTATAGCACTACTTTTTGACCATATCTCACCATTCGCAATAATATCCATATCAGTATAACGGGGTAATTCGCCAATATAATGCCAATAAGCCGGAGGTTTATAGCCGTCTTTTTTAGTTCGCGCATGTATCGTTAACATATTTGCACCGGCTGATTTGACCGCGTCTACCACATCAAAAAACTTCTCTTTATCGTTAAATCCTAAGCGTATTTTGGCTGAAACAAGCTCCTCACTACCTACTGCCTGCTTAATATGATGTATTATTTGATAAATCAATTCAGGATCATCTAACAATACCGCACCACCTTTGCTTTTATTTACTGCTTTAGCAGGGCAACCAAAATTAACATCAACACCATGAGAGCCTAATTCAATCGCTCTAACTGCATTTTCAGCAAGCCAGAACGGCTCTTGGCCTAAGAGTTGAATTCTTAACGGGGTTTGGCTGAGGGTTCTAGCACCAGCGCTTAACTCAGGACATATTTTATTAAAGGTATGTTTCGGAACTAAAGCATCTACCACTCTAATAAATTCAGTAATGCATAAATCATAATTATTTATCGAAGTTAAGAGTTCACGCATGAGCGCATCAATAACTCCTTCCATTGGTGCAAGGATAAGCTTTTTTGCTTTTATGGTCATAAAGTTAGTACTAATCTAATAATTTGGGAAATGAGTGTAAAAAATAAAATTTTAATTATTGTGAAATTTATTTTTAATGGCTATGGTCTTAAATAGTGACTGTGCTTATATTAATGAAGCTTTTACAATTTTATAGGAAATAAATATGAATATACTAAAAAAATCAATTTCTGCGGTAATGTTTACTGTTTTATCATTGGCATTTTTACTAAGCATGCCAGCAAAAGCTGAGGTTAATCCTTTTGCCGATCAAAGTGTAATGCATTTTGCTAGTGACAGTGATTCAAAAGCTAAATGTGGTGAAGGCAAGTGTGGTGAAAGCAAAGCCAAAGCTAAATGTGGCGAAGGCAAGTGTGGTGAAAGCAAAGCCAAAGCTAAATGTGGCGAAGGCAAGTGCGGAGAAAGCAAAGCCAAAGCTAAATGTGGCGAAGGCAAGTGCGGTGAAAGCAAAGCCAAAGCTAAATGTGGCGAAGGCAAGTGTGGTGAAGGCAAAGCCAAAGCTAAATGTGGCGAAGGCAAGTGTGGCGAAGGTAAAAAATAAAACTTTCAATCTTGATAATAAAAAACCCGTTTCGACGGGTTTTTTTATGATCAATATATGAAATTATTGATCTACATCAAAATAGACTACCAAAAAGAGGATGTTTTAGGTATCATGCGCGCCTCTTATAAGTCGAATTAAGGTATTAAAATGTCAGAACAAGATAATTTTAAAGAACAAGCTTCTAAGCGCCATTTATTTTTAGCATTAACCGTTATGTTAGCTATGCCTTTATTACCTATGTTAATGGGTTGGTATACTTTCTTAGGTTAATATTTACATGAATATTTTATTGGTTGATGATAAAAAAACAGTACTGAGTTCTATTTCTGCTTTTCTCCAAGATGAAGGGCATGATGTAACGACCGCATTAAATGGTTTACAAGCTTTTGAACAAACGCATGTAAATGATTTTGATTTATTTATTATTGACCATTTAATGCCTGTGATGGACGGTATTCAATTAGCCAAAAGGTTAAAAAAACAAGACCAAACAGCTGATTTACCTATTCTTTTTATGTCTACACAAGATATAAAATCAATTGAACATTTGGCAGAAAACCAATTTGTTGATCATTTACTAAGCAAGCCGATTAATTTTGAGAAGCTTGCTGAGCTACTAAAAGGTTATGCCACTAAAAATAGTGTAAATCTTTCTCTATAAAAAAGATGTTATTTGATTTATCCTGTAGCTATATTTAGCTACAACTTATTAGAAATGAATCAAGATCTTACTCTCATTAAAAACGCCGTTCATACTATTCCAAACTATCCTATTGAAGGGATATTATTTCGTGATGTAATGGGCATTTTAGAAAATGCTCAGGCTTTTAAATTAACCATCGAATTACTTGCAAAAAAATACCAAGATCAAGGCTTTACTAAAATAGTAGGCACTGAAGCTCGTGGTTTTTTATTTGGCGCACCCCTTGCGCTCGCACTAGGTGTTGGCTTTGTTCCTGTTCGCAAACCAGGAAAATTACCAAGAGCGACTTATTCACAAGATTATCAGTTAGAGTATGGTCAAGACACATTAGAAATTCATCAAGATGCTTTATCTAAAGAAGATAAAGTACTCATTGTTGATGATTTATTAGCAACCGGTGGCACAATAGCAGCTACAACTAAACTCGTTAGACAGCTTGGTGCTGAAGCGACTGCCGCGGCCTTTGTTATTTCGTTACCGGATCTTGGTGGCGAAAAAGTATTGGCAGATGCCGGGCTAGATGTTTACTCACTACTCCAATTTGAAGGTGAATAATTAAAATGAGCTATCAAGTATTAGCTAGAAAGTGGCGACCTAAAAAGTTCCAAGAACTGATGGGACAAGATCACGTTGTTAGCGTGTTAGTTAATGCTTTAGCTCAACAAAGGTTACACCATGCCTACTTATTTACCGGTACACGTGGTGTTGGTAAAACCACCATTGCTCGCATTTTTGCAAAAAGTTTAAATTGTCAGCAGGGCATTTCGTCTGAGCCATGTGGCACTTGTGATACTTGTGTTGATATTGACCAAGGGCGTTTTGTTGATTTACTTGAAATTGATGCTGCTTCACGTACTAAAGTTGATGATACGCGGGAAATATTAGACAACGTTCAATATGCGCCAAGTCGAGGACGCTACAAAGTTTACTTGATTGATGAAGTGCATATGCTCTCTCGAAGTAGTTTTAATGCCTTGTTAAAAACCTTAGAAGAACCACCTGAGCATGTAAAATTTATATTAGCGACTACCGACCCACAAAAATTGCCGGTTACCGTATTATCACGCTGTTTACAATTTCATCTTAAAGCATTAACAGTTGCTCAAATTAAGCAGCAATTAGTACAAATTTTATCAGCTGAACAAGTGGAAGTTGATCAAGGCTCGTTAAGCTTATTAGCAAAAGCTGCCAGAGGCAGTATGCGAGATGGTTTAAGTTTAACTGATCAAGCCATCGCCCAAGGTCAAGGTAGTATTAACTTTGCTAATGTGCAGCAAATGTTAGGCGGTATTGATCAACATTGGCCGTATAAAATCTTAATAGCGCTGATCAAACAAGATCACCAAGCGTTAATGACATTATCATTAGAGATCGCCTCTTATTCACCTAGTTATAGTCGATTATTAGCTGAACTGATCCAGTTGCTCCATCAAGTTGCCATGGCACAAGTGATTGAATGTCAATTTGACTTAGCGCCTGAGCATGAAAAGTTATTAGCGAAGTTCTGTCAGGCGATGTCACCAGAAGATGTCCAACTGTATTATCAAATTGCCTTAAACGGACGCAAAGACTTACCTTACGCCATAGATGAGCAAGCGGCATTTGATATGACATTATTACGTTTAGCGGCTTTTAAACCGGCAACGCAACATAATGTTGTTGAACACAGCGAAGTTAAAGCGCCCGAGGTTGATTTCACTGATATTGCTTTAGCGGATTCAGACGTTACACAAGCAGCACTGCACCACAATCCTGTTACCGAGCTAACACCTCAGGCAAGTACCCAAAGTACTCAACAACAGCCTGCTGCGGCCGAAGAACCATCTATTGACGCACAGGTTATTAATAACGAAGAAGATCCTACAAACCAGTTTTTAGCTGAGCCGCAACCTTCGTTAAGTGAGCCGAATGAGGCTATGTTGTTTCAACAACAGCAACAAATCGAACAAAGTGCTATCGAGCAAGGTTTTCAAAACCATTCTTTTAATAATGACATGGCGCAGCAAGTCCCAGATTTTCCGGCAACAGAAAACACCAACAATGTAGATAATTTCGCTAATACAGTAAATACAAATGCTGAGCCAGTCAATCAAGCATCGGCAGCACCTATTGCAGAGCAGGTTGAGCAACAACCCTTAGCAAATCCTGCTACAGAAAATGTTGGTAACCTTGATTCACCGGTAGCTGCCATACTCGCTTCACGTAATATGTTGCGTAGTAAAAAGAAGCAGTTGGAGCCGAAAGAAAAAAAGTTTGATGGCGCAGCAGAACGCCAAAAAACACCTGCTGTAACCTTGCCAAAAAAAGATGAAAACTTACCTGAGTTTACTGACATACCAGAGCAAGAATTTACGCCTGAAGTTATTGACCCTGCCACTATACGTTCGGCGAATCAGGTAGATAAATGGGCTAACATGATCGATCATATGGCGCTGAATGGCCGTTTAAGGCAGTTAGCAATTCATGCCACTATTGGTCAAGGTTCTAACGATAACCACTTGGTTTTACAGTTAAATCAATCAACAAAACATTTGCAAAGTGAAGCAGCCCATAGCCAATTAGAGCAGGCTTTATCAAATTTATTACAACGTAATATAACCGTAGAAATTGTGGTTGTTGAAGAAACGGTAGCTGATCCTTATCAAATTCAAAGCGAGATTGACGATAAACGTTATGAATACGCAAAAACCTTATTAAAAGAAGATAAAGTAGTACAGCACTTACAAAATCATTTTCAGGCTACCATGGATGAATCATCTATTGTCGCTAGGTAAACACTTTATACGGAATGGTATAATGCTTGAATTTTTTTATGTCAACCAGTAAGGTTGCGCTAATTGTTTTAAAGAATAGTTTTAAAGAGGAAATACTATGAAAGGCGGAATGGGCAACTTAATGAAACAAGCCCAACAAATGCAGGCTAAAATGCAAAAAGCACAAGAAGAATTAGCCAACATGGAAGTTGTTGGTGAAGCTGGTGCTGGTATGGTTAAAGTAACCATGACAGGTAGCCACAGCGTGCGTCGTGTTGAAATTGACGATAGTTTAATGGAAGACGACAAAGAAATGGTTGAAGACCTTGTTGCTGCCGCAACTAACGATGCCGTACGCCGTGTTGAAGAAGCCAATAAAGAAAAAATGGCTGGAGTTACCGGTGGTATGCAAATGCCGCCAGGGATGAAAATGCCATTTTAAGTTCTAAGTATTTGAAAAAGCCGACGTTTATGTCGGCTTTTTAGTGACTGAAATATTTGTTTTAGTTAATCCGCTAACATTCGTATTTCATACTTATGAACAGAAAAAGAGGGTAGTGATGTTTCGAACATAATATTTGATTGGTCATTATTATTTTCCACGTTACCTGTTACGGTTTCAGCCGTTTTCCAGTTACTCCAAATTAACGTATCTGATTTTCCATATTTGGCTCTGTTTTTTAGAAAAACTTTTTTACCTTCATCATTCAATGCTTTCATTACTGAGGCAGTAACATGAATATCTGATTTTCTCCAGCCACCTTGCTCAACAGGAATATTGGCTTTTGGAAATTCCGCCATAAACCTTTGTTCAATATTGCTGGTATCATCAATACGCCCTAACCGGTATTGATATTTTGTGCCTATAGCTTGTTTTACTTTAAGTGAAATATTCACATTTTCAGGCTGCTGATAGGTGAGGTTGTTTTTATTAAAGTTAAATAGCAGTAGGTCGTATGCAGCTTGTGAAGGCTGTTTGGTAAATATGCCATTAACGTTGTTATCTTTAACTAGGGTTGCACCAGATACATTATTTTTGAACAGTTCATTGCCCACCATGGAGTGTAATGCGAGCTGGGTCATGGCTTCAGGTATGTAATTGCCGTCACGGGCTGTACCCCATTGGAATATTTCCATAATGTTTTTTTCTAACATTAATTTAGAAAGCATGGCAAAAAAGGCGGAGCTGTGTGAGGTAGCAACACTTATAAAACCAGCACGTTGCATTTTGGAAATAAGTTTATATTCATGTATTTCAAAACTCGCTTTAGTATTCCAATCTGGGTGATGTTGAATAGGTGCCATATCATGATGATAAACAGCTGCCATATCTAATTCGTGTGGTTTGGTAATATGTGGGTAATACGAAATGGCAAGAAAATCGTAGGGTACATTATTCTTTTTGGCCCAGCTGATAAAATGTGGTGCGTATGCGTCTTCGGTATTACCGGTGTAATCTAGGTAGTTGCCTTTAAAAGAGGCTTCTCGAAAGTGCGCTCCAACTTTTGCTGTTGGCAATACGGCATGAATGGCGTTTACGGTATTTTGGTAATGGGCAAAAAATTCTTCGCGTGTTGCTGCCCAATGTTGTGGGCGGGTATCAATTTCAGAGCCAACTCTAAAGCGCCACGAAAGTACGGTATCTTTGCCATATTGAGCGACTAAATGCTGCATGAACGCTTGAATATATTGTTGCCAAGCTTTTGGGTTTGCCGGTGGTAGTGGGTTGCCATAAACGGCATTGGCATCTTTTTGTAAATAATGTTTGCCGTTGGCTTGTTCAACAAAGGTTAATCCGTGTTGAAATGCCCATGGTGGGTTATCTAATACTATTTGAAAAATATCCCAGTTGTTATCAAGCCAACTATCAATACGTTTGGTAGCTTGCTCAAAGTCATAAACAAATTCTTTGCCATTCCATTTATAAGTATCAGCAGAAATGTTTTTATCTGCCCAGCCACCTAACATTCTTACGGTATTTACTTTTGCTCGTCTGCCGAAAGTTGCCGGTGTAGAATGCGGAGAGCCTTTATGAGTTCTAACACTAACATCAAAAAAGTCGAATACTTCACCTAGTTGTTGATTAGCATCAGTAAAGTCAGCACTGAGTTTAAGTATTTGCTGTTGTTCGTTCTTTATTGTTTTAGGGGGTGTTGGTGTTGTAGGTGTTGTTGTGTTACAAGCGGCAAGTGTAAATACCGTAAATAATAGCGCGGTGAGGTTTACGTTCATTATATTTGAAATTCAATAATCAATTTTAATCTTTATATCATCAAATTTAATCACAATCAATCTTTTGGCTTTTGGCTTTTGACTTAAGACTTGTGGCTTGAAGCTTGAGAGCTTGATCTATAGCGGCACATTAAGATCAGCGTTAGAGGAAAGATAATTTCTATATTCGTTAAAAATGGCAGGGTTATGATAAAAAAATAGCCTTATTAAACGGTGTTAATAAGGCTATTTAATTTTTGCTATTATTTAAAAATTTTGTGGGAAAAATTTATTATCAGTATATGTTGTATAACAATATTATGATTTTTTACGTTTTTGCATAAATACAAAACCAGCCATTAATGCGAACAATGCAATGGTTGAAGGTTCAGGTACACTTACGCTAAGCTCTGATTTAATTGCTACAGGAGCAAAGTTTTCATCAAAAGCATCAACAAATATCTCGTTAAAAAATAGTTGGTTGATGTTCGTATTTGGCAGAATATCAAATACAGCTTGTCCTAAATCAAAAGCTGGACCGAAATCTGTGCCGAAGAAAATATAGCTTACTTCTAAAAATCCTGGGTCGATAACATAAGCGTCACCAATTGCATCAGGAAAGGCAATACCGCCATTTCCTATAAGATCATCAGAATCAACATAACTAGCAAGCTCAAGTTGATTTGGATCAAAGTCAAAACCTGCGTATAGGTCAAAAATATCTGAACTATAATCAGTGATTGAAAAATCAACAATTACCTGATTTTCAGTCGAGCTAACATGAGTGATCAGCGCTGCATTTGCGCTAATAGTGAATAATAAAGAAAATACTACTGTTAAAAATTTCATTATTTATACCTTTTATTACTTTTATTAATCGTTATTGGCACAACGTGCGCGAGAACATAATTGAGCCATACCACGTACATCACGATTATTAACAACACCGTCGTTGTTAAAGTCGTAGCGTAAATCGGTAATTTCACTCGTTCTTAATTGCATGTTAAATGCTCTAATATCTAAACCATCAATATCGCCGTCAGCATCAATATCACCAAATAACGCGATATCTAAGCGGATAGTTGCTTCAGTCATACGGTTGTAGCTATCCGTTAATACCGCTTTTAAAATGTAGCTACCAGCATCTAAACCTAATAACTCGTTCGCATTGTATTCATCACCCCAAACATAAGGTGCTTCATAATTTTCACGAACTAATTGGTCATCTAGGTATAAACCAACACTTACGACTTCCGCGGTTGTTTCATCTTCACCAACAGACACTGAAACTGAAAGTGCTTCATAACCTGTTAGTAGTTCAATATCTGATTCAACAAAATTAATTGAAGGAGCTGGTAATTCTTTTACAATTAAGGTCATAAAAGCTTCGCCGGTTAAACCTTCACTATCTTCAGCAACTGCTTTAAAAGTATGCTCACCAACACCTAATGGCGAAGGGTTTGGTTCATGTGTATCTAACCAGCCCATTGCACCAAATTCATAAGGAGCATGTGAATGACCGAAGTTCCAAACAGGTCTTGTGTCAATACGCACAAGTTCGTCATTTTGGTATAACGTAACAGACACTACAGAGCGGCCTTCAACTGGTGATTCAGCAGTCAGTGTCATACCTAATTTTTCATAACCTTCATAAACTTCTATAACTGATTTAGGGAATGAAACCGTCGGTGGTTGAGGTAAACCATTAACGGTTAAGGTCATTTCTGCTTCACTTGTTTCGCCTTCACTATCAAGAACAACAGCTCTAAAAGTATGAGCACCAGGAACTAAAGGGTTTGGATTAGGAGTATGAGACTCTAACCAGCCCATAGCACCGGTTTCATGTGGCTTAGAGCCATGACCAAATAAGTAAGGAACAGAGTCGTCTACACGTACTAATTCATCGTTAAGGTATAAAGTTACTGAATCAATGGTGCGGTTTTCATCTGGGCTTGAAGCTTCAATACCTAAAGCTAATTTTTCAAAACCAAAGTCAAGGGTCATTTCTGAATTTGCAAAGCTAACTAAAGGCGCATTAGATTTTACTGTTAACTGCATATAAGCCGTAGACGTTTGACCTTCGCTATCAACAGCAACGGCTTTAAAAGTGTGAACACCAGCACCTAATGGATTAGGGTTTGGCGTATGAGTTTCTAACCAACCCATAGCGCCAGTTTCGTGTGGCTTTGAACCGTGACCAAATAAGTAAGGAACAGAGTCGTCTACACGTACTAATTCATCGTTAAGGTATAAAGTTACCGATTCAATTGTACGATCTTCAACTGGGCTTGTTGCCTCAATAGTTAACGCTAATTTTTCATAACCTAGATCTACTGTCATTTCTTGATTGGCAAAGCTAACAACGGGATCTTTTGATTTCACCGTTAATTGCATATATGCCGTAGAAGTTTGACCTTCGCTATCAACAGCAACGGCTTTGAAAGTGTGAACACCTGCACCTAATGGATTAGGGTTTGGCGTATGAGATTCTAACCAGCCCATAGCGCCAGTTTCATGTGGCTTTGAACCGTGACCAAATAAGTAAGGAACAGAGTCGTCTGTACGAACTAGTTCACCATTAAGATATAAAGTTACCGATTCAATCGTACGATCTTCAACTGGGCTTGTGGTATTAATGGTTAATGATAATTTGTCATAACCTTCGTCTACTGTCATTGCCGATTGTGTAAATGAAACACTAGGACGAGTTGCGTCAGCAGCAAGGTCTAAGTCGATAATTTGTAAGTGTAATGGTTGAGATGTTGTAATGCCGTTAGCAAAACGTTCCATTAGGTAGTAATACACTTTACCATCTTTGATATAAACAGTGCCGTGGTCAAATTGTGTACCTTCAGTTTGCTCATAAACACGTTCAAAATCGTTAGTACCACCTACGGCTTTTTCTACATACGGGTAACCATTTCTTAAACCAATGATGTAAACATTATCACCTGAGGTGTAGATATTGCTTGCACCAACAAAATCAGTTGAGTGAATAAACTCATCAGCACCGGCTGGTTTGTATGAATGAATATACACTTGCTCAAAATCTGGACGGTTTCTATCAGTAGAGCGAACTAAGCTGATGATATGAATGTCGCCTTTAGCGGTTACTGTCCAATCAAAACTTCCTACAATGTAAACCGAGTTGGCTTCTTGATGCGAAATATAATCACCTGGTTCAAACACTTTGATTTCGTCTGAGTTAACCAGTGGCCAGGTCATGGGCTCGCCTTTATGGTTTTTCCATTCACCAAAGCCTTCTGCTTGATCCGAATATGCGTAATAAACACCGTTTTGATAAGTATATCGGTCGGTATTGTCGCTTGAACGCTGCTGGAAACCAACACGAAGTTTACCGTTAACATATTTCATGTTGCCGTATAAACCCCAGTTGTAATCATTACCTTTAGATTTTTGGTTGTTGTGGTTAAAGAAAGTAAATTTTGACCATTTTTTATTTTCTGCATCATAACGGTTGAATACATAAGCACCGTTATTGTTACCACCTAAACGCATATACAATAACAATGTACCGTCAGTGTTAGTGAAAAATTTAGGGTAAGTTAAGCGGGCAAAATTGCCTTTATCAGCTAAGTCGCCAGTCATGGTTAAATGTTTGTAGTCATCATCACCTTGGCTAACACTGCTGGTATCTTTAACAAATTGCGCTAAGGTAAAATCACTATCAGCTACTTCAGCAGCGCCTGGAATACTAAAAGAATAACGGAAGTAATCATCTTTGAATTTACCACCGTGGTTATTGTTATCATAGGCATGCATATCATAAACCATATGAATCGTACCATTAACCGGACTTACTGCTAAGCCAATGGTGTTGTGCGATTCACCCACACGAGGGTCGCCTCTAAAGCCTGTATGTTGGTGTGGGAATTCAATGGTGGCAACAGTACCTGTATCTTTGTTGTAACGAGATAACATGACGTGACGGTCATCTTTACCACCACGATACCAAGTCATAAAAACAAAGTTTTTATAGGTTTTTACGGCATCACCATGAGCTGAAATGTTACGGCCAAAGAAAAAGTCATAGGTGTCAGCAGAAGTATCTGGATTGCCAACGTTGCCGTAATCTAGGTCGGCACCATTAAAATGCAACCCGTTGTCGGCTATTTTAACTTGTGTTTCTAAAGTGACTTCTGCGTTGGCTTGTTGTACGGGAAGCGTAAAGCAAGAAACGAGCAACAGCAGGCCTCTCACCATGGAGTTTCTTTTATGTTTTGTCATGTTTTCGTACCTATTTCTTAGTTCTATTTTTATTAATTTAATTATTTTAATTTTTATATTTATTGGCTGTTTTTTACCTTTATTACCTCAGTCACCGACATTCATAAGTGATCAATATTAATCTCAATGAGTCTATTTTGTTAGTGTTTTTTTAAATTTTTGTTAATTTTACTTGTATCTAATTGAAAATATTTGTTTTATATTTTTAATCATTAAATTTCTTTTTTGGTCATTGTGGTGATTTAGTTAGTAGCTCGGGTTTTGTTTAAGAATGGCTTTTTTATTTCAGCTATTAAATGAGGCATAAGTTAGAGTGATTATTTTTTGAAGGCATAAATGAGCAGTACAAAGATTTAAATCTCTTTGGTTAAAACCAGAATACTGTCATTGATTTAGTTGATAAGTATGGTTTAATTACGTTAGCGACATACATGGCCTGAATGGTAGTAGTAATTGGTAAAACTTAGCTTTATAACCGCACATAAAAGGGATGTGCCTTTTTTATTGGCACTTCGGCGTGTCACGATGACGGAATATTTACTTAAAGCTGGTTTTAACATTAATGATGACTATCATTTAGCGCGGATCAACGAAGCATTTCAAGATTCGTTACTTATCAAGCTAGAAAATGACAATATTGGCTTACTTAAGCTGTCGAAACAAAGCGATAGATTACACATTCGTCAGTTACAAATTTTGCCTCAATTTCAAAATAAAGGCATTGGTGGCCGAGTGATTGATGTGGTGATCAAAAAAGCAAAGCAGTTGGGATTACCTGTTACTTTGAATGTTTTGTTAAATAACCCTGCGCAAAAGCTTTATTTAGCGAAAGGTTTTCAAGTGATTGGCGAAACGGATATTGAATATCAAATGCAATATTCGTTAGATTAAAGCTAGAAGCTAGAAGACGAAAAAGTTTATAACTTCTTTTGCATTCTACATTGTGTTTTTCAAGCCTCAAGCTTTCTGCCTTCAAAACTTTAATACACTTTGCCTGTTGGTGTTACTTGCGAGGTATCTACTCGGCTTGGTGTTTTGCTGCCATTAACTAAATCTTGGCTGGCTATGGCTAAAGTATTAATTATTTTTGCCATTGAGCTTAAAGTTAAACTTTCTACTTCATCAGACACTTTATGGTAGTGCCTATCTCGGTCAAGCTGGGTTGAACTAAAGCTGTGGGCTGGTACGCCTAAACGTGCCAATGTCGCATTGTCGGAACGATAAAATAGTTGCTGTTTTAAGTATGGATCGGCGTATACGCGTGCGGTAGAAAATTGCTTATCAGGCGAATTTTTTAATGTTTCATTCATCAATAATGCAAGATCTGAACGTTCATAGCCTGTCATCCAAAAAGTGCCTTCGCCAAATTTCGACGGTTTTCCGATCATTTCAATGTTTATCATCGCTTTAATTTTATCGGCAGGTAAATGCTGAGCAAAATATTGAGAGCCAAAGCCACCAATTTCTTCGGCAGTAAAAGCGGCAAAAATAATGGTTCGTTGGTTTTGATTTAGATTTTGAGGGTTTTCTTTAATATCACCCTTGACGTTAGCATTATATTTAGCAAAGTGTTCAGCTAACTGTATTACGGCTGTTGTGCCGGAAGCGTCATCATCGGCACCGTTAAAAATCACATCATGATCTGGTGAATGGCGACCAGGTTTTACACCTAAGTGATCATAATGGGCAGAGAAAATAATAAATTCATCGGCTTTTGTGGTACCAGGCATTACTGCTACAACATTACTCAATGAGCGATTTTGTATGGTGTTTTTAGCGCGAATATTGATTGTGTTAATATCTTTGGCTTGAGAGTAAACCATTACTATGGTTGCAGGTTCTTTAATGGTTAAACGGTAACTGCCTTTTTTAAAAAACGAACGGTATTGCTTAAATAAGTGTTTATGCTCAGGGTGTACTAACACTAAATGTTGCCCACCTTGAACATTTAATGTTGAAAGTGTTGTGAATAAATCTTTTCGTTTATGTACTTTAGTTACTTGAATATTTTCAAGACTTTGCCAATGAAATTCAGCTTGATTGGTGGCTATGGCAATATGCGGCTGGCGATAACTTTGACCGTTGATTTCAACAAAAATATCTTCAGGTGAGATGTGATGTACTGAAAAGGTTTGTAGAAAGTCTTGTGGTGTTATTGAGTGGTTATCGGTATTAGGTGTTGATAATTGGTTAAATGGCGTTAAACCGATACTTTGAAAGCGTTTAGCAATATAGTTGGCGGCGAGATCAATTTCTGGGGTAAAACTGGCTCGGCCTTTTAATTCATCACTTGCTAAAAACGTTAGATCTTTTTCCATGCTGTTAAGATCAATTTGAGCATAACTAAAATTACTCAATAATATTGCGATAATTAATAGGTTTGCTTTAGTCAATGCTTTCAAAGTATTCATTAAAATCCTTATTCTTTATTTAAATGATAAAAGCATCATTACCAAGTGCCGGTATTTTCCATACTTAACCAAGGCTCTTGTGGTGCTAATTTATCATTTGCTTGTAAGAGTTCAATCGAAATACCGTCAGGTGAACGAACAAACGCCATATAACCATCACGAGGAGGGCGGTTAATTACCACGCCTGCAGCTTGTAGTTTTTCGCAAATTTGGTAAATGTTTTCTACTTCAAAGGCAAGATGACCAAAGTTGTTACCTTGTGAATAAGCTGTTGTTTCACCCCAGTTATGGGTTAATTCGACTTCCGGCTCTCCTTCGGCAGTGGCTAAATAGATCAGCGAAAACTTGGCTTCGTCAAAATCTAACCGACGAGTTTGCACTAAGCCTAATAAGTCACAATAAAAATGTAGTGAAGCGTCAAGGTCTAGAACCCGTACCATAGTATGTAAAAATTTCATTTAAGTTAATTATCCTGAATTCGGTTTAAGCCATTTTGCTCAATAACGCTATTTAAGTGCCTATCTACGTTATTTTTCCTTCTAATAGCTGGCTATTAGTGCGAAAAAACGCCTTGATATCCACTTAAATTTCATCATTGAGTCTAAGATAAACTAAGTGCAACAAAACAAGTAGGTGAATTTTAAAATTATTTATTATAAATCAGACTATTGCAAACCCCATTAAACCGAGTTCAGGTTAATTATCCCGCTGTTAATCTGTTTTATCTTTGTATTCACATAAATCTTCAATAATACATGAACCACATTTAGGTTTGCGCGCAACACAAGTATAACGGCCATGAAGAATTAACCAATGGTGAACATCCACTTTAAATTCAGCTGGTACCACTTTTAGTAGTTTTTCTTCTACTTCTTTAACGTTCTTGCCAGGGGCAAACTTGGTGCGATTTGATACTCGGTCGATATGGGTATCTACCGCTATGGTCGGCCAGCCCATTTACAATTAAGGTAGACTTGGTTAGTATAACAAATAAATATTAATAATCAATCCAGGATAATTATGTCTGAAAAACCATTGTTATATAGTTATGTTAGATTTTCTACGCCAGAACAAGCTAAAGGGCATTCGTTAAAGCGACAATTAAGTTATGCGAAATCAGTAGCAGAAGAAAGAGGCTTGCAACTGGATGAGTCACTTTCTATGAGAGATTTGGGACTTAGTGCATACCATGGCGCAAATATTAGCAAGGGAGCTTTTGGTCTATTTTTGAAGGCGGTAGAAGAAGGGAATGTTCCTACAGGATCTATACTCCTAATTGAAAGTTTGGATAGGGTATCGAGAAAAGGCATTACAGATTGCGCTAGTATAATGACCCAAATAATTAATGCTGGAATTACTGTGATTACAGCATTAGATAATAAGGAATATAACAAAGAATTACTGGATAAAAGCCCTTTTGAATTATTTGGAATGCTGACGATTTTTATTCGAGCACATGAAGAGAGCGATACAAAATCTAGGCGCGTAAGGGACGTATTGAAACAGCAATGTGACGATTGGAATGCTGGTAAACGCGGAATTAGAGTGAGTAGTGGGAAGGCTCCAAATTGGGTTCAATGGGACAAAGTAAATAAAAAATTTGTTTTTAAAGAGCGTGAAAAGCAAATAATGCTTAGGAAAATTGAATTATTTAAAAAAGGGTTTGGAGGCTTAAAAATTGCTGAAAAATTAAATGAAGAGTTTGGTCCTAAAACCACACATCATACTGGCGCAAATGTATACAAAGAAGTCAAGCGTCGAACTTTGATTGGTGAGCTCAATGTGCGGGTAGGAGAAATCGATTATGTATTATCTGATTATTATCCTCAACTTATTACTCACGATGAGTTTGATTTATTAATAACCGATTCTAGAAAACGAGGGGCCATAAAATATTCACAAAAGTTTGTTGGTATATGTTCCGGTATCAATGTGTTTAAATGTGGGAATTGTGGTAAATCAGTCGGAACTCATGTAGTACAAAGAAATAAAAAGCTTGAAGATATCCCTGAAAGTCATAAACGTTATGGATGTGTAGAAGCTAGAAGAAACAATAATTGTAACAACAAGAAAACAATTCAAGTAATTGCTATAGAAACTGCAATCGTCAAGTATTGCAAAGATAAAATTAATTTAACAAGAATTCTGACTGAAAATAATGAACAATCAAACATAAAAGCTAAAGAAAGGAAGTTGTTAGATCGTAAACGGACAATTGAAACTAAGATTGACAACCTTATTAGTGCGATTATGGGATTAGAAAGCAAAACTAAGACTATTGTTACTAAAATAGCTCAATTGGAGGGTGAGTTGGAGGAAGTCGATAAGTTAATTGATGAAAATAAAAATAAGTTATTAAAAGTAACAAATGTTTATAGCGATGAAATTATAGCTAAATGGCAAAACTTAACTAATAACCTGAATGAGTTAACAAGTGAAGAAAGGTTAACGATCAGGTTATTAGTTAAAGATACATTCGAGTCCATCTCTTTGCACCCAATTGTTCCCCCAGCACTTGAAGGCATAGCTAAAACTATAGCTATGCATCGAGATGAATTATTGCAAAGTAATTCTTCTAATTATGTTGATTTATCATTGAAGTTTCATAACGGTCTTATAAGAACTATACGAATTGATAAATACACGGGCGACTTAATTAAAGGCTTTGATCTTGAATTAATTGGTGACTGAGCCTGAAAAAACTTGTGAAAAAACTTCTTTTTGAATAGCGGAAAAAATCTCCAATTCGATCTCGGTGCCTTTTTTTAATATGTCACCGTCTTCGGTAATTAAAGCAACCATTATACCTTTTGGTAAAACTAGTTTTGTATTTTGATCGATTATCATTTTAACAGTTCCTACATCTTTAATTTTATAAAGAAGAGTTGAATTCAGCGTGTCAAATCATCTCTTCAGGACTTGATGATATTATTAATCAAATTAAATACACAAAAAACTATAAACATGAAAAAAAAATATTTTCTTAATTTTTATCTCTTATAAACCAAGAAAAATACACTTGAAAAATCTAAAATATAATGTCAAAGCAATATAGAAGGTAAGTAATGGACATATAATTATAGTTTGCAACTATGAGTAGTAAGGCTAAGTTAATTTAATATCATAATAACTATTTCTTGCTTTATTTAAGCCATAAGTATTCTTGAGATAAAAGAAGAAATTAATTGCAATATTATAGTGGGAGATTATGAGCCGATAAAAGTTTATCAGACCAGGTATGTAAGGATAAAGATTAGGGTTTTTGTTCTATAAAATATAGTTCAAGGGTTAACAATCATGAAAATTTTAAAGGTAAGCTATCTTTGTTATTTTATATTCCCTATAAGTTTGCCTATAAAGCTCAGATATGACTTTCTAAATACATATCTGAGCTGATAGATTTAAGCTTCAATTGGTTTTGATTGTGAGAATAGTTGTTCAACAACTGTCTTTTGCATATTGGAAAAAATTTCTATTTCAACGTCAATCCCTTTTTGTATGACATCACCATCCTCAGTAATGAAAGCAAGCATAAAACCTTTAGGTAAAACTAATTTTGTATTATTAGCAGTTATCATTTAACAGTTCCTACATATTTAATTTTATTGAATAGAATTGAATTTAAAAAATCATCTTCCGAGGACTTGTTATTATTATTAACCAAATCAAATACACGAAATACTATAAACTTCAAAAAAAAATAATTTTTTTAATGGTCAATTAATAAAAAATGGGACGTACAGTGTTTAATTCACTTTCATATTAGATTTTTGGCTCCTTACAATGGAGTTATAAAGATAAATAATCTGCATCTCACGTTACTTTCTATATTTGGTTAAATTATTAAAGGAAGTTAACGATGGAAGACGATATAAAAACCAAGATCATTTTAAACTATGGCTTACATTTATTAGAAACACTGCATAGCGCAATGGAATCGATAGACCCCTTCACTAAAGAGTATGAATGGGGCAGTTTCGATGACGTTGAATATGATGCGCTTCTTACAAAAACATTGCCGGTATCGGACGAAAAAATAGAAGTACAACAAGCGCTAAAGAGCATATTTAGCGTATTAATAAGCGAAGTGGCTGCTATTTACGCAGAAAGTATTGAAAAAGAATCGAATAGTTTAGGTGATTGTTCCAATAAAAAAATTGACGATGAAAATGATAAACAGCTGAAATTACCTTTTCCTGAGCCTTTTTAGTGTTAGGACAACATTAACAAGGTAAATAAAAATGAAGGACACACAATCTCAATTTATTCGTAAATATAAACGGCAAAGCAAAAGTATTTGGAAAGATGTTGATGACTCAACTATTTTATTACTTGCTGATGTCGAACATAATAAAACAGGTATTACATTAAACTATGTTAATTATGTATATTTACACCGCGATGAAGTAGGTCGGATTTTAGGTATTAGTATCAGTAAGGCTTTGCTTGATGCAAATCCAGACTTTGATTCACGGTATCTTTCAGGGATTGAAATGTATGGTTTTTTATTAATGTATATTGATGAAATCACACGATTTTGTGAACATTTCTCCGATGAGTTTGAAGCCATTTTTGGCCTAGACCCCATTAGTTACTTTGAAGCGGCGGAATTAAGATGGTTTACACACATAAGAGATGTTTAACGTCTAAAAGCTAAAACTGAAGCGACCGTTAGGTCGCTTTTTCTTATTTTAATTTATGACTTGCGGCAGCTATACTAAATAATCAATTTATGATGGTGAGCATTATATGGAAAACTTATTATTACTTATTCCGCTAGCTGTATTAGTGTTTGGTTCACTTTATCTTGCACGTTGTGCAAAGGCTAAACGTAGCCGATAACATAATACTTGTTACGTTAACTTGAGTGGCGCCATTGGTTTTTTTAACCAATGCGATAACTGAGCATGCCAGTGTTGATTGGTACGAGCGATAAATTGGCAAAATAAAGCCAATTCCGCTTGTTCTTGATGTTTAAACAAATTGAAGTGTTTATCGTTTTTTTCTTTCCAGGTAACAGCAATAAAAAACTTATTTTGTTTTTCATTCAGTAAATGGATTGAATTTATTACTGAACATTCCGCTTGATACTCTGCTATCCATGCGTTGAGTGAAATTCTATTGGGTAAGGCTGCCATTGTTATGTCACATTCCATTGTGTTGTAATAATAAGGTTAGTTTTTCTTGTCAGATTTTCCAATCGATTGAGTTTTTTTAAGATGTTTTGATAAAAACGACATAATTTCCCTTATTGAAACGTATATATCAGTGTAGGGCGATAACAGCACGCCATGCTCTAACAATGCTAATGCTTTTTCCTAGAAAAGCGTAAAATTGATACTTTTTATCTTATTTAAGGTATCTGCACTTAACGATACCGTTAAGCTAAGTGAGAACAGCTACCTAGGTAGTAGCGTTTTTAATGTCACCACAAAGTGTCGTCACATTAAAGATGGTAGACAGCATCTGAGCCCGAACAATCAGCAAGCCTTAGGGCTTGCTTTTTTATGTCTTTTTTTCAGTTTTTCCCAGGTGTTGTTTACACCAAACAGAATACTAAGCAGACAATTTCCTTTTGATAAACCTACTTAATTCATGCAAGACACAATGAAAGGAGAGATTGCATGAGGTCAAAAAAAATCACACTGCTTAAGGTAATACTCGAGGATTTAATGGGGGTATTTAGAACGACAGCCAAGTTTTGTTTATTCCTCAGCGTGAGTATTGGGCTTGGATTAATCCAAGTGATACCACCGGTTGGTTGTACCTGGCAGGATTTGTTGTATTTAGGGATTGGCGCTTATTTATTATCGGATGTTTTCTGGCTAATGAGAAATGTTGTCATGAAACGCTACGATAACAAATCATAATCTATACCATTTACAAATAATGTTAAGCGCCTTTAGGGCGCTTTTTTCATTTTATGCAAATAATCTAAAGGTTCGAGTCAGGATAAAAATGGGTTGTTAATATCTGGCAAAACTTAGTTCGGTAAACAAGTGCTGATGACAGTAGCTCTGCCTCTGAATTACTTAAAAAAGGCGCCTTGGTCTTTTTGTTGTAGACCGTTAATAACTCGCCAATTAACTGCTCGTTTAACCGTTTGGCATCCTTTAATATCTGCTGTTCATGAGAAATGAAAAATACCTTGTGATAATAGCCTTGTTTAAGGTCATGTAGGTATTTCAGTAAAATGCCTTGGCGCGTTGTTTTATTTTTAAAAGAATGTTCAATTTCAATGGCGGTGATGGTGCCATCATTTTCTTGCACTAAACCATCGACGTTCCGTGAATGTTTAGCGCCGATTTTTCGGTATTCAGGCTCGGTGATAAAACCAGTCCAAAAAGGGGCCTTGTTGCCATCATTATCCTCATGATGTAATCCTAGCAATAAGATAAACATGTTCATTGAATCATGCATGATATTGTTTGGGTTAACTTGCATGGCAGGGTTCGCATTTGAACGAAAATAAATTTCCATGGCCATTATCTCTTCGGCCAATTTTACCCCTTGATAACTCGGCACATAAATCCGGCCATCAATACTGCGATGAGTTCTGACCAAGCGTAATAACCCAAGCGTCACTAATCGATTTAAATGCTGCAAGGTCTGATGTTGATTAATCTGGTAAAGCTTGCGAATGATAACCGGAGAGATAAAACCAAACCTGACGGTAATTAAACAGGTTAGCCGTTGACGATAATGTGAGGTTTGAAGGTTGCTCGAGCCTTTGGTGTAACGCATGTTAATGTCAAAATAGCGCTGATATTGATGAGATAGTTCACTCATGTTTGCTCCTTGATTATTTTAAGGTAAATGTTTTAAAGTAAATGAACTATTAGGTAAGTCTGCCTTGGGCAAACTTTATCGCTTAATGAGAGTCTTCCGTTTTTATTGACGCGTTCATGGCAAGATAAGTAGAGATATCGTGTGATTGGCAGCTTGTGATGAATTTAGCCATGTTATGGCTAAATAAATAGCCACCGTTGGTGGTTAGGTAGCCGACTTCGCCGGCCACCTAATGAGCGGATAACGCACGCCAACGCTGGTATTACTACGTAATGCGTTGTCTTTTCAGGCTGCGCCTTTTAGCGTTATCCGCTCAGCGCAAATGTCCATCGCTACGCTCTGTACCACCGCATTTTTCCCCGCGCCTGACAAGGCAAGATGTGCCATCTTTATTTGCCTTTTTCAGTTGCTATTATTTCTGACGAAATAAAAGGGCGAGCGTCTTGATTGTGCCAATCAACACACCCGTTTCACCAAGGTGAAATAAAAATACGGTGGTACAGACCTGTCTGCACATTTGCGCTGCTCTCGAAAAAAAAGCATTTCATGCTGTTTTTTCTTCCGCGCTTATTGGTCTTTTGCAAAGACGCTATTTTTTGCCTTTTTATGGTATAAAAAGGCGTTTTTTACGCGTTGCTTTATCACGCTGTCTTGTCTGGTGATAATGCCAATTAGGTGTTGTTTAAGAGATAGCCTAAAGAAAAAAGCCCGAAAAGACATACATTATCGACAATTAGGAATAACCTACTGATGCCCCAAGGCAGCAGCCTATCATGCTGTAAAAAAATTATTTAAGGTTTGTAATGTGACTTTTTTTCATTAAGGTATTCGAGACAACGTTGAAAATACCCACTAAAAAAAAGGAGTTACTCATGTCTTCAACACTTGTCAGCCTCGAAGGGTTTTGTGATATTACCGTGCCTGTTTACGATGATAGTGACAGATATCAAACATCACCTAACAAACAGCCCACATTAACTCGGGCACAACGTAACAGCCAATCTCGACTACCGGCGGTAATTAAAAAACCAACACAGCAAGGGTATGCTCGAGCGCAGTTTGTGAAAGCGAAACAAGCCGAACGTCGCCAAAAGCAATTACTTGCAAAAAAACGCCAGGCTAAAACCTCATCAATACACGGTAAAGGGCACGCTCATCAGCGGTCATCTGAGCAATATGCTCATCATCTACAGGCTGCGCCTGATTTATTGCCCGTAGGTTTTATGGATGATAACACCCCCGAAACAATCCACCTTGATGACCAGGATATTCTCCAAATAAATCCGGCAACCGGTTTACCCTGTATAAACAATTCAATGGTCGATGTCGGCGGAAATCTTTACGGTACAAGCACCCTTGATGATACCAACCAAGTTTCATCGATAACGCCTTTTAGCTCACTTTTTGACGATATTAATGACTTGTCGAGCCATATGTCTTGGGATGATGGCTTTAGTAGTGATGTCGGTATGGATGACTTTTAGGGAGGATATTATGAACAAAGAGCTGACTAAAGAAGAAAAACGCATCGTCAATCAACTAACCGTTATCATGGTCGTAGTGAGTGTTATTTATTTTGTGCTTAAGGTTTACATTAATACCCCGTTTATTGATGCATGTTATCTATTGCTCCTCATGAAGTTCTGTTGGGGGCTTGTCCGCTACAGTCAATTTCAAGAGAAAAACAACGGCAAGCATTGTTTTAAAACGCTGTATGCCTTGCTGTTTTATCGGTGGTTTTAAAAACGAAGTCGTTTAAAAATGCCGTGAGGCTGGTTTGAGTAATATATCAATACCTTCATGCGGGTTAACGTCTAACACCTGACATAGTTTTACATACTCAGCCACATCAAGTTTACGCTCGAAACTTTCAATTTTAGAGATGTAACTTTGGTGTGGATAGCCCAGTTTCTCGGCCACTTGGCTTTGTGTGAGGTTTTTGAACTTGCGCTCAGCGATCAGCCAACCAATTAATTTACGGTAATTTGCATCAAATATAGTTTTCATGGTTGCAAAGACTATATTAATACTTATTATATCCGATTATCGGATATTAAGTTTTATTTCAGTGTTTTATCCGGTATCAATTTATCTTTAAATAAGGAATGTGATCAATGAAGTTAACGAATATCGTGGTTGTGAGTGCGCTAGTTGCAATGGTGTCTGCGTGTAAAATGACAGCGGAAGATAGAACCATTCAATTAACGCCGACCAATACCAGTGCCACGTATGTTTATAAAAAGCTGCCAGGGGATGGTGTATCTGTTACCACCAAAGAGAATATACGAACATTACTCGAATCGCATATTCGCCAATATGCAGGTTATGGTAATTGTGGCTTTCGCTTGTGTTCAAGAGGTGGGCTTGAATCATGGGGGACTGAGGTGGCATCAACAGAAGAAAATATTCTTCTTACCTACGTCAACCAAGAGAACTATTCAACGGGCAACGTTTATAAAACAACGTTAGCAACGGCATTACCTTATGTGTTGACGGAAAATGATTCGACTATCACTGTGAGCATGAAACCGGCAAGTAAAGTTGAGCTTAAACAGGGGATGGGGCCATTCGTTCCTATATCGCCATTACTGAGCGATGCAAAATTGGCTGTATTATTGGAAAGAATTATAAAAGCACCAGCACCACTGCTTAGACAAGATATAGTGAAGTCAGGGGAGTTTAATGTAGATTTTGACCCAGCCTCGGTTCAAACGAACTTCGAACGAAAATTTCGTTATCGTGAAAATGATAACAATGGTCAACATGATAGAACCTATAAAAACAATTTTTCACTTCATTTAAATGGTGTTAACGCTAAGGTGTCGTTAAATGTGTTTTTATATCGGGGGAAATCGAAAGTTGAATACAGAATTAGCTACCCTGTACGTGTTCAAGGAAATGGTGACAGTAATTTTAGAGAAGATTTTTCAAGTAGAATTATCCAAGAACTCAAAGATGTTGCTAATAGCTAGTTTCAGCTAGACTATCATCTATAGGGCAGGGGCGTTTCGTTCTTGCCCTTTTTATAAAGGAAAATTAATGACAAATTTTCAAATAGCCTTAATAGGTTTAGTGATAAGTTTTGGTGTTGGGGCGTTACTATTGCCATATTTGAAGAAATGGCTGCGAAAGCTTATGAAATTATATTAACTCTAATGTAAGGATGAAGTTGTTTGGCTATTTTGAATATAATTGCAGATACTGAATTTTTATAAAACATGTAATTATGTTTAGAATCACTTTTATCAGTATTAACCTCTACAAATATGTTGTTCTAATTAAATTTATTTTTTCTCAATGTTAATAACCCTATCCTCCACGTGTTGTAGTAATGGTTCAAGATCCAAGGGTGAGGAATTAAACCAATAGTCTTTATCTTTTGCTAACACCAACGCGGGCATTCTTTTGTGGTATTGAGCGCACTTTTCATTAGGCTGAGTAGTTAAGGTGACTAGTTCGGTATGCTCATGTTGAAATAATATGCCGGCCATATACAAAGGCATTTTATTGGCATGCTCAAAGAAGTATTTTACTTTTTTGCCATTTTCTAAGCGCCATTCAAACCAACCATTACAAGGTACTAAGCACCTTTGACTTTGAAAAGCTTGCCTAAATGTAGGTTTAGTTGCCACGCTTTCAGCTTGAGCATTAATAATGAGTTTTTTAGACCAACTCGGCTTAATTCCCCATAAGGCATTTACTTGCTGATAGTTTGAGTTAGTTTTAACAATAGTCGCAACTGATTGGCTTGGACTTAAATTATCGTTAGTTTCTACGCTGTAATTTGTATTAAATAGTTCGCTAACTATTGGCGTTAACCCATTGTCTACACTAAATCGACCACACATATTTACCTCAACAGTTTATTTTTGGTATATCAGACCACTTGCTTGTATAACTTGGCGATAAGAATGCTCTTCGCATTTGCCATTTTTCTGCTTTACCTTCGGTTGCTATTTTTAACGTATCAGCGCCATAACGATGGTTGATTTTATCTAACATGAACATTAATTCAGGTGATTCTTTTTGTGTTTCAAATAAATCATACTGGGTAAAGGCTTGGTCATGTAATTCAATAGCGCCAACACCACAACGATAATACTGTACGCCTACTTGAAAAAGATGTGGCACCATGGCTGACACCGCATTTGCCATGGTTAATGAGTTATCAGTACCTAAAGGAAAGGTGTAAATAAACGAGCGTTTTACGTAGTTGTCATCATGAGGTGAGCTGGCAGCAAAAATTAGTAATCGCTTAACAAGTGATGTTTGTTTTCTTAATTTTCGAGCAACAACACTGCTATGAGTAACAAGCGCTGCTCTTAATGAATCAATGTCGGTAATTCGCTGGCCAAAACTTCGAGTTGAAAATATTTCTTTCTTCGGCTGTTTTACATCATCCCACGATAACGCGCTAATACCATTTAGCTCATTAACCGTGCGCTCAACGACAACACCAAATTGGCTACGCATCGCTTTCGGATTTTGGTTCGCTAATTGCCAAGCGTTTTTAATGCCAAGTAAATTAAGCTTTTTACCTAGCCTGTTACCTATGCCCCAAACATCGGTAACTGACATGCGTTTAAGAATATCTTGTCTTGATTTATCAGTATCAATAACCGCAACACCATTAAAGCCTGATAACTTTTTTGCTGCATGATTTGCCGCTTTGGCAAGTGTTGCGGTTGGGCCAAAACCAACACCAACGGGTAAACGCGTTTCTTGCCAAACAGTATCAACAATTTTATGTCCGTAGCTGTGCCAGTCATTAATGATTGCATGATAGTTTTCGAAATAGAGAAATGATTCATCAATCGAATACACATATTGGTTATCACAAAAGCGGCCTATAACATTCATCATTCTATCGCTTAAATCTGCATACAATTCGTAGTTGGATGAACGAACAACGACGTGATGTTTATCTAAAAAATATTTGATTTGAAAGTAAGGTTTAAACTTAGGAATGCCAAGCTGTTTAGCAATTGGGCAAACGGCACAAACACAACCATCGTTGTTGGTTAAAACAACTACGGGTTTGTTTCTTATCGATGGGTCAAAAACCTTTTCAGCTGACGCATAGTAAGAAACCGCATCAACTAACGCATACATGCTATTAACTCACTGGCTTGACGGTGTAAACGAATAGAGCGTGTTACCACGCCTTCAATTTGAAAATCATCACCTTCAGTAATGTTTACTGTTTTATGGGTTTTAGAGGCAGAAATAAGCTGGGCGCGCTGGGTATCAATAAGCTTACAAGTAAAGCAGCCGTTAAAGCTAGCAACGACAACATCACCATCTCTAACCTGCTCAGCTCGATTAACAATGAGTAAATCACCATCAAAAATGCCAACTTCTACCATTGATTGTCCTTTCGCAACACCAATGAAGGTTGCGTCAGGTTTAGTAATTAATAACTGGTCGAGTGACAAGCCAAGCTCTTTATATTCTGCCGCAGGCGATTCAAAACCAGAAATACCGGCTTCAATATAAATAGGAATAACTTTCATAAAAGCGCCAAACAAAAAACACTGTATATTTGAGCAGTATATCATTTAGTGAAAATTATGGAATATTTGTCGAGAAATAAAGAAGCTAATGTCCGCTTAGATACGAACGGACATTAGCCTAAGATTATCTAACGACAAGTGAACCGACAAATTAGACTTAAATGAATTCAAAATATCAGACGTTAATGAAGTAAACAACATTGCTGACGTTCTAACGAACCTGCCCCCACAGGTACACTTTAATAACTCCTCTAATAAAAACCTTATACAGATCAA
Source organism: Thalassotalea agariperforans (assembly GCF_053470345.1). Lineage (NCBI taxonomy): Bacteria > Pseudomonadati > Pseudomonadota > Gammaproteobacteria > Alteromonadales > Colwelliaceae > Thalassotalea > Thalassotalea agariperforans. The sequence goes on along the minus strand of NZ_JBQMWH010000005.1, from coordinate 104,088 downwards.
ACTAAGTGACTTAAAACTTAGATTGCACTTGAATAATATATTCATACCCTGATGTAATATGATAATCGCTTTTTTATTATTTTCGTCAATCGAGATTAACAGGAGTAAAAATGGACAAGCTAAATATAGCCTTAGAAAATTGTTATGGAATAGGTAAACTAAATTTCGAATTTGACCTCGCAGTAAATCATAGGAGCAAAGGCGTTTATTCTATCTATGCTCCAAATGGATTTATGAAAAGCTCTTTAGCTCGAACCTTTGATGATATAGCTACAAAAACTGAAAGTAAGGATGTTATTTTTCCTGAAAGAGCCACCAAACGTGATGTGTTGTCAGATGGTAGATCAATTGATAGTGCCGATGTTTTTGTAATTAAACCATATCAAGAAAGCTACTCTTCGGAGCAAGTTTCACTTTTATTAGTAAATGACACCTTAAAACAACAGTACGACGACGCCCTAAAAAAGATACAAAGCAAGAGGGTAGAGTTTGTAAAAAGCCTAAAGGCTAGCTCTGGTATATCTGGAAGAAAGGAAAGTGTTGAATCAGTGCTATGTAATTGTTTCGGTAGAAGTGAAAAGGAGTTTTATGATTTGATTTCTGAATTAAATCAGCAAAAAGATGATTTTTCACAATTATCTGACATCAGTTATAACGAGCTGTTTAATGAAAAAGCTTTGCAATTGATAAGTTCAGGTAATCTCAGTAAAGAACTTAATGAATATATTGAAACATATGAAAACCTAGTTGATAAGTCCCCAATTCTTTCAAAATCATTTAACCATCAAAGTGCTAATAGCATTTCAAAAAGTCTTAATGACACTGGTTTTTTTGGTGCTAAACATACTGTCAATTTGACTCTAGATGGAAATAAACAAGAGGTTTTTACTCATAAAGAGTTACAACAGCTAATTGATGGTGAGCAAGCTAAAGTCCTAAGTGATGCTGGCTTGGCAAAGAAGTTTGCAGCAATAGATAAAAAATTAAGTAATGTTGATACTAAAAAACTAAGAGATTACTTAACCGAACATAAATGGTTATTGCCTGAATTGGCTGATTATAAAACATTGCAGAACAAGTTGTGGTTAGCTTATCTACAACAGCACAAAGGGATGTCGAACGAACTCGTTGAGATATACGACACAAATAAAAAGCTGATTTTAGATATTACTCAAAAAGCAAAAGAAGAACAAACGACTTGGGAAGAAGTAGTTAAAGTGTTTAATAAACGTTTTAATGTTCCTTTTAGCCTAAGTGTTAAGAATCAAGAAGATGTAATTCTTAATAGTGCTACACCAACAATTAGCTTTGACTTTGATGACGGAAGAGACGTTAAAAATGTTGGTAAAGCAATCTTAATGGATGTTCTTAGTCAAGGAGAACGACGTGCTTTATATATACTTAATTTATTGTTCGAAATTGAAGTAAGGAAACGACAAGAAGGTGACGTTTTATTTGTCATTGATGATATTGCAGATTCTTTTGATTACAAAAATAAATACTCAATAATAGAATACTTAAAAGAGTTATCCGAAAGACCAAATTTTAAGATTCTATTTTTAACTCATAACTTTGATTTTCATAGAACAATTTGTAGTCGAATAGGCATTTATGGCGCTAAGCGTTTATTTGCATTAAAAACGGATACAGAAATACTTCTTGAGCAGGAGCGCTACCAACGAGATGTCCTTACTTTTTGGAAGTCTCAGTTATCTGTAGACATTAAGTGTGTGCTGGCTTGTATTCCATTTGCTCGTAATTTAGCAGAGTATTGTGGGGGAGAAGAACAATATAATAAATTGACAGCTTTACTTCATATGAAGCCTGAAACTGGTGATCTATTGTTATCTGACTTGCAGTTGGTATATAGAGGGGTATTTGCGGATAAATCTGAAGTAATACTGCCTGATGGGCAAGATTCTATTAAAAATAAGCTGTTTGAAGTAAGTAATGAGATAGTTGTAGCTAATAACGATAAGGCAGAGCTTGAAGATAAAATTATTATATCTATTGCAATAAGGCTTCATGCAGAAGAGTTTATGATTCAAAAAATTAATGACCAAGATTTTTATGGCAGTATCACTAAAAATCAAACTAATGCTTTATTTGAACGCTTTATAAATGATTTTGGTGCAGAGACGACATCCATTGAAATTTTAGACCAGGTAAATCTTATGACGCCTGAAAACATACACTTAAATTCCTTTATGTATGAGCCTATATTAGATATGTCAGCGCAACATTTATATCAGCTTTATACGAAAGTTGAAGCGTTAAATAGCGTGTGAATTAGCTTTACTCATTGAGGTAGCGATAAGTTACCTCAACGAGGTTTTTTTAAAACCACCCTTTTATTCCCATTAAAGCCATTGCTGGTTATCTGTATTCAAGGTTTTTATCTCAATTTGAAAGTATTAATTACTTCAAAATATGATATAAACCTTGTTATATAAGGGAATAACTAGTTTTAATTGCGAGCCTATAAATGACATCCAAAAAAAATAAAAAAAAAGAATTAGGTATTGAAAAAAAGTCAGCCATAGAACTCGCACAAGCACAAATAAAGGCATACGATATCAGCCCTGCTTTGAAACAAATGCAGGCACAAATAAAGGCATACGAAATCAGCCCTGCTTTGAAACAAATGCAAGCGCAAATGAAGGTATTTGATACCAATCCCGCATTGAAACAAATGCAAGCGAAAATGAAGCTATTTGATACCAATCCCGCATTGAAACAAATGCAAGCACAAATGAAGGCATACGATACCAGTTCTGCTTTGAAACAAATGCAAGCGCAAATGAAGGTATTTGATACCAATCCCGCATTGAAACAAATGCAAGCACAAATGAAGGTATTTGATACCAATCCCGCATTGAAACAAATGCAAGCGCAAATGAAGGTATACGATACCAGTCCTGCTTTGAAACAAATGCAAGCGCAAATGAAGGCATACGATACCAGTTCTGCTTTGAAACAAATGCAAGCGCAAATGAAGGCATACGATACCAGTCCTGCTTTAAAACTAGCGCAAGAGCAGATGAAGGTATTCAATTCTAACTCAGCCATAAAACTGTCAGAACAAATCACTTCGATGACAGGCTTTCAATCTATTGCTGAAATGTATAAAGAGCAAAAACAAGCTCTGGAGAGAATTAATGATGTTCGTGAAATTTTAAAAACACAAAGTCACGGAATTTCGAATGTTATAGATATTAAAGAACACCTATCCAAACAAGGGGTCCAACTAGATAAGTTTAGTGGGCTAGAGCCATTAATTGCAGAATCTATTTCTATTGAAGATCAATGTAAAGGTGAAAATTCTAACCCGATAATTCTTAACGGCTTTTATGAGTTATTTCTGAGTGCTTTAGAAAGCAAAATAGCTAACATATTACTAATGGCGTTTTTTACAGTGTTTCTAAACCTAGTTTCTTCATATGTATATGAAAACTATATATCGGCACAAAACGAACTGAAACAAGCAACAAATAAACAAGAAGTTAAATCATTAATTCGAAAAGCAAAAAACTTTGATAAGTCAGCATTACAAGATTATAGAGTAATATCAGGAGATAATTTATATATACGCAAGCTGCCATCGATGAAAGGGGAAGTAATTACAAAATTAAAAATAGGTTCTCTTGTTGAAGTTCTTGATAAATCAAATAAGTCTTGGCTATTTGTAGAGTACGATAGTGATAATATGTCGGTGACAGGATGGGTTTCACGGAAATACACTTTTATTATCAAATAGGTCTTTATATTAAGTGGGATCAGGTACACTTTATTATTATCAGGCAATCAACAATAATTTCAACGACCGCAGTGAACTTAAACCAGTCCCACAAACAAGCAGTAAAATTTGGTTGAAATTGTCATGAGTTTGAACATGAATTCACAAAAAGCCAATGTCGACTATTGGCTAGCTGTTGCCTTAAAGAATAATCATCATCTAACGACAACTCAGAGCTTAAAGCGGCCATATATATTTGTGAGGCTATGATAGATTCAAAGTGTTTTTATCCCAAATCAATAACTTTTCTTGGCCGTTTAAGCTTATATATAACTTTATTCAGTCTGGGCGTTGCATTTCAATACCACAATCGAAATTTAACCATCAAGTGATTTCATAATATTACAAGCATCGACAGTATTGTCGCTTGGACATGATTTTGCCATGTTCTGAAGTTCCTTTCTTAATGCTTTTAATTCTTTCATTCGTTGATTAACTAACATTAATTGTCGATTAATCAGGGCATTAACACTGGAGCAACTTTCTTCGGGTTTATTTTTGAGTTCAATTAGGCGTTTAATATCAGCTAATGATATATCAAGGCTTCGGCAGTGTTTTACAAACTCTAATTCTTTTATTGATTTTGAATTATAGAACCTAAAATTTCCTTCCGTTCTTTCAGGCGCAGATACTAAACCTTCACGTTCATAGTATCTGATCGTTTGTATTGAAGCGCCTGAAACCTTCGACAGTTCACCTATTTTCATACAATCACTTAATTGCTTGACTCTATAGTTACTATAGGTTTTATAGTTATTATATACAAGTAGGTAGGAGTTAAAAAAATGAGTGGTTGTGGATGCGAAGTTGAATTAAAAAATAACCAACAAAAAACGGTACTTTATTGGTTGTTAGCGATTAACTCGGTGATGTTTGTCTTTGAGATTGGTTTTGGTTGGTTGTCGGAATCAACCGCGCTTATCGCCGATTCTTTAGATATGTTAGCTGATGCTATTGTCTACGCAATTGCCTTATATGCAGTAGGTAAGTCAATTCAACACAAAGCAAATGCAGCTTTAGTAAGCGGTTATTTTCAATTGATACTAGGTGTACTGATTTTGCTTGATATTGCACGACGGTTATTCGGAGAAAGCGAGCCTCATTCCTGGTTTATGATTAGTGTTGGTATGGTTGCTTTAGTCGCTAACATCATTTGCTTAATTTTAATTCGTAAACACAATAATGACGAAGTACACATGCGAGCTAGTTGGATATTTTCCGCTAATGACGTTATTGCAAACCTTGGTGTTGTTATCGCAGGTGTCTTGGTCATGGTGCTTCAGCAACGTTGGCCTGATATTGTTATTGGTAGCATCATTTCCGCATTAATTCTTCGTGGGGCTTATAGGATATTAGTTGATGCTAAACAAGAATTAGCAGCAACTAAGTCGCCATGCGTTCAAAAAAGTAAAGATGAAAAATCAACATCATGTTGTTCAAAATAACGTTTTTATTATGAAAGAAAAACTATTGATACGTACAAATATCCTTAACTTTGATCATCCTGAAATACAATCATTAATTTCAGGACGCTGCTGGCAAGAGCTAGATGAGTTTAACAAAATTGGTGCTGCTTACGATTTCGTTAAAGATGAAATTAAATTTGGCTACAACAACAGTGATGATATTCCTGCAAGTGAGGTACTTGCAGATGGTTATGGGCAATGTAATACCAAAAGCAATTTGTTGATGGCGCTATTAAGAGGTTTAGGAATTAAGTGTCGATTTCATGGGTTTACTATTGAACAACAGTTACAAAAAGGAGCTATTCCGGCCTATGTTTTTTGGTTAGCACCTAAATATATTATACATAGTTGGGTTGAAGTTTATTTTAATGGACGTTGGGTAAATTTAGAAGGGTTTATTCTAGATCGTCAATACTTAAACGCTTTACAGATTAAATTTAGCCAAATTAAAAATGAGTTCTGTGGTTATGGTGTTGCCACACAATGTTTATCATCACCTAATACTGAGTGGCAAGGGCAAGATACTTATATCCAAAAAGAAGGAATTCATGATGACTTTGGTATTTACGATTCACCCGATGAATTCTATCAAGAAAAGGGTACTAATCTGTCTGGATTAAAACGCTGCTTATATCGAAAAGTTATCCGTCATTTGATTAATAGAAATGTAGTTAAGATCCGAAACAATAAACTCTAAAGGTAAATCAATGCATAATCACAACCATTTACACAATCATGTTAATACAGACGATAAGAATAATCGAATTGGCTGGACATTTTTTCTTAATGTATCTTTTACTATCATTGAATTTATTGGTGGATGGTTAACTAACAGTACAGCAATTATGGCTGATGCAGTACACGACCTTGGTGACAGTCTTTCAATAGGCTTTGCTTGGATATTAAGTCATTTTTCAGATAAGAAACCGTCTGCTAAGTTTAGTTATGGCTACAGACGTTTAACGCTTTTTGGCGCTTTGATTAATAGTATTGTATTAATCGTCGGTTCTATTTGGGTTTTGATTGAAGCAATACCAAGATTATCAGAGCCAGAAATGCCGATGGTTGAAGGAATGTTCGGTTTAGCGATATTAGGAGTAGCCGTAAACGGATATGCAGTCTTTAAATTAAAAGCGGGCAACACCTTAAATGAAAAGGTTCTAACTTGGCACTTACTGGAAGATGTTTTAGGCTGGGTAGCCGTACTTATCGTGTCAATCGTATTGTTTTTTGTGGAATTACCCATACTAGATCCTCTGCTATCAGTGGGGTTCACTTTGTTTATATTATTTAATGTCTTAAAAAATCTTAAAACTACATTGGCATTATTTCTACAGGCTACACCTGAACAAGAGACGCAAGGTGACATAAAAAATGCATTACTTAGTTTTGCCGAAATAAGAGGAATTCATCATATGCACTTCTGGTCGCTTGATGGAGAAAGCCATGTATTAACGGTTCATTTAGAATTAAAGGAAAAACTATCTATTGAAGACCTGATGACGTTAAAACGTAATATTGCAATTAAATTAAGTTGTTATCATTTATCCCATACAACTATCGAATTTGAGTTTCCTGATGAATTATGTAGGGATGAGCCAATAAAGAATATTGATGGCTAGCTCAAAAATTTACATTCTGTTATTCTTATTACTCAAATTTTATTCGGTGGTTAAATTGAAATTTTCAGTTGTACTTAAAATGCTTTTATTAGTTTCGATTGTTTTACAGTCACTAACTGCCGTTGTCTCCGCAACATCACAAAGTCACCAATTAGATATAGAGCACATACAAACCCAACATGATCACAAAAGTGATTTCCATCATTCAAATGATAATTTAGAAGAAGCGGAACATGATATTAAAGACTGTCACCATTGCGGGCATTGTAATGGAAGTCATTTATCATGGATTGTCTTTAATAAAAGTAATACTGCAACCTCGCCATTCGAACTTAACAAAACTCCATATCAGTTTGTACAATCTAAAGCATTACTAGACGCTATTTTGCGTCCTCCTATTTCTTATTTTATTTAATTCTTTTTACCGCCAATTCATACCAATAAAGATGAATTTGGCTGATATTAATTAAAAAAATTAAGAAGTCTTATGTATAAATATATTAAAAATACAGGTGTGCTCCTGTCTTTTTGCTTAGCTGTAAGTATTTCAACCCCCGCTTACAGCAAGCAGAAAGCTATTTCGTGGCTTGATGCCCAAGTAAATAAAGATCCTGAAGTTATCGAGGCTAAAGCCTTATTAAAAGCAAGTAACTTTGAGGCTAAGAACTTAACTAAAGCCGTCTATAACCCTGAACTAGAAGCGAGTTATGAGAGAAACGGAAATTTCAATAATTACTCTATCGGTATATCGCAAACAATCGATTTTTGGGATAAAAGAGCTACCAATACATCACTAGGTGAAATCGGTGTGTATGCGAGTGAACAGCAATTATTAGTATTGCTTGATTCAAAAAAAGCAGATGTATTAACAGCTTTAGCCATATGGAAAAGTGCAAAGGAGACAGCACAACTATCTATTGAGAGAGAAAAACAACTGCAAACTTTACTGAGTATTACAGAAGAAAAGCAAGCAGCCGGATTACTTGAGCCTTTAGATACTGAGCTAGTTTACTTAAACCTTTCACAAGTTTTTAGTGAAATAGCAAACGACCAAATTGAGCTCAAAAATGCTGAATTAAAGGTACGTGAGTTATTGCCTGATTGGACACCTGAATTTGCCAATAAAGCTTCATATGAATTTGGCTTAACAAGCTATGAGTATCAAGCTCAGTGGGTTGAGCAACATCCAATTGTGCAGCTAGCAAAAGCGCAATGGAAAGCGCAACAAGCCAAAGCAGAATTAACCACTATAGAGTATAAATCTAACCCCTCTTTTGGGGTGAGTGCAGGACAAGATGGTGGTGAAAGTGCGGTCGGCTTAACCTTCTCAATCCCTTTAAACATCCGAAATAACTATTCAGATGCGACCAATGCCGCCTACTCAAAGTCAATTGCTGCCGAAGCAAATTTTCGCTCTGTATATCGGAAGCAGTCTTTTGAAGCTCAAGCTAACTATGAGTCGCTTCTTATTAGTCAGAAATATTATCAGCGATGGAAGCAGCTTATTCAAAAACGAGTTGAGAAGAGTACAAAGCTGATAAACGCTCGATGGGAGGCTGGTGATATTAACACAGCAGATTATTTATTAGCCTTGAGCCAACAAGCTGAAGGGCTGCATTCAGGCATTCAACTAGAAAAAGATTTTAGACTTTCCGAAATATCCTTCATTTGGAGTATCGGACAATTATCTAAGTTTGAGATTTAAACAGGCATCACTGCCAGTTAAATCTTAATATCCAAAATTTATAGGTATTAACATGAATACATTATTAAGCAAAAAGATATCAGTAATGATAATTAGTGGACTTTTTTTAAGTGGAGCTATAAGCAATGACCTGTACGCTCAATCACTTGATACAAGTACCACTGAAAAGGTGCATGCCGAACATGGGGATAATGAACACAACCACGACCATGACAGTAAAAATCATGGTACAGAAGAGCATCACGAAGGTGAACACTCTGAAGAAGGTGTAGAACATAGTGACCACTCGGAAGACTCTTCTGAGCGACATGATGAACATGACGATCATGATCACGGCAATGAAAGTAATGCCGCTGAAGAAGAACATGAAGAAGGTATTACCCTCAGCCCCAAAAAAATGTCACTGGCAAACATCCAAGTATCAACAATAATACCTGGATATCAATTCAGTACAATTTATGCACCTGGAGAGGTTAAAGCGAATGGGTACAAGAGTTATGTGGTATCACCTCGCACAGAGTCCGTTGTTATAAATAGACACGCCACCCTAGGTGAGCATGTTGAAGAAGGTCAAAAGTTAGTGACCTTATTTAGTGAAGCTGTTGCGCAAGCACAAGCAGATTACCTCGTTGCATCAACAGAGTGGCAGCGAATTAAAAAGCTAGGTAAAAACACCGTCAGTGAAAGTCGCTTACTGCAAGCCCAAACGGCATTTAATGCTTCTTATGGTAAATTAATCGCTTTTGGTTTAACAAAGCAGGCTATCGCTGAGATTTCAAATAAAGATGTTACGGCATTTGGGCAGTATTCATTAACAGCACACAGAGAAGGAGTTGTCTTACAGGATGATTTCATACAAGGACAAGGTGTTAATGCGGGTGATACGATTATGCTTTTAGCTGATGAAAAGCAGCTGTGGATTGAAGCAAAAGTATCACCGAATAAAAAACTCAATTTAGCCATTAATTCTCCTGCACTTGTTGTCTTTAATGGTGAGAATTACCAAGCAAAAGTGATTCAGGAAGCCCACACCATAGATCCCACCACGAGAACTCGGATCATTAGATTATCGGTGAATAATAAAGAGCATAAACTTCATTCTGGCATGTTTGTAAAAGTCTTATTTCAATTTAAAACTCAGCATAAAATATTAGCAGTTCCTGAAGATGCCTTAATTAGAAGCGCGGATGGTGACTGGACTGTATTTGTAGAAGATCACCCTGGTGAGTTTAAAGCTGTAGAAGTTGAATTAGGCCGTTCTTTAGGAGAGTTTAGAGAAATTTCTGGCTTAGAAAGTGGTACTCGTGTGGTTACCAAGGGCGCATTTTTTGTCGCCTCAGAAATAGCTAAAGGCGGATTTGATCCGCATAACCACTAGGAGCGCTATGATGTTTAATCGAATTATAGATTGGTCTGTTAACAATAGACTGCTAATACTGATTGCGCTTGTTGCCACCATTATTGGGGCAACGTTAGTTATCCCAAAATTAAACTTAGATGCTTTCCCTGATGTAACCAATGTTCAAGTTGCTGTAAATACTGAAGCACCTGGTCTTGCTGCTGAAGAAGTTGAACAGCTTATTACCTACCCAATTGAAGCAGTAATGTATGCTTTACCTGATGTAGAGCAGGTTCGCTCTATTTCAAAGACCGGTTTATCGGGTGTAACCGTTGTCTTCAAAGAAGGCACCGACATCTATTTTGCTCGGCAATTGGTTTTTGAACGCTTGCAAGCAGCCAAAGAACTAATACCAGAAGGTGTTGGCACACCCGAAATGGGACCAAATACTTCTGGTTTAGGTCAGGTATTTCAATATCTATTAGTGTCTGATAAAGAGGCTGGTTATGACGCAATGGCACTTAGAAGTCTTAATGACTGGATTATCAAACTACTGCTAATGCCTGTTGATGGCGTTACGGATGTTTTATCTTTTGGTGGTGATGTGAAGCAGTACCAAGTGAATGTCGATCCTTCTAAGTTATTAGCTTATGGGTTAACCCAAGAAGATATCGTTAAAGCCCTAGAAAGCAATAATACCAATGTGGGTGGCTGGTATATGAATCGTGGGCAAGAACAGCTTGTTATAAGAGGTACAGGCTGGTTTGAAAGTGGTGAAGCAGGTATTGGCAATATTAAACAAGTACCTGTTAAAACAGTAGAAGGTACAGTTGTCACTGTCTCTGATATTGCTAACGTTGAAATTGGCAGTGACATTCGTCAAGGCGCTGTCACCATGACACGGAAAACCGCTGATGGAAAAGTTGAAAACTTAGGGGAAGTAGTATCAGGTATTGTACTTAAACGTATGGGATCAAATACTAAAGCAACCATTGATGGAATTAATGCTCGAATTCCACTCATTAACCAAGCGCTGCCAAAGGGTGTTAGCTTTGAACCTTTTTATGATCAAGCTGATTTAATCGAACAGGCTGTCAATACAGTTGTAAATGCTTTGGTATTAGCATTTATCTTTATCTGTATCGTGCTTGCGCTGTTTTTAATGAACTTAAGAGCAACGTTTCTTGTACTTATTTCAATCCCAATATCTGTAGGTATAGCACTAATGATAATGGCCTGGGCAGGGATTTCAGCAAACTTAATGTCACTTGGTGGCATTGCTGTGGCAATTGGTATGTTAGTTGATGGCTCTGTGGTAATGGTTGAAAATATGTTCAAACATTTGAACAAACCTGATGCTCTCCACAACAAAGATGTTCAGTCAAGACTGCCGGCTGATGATGTTGATCCATATAACGTAGAAAGTGATGACCACGGCATAGAGTTACGTTTAAAAGAAGCGGGTAAAGAAGTGGCTCGTCCTGTTTTCTTTGCAGCGTCTGTTATTTTAGTTGTTTTCTTACCTTTATTTAGCTTTGAAGGTGTTGAAGCTAAATTATTTCAACCCATGGCGATTAGTATCATTTTGGCTGTGATCTCTGCCATCGTAGTCGCGCTTTTTATTGTGCCTGCGCTTGCGACGTTCATGTTTAAAAAAGGTATCAGAGAAAGAGAAAGTTTTGTCTTAAAACCTTTAGATAAACTCTATAGAAATAGCCTAGGCTTTGCCCTTAAGCGAACTAAGTTAGTTATTTCTATATCTTTATTATTAGTTGTATCAGCCTTCGCATTAATCCCACATATAGGTACTGAATTTGTGCCTGAGCTAGAAGAAGGAACAATAAACTTAAGGGCTACGCTGGCACCATCATCTAGCTTAGATACCGCGCTATCGGTCACGCCTATTTTGGAAAGAAAGTTAATGGAATTCCCTGAGGTGACCTATGCACTTAGCCGTATTGGACGCGCTGAAATAGGTGGTGATCCAGAGCCGGTCAACAATGTTGAAATCTATATTGGACTCAAGCCAGTATCACAATGGACAAGTGCATCAAACCGCTATGAGCTGCAAAACAAAATGGAACAATCCTTAGAAGAGTTCCCTGGTCTTTTGTTGAACTTCTCGCAACCCATTGCAACCCGTGTTGATGAACTTTTATCAGGTGTTAAAGCACAATTAGCGATAAAGCTATTTGGTCCTGATTTAGCGCAATTGGCTTTAAAAGGCCAAGAAATTGAAGCGGTAATTAAAGAGGTTGATGGAGCAAGAGATGTTGCACTTGAGCAAATTGCAGGTGAAGCTCAATTAGTGGTTAAGCCTAACAGACAAGAGCTTTCACGCTTTGGTCTTTCAGTAGGTGACATAATGGAAGTTGTTCAAGACGGTATAGGTGGTATTGCAGCAGGACAAATTATTAATGGCAATGAACGCTATGATATTTATGTTCGTATTGAAGAAGCCTATAGAGATAACCAAGAAGCTATTGCAGACATTCGCATTCAATCTCCAACGGGAGCTTGGGTTCGATTAGGTGATGTTGCGACAGTTTCATTTGAGTCAGGTCCGCCACAAGTGAGAAGAGATGATGTGCAAAGGCGCGTAGTTATTCAAGCTAATGTTCAGGGTCGTGATATGGGCAGTGTTGTTGCCGATATTAGAAAGGTTATTGCTGATAAAGTTGATTTGCCTGCGGGATATTCAATTTCAATAGGTGGACAATTTGAAAGCCAAGAACGTGCTCAAAAAAGGTTATTGATTGTCGTGCCACTGTCATTGGCGCTAATTGCATTATTACTTTACTTTGCATTTGGCTCAGTAGGTCAGGCTTTCTTGATATTAATTAATGTGCCACTTGCGATGATTGGCGGTATCTTTTCTTTGTATATCTCAGGACAGTACCTATCTGTACCAAGCTCTGTCGGTTTTATTACCTTGTTCGGCGTCGCAGTATTAAACGGTGTTGTCATGGTGGAAAGTATTAACCAACGCATCCAAGATGGCATAGATGCATCTAGCGCTGTTTTTGAAGGGGCAACATCAAGATTAAGACCTGTTTTGATGACGGCAATAACCTCGGCTTTAGGGTTGATTCCGATGTTAATGTCCAACGGAGTAGGGGCTGAAATACAAAGGCCACTAGCCAGCGTTATTGTAGGAGGTTTAATAACGGCAACCTTACTCACTTTATTTGTATTACCTGTTTTGTATAGGTGGTTTTCTAAAGCAAAAATTGAAGCGTTATCACAATAGTTAACTTTAAACAGAAGTTTTCAATTTTCATGTAGATGAATTGGAAACTTCTCATTTAAGCTATATTAGAATTGTATCTATATGATTTATTTTAAACCAAATAAAATACAAAACGGATTAAGACTCTATTTTATGGATGTCATTTAAAGATCATTTTAATTTTTAGATGTTTTAAGTCATTCAGAGTATATCTTAAGTGTAAAATCAGTAAATCTTAAGTTTCATCTGTTATTTTGATATTTTTAGAGGGGGTTTTTCATTGAAAATTTTAATTATTGTAGACTCAACATCATTAAGACGAAGCTTGAGAATTGGCTTATCAAATTTAGGTTTTACGGTTGATGATACTGGTGATAGTTCCGAAGGGTTAAGTATGGTTCTTGATGGTGTTTATTCTCAATGTTAAAACAAGTGACTTATAAAGTCATTTGTTCACTTTATTCACTTTTATCTTTGAATTCACATAGGTCTTCGATTATACATGAACCACATTTTGGTTTACGTGCGGTACAAGTATATCTACCGTGTAAGATAAACCAGTGATGCAGGTTGAACATGAATTCCGTTTTGTTAGGCGTATTCTTGATTATGGCTTGTTCAGTTTGCTCAACCGTCGCTCCTTTGGCGTAGCCAGTACGATTAGCGAGGCGTTGTATGTGGGTATCTACAGCTAGAAAATATCTACCTTCATTATCTTTTAGCCAGCCAAAAGCTGTATTTAGTACTACGTTAGCGGTTTTTCTACCAACACCCGGAAGCGCTTCTAATGCTGCTCTGTTTTCTGGTACTTCACCGCCATGTAAATCAACTAACATTTGGCAAGTTTTAATGGTGTTAACGGCCTTAGTATTAAATAAACCTATGGTTTTGATGTAATCTTTTAATTTGTCTAAGCCTAAATCTAAGATTGCTTGCGGTGTATTTGCTACCGGATATAGTTTATCGGTGGCTTTATTAACGCTGACATCGGTTGCTTGTGCTGACAGCAGCACGGCAATTAATAATTCAAACGGCGAGGAGAAGTTTAATTCTGTGGTTGGGTGAGGGTTATTCTCACGTAACCTTGTTAATATTTCTAAGCGCTTTTGTTTATTCATTTTAATTTTTATAGTTTTTGTTGGGAAAATAGGCCATTTTAGCAGTATTTTTTAACTCACTTATCGTATTTAGCATTTCGTAATTAAGACTGCTCAAAGTTCACTCGAACACGCTCAATGCTTTTTTGTTCAACTTTTGGGGCTTGTTCTTTTAAGTGATTGTCGATGGCATTTTTAATGGCAATTAAAAAGCCCATGGCGATAAACGCACCGGGCGGTAAAATGGCTAATAAGAATTGACTATCTAAGGTCATCACTTCAATGCGTAAAATGGTTGCCCACTCTCCGAGTAATAATTCAGCGCCGTCAAATAAAGTACCTTGGCCGAGTAGTTCTCTGATCGCGCCTAACGCGAGTAAAACCAGAGCAAAGCCAATGCCCATCATTAAACCGTCGAAGGCCGCTTGTTTTGCGGGATTTTTTGAAGCATAAGCTTCTGCTCGGCCGATAATTGCGCAGTTGGTAACAATTAATGGCAAGAATATACCTAACGATTGATAGATGCCGTAAGTGTATGCATTCATTAATAATTGTACGCAGGTTACAAAGGTTGCAATGATCATAACAAAAATTGGAATGCGAATTTCTTTTGGTACCCATTGGCGAATTAACGATACGGTTAAGTTTGAGCCAATTAATACCAGCATGGTGGCGATACCTAAGCCTAACGCATTAGCAACTGTGCTAGTTACAGCCAGTAAAGGACATAAACCTAAAAGTTGTACTAAACCGGGGTTATTTTTCCATAAGCCCTGAAAGGCGAGTTCTTTTAGTTCTTTGTTAAAGGCTTCTTTTTGGGCTAACTTTTCGTAATCACTTAATTTGGGTTTGTGATCGGTTGTATTATCGTTTTCTACGGTTGTGGTCACTGAGTTTTCAGCTGCGTTATCGGCAGATGTTAATGAAGTTGTCACGTTTAACCTCGACAAGACGCGCTGTTGTCAGCGCTTGAGTTGCTAAATAAGAAGGTTTTATTTTTTTCAAAATAGATCACCGCTTTACGAACCGCTTTAACAACGGCTCGTGGGGTAATGGTAGCGCCAGTGAATTGATCAAACATACCACCGTCTTTTTTAACGGCCCAGCGGCTATCGTTTTCACCATCTAGTACATTGCCAGAAAATGAGGTGATCCATGACGATTTTCTCAATTCTACTTTATCACCCAAACCGGGGGTTTCGTTGTGTTGTAAGGTTCGAACACCGCTAATGCTACCATCAGCATTAATCGCCACTAATAATTCTATATTGCCATTGTAACCATCGGGTGCTGTTGCTGTAATTGCGGCGGCAACGGGGGTTTCATTTAATCGAGCTAGGTAAATGGTT
This sequence comes from Thalassotalea agariperforans, assembly GCF_053470345.1. NCBI lineage: Bacteria > Pseudomonadati > Pseudomonadota > Gammaproteobacteria > Alteromonadales > Colwelliaceae > Thalassotalea > Thalassotalea agariperforans. Next base: position 88,485 of record NZ_JBQMWH010000005.1, on the reverse strand, counting down.
TGTTGAGTTTTATTCCCGAGTAAGGGATCTGAAACCATTAAACAGTCATGATACATGTCATTATTTAAACGTTCTGGTTCAATAATACTGTGTAGTGTTGTTAATAAGTATTGCTCGGCTTGTTGGTTAATTTTCTCTTTGGTGAGTTCATTAACAACAGCAACAATAAGGGTGCAAACAATGGCAAAAATTGCTAATAACTTGGCATTATTGGTGATGGCAACTTTCATTATTTACCTTCCTGCTTGGCTGACATTTGAACCTTGTGGCCATAAGTACGCGGACGTGTATATTGATCAATTAATGGCGCGGCCATATTACATAATAAAACAGCAAAAGCGACCGCATCTGGGTAACCGCCAAACTTACGAATAATAAACACTAAAAAGCCGGCCAGCGCTGCAAAAACAATACGACCTTTAATGCTAGTTGCCCCTGTTACTGGGTCCGATAAAATAAAAAATGCGGCTAACATGGTGGCGCCTGAGAACCAATGGAAAAAGGTGGAAGCATTGCCATCAGGGTTAATGCTATAGGCGATAAATGAGCAGATAAAAATGCTAGTTAAAAAACTAACAGGTGTTACCCAATCAATAGTTTTTTTAGCAATTAAAAATAAGCCGCCAAGTAAAAATCCAGCATTGACCCATTCCCAGCCAAAAGAAATTTGCTCCCCAAAGATCGATTTTTTAAAACTTTCTGTGGCAGTTAATCCCATGGTTAAATCGGTTTTTAAGGTGTCGAGTGGGGTCGCCATCGTGAAACCATCAACGTGAGACCTTAACTGTTCAATAGAATAACCATCTAGGGTAAAACCGGTGAAAATAACCCATGCGGTATTAGTAAAGTCGAGGTCAATAGTCATTAACGCCAGTGGAGGTTGCCAACTGGTCATTTGTAATGGAAATGACACTAATAACATCACATAAGCGGCCATTGCGGGGTTAAATGGATTATGGCCTAAGCCGCCATATAATTGTTTAACGATTAAAATAGCAAACAAGCAACCTAATACTGTGATCCACCACGGTGCTATAGCGGGTAAACTGACAGCAATTAATAGTGCGGTTAGTAGCGCACTGCCATCAAGCACTTGATGTCGAATATCCTTTTTTCGCATTGATAAAGCAAAAAACTCCGCCAAAAAAGCAGTTGTTAATGCAATTGCTAAATGAATTAAATTTCCCCAGCCAAAAAAATACCATTGGGCGAGAATGCCTGGAATGGCAGCATAAATAACCAGTCGCATAATAGCGGAAGTTTTATTTTGAATATGATTATGGGGCGAACTTGCTATCCAAAATGCCATGTTATTTTGACTCTACTTGCAGTTGTTTTTTCGCTTTAGCTTTTGCAATAGCTGCAGCGATACGTTTTTTCTTATCATCAGTTGTTGAGCTGTTGTCGGCAACTGTTGCTTGTATGGGCTCCGCGGTGGCGACATTTTTATCGGCGAGGGCTTTTTGTTGTTGTTTTGCTTTCGCTTTGGCGATGGCCGCTTTGATTTTAGTTTGTTTATCAAGCTCTGAGCTGTTAGTTTGTTGCTCAGCCACTTCAGCCACTTCAGCCACTTCAGCCACTTCAGCCACTTCAGCCACTTCAGCCACTTCAGCTTTTTTCTCTGCCAGTTTTTTAGCTTTAGCTTTTGCAACGGCTGCGGCAATTTTCGCTTTTTTATTATCGGCTTCTGATGCTACGGGAGGTGTATCAGCGACTTCACTTTCTGAAGTATTATTTGTTGATGCTGTCGATTTTTGCTCTACAGCTTCGGGTGTTACTTCCGATCCTGCTGCTTTTTGGGCGGCCAGCTTTTTGGCTTTTGCTTTCGCAACGGCTGCGGCAATTTTTGATTTTTTGCTATCGCCTTCTGATGCTACGGGAGGTGTATCAGCGACTTTGCTTTCAGAAGCATCATTTGTTGAAACTGTTGGCTCTGGCTTAGTTGATGCCGGTTTGGTTTCTTGTTCAGCTGCTTGTTTGGCGGCCAACTTCTTGGCTTTAGCCCGAGCTATTGCTGCGGCAACTTGCGATTTTTGCTCCGCTTTTTCAGCACTTTGTTCATTAATATTGCTGTTTTCTATGGTTTGTGGTGCTGGCGGGGTATTTGATGCTGGATTTTGGCTTGCTGCCTTTTTGGCTTTTACACGAGCAAGGGCTGCTGCTACTGCAGATTTAGCATTTTCAGCTTCCGGTGTTTTAGCATTCATTTTGGCACGACGAGCTTCTGCCGCTAAGCGGTTCTTTTCTTCGCGGGCACGTTTTTCACGTTCTAGGCGTGCTTTTCTGGCTTCGAATCTAGCTTTTGCTTTATCTGCTTTAATTTCTTGTATTTGTAAGTGGCGGATCTCAGCTTTGGCAACCCGATAATATTGTACCAACGGAATTTGGCTTGGGCAGACATACGCACATGCACCACAATCAATACAGTCAAATAAATTCAGTTTGTTTAACTGTTCGTAATCTTTTGCTTTTGCGCTCCATTGTAGCTCTTGTGGTAACAGCTGGCTTGGGCAAACTTCGGCACATTGACCACAGCGAATACACTCTACTTCTTTTGACTCATTGGGTATTTCTTTATTACTAGGTACTAACAGACAGTTTGTGGTTTTTACAATTGGCACTTGATCTGATGGCAAGCTAAAGCCCATCATTGGGCCACCCATGATCAAATGTTTATTATTGTTGGCTTGGTAACCACATTGTTCTAACAAGAATGAAATTGGTGTTCCGAGTTTAGCCCAAACGTTTTGTGGTTTATCAAGGGCTTGGCCAGTTACTGTCACAACTCGCTTAATTAATGGCGTGTCATTGATCACAGCTTCTGCGATGGCAAAACAAGTTGCCACGTTTTGCATGACAATACCGAGCTGTGCAGGGTAAACACCTGAAGGGACTTCTTGACCTGTTAGTACTTGAATAAGCTGTTTTTCGCCACCGGTAGGGTAGATGGTTGGTAAAACACAAACGCGGACTTTTTCAAGATTTTTAGTTTCGTTCTGAAGAGCTTTAATGGCTTCAGGTTTATTGTCTTCAATACCAATAAGTATAAATTCAGGTAGTAATAAATGATCGAGTATTTTTATACCGTCAACAATACTTGCGCAGTGCTCACGCATTAATAAATCGTCAGCGGTAATATAAGGCTCACACTCAGCAGCGTTAATAATTAAATAATTAATTACCGGTTTGGTGTTTACTTTAAAATGCGTTGGAAAACCTGCGCCACCCATACCAGCAATACCCGCATGAGCAATTTTAGTAATAATATCTTCGCGGCTTAAACTATAAAAGTCGTCACATACTTCACGTTCGCGCCATTTGTCTTCACCATCAGCGGTTAAAAAGACACAAACTTCTTCCATGCCTGATGGGTGAGCAATGGTTGCATTTTTAATTGCGCTAATCGTACCGCTCGTTGCTGCGTGAATTGGCACAGCCATTGGTGAATTCGGTTCCGTTAGAGCTTGTCCTTTAAGGACTTTATCACCCACATTAACAATTAATTTGCCTGCTTGCCCGATGTGTTGATGCACGGGAATAATTAACGTCTCGGGAATAGGTAACGGACGAATAGGCTTATCATTAGTGAGAAATTTTTGCTCTAGTGGGTGAACCCCACCATGAAATTGCCAAAACTGGCCTTTTTCAATACGTTCAATAATTGGATTCATTATCACCTCAACTATCAACATTAACCACAGGAATAGAATTTAAATCCCATGACCATGTTTGTGGTGTTTCTTTAATTGGACGCATTTCAATACAATCAACCGGACAGGGGGCTACACATAAATCACAGCCCGTACATTCATCAATAATCACGGTATGCATTTGTTTGGCGGCACCAATAATTGCGTCAACAGGGCAGGCTTGAATACACTTAGTACAGCCGATGCAATCTTCTTCAATAATGTAGGCAACTTTTGGGGTGTTATCTTGTTCATGGTTACCATCAAGTGGTAACACTTCTACCCCCATTAAATCGGCTATTTTTTTGATGGTGTCGTCACCACCAGGGGCACATTTATTAATAGCTTCACCATTGGCAACAGCTTCAGCATAAGGTTTACAGCCAGGGTAACCACACTGACCACATTGGGTTTGTGGTAATAAATCATCCAGTTGTTCAACTAAAGGATCACCTTCAACTTTAAATTTTATTGAGGCAAAACCTAAAATAGCACCAAAGATGCCGGCGATAGTACCAAGGGCAACAATAGCAATGAGAATATCTAGCATTATTTCACTAACCCTGTAAAACCTAAAAAGGCCAATGACATTAAACCTGCTGTGATCATGGCAATAGCTGAACCTTGAAATGCTTTTGGTACATCAGCATTAGCGAGCTTTTCTCGCATTGCTGAAAACATGATTAATACTAATGAAAAACCAACCGCAGCACCAAAGCCATAAACAATGGATTCGAAGAAACTGTGCTGTTCATAAATGCTTAATAAGGCAACACCTAAAACGGCACAATTAGTAGTAATTAATGGCAAGAAAATACCCAATAAACGGTATAAATTAGCACTGGTTTTGTGAACAACCATTTCAGTAAATTGTACTACGACAGCAATAACTAAAATAAAAGCCATGGTGGTTAGATATTCTAAGCCAAGGGGAGCTAATAAATAGGTATTAACCAAATAACTTAATAACGACGCTAAGGTCATTACAAATGTGGTGGCGAAAGACATGCCGATAGCCGTTTCAGTACGAGATGAAACGCCCATAAAGGGGCATAAGCCAAGAAATTTTACCAGTACAAAGTTATTTACTAAAACGGTACTGACTAACAGTAGAAGATAGTCGGTCATTTGCTCATGTTTTATTTAGAAAATTAAGGGTATTATCCGTTTTTATTCGGCAATTAACAACCGGTGAATTGTAAGGGTATTGGCTTTATTTTTTAGACAAAAAAGAAAAGAGCCAACAAATTATTTTATTGGCTCTTATTTTTGACATTTATTACTGATTACACAAGGCTAAATTGGTTCTGGTTTGCCAATGTAATAGCCTTGAAAACCGTCAACAAATAATTGCTCTAAGGCATGTTTTTCTTCTAACGTTTCGACACTTTCAGCTAATACATTAATACTTAAACGATGAGCTAAATCTACCATAACGCGAATAAAATATTGGTTGTTTTTATCTTCGTCAATATCGCGAGTATAACTGCTGTCCATTTTGATGAAGTCAGGCTTTAATTCTTTAAAGAACTTAAATGATGTTAAACCAACGCCAAAACGTTCAACGGTAATTCTAGCGCCAACACGGTGGATCATATCTATAAAGCGTTTAGAGGTTTTAATATTTTGCTGTAAACCTAATTCGGTGATTTCAAAAACTAGTTTACTGGCAATATTCTGATCTCTTAATAAACGTCGTTCTAACCAAATTAAAAAATGCTCGTCATGAATGCTTCGGGCACTAATATTGATACCAAAGCTTTGCTTTTGAAGATTTTTATTGATGATTTCTTGTATGGTTTTTTCGATGATCATACGATCAACCGCTACGATTTTATCGAGTTTTTCAGCCATCGCAATAAAAGAGGCGGTTGGTAATACTGAGCCATCAGCATTTAAGAAACGCGCTAATATTTCGCCATACATACGATTGGTAGCTTTATTGGTTTGTATAGGTTGAATGACTAAACTGACTCGCTGTGCTTCAAGAACATTTTCTATTTCTTGACGCCAATTTTGGTTACCGTAATTAGCACTAGGGTTATTTAAAATGCTTGAGTCTGTTTGTGAATACCAAGAATTCATGTGTTGAGTTTGTGCGACACTGATGGCGGTATCAATTAATGCTAATAATTCACCTAACGGTTTTTTATTATCAAAAGAAACTAAGCCAGTAAATGCGACAGAATCTAAATCGGATGATTGCTGATAATCATTAAAACCACTTGTCAGTGCTTGCGCATAATTTTCTGCTTCTTTTAACGTTATATTTGGAATAACAGAGGCAAAGTCTGAACTGTTTAAGCGGAATATCTCTCCACCTTTATAACGGGCAATTTCTTTTTTAATAATGTCAGACACTTGGCAAATATAATTGTCGCCTTCTTTATAACCATGAATTTTATTAATCGTTTGTAATTCAGAGCAGCGGCTAATTAACATGACGCCAAATTTAATCTCGTCACCTTGGCTAATTTTAGCTTGGAAAAATTTAATAAAGCCATTGCGATTAGCTAAATGGGTTAAGTGATCAACATAAGCTTCTTCTTTTAATACCGAAGATTGCTGTTCTGCTTTCGCTAGGGTTTCTCGTATACTTGCTAAACCTTCTTTTAATTCAGGGATATGAATATTGCTAGTGCGTTGGTTTTCTTTCGGTTCATGGATATTGTTTAATTCGTCTTTTATATAAGCACAAACATTACTAAATAATTGGGTGTAATGCTTTTTACTCGCCAGAGATAAAAAGATCACAACTAATAAGGTAAAACCTAAAAAGCTAACAACCAACATTGTGATTAAAGAATTTACCAGTGAGCTACTTAATTGATAATTAATGACAATGTCGTTAACTCGAACTTGAGAGATGGCAGGAGAAATTAAACTTGTTAATAAATGCGTATCTTCATTTTGGTAATTATAGAGGTTTTCACCATTATTGGTTGAAATCGATAATAGTTGGTAATCATTACTTTTACGCAATAACATGGCTAATGTTTTCACATCACTTTCGATTAACACATTTTCACTAACCGCAGTTAACGTTTTACTATGCTGGCTTTGTTGCTGGTGGACAAAACCCTCAAAAGTGAAAACGGTCGCGATAGCAACGATGATAAAGATGCCAATACCGTATAGTGTGTTTCTTGCTAGTAATTGGGAATATGTATACATAGATTATTTCATTTCTTAATTTGCTATGAAAACTTTGTCGTATTTATATCATGAATAAAATCAAGATACTAACTCTACTAACTTTGAATGTTTAATAAAAATATAGTGGTTATAACTCTATTATAACGGGATATTTTTATTTCAGAGCATCAATTTAGAAATTAATCGTTTATTTTTAGCAATAAAACCAGATTTATCCTTGCGGTTGCATAGACAGAACTATATAATTTCGCCGTCTAAGTATATTAGGTTGTCACTGACGGTTGTTTTAAATGATAGCTGCACCTAATGTAGGTAATTAATGTAAAGACTGAAACAACATTAATTAAATTTTTCGGGTTCAGTGGATAAGGCCCCAAATTGGGGTTTTTTTATTTATAATTTTTAGAAATTATAAATACAGCAGTTGAAAATTCGCTGGGCATTATGCCCTTTTTTTGTTTTTGGAGAAAAGTGATTGGCTAAATTTGAAGATAAATTAACAGAAATGTTAAGACCCGCTGTTGAAGAAACGGGTAAATCATTACTCGGATTAGAATTTATTGGTGCGGGTAAGCAATCTGTTTTACGTATTTTTATTGATCATGAAAATGGGATTGATGTTGACGATTGCGCGGAAGTAAGTCGTCAAGTTAGTGCTATTCTTGATGTCGAAGACCCAATCAGTACCGAATACAATTTAGAGGTTTCATCGCCAGGTTTAGATCGCCCATTATTTGTTAAAGCACATTACGAACAAGTAATTGGTGAAACAATACAAGTTAAATTAGGGGTGCCATTAAATGGGCGTCGTAAATTTAAAGGTGTATTGGAAAAAATAGAAAATGATACGATTTTTGTTGTCGTTGACGGCGAAGAGTATCAATTAATAATAACTAACATCGACAAGGCAAACCTTGTTCCGAATTTTGAAGATTAATAAGTAAAAGGCTAGGTAGCATGACTAAGGAAGTATTACTGGTTGTAGATGCCGTTTCTAACGAAAAAGCATTACCGCGTGAAAGTATTTTTGAAGCGATGGAAACTGCGCTTGAAACAGCAACTAAGAAAAAATACGAAGGCGATATCGTTGTTCGTGTTGAAATTGATCGTAAAACGGGCGAGTTTGACACTTTTCGACGTTGGTTAGTTATTGCCGATGACGCAGAAATGGAAAATCCATATGCTGAAATGAGTTTTTCTGCTGCTTCATATGAAGCGCCAGAAGTAACAATAGGTTCTTATGTAGAAGAACAAATTGAGTCAGTTAAATTTGACCGTATAACAACACAAACCGCTAAACAAGTTATCGTACAAAAAGTACGTGAAGCTGAGCGTGCGTTAATTGTTGATGCTTATCAGGATCAATTAGGTGAATTAATTACCGGTGTTGTTAAAAAAGCAAGCCGTGAAAGCATTATCATTGATTTAGGTAATAATGCCGAAGCGATTATTTATCGTGACGACATGTTACCACGTGAAGTTTTCCGTCCAGGTGATCGTGTACGTGGTTTGTTATACGCCATTAAGCCAGAAGCTCGCGGAGCACAATTATTTGTTTCTCGTACTAAGCCAGAAATGTTGATTGAACTTTTCCGTGTTGAAGTACCGGAAATTGGCGAAGAAATGTTAGAAATTAAAGGCGCTGCTCGTGACCCAGGTTCACGTGCAAAAATTGCCGTTAAATCTAACGACAAACGTATTGACCCAGTAGGTGCATGTGTTGGTATGCGTGGTTCACGTGTACAAGCCGTATCTGGTGAGTTAGGCGGTGAGCGTGTTGATATCGTTTTATATGACGACAACCCGGCACAATACGTTATTAATGCCATGGCGCCAGCTGAAGTTGCATCAATTATTGTTGATGAAGACAAAGGCACTATGGATATCGCGGTTGAAGAAGGCAATTTAGCGATGGCGATTGGCCGCAGTGGTCAAAACGTTCGTTTAGCAAGTCAGTTAACTGGCTGGGAACTTAACGTAATGACCGTTGAAGCGATGAATGAAAAACATCAAGCTGAAAACGACAAAGTGCTAAACCTATTCACTGAAAAATTGGATATTGATGAAGACTTTGCTTTGTTATTAGCTGATGAAGGTTTTGCCACGTTAGAAGAAATTGCTTACGTTCCTGTTGCTGAATTACTTGAAATTGACGGTATGAACGAAGACATCGTTGAAGAACTTCGTGAACGTGCAAAAGCGGCATTAACGACTCAAGCCTTAGCAAGTGAAGAATCGCTTGAAGGCTCTGAACCAGCAGAAGATTTATTAAATCTTGAAGGTTTAGAAAAACATTTAGCTTATGTCTTAGCAAGTAAAGGTGTGCGTACACTTGAAGACTTAGCTGAGCAAGGTATTGATGACCTTGCTGATATTGAAGAATTAGATGAAACCAAAGCGGGTGAGTTAATAATGGCTGCTCGTAACATTTGTTGGTTTAATGAAGAATAAGAACGCCGGGAGAACAGTATAGATGGCAGAAGTAAAAGTTGAACAACTTGCCAATGAAATTGGTACGCCGGTCGATCGTTTGGTTAGCCAGTTAGCAGATGCGGGTATTGTAAAATCTGCTGCTGATTCAGTAACAGAGCAAGAAAAAGAAATCTTGCTTGAGCACTTGAAAAAGCAACATGGCGATGACTCGTCAGCACAACCAAGCAAAATGACACTTAATCGTAAGAAAAAGTCGACCTTAGTTTTAGGTTCAGGTAGTAAAGCAAAATCGGTACAAGTAGAAGTACGCAAAAAACGTACTTATGTAAAACGTAGCGATATTGAAGAACAGCAAATCGCTGAAGCAGAAGCGAAAGCAGCTGCAGAAGCGGCAGCTGCGGCTGAAGCAGAAGCAAAAGCGGCAGAAGAAGCCGCCGCTAAAGCGAAAGCCGAAGCAGAACTTGCGGCTAAAGCAAAAGCTGAAGCCGATGCTAAAGCGAAAGCAGAAGCTGATGCAAAAGCAAAAGAAGCTGCTCGCTTAAAAGCGTTAGAAATTGAAAAAGCGAAAGCGAATCAAACACCAGAAGAACGTGCAGCATCTGATGAAGCTGAGCGTATTCGCTTAATTGCTGAAAAAGAAGCGGCAGCAAAAGCTGAAGCTGAAGCGAAGAAAAGTGCGGAAGAAGCGAAAAAACTCGCTGAAGAAAATGAAGCTCGCTGGAAAGCAGAAGCAGAAGAACGTCAAAAACATGAAAATGATGTTGTTCATGTTACTTCGTCTAAGTATGCACAAGAAGCTGAAGATAAAGTAGATGCTGCTGATGAAGGCGGACGTCGTCGTAAGAAGAAAAAGCCGGCGGCACAAGATAGAAATCAACGTGGTCGTAAAGGCAAGCAAACGTTATCTGCGCCACAAAGCTTACAACATGGTTTCCAAAAACCAGTTGAAGCAAAAATAAGTGAAGTACGCATTGGTGAAACTATTTCTGTAGCTGAGCTAGCTAACAAAATGTCAGTTAAAGGCGCAGAAGTTGTTAAAGTAATGTTTAAAATGGGCGCTATGGCGACCATTAACCAAGTTATTGACCAAGAAACAGCAGCTTTAGTTGCTGAAGAAATGGGTCGTGAAGTGATTCTAGTAAAAGAAAATGCCCTTGAAGAAGCGGTACTTTCTGATCGTGGTCATGCGGGTGAAGAAATTACTCGAGCACCAGTTGTTACTATTATGGGTCACGTTGATCATGGTAAAACATCATTACTTGATCATATTCGTGAAGCTAAAGTTGCTTCTGGCGAAGCTGGTGGTATTACTCAGCATATTGGTGCTTATCACGTAGAAACGGGTCATGGTATGATCACTTTCTTAGATACTCCTGGCCATGCTGCGTTTACAGCTATGCGTGCTCGTGGTGCTAAAGCAACGGATATCGTAATTATTGTTGTTGCCGCTGATGATGGTGTTATGCCACAAACAATTGAAGCAATTCAACATGCGAAAGCTTCTGATGCGCCAATTATCATTGCTGTTAACAAAATGGATAAAGAAACTGCTGATCCGGAACGTGTTAAAAGTGAATTATCACAACACGACGTGCTTTCAGAAGAGTGGGGCGGTGACATTCAGTTTGTTCATGTTTCAGCAAAAACTGGTTTAGGTATTGATGAATTATTAGATGCCATCTTGTTACAAGCGGAAGTTTTAGAATTAACAGCTGTTGTTGATAAAATGGCAAGTGGTGTTGTTGTTGAGTCTAAGCTTGATAAAGGTCGTGGACCGGTAGCAACCGTACTTGTACAAGAAGGTACTTTGAACCAAGGTGATATCGTACTTTGTGGTTTAGAGTACGGTCGTGTTCGTGCGATGCGTGATGAATTAGGTCGCGATATTAAATCAGCAGGCCCATCAATTCCGGTTGAAATTTTAGGCTTGAGTGGTGTTCCACAATCAGGTGATGAAGCTACCGTTGTTAAAGATGAGAAAAAAGCACGTGAAGTAGCTTTATATCGTCAAGGTAAATTCCGCGATGTTAAATTAGCGCGTCAGCAAAAATCTAAATTAGAGAACATGTTCTCTGATATGGCTGAAGGTGAAGTGTCTGAAGTTAACGTGGTATTAAAATCTGACGTACAAGGTTCACTTGAAGCAATTTCTGATTCATTAACTAAATTATCAACTGATGAAGTTAAAGTGAAAATCATTGGCTCAGGTGTTGGTGGTATTACTGAAACTGACGCTTCATTAGCCGCAGCATCAAATGCAATTGTTGTTGGTTTTAACGTTCGTGCTGATGCAGCTGCACGTAAAGTGATTGAATCAGAGAAAATTGATTTACGTTATTACAGTGTTATCTACGCATTGATTGACGAAGTTAAACAAGCGATGAGCGGTATGTTAGCGCCAGAATTTAAACAAGAGATTATTGGTCTTGCACAAGTTCGTGATGTATTCAAATCGCCTAAGATTGGTGCTATTGCAGGTTGTATGGTAACTGAAGGTAACATCAAGCGTAGCGCTCCTATTCGAGTATTACGTGATAACATCGTAATCTACGAAGGTGAATTAGAGTCACTTCGTCGCTTTAAAGACGACGTTCAAGAAGTTCGTAGCGGTACCGAATGTGGTATTGGTGTTAAGAACTACAATGATGTTCGTGTTGGTGACCAAATCGAAGTATTTGAAACGGTTGAAATTCAACGAACGTTATAAGTTTCATTTATAAGACTATGTAGAATGGGGGCTTAGCCCCCATTTTTAGCTATAGTTATTGGTATTCTAATTATAGCCATTCTGGAGAATTATGATGGCGAGAGATTATGCTCGTACTGATCGTGTAGGTCAGCAAATCCAAAAAGAAATCGCGATGATTATTCAGCGCGAAGTAAAAGATCCACGCTTAGGCATGGTAACGGTCAATGAAGTTGAAATAACCCGTGATCTTGCTTATGCCAAAATTTTTGTCACCTTTTTTACCCTTGATGGGCAATGTGAAGAAGAGTCGGCCAAAATATTAAATGATGCGGCGGGTTATATTCGTACGTTATTAGCTAAGCGTATTAAAGCGCGTATTATGCCTGAGCTAAGATTTGTTTTTGATAAATCAATGAGTGAAGGTGTGCGTATGACATCGTTAGTTAATCAAGCGGTTGCAGAAGATGAACGCCGTTCAGGTAAAGAACCTGGTAGCGACTCAGTGAGTGAAGAAAACGCAGAACCAAAGGCAGACTAGCTCAATGGCAAAAAGAAGAAAAGGCCGTGCAATTAATGGCATTTTGTTACTTGATAAACCATTAGAAATATCATCTAACTCAGCCTTACAAAAAGTAAAACGCATTTATTTTGCTCAAAAAGCGGGTCATACCGGGGCTTTAGATCCGTTAGCAACCGGCATGTTGCCTGTTTGTTTAGGTGAAGGTACTAAATTTTCTCAGTTCTTACTTGATACTGACAAAACCTATATTGTAACCGCAAAATTAGGCGTTAGAACCACCACCAGTGATGCTGATGGTGACATAGTGAGTGAAAAACCGGTAACGGTAACACAAGCGCAGTTAGCTGCAGCTGTAGATACTTTTCGCGGTGACACAAAACAAGTACCATCCATGTATTCTGCCTTAAAGTATCAAGGGCAGCCTTTATATAAGTATGCCCGAGAGGGAATTGAAGTTCCTAGAGAAGCGCGTGATATCACCGTTTTTCGGTTAGAAGTATTACGCTTTGAAGGTGATGAAGTGGATATGGAAATTCATGTTTCTAAAGGCACTTATATTCGTACTATTGTTGATGATTTAGGTGAGCTGTTAGGTTGTGGCGCGCATGTTTCAATGCTGCGTCGTGTTGCAGTTGGTTCTTATCCGCGTGAAAAAATGGTGACGTTTGAGCTGTTAGAAAGCTTATTAGAAAAAGCCAAGGCGGAAGATGTATCGCCATCTGTTTATTTAGACCCCTTGTTATTACCACTGAACACCGCTTTAGTTGGTATGCCTAAAGTAACCGTTGATGAAGCGTCAACTGTGTATTTACGTCACGGTAACCCAGTACAAGCTGCTGGCGCGCCTGTTGATGGTTTAGTACAAGTTTACCAAGATGACACCGATGAATTTTTAGGTGTTGGGGTTATTGATGACAACGGTTTAGTTGCCCCAAAACGGATTATTGTTCCTAATGAAGAGCTGATTAAGTTAAACAAATAGTTTCAACCTGTTTATTTAGCTTGCATTTATAGCCTTAGCTATATAGAATGCGCGCTCTTTCCTCCTTGCTGAATTAGTGTTTGGCTTGGTGGGTATTTAAGAAAACACTAACTAAGGTATTAATTATGTCTTTAAATGCAGAACAAAAAGCAGCTATCGTTGCTGAATATGCTCAACAAGAAGGTGATACAGGTTCACCAGAAGTACAAGTTGCTTTGTTAACTACACAAATCAACCACTTACAAGGTCACTTCAAAGAGCACATCCATGATCACCATTCACGTCGTGGTTTATTACGTATGGTTAGTCAACGTCGTAAATTACTTGACTACTTAAAGCGTAAAAACACTGAACGTTACAGTGCATTAATCGCTAAATTAGGTTTACGTCGTTAAGATGTAACTTGATTGATAAAAAGAGCCGGCTGGCTCTTTTTTTTTGCCAAATTTTTATAAAAACTCGCTATTATTCACTCCTGTTAGTAGAAAAAACGCAGAAATTTATAACATTTTTATCTTTATTCACCATTAAGCTAGCAAAGCGATACTTTGTCAGTATAATTAGCGTGCAAAAATTAAATAAAAGTAATAGAGCTAATTTAAATAGGTAAATTAGTGTCTCAAATAAGGAATGAAAAAAAATGTTTACTCCGGTAACTAAAACATTTGAATACGGTCAACATACCGTAACTTTAGAAACAGGCGTTATCGCTCGTCAAGCTACTGCTGCTGTTATGGCATCAATGGACGATACTTGCGTATTAGTGTCAGTTGTAGCTAAAAAAGAATCAAAAGAAGGGCAAGATTTTTTCCCTTTAACGGTTAACTATCAAGAAAAAACGTATGCAGCGGGTAAAATCCCAGGTGGTTTCTTTAAGCGTGAAGGTCGTCCTTCTGAAGAAGAAACATTAATTGCACGTTTAATTGACCGTCCAATTCGTCCTTTATTCCCAGAAGGGTTTACGAACGAAATCCAAGTTATTATTACGGTTGTTTCAGCTAACCCTGAAATTTCTCCAGATATTATTTCATTATTAGGTACATCTGCTGCGTTAGCAATTACAGGTACACCTTTTAGTGGTCCAGTAGGTGCTGCGCGCGTTGGTTATACTGACGGTAAATATATTCTTAACCCATTACAATCAGAGTTAGAAACAAGCCAATTAGATTTAGTTGTTGCTGGTACTGATGCTGCTGTATTAATGGTTGAATCAGAAGCTGATGTGCTTTCTGAAGATGTAATGTTAGGTGCGGTTGTTTATGGTCATGAGCAATCTCAAATTGCAATTAATGCAATTAAAGAATTTGCTGCTGAAGTAAACACTCCTTCATGGGAATGGGAAGCGCCAGTTAAAAATGCTGCTTTAATTGCTAAAATTGCTGAGCTTGCTGAAAGCCAAGTAAATGAAGCATACCAAATTACTGAAAAAGCAACACGTTATGAAAAAGTTGCTGAGATCAGAAATGCTGTAGTTGAAGCTTTATTAGCGGAAGACGAAGAACTTAATGTTCAAGAAGCAAAAGACTTATTCCACGATTTAGAAAAAACTGTTGTACGTGGTCGTATTACTCAAGGTCACCCTCGTATTGATGGTCGTGATCCTGAAATGATCCGTGCTTTAGATGTTATGACAGGTGTATTACCAAGAACTCATGGTTCAGCGGTATTTACTCGTGGTGAAACCCAAGCTTTAGTAACAGCTACACTTGGTACTGCTCGTGATGCACAACGTATTGAAACTATTTTAGGCGAGAAGACTGACAACTTTATGTTGCATTATAACTTCCCTCCTTATTCTGTTGGTGAAACAGGTTTTGTTGGCTCACCAAAGCGTCGTGAAATTGGTCACGGTCGTTTAGCTAAGCGTGGTATGTTAGCTGTTATGCCAACAATGGAAGAATTCCCGTATTCTGTACGTGTGGTTTCTGAAATTACAGAATCAAATGGTTCATCTTCAATGGCTTCTGTTTGTGGTACATCGTTAGCACTTATGGATGCGGGTGTACCAATTAAAGATTCTGTTGCTGGTATTGCTATGGGTCTTGTTAAAGAAGGTGACAGCCACGTTGTACTTTCTGATATCTTAGGTGATGAAGATCACTTAGGTGATATGGACTTTAAAGTAGCTGGTACTAAAGATGGTATCACAGCGCTGCAAATGGACATTAAAATTGAAGGTATTACTCAAGATATTATGCAAACAGCGCTTAACCAAGCGAAAGGCGCACGTATTCATATCTTAAGTGTAATGGATGAAGCAATTAGTGGTGCTCGTGAAGAGATTTCTGATTTTGCTCCACGTATTCACACATTGAAAATTTCAGCGGATAAAATTCGTGACGTTATTGGTAAAGGTGGCGCAACTATTCGTCAACTTACTGAAGAAACGGGCACTACCATTGAAATTGAAGATGATGGTACGGTTAAAATTGCCGCTACTTCAGGTGAGCAAGCTGAAGATGCTATCAACCGTATTAAAGCATTAACCGCTGAAATTGAAGTGGGTACAGTGTACACAGGTAAAGTTGTACGTATCGTTGATTTTGGTGCTTTTGTTAATGTACTTCCAGGTAAAGACGGTTTAGTACACATTTCACAAATCTCTGAAGAACGTGTAAATGCAGTAACTGACGTATTAACTGAAGGCCAAGAAGTAACGGTTAAAGTACTAGAAGTTGACCGTCAAGGTCGCGTTCGTTTAAGTATGAAAGAAGCCGTTGAAAAGCCAGCAGAAGCAGCACCAGCTGCAACAGAATCTGCTGAATAATCACGGTTCTTTAATGGCTAGAAGTAAGGTTTTATTTTAGCCAATTAATGTCGAATAAAAAGGGAGCTAATTAGCTCCCTTTTTTATATAATTTAAAAAATTCAAATATTTGGTTTCTTGTTTAGTGATATTCCGTTATTTACTTTTATCTGCCTTTTTTTTAGTACAAGGCTGTACTAACCTGTCAACGTTCAGTAATCGCCAAGCGATGCAGCAATTAATGATCACCGAACCATTACCGGTTAATTACAAACATGAAGTTGCTATTGCTAGTTTATCGCAAGCGATATTGCGGGCTGATGTCAGTAATGCCCAACGTGCCGAGTTTTATTATCAACGTGGTACTTATTACGACAAAGTAGGTTTAAGAACACTGGCTTTTTTTGATTTCAAACATGCCTTAACATTAAAGCCTGACTTAGTTGAAGCCTATAATTTTATTGGTATTCATTTCACCCAGTTACAACAATTTACCCAAGCTTTTGATGCCTTTGACTCAGCGTTAGATCTTGACCCTGAGCATGAATATGCCTACTTAAATAGAGGTATAGCGTTATATTTTGCTGATCGTCCGAGCTTAGCAAAAGAAGATTTATTGGCTTTTTTAAATAAACAGCCAAAAGACCCTTATCGTGTTATTTGGTTATACTTTGCTGAACAAGCAATGAATGACCCACAGGCGATGCAAAACTTATCAATGAGGCGAGCAGCGTTACCAAATAATGTTTGGGGAATTCATATCGTTGATTTATTTTTAGGTCATCTACCGGAAGATAAATTATTAGCATTGGTGTCTAATAATGTGAATGATCATAAAGAATTGATTGAAAAGTTATGTGAAGCGTATTTTTATCTGGGTAAATTAAATGAAATTAACGGTAATAAACCTGTAGCAGAAAATTACTTTAAGCTTGCCTTAGCGACCAAAGTTTATGAGTTTGTAGAGCATAGATACGCTAAATTAGCCCTTGATCTGATTAATGAAACTCAGGTTGAAACCCAGTCTAATTAACCTATAGTTGCATTCAATGTTTACCTTACGTTATCTGATATTGAGCTTGGTGGTATTAATACCATCAAGCTCTTTTTTTTGGTCAACGTATCTTGTCGGCCAGCAAAAACTTGGCTTATTAACGGCACATGAAATAAAGATCGCACAACAACTCAGGTATCTTCCTGTTTTGTTACATGAGCTTGAGCAACATGAAAAGTATTCACTTGCTTGGTTGCAACAAGCGTCTTTTTTAGCACCATACCATGGTGAGGTTGCGGTTGAGTTAGCGCATTTTTATCTGCAAACAAAACAAGGTAAACAGGCTCTGCGCTGGCTTGAAATAGCGGTTGAATTAGAACAGCCAAGGGCTGTGAATTTATTAGCCAAAAACTATGCAGAAACCGATCAGTATCTGCAAGCGAAGCAGTTATTAGCGCAATTTTTAAATCATCCGCAAGTATTAACGTTAGCAATTGAACTTGCGGTTGAACATGGCGATAGTGAAGCGATCATTGAGCTAGCACCATTGCTGGCAGCACAGCCAAGCTTAACAACTTTATATCAACAGCTGCTGACATTTAACATCATTACTGTCGCTGAAAATGCTAACAAACCGCTTTGGTCTCCTTCGGTAATTACTCCTACGTGTCCTCATAGTATTCAATTTTATGCGACTAGGTTGTCTGATTTACAGCATATCACTCGTTTGATCGAGGGTTTTCGTGCTCATGCCCTTGCTGAGTATTTTTGTTTTGCGCCAGTGGCCTATATCCCCAAACCCGTGTTAGCTTGTTATCACCAAGGAGAAGAGGCTATTCAATGCCATGAACAAAATTGGCCAAGCTGGGTAACTAACACGAAATCTCAGTATTTGGGGATCATGCTGCCAGAAGGTGGTGCTAATGTTCATCGAAAGATTGTTTATTTAGATAGTGATGATGATATTGACGTTTTTCGCCATGAACTTAGCCATTTATTAGGCTTTGTTGATGAATATGCTTTAAGGAAAGGTCACTTGTTTTGCCAAGCAGGCTCGACTGAATCATCATTAAATGTGGTAGTAAAAGAGCGTTTGTATTATGGCGACAGAAGCAAGCTACGTCAGCAGATCATCAATGATTTACCTTGGGGAGAGTGGATTGATGATAAGACACCCATTTTTACTAAACAACAGGTGAGGCAAGATAATATTCACCAGCAAAAAGCATGGTTATTAGGAACACCTATTAGTCATAATAAGGCGGTTGGAGTGTTTCCTGCCCGTACCTGCTCAAATAATAATGTCGCGGCATTTAAACCAACTAGCAAGCTGACCTTGTTAGAATATGATGATATGCCACTACCTAAGCTCTATTTAAAGTTACTTAACCACCATCTATAAAAGATGAAAGTGTCAAACCTGACAGCGTTACTTTAACGCTAAGGCAGTCAAGCTTAGCTTTTATTATTGATTACTTTAAGCTGTTTAATTTTTAAGGGTGTTGTTTGAGATAAATGTCGCTGCAATAAAGTATTAGTTTTTTTAGTTTTTGCTATTGGCCACATTGAGCTTTTTTGTGGAGGAATATTATTATTGCTATTGTTAGTATCTACAAACCAAGAATATAAAGCCATACTACTATCCTTTTTGATTACTGTTATAGGTATAGACCATTTTGCCAAAATACCTATATATTTATAGTTGCTATAAAACACGTAAATGTGAACTTATCGCTATATAATATTGTATAATTATGACAACTTAACGCTAATTTAATGGCTGAATTATTACGTATGCATCCTTTTCAAATCTCGGCTTTTCGAGATGATTTTCCGCTTTTAAAACAAAAGGTTAATAATAAAACCTTGTGTTATTTTGATAACGCCGCCACAACTCAAAAAATGAGTGCAACCATTGACGCAATAAATGAATATTATCAATATGATAACGCTAATGTGCATCGAGGGTCGTATGCGTTAAGTGCACGAGCAACGACCTTATTTGAGCAAGCTCGTATTGAGGTTAAAAATTATCTTAATGCTAATAGTGAAAAAGAAATTATTTGGACAAAAGGCACAACCGAAGCCATTAATTTAGTGGCTAATGCGTGGGGAAGAGCCAACTTATTACCGGGTGATGAAATAGTGCTTAGCCAGTCTGAGCATCATGCAAATATTGTTAGCTGGCAAATAATCGCTGAGCAAACGGGGGCAGTGATCAAGGTATTACCTTTATTGCCTGACGGCTGTATTGATACCACCTGTTTAGAGCAATACATTACCGAGAAAACAAAGCTGGTTGCTTGCTGCCATATTTCGAATGTTATCGGTAAAGTAAACGATATTGCGAGTATTATTGCTAAAGCAAAAACGGTTAATGCAAAAACCTTAATAGATGGCGCGCAAGCAATTGCTCATTTGACGGTTGATGTACAAGCATTAGATTGCGATTTTTATGTTTTTTCTAGCCATAAATTTTATGGCCCAACAGGGCTGGGCGTATTATACGGCAAAGAGAGCTTGTTAACGGAAATGCCACCTTATCAAGGTGGTGGTGAAATGGTTGCGCAAGTTAGCTTTACTGGCACAAGCTATAATAGTTTACCTTTTAAGTTTGAAGCCGGAACACCTAATATTGCCGCGGTTATTGGTTTTAAAAGCGCATTAGGAAGTTTTCAACGTTGGGATATTGCAAGTATTCAAGCGTATGAGCAAACCCTTACACGTTATGCTTTTCAACAACTTAGTTTAATTGATGAACTGAAGTTTATTGTTGAAAAACAACCAGATATGTCTATATTCTCATTCACTATTAATGCTCACCATAATCAAGATGTAGCGGCATTTTTAGATACACAGGGCATTGCTGTACGGTGCGGCCACCATTGTGCGATGCCGTTAATGCGCTATTTAAACCTCGATGGTTGTATTCGAGTTTCGTTAACGGCTTACAATACAATTGCTGAAATTGACCAGCTTGTAACAGCACTTAAATCGTTTATTAGTAACGAACATCAGCTAAACAATGTTGCTAATGACCATAACTTAGCGATGGTGGCAACTCAAGATGATAGGGCTGCTGTTGAGGCTATTGTCGCCGAGTTTAATCAAGCTAAATCTTGGGATGCCAAGCACAGAGCTATTATGCTTTATGGTAAAGCACTGAAACGATTACCTAAAAATTTACGTAGTGATTCTTGTTTAATTTCCGGTTGTGAAAGCAAGGCTTGGTTGGTTGCTGAGCAGCAATCTGATGGCCGATATCAGTTTCATTGTGATAGTGATGCCAGAGTCATTCGTGGACTAATGTTTATTACCACATCTGCTTACCAAAATTTGACGAGCGCTGAAATTTTAGCATTCGATATTCACGTTTTTTTTGAAAAATTAGGCTTAACGCAACATTTAAGTCCATCAAGAAGTAATGGTTTAAATGCCATTGTTGATAGAATTCGGCAGTTAGTGAACGTTTAATAAGATAATATTTTATTAAAAAAGGCTGTTAATCGATTTATTTTAAATTTTTTTAGACTTTTTTAATACTTTATTTAATAAGTTAGCTCTTATTGGCATAGATAAAGCAAAAGAGGACGGATGAGTTCGCTCGTTTTTATTACTTTTAGTTAATTTAAATTATAAAAAGATCTAAATAAGCGAGCGAATGAAAAACTTAAAAATATTTTTTAAATTCTTATTATATTTTTGGTTAACCAAAGTGGTGCAAGATTCAAGTTTTTCGCACTGAATTAGCGCAAAAATGATAAATTCTTTAATTGTGGTTAACCAAATTTTTCTTTTTATTGATCAGTTTTTCGAGTGCTTTACTCACGGCAAAAAAAGCAAACGAGGCGGTAACGTGTGTGGCAGCACCAAAGCCACCACTACAATCTAACCTCATGCTGCCTTCGTTCGATTGTTTGGCATAACAAACCTCGCCATCTGCATCTGGGTACATAAGCTGCTCTGTAGAATAAACGGCATCGATACTAAATTTGCGCTTAACGTTACGAGGAAAGTTAAAGTCACGTCTTAATTGATTGCGTACTTTGGCTAATAGCGGATCTTGGTAGGTACGACTTAAATCATCTATGGTGATTTTGGTTGGGTCTATTTGGCCACCAGCGCCACCAATAGTCACTATTGGTAACTTGTTACGCTTACAATGCGCGATGATAGCAGACTTTATTTTGACGGAATCTATCGCATCAATAACATAGTCATAAGGTTGCTCTAATAGCGCTCTAAGGTTCTCCTGAGTGACAAAGTCTTCAATAACATTAACTTGGCAGTCAGGATTTATTGCTTTAATACGCTCAGCCATTACCTCAACTTTACTTTCGCCAATGGTGTCAGCTAATGCATGAATTTGGCGGTTGGTGTTGGTTATACAGATATCATCTAAATCAATTAAGGTGATAGCGCCAACGCCTGTTCTTGCTAGGGCCTCGGCAACCCAAGAGCCAACACCACCAATGCCGATAACACAAAAGTGCGCGTTTTGAATGACACTGGCGCCAAACTTGCCATATAAGCGTGTAATACCACCAAACCTTAATTGATAATCCGACATTGCATTTCCTAAGACCTTAAAATTAAACGTGCTAATTAACCTGATCTCGGGATAAGAAATTAGCTAACAATATGAAATAAATATACTTTATGATATTTCACATATTCTAGCTTGATGTTTTTTCTTAGTACAAGGCAAATTTAAGCGTCAATAGCGAGCCTCGGCTTTGGTTCAAACGTCGCTCTACCTTCCCCATCCATGGGGGCGTATTGCAATTAAATTTAACGCAGTAATAAGGAAAAACAGCTGCTAGAAAGCAAGTTGTTATCCCGAGTTCAGGTTAATTATACCTTAATTGTTATTAACGGCTATAAAAGCTTAAGAGCAATTCTCACATGACTCACAGCATGCTACTGTTACTTCATATTTGACCTGAAAATAGCACTATTATTGTTGAGTGAATTTTGAACAAAATAGGGTTGAAGGCCGGAATAACAAGTATAAGTAGTTTTTATATCGAAGATAACGGTAATAAATAAGGTGAATAAAGGGGCAAGGATTTTGTTGTTTATGGAGATTATCAGACTATTTTTGTCTGTATTTTAACCAATCAATCAATTATCTATTTTATGAATATTAAAAATAGGAAAAATTAATAAAGCGGTTTATGTAATAAAGGTGACAGTTTTGTGTAATATTTTCGATGATTCTGTTAAGAATATTAGGTGCATTAACAACATCATTGACAGCTCAACAGCCGCTAATAACGTCATGAAAATAAAAAAGGCAGCTACTGCTGCCTTTTATCATATCGTTAATTAAAAGACGCTTATCTGTCTTTTAATGGGGTAAATTCACGATTAATTTCGCCGGTATATAACTGACGAGGACGACCAATTTTTTGGCCTGGTTGAGATAACATCTCATCCCAGTGAGAAATCCAACCAACGGTACGAGACATAGCAAAAATTACCGTGAACATACTTGTTGGAATACCTAAGGCTTTTAAGATGATACCTGAGTAGAAATCAACGTTAGGGTATAATTTTTTCTCAACAAAGTAAGGGTCTTCTAACGCTACTTTTTCAAGTGCCATTGCAACATCTAACAATGGATCATTAATACCTAATTCAGCTAAAACTTCATGACAAGTTTCACGCATTACTGTTGCACGTGGGTCGAAGTTTTTATAAACACGATGACCAAAGCCCATTAAACGGAATGGGTCTGACTTATCTTTTGCTTTAGCAACAAACTCATCAACACGAGAAAGGTCACCAATTTCTTCAAGCATATTTAAACAAGCTTCGTTAGCACCACCGTGAGCAGGACCCCATAAAGACGCAACACCGGCTGCAATACATGCGTAAGGGTTAGCGCCAGAAGAACCGGCTAAACGAACTGTAGATGTTGAAGCGTTTTGCTCGTGATCCGCATGTAAAGTAAAGATACGGTCCATTGCTTTAGCAGCAACAGGGTTTACTACATATTCTTCAGCAGGTACTGAGAACATCATGTGTAAGAAGTTTTCCGCGTAAGTTAAATCATTACGAGGGTAAACAAATGGTTGGCCACATGTATACTTGTAAGTCATTGCTGCAATCGTTGGCATTTTAGCAATTAAACGATGAGCACAACGCATACGTTGAGCTGGGTCAGTAATGTCTAAATCATCATGATAAAACGATGAAAGTGCACCTACAACACCACAAAGCATAGCCATTGGATGTGCATCAGGTAAGAAACCGTGGAAAAAATGTGCAATTTTTTCATGTACTAACGTATGCATTGTAATAACGTTAGTGAACTCTGCGTATTCTTCCTTACTTGGTGCTTCACCATTTAATAAGATGTAGCAAACTTCAAGGAAATCAGCTTGTTTAGCTAAACTGTCAATTGGATAGCCGCGGTGTTGTAAAACGCCTTTGCCGCCATCAATAAAGGTAATTGCAGATTCACATGATGAAGTGGCTAAAAAGCCTGGGTCGTATGTGAAATAGCCTGCGCTACCTAATGTGCGGATGTCGATAACATCATTACCAGCGCTACCTGAAAGAATTGGTAAGTCAGCGATAACTTTACCGTCAATGCTCAGAGAGGCTTTTGAATCAGCCATACTAATATTCCCCTATTTATTGAACTGGACTAATTGCTCTAAAAAAGAATTAGCCGAATACCTGAATATAAAAACAGGCCGTCATTCTAACCTAAAATGACTGTGGAAAGTCAATTTAAAATTTTAGTGCTATTTGCGTATTGCAATTTATCATTTGAAAGTGTAATGGGTTAATCACTAATATTCGCAAGCCTTTATAATAGTTCGTGAATTGTAATTATTAAATATCGACTATATAATCTATTCGTTCTGAAATGTCCGTTTATGTAAATCGTTATGAATGGTTACATAATAACTTTCAGTATCGCTTGGGGGATTGCTCAAGTTAAAAAATTGAGTGATTCGGGAGTAACAAGAAAAATGTAGAAGGCTCTATGAGCTCTTAGGCACAATTGTGAAAAAACAACGTCCTGTAAATCTTGATCTAACTACAATTAAAATGCATCCAGCAGCGAATGCATCAATATTACACCGTATCTCTGGTGTGATTATGGTATTTGCCCTTGGTATTTTATTGTGGACACTTTCTTTATCTTTATCTTCTGCTGAAGGCTTTGCACAAGTAAAAGCAATGCTAGACGGCGTATTCTTCAAATTGATTATTCTTGGCATTATTTCAGCCATTACGTATCACTTATTTGGCGGTATTCGTCATTTATTTATGGATATCGGTTATTTTGAAGAAAAAGTCTCTGGTAACGTTTCTGCTAAAATTGTCATCGTTCTTTGGATTCTTTCAACTATCGCAGCAGGAGTTTGGTTATGGTAAATAATGTAGCAACTGTCGGCCGTAGTGGGGTTCATGACTTTATCCTACTTAGAGCTAGTGCAATTATTTTAGCGCTTTATACTTTATTTTTAGCTGGCTTTTTTATTGTTACGCCAGAAGTAACCTATGACATATGGCAAGGTTTATTCTCAGGCTTATGTTTTAAAACCTTTACTATTCTAGCTATTTTAGCAGTATTGATTCATGCGTGGATTGGTATTTGGCAGGTTTTATCTGATTACGTTAAATGCGCGACACTTCGTGGCGGTTTACAATTTATTTTTGCCCTTATGTTATTAGCATATTTCGTAAGTGGTTTATTAACTGTGTGGGGTGTGTAAGTGAGCGTTCCAGTTCGTGAATTTGACGCCATCGTAATTGGCGCAGGCGGCGCCGGTATGCGCGCGGCTTTAGCAATTTCTGAATCAGGCCAGTCGTGTGCTTTGATTTCAAAAGTTTTTCCAACTCGTTCTCATACCGTATCTGCTCAAGGTGGTATTACTGTTGCGTTAGGTAACGCGCATGAAGATCACTGGGAACAACACATGTACGATACCGTAAAAGGTTCTGATTATATCGGTGACCAAGATGCGATCGAATACATGTGTAAAACCGGTCCTGAATCTATTATCGAATTAGAGAAAATGGGTTTACCTTTTTCTCGTACCGAAGAAGGTAAAATTTACCAACGTCCATTTGGTGGCCAATCTAAAAACTTTGGTGGTGAGCAAGCTGCACGTACTGCAGCAGCAGCTGACCGTACTGGCCATGCTTTACTTCATTGTTTATACCAACAAAACGTTAAAAACAAAACTAACGTGTATTCTGAATGGTATGCCTTAGACCTTGTTAAAAATTCAGACGGCGCTGTTGTTGGTTGTACTGCCATTTGTATTGAAACTGGTGAAGTTAATTATTTTAAAGCACGTGCTACAGTCTTAGCGACAGGTGGTGCAGGTCGTATTTTTGCATCAACAACTAATGCTCACATTAATACCGGTGACGGTGTTGGTATGTCATTACGTGCTGGCGTACAAATGCAAGATATGGAAATGTGGCAGTTCCACCCAACCGGTATTGCTGGTGCGGGTGTACTTGTTACTGAAGGTTGTCGTGGTGAAGGTGGTTACCTTCTTAATAAAGACGGCGAACGCTTCATGGAACGATATGCACCAAATGCCAAAGATCTTGCTGGTCGTGATGTTGTTGCTCGTTCAATGATGACAGAAATTCGTGAAGGTCGTGGTTGTGACGGTCCTTGGGGTCCTCATATCAAACTTAAACTAGATCACTTAGGCCGTGAAACGTTAAATCAACGTTTACCAGGTGTTTGTGACTTATCTAAAACCTTTGCTCACGTTGACCCTGCTGAAGAGCCGATTCCAGTTATACCTACCTGTCATTATCAAATGGGTGGTGTACCTTGTAATGTTAACGGTCAAGCTATTTCAATTGCTGCTGATGGTACAGAAACTATCGTTGAAGGTTTATTCGCGGTTGGTGAAATTGCTTGTGTATCAGTACATGGTGCTAACCGTTTAGGTGGTAACTCATTACTTGATTTAGTGGTATTTGGTCGTGCAGCGGGTAACTTCTTAGGTACTTACTTAAACGGTACTCAGTTTGGTAAAGAAGCGTCAGACTCTGACTTAGAAGCTTCATTAGCGCGCTTTAACCGTTGGGAATCTTCAGATAAAGGTGAAGATCCAGTACAAATCCGTAAAGACTTACAACAGTGTATGCAACTTAACTTCTCGGTATTCCGTGAAGGTGAAGCTATGGCACAAGGTATGAAAGAGTTAACGGAAATTCGTGAACGTTTACAACATGCACGTCTTGACGATAAGTCATCTGAGTTCAACACCCAACGTATTGAGTGTTTAGAGCTAGACAACTTAATGGAAACAGCTTTCTGTTCAGCCAAAGCGGCTAACTTCCGTACTGAATCTCGTGGTGCCCATGCGCGTCAAGATTTCACCGAACGTGATGATGACAATTGGTTATGTCACTCAATTTACTCACCAGACACGGAAGATATGTCTAAGCGTGCAGTAAACATGACACCAGTTCACCGTGACGCTTTCCCACCGAAAGCTAGAACTTACTAGGAGCATTAACGATGAAACAAGTTTTTTCGATTTACCGTTATAACCCTGACGTTGATAATGCCCCGTACATGAAAGATTACGAGCTAGAAATTCCAGATGGCTCAGACATGATGGTGTTAGATGCGTTAATCTTGTTAAAAGAGCAAGATCCAAGCTTATCTTTCCGTCGTTCATGTCGTGAAGGTGTTTGTGGTTCAGACGGTTTAAACATGAATGGTAAAAACGGCTTAGCGTGTATTACACCTTTGTCAGAGCTGAAAGCGAAAAAAATCGTTTTACGCCCATTACCAGGTTTACCCGTTGTTCGCGACTTAATTATTGATATGTCGCAATTTTACAGTCAATATGAGAAGGTTAAGCCTTACTTAATTAACGACGGTAAAAACGAACCAGCACGTGAACATTTACAATCACCAGAAGAACGTGAACATTTAGATGGTTTATACGAGTGTATTTTATGTGCTTGTTGTTCTACTTCATGTCCGTCGTTTTGGTGGAACCCAGATAAATTCATCGGGCCAGCAGGTTTATTACACGCTTATCGCTTTTTAATTGATAGCCGTGATACTGCAACTGAAGAGCGTTTAGATGGGTTACAAGATGCTTACAGCGTATTCCGTTGTCATGGCATTATGAACTGTGTTGATGTTTGTCCTAAAGGATTAAACCCAACAAAAGCGATCGGCCATATTAAGTCGATGTTATTAAAAAGAGCAGTTTAACTAACTTAATCCCTTTTATTTAATAAAACATTAAGTCGGCAGAGCAATTTAACGATTGCTCTGCTAAGTTTAAACACACATTAATTGCTTTCACCATTATAGGAACTAGCAATGCCCGAAGGTGTCATGAAGGCTTGGATAGAGTCTTCCCATTTAAGCGGTGCCAACGCTGCTTACATTGAAGAACTATATGAATCATATTTGGAAAATTCAGAATCAGTACCCGCTGAATGGCGAACTGTTTTTGAAAACTTACCAAAAGTTGAAGGTGTAGAAGTTGAACATAAACATTCTGCCATTCGCGATGAGTTTAGAGAACTCGCCAAACAACCAGCACGTAGTGTAGTTATTGGTGGTACTGACGCTAAACAAGTTAAGGTTCTTCAATTAATAAACGCATTTCGATTCCGTGGTCACCAAAATGCCAATTTAGATCCATTAGGATTATGGCAACGTGATCGTGTTCGTGATTTACAACTTTCACATCACGAGTTATCGGAAAATGATTTTGACAACGAATACCACGTTGGTTCTTTCGCCAGTGGCCAAGAATCTATGAAGTTAGGTGATTTGTATAAAGCCCTAAGAGCAACTTATTGTGGCTCTGTTGGTGCTGAATATATGCACATCACTGATACGGAAGAAAAACGCTGGTTACAACAACGTCTTGAATCTGTTAACTCTAAGCCTAAGTTTTCTGTTGAAGAAAAAGAAGAAATTCTAAAAGGTTTAATTGCTGCTGATGGCCTTGAAAAATACCTAGGCGCTAAGTTTCCTGGTGCTAAACGTTTCTCACTTGAAGGTGGTGATTCGTTAATACCCATGATGAAAGAGTTAATTACTCGCGCTGGTACTCATGGCACAAAAGAAGTTGTTATTGGTATGGCTCACCGTGGTCGCTTAAACGTACTTGTGAATGTGATGGGTAAAAATCCATCAAAGCTATTCGACGAGTTCGGTGGCAAGCACGATGAAATTAAATCATCAGGTGATGTTAAATACCATCAAGGTTATTCGTCAGATTTTGTTACCCCAGGTGGCAATGTACATTTGGCGTTAGCGTTTAACCCGTCACATCTTGAAATTGTTAACCCTGTAGTTATTGGTTCAGTAAGAGCGCGTTTAGATCGCCGTAACTGTAGCCAAGGTGATTTAGTATTACCTATCACGATACATGGTGACTCAGCAATTGCTGGCCAAGGTGTAGTGCAAGAAACCTTTAACATGTCACAAGCACGGGCATTTAAAGTGGGTGGTACTATTCGTATTGTGGTTAATAACCAAGTTGGTTTCACCACTTCGAATCCGCAAGATACACGTTCTGGTGAATACTGTACTGAAATCGCCAAAATGGTGTCGGCACCTATCCTCCATGTTAATGGTGATGATCCAGAAGCGGTTATCTTTGCAACGCAAGTTGCTTTAGACTTCCGTAATAAATTTAAACGCGATGTCGTCATTGATCTTGTTTGTTATCGCCGTCACGGTCATAACGAAGCTGATGAGCCAAGTGCAACACAGCCTCTTATGTACAAAATTGTTAAAAAACATCCAACACCGCGCCAGTTATATGCTGATAAATTAGCGACTGAAAGCAGTGTTACTAAAGCCAAGTCAGATGAAATGACCGCTTATTACCGTAAATTACTTGACGAAGGTCAGTGTACGGTTGAGCAATGGCGCCCGATGACTGAGCATTCAGTTGATTGGACTCCTTACATTGGTCATGACTGGGATGACGATTACAAGAAAGAAATTTCAGTTGAAAAGCTAAAAGAACTTGCGGGTAAAATTTCTACCTTCCCAAGTGACCATAAAGTTCACGGTCGTGTGCAAAAAATATACGACGATCGCCAAAAAATGGCTTCAGGTGAAAAGTTACTTGATTGGGGTATGGCTGAAAACTTAGCTTATGCTACTGTTGTTGACGCAGGTGAACGTGTTCGTATTACTGGTCAAGATGCTGGTCGTGGTACTTTCTTCCATCGCCATGCGGTATTACATAGTCAAGAAGATGCATCACAATACATGCCGTTAAAGCATGTGCGTGAAGGTCAAGGGCCTTTTGATGTTCATGACTCGGTATTATCAGAAGTGTCTGTATTAGCGTTTGAATACGGTTATACCACAGCAGAGCCGGCCGGTTTAACCATTTGGGAAGCTCAATTTGGTGACTTTGCTAACTGTGCACAAGTAGTATTTGACCAATTTATTTCATCAGGTGAGCAAAAGTGGGGCCGTTTATGTGGCTTAACTATGTTATTACCGCACGGTTATGAAGGGCAAGGACCAGAGCATTCATCGGCTCGTCTAGAACGCTTTTTACAACTTTGTGCCGACCACAACATGCAAGTATGTGTGCCATCAACACCAGCACAAGTATTTAACATGTTACGTCGTCAAGTGGTGCGTCCAATGCGTCGTCCATTAGTGGTAATGTCACCTAAATCGTTATTACGTCATCCATTAGCGGTATCTTCATTAGAAGAATTATCAACAGGTATCTATCACAACGTGATTGGTGAAATTGATGATATCAACCCGAAAGATGTTGAACGTGTTATTTTCTGTAGTGGTAAAGTGTACTACGAACTATTAGAACAACGTCGTAAGAACGAACAAAACAATATTGCTATCATCCGTGTTGAGCAATTATACCCATTCCCAGAAGAAGAATTGATTAAAGAGTTGGAACAATACCAACACGTTAAACAATTTGTCTGGTGTCAGGAAGAGCCGCAAAACCAAGGTGCTTGGTATTGTTCACAGCATCATTTTAGAGCGTGTATTCCTGAGGGAACTTATTTGACTTATGCCGGCCGTAAAGCCTCAGCAGCACCAGCTGTTGGATATATGTCAGTCCATGTTAAAGAGCAACAAGCGCTCGTAAACGACGCGTTAACTGTTGAATAAACCCTAAGTGGTTATAGATTGTGAGTAAGGAATAAAGTAAATGACAACCGAAATTAAGGTTCCTGTTTTACCAGAATCAGTTGCTGATGCAACTGTCGCTACTTGGCATGTTCAAGTAGGTGATAAAGTTTCTCGTGACCAAGTATTAGTAGATATTGAAACTGATAAAGTGGTTTTAGAAGTGCCAGCAACTGCTGATGGTGTGATCACTGAAATTTCACAACCTGAAGGTGCAACTGTATTAGGTTCACAAGTAATTGCTATTTTAGCCGAAGGTGCCGCTGAAGCGTCTGCACCAGCAGCTCCAGCTGCCGACGAAGCACCAGCAAGCTCAGGTAAAGTAGTTGATGTAGTGGTTCCGGTATTACCAGAATCAGTTGCTGATGCAACGGTTGCTACTTGGCATGTTGCCGAAGGTGACACAGTTGCTGTTGACCAAGTATTAGTTGAAATTGAAACTGACAAAGTAGTGTTAGAAGTTCCAGCAACTGATGCTGGCGTAATGGGTAAAATCATCCATGGCGAAGGTGATACTGTTTTAGGTCAGCAAAAAATTGCTGAGTTATTAGCCGGTGCATCAGCTTCTGCAAGTGCAGCACCAGCGGCTTCTGCTGAAGAAGCGATCAGCGCTGATGAATTAGCAAGTCCATCTGTTCGTCGTTTAATGACAGAAAAAGGCTTAACGGCTGCTGATGTTATTGGTACGGGTAAAGGTGGTCGTATTTCTAAAGAAGACGTTGAAGCAGCAGCTAACAAACCTGCGGCAGCACCAGCAGCTCCGGCGGCGGCAGCGCCAGCAGTACAAGCAAGTGGTGAGCGTAGCCAAAAACGTGTACCGATGACACGTTTACGTAAAACGATTGCGACACGTTTATTAGAAGCGAAAAACTCTACAGCTATGTTAACTACGTTTAACGAAGTTAACATGAAGCCAATCATGGATTTACGTGCTCAATATAAAGACTTATTTGAGAAAACGCATGATACACGTTTAGGTTTTATGTCTTTCTACGTGAAAGCGGTAACTGAAGCCTTAAAACGCTATCCAGCGGTTAATGCATCAATTGACGGTGACGACATTGTTTATCACAACTTCTTTGATATCTCGATTGCGGTTTCTACACCACGTGGTTTAGTAACACCAGTATTACGTGATGCTGACCAACTAAGCATGGCGGGTATTGAAAACGGTATTCGTGACTTAGCTATCAAAGGTCGTGACGGTAAATTAGCCATGGCTGATATGCAAGGTGGTAACTTCACTATCACTAACGGTGGTGTCTTTGGGTCATTACTTTCAACGCCTATCTTAAACTTACCGCAAGCGGCAATTTTAGGTATGCACAAAATCCAAGATCGTCCAATGGCGGTTAACGGAAAAGTTGAAATTTTACCAATGATGTACTTAGCATTATCTTACGATCATCGTTTGATTGATGGTAAAGAATCAGTGGGTTTCTTAGTAACAATTAAAGAGTTATTAGAAGATCCAGCACGTTTATTATTAGATATTTAATCTAAATTTAATATTCGTTAATAAACCCCTGAACGCCGCGTGTTTTCAGGGGTTTTTTGTTATTACAGTAAACGATAATTGTTATCACAATAGGTTATAGCGATTATCACAAATTCGAATAGGGTGTATGACTATCGCCATTAGAGCTTTTGTACTATACTTTGTCCGATTTTCACTGGCAGGGCGGTCTATATTTTTATAGAAAATGCGTTGCTATCACCAACAGATAAATGGATAAAACACCATGAATTTGCACGAGTATCAAGCGAAACAATTATTCGCTGAATATGGTTTACCAGCTTCAAGAGGTTTCGCTTGCGATACACCTAGAGAAGCTGCAGAAGCTGCCGATAAACTTGGCGGCGACGTATGGGTTGTTAAAACTCAAGTTCACGCTGGTGGCCGCGGTAAAGCGGGCGGTGTAGCAGTAGTTAAATCTAAAGACGAAATCAAAGAGTTCGCTCAAAAATGGTTAGGTAAGAACTTAGTTACTTATCAAACAGATGAGAACGGCCAACCGGTTTCTAAAATTTTAGTTGAAGACGCATGTGACATTGCTAACGAATTATACCTTGGTGCTGTTGTTGACCGTGGTAGCCGTAAAATTGTATTTATGGCCTCTACAGAAGGCGGTGTTGACATTGAAAAGATCGCTGAAGAAACACCTGAGTTAATTCACAAAGCTGAAATTGACCCATTAGTAGGCGCACAAGCTTATCAAGGCCGTGAATTAGGTTTTAAATTAGGTTTAAACCCTACTCAAATGAAGCAATTCGTTAAAATCTTTTTAGGTTTAGCGAAAATGTTTGAAGATTTCGATTTCGCATTATTAGAAATCAACCCACTAGTTGTTACTGGCTCAGGCGATTTATTATGTCTTGACGGTAAAATTGGTGTAGATGGTAACGCTTTATACCGTCAACCAAAAATCCGTGAAATGCACGATCCATCTCAAGAAGATGAGCGTGAAGCACATGCAGCACAATGGGAATTAAACTACGTAGCATTAGACGGTAACGTAGGTTGTATGGTTAACGGTGCTGGCCTTGCAATGGGTACAATGGATATCGTTAACTTACACGGCGGCAAGCCAGCTAACTTCTTAGATGTTGGTGGCGGTGCTACTAAAGAACGTGTTGCTGAAGCATTCAAAATTATCTTATCAGACGACAACGTTAAAGCGGTTTTAGTTAACATCTTTGGTGGTATCGTTCGTTGTGACATGATCGCTGAAGGTATTATCGCTGCTGTTAAAGAAGTAGGCGTTAAAGTACCAGTAGTTGTACGTTTAGAAGGTACAAACGCAGAAGCCGGTCGTGAAGT
The DNA here is from genome assembly GCF_053470345.1 of Thalassotalea agariperforans. NCBI lineage: Bacteria > Pseudomonadati > Pseudomonadota > Gammaproteobacteria > Alteromonadales > Colwelliaceae > Thalassotalea > Thalassotalea agariperforans. The sequence continues at coordinate 55,299 of NZ_JBQMWH010000005.1, read as the reverse complement.
ATTAGCAAGCTCAGATGTAAACATCATTGCGGCTGAATCATTAACTGACGCAGCGACTAAAGTTGTTGCAGCTGCGGAGGGCAAATAATGTCTGTATTAATTAACAAAGATACTAAAGTTATCTGTCAAGGTTTCACTGGTGGTCAAGGTACATTCCACTCAGAGCAAGCCATTGAATACGGTACACAAATGGTTGGTGGTGTATCACCAGGCAAAGGTGGTCAAACTCACCTTGGTTTACCAGTATTTAACACAGTACGTGAAGCAGTAGAAGCAACTGGCGCAACAGCAACAGTTATCTACGTTCCTGCTCCATTCTGTAAAGATGCTATTTTAGAAGCTATCGACGCAGGTATTGAACTTATCGTTACTATCACTGAAGGTATCCCAACTTTAGACATGGTTGACGTTAAAGTTAAGCTTGAAGAAACTGGCGTTCGCATGATCGGTCCTAACTGTCCAGGTGTTATCACTCCGGGCGAAACTAAGATCGGTATCATGCCAGGTCACATCCACTTACCAGGTAAAGTTGGTATTGTTTCACGTTCTGGTACATTAACGTACGAAGCGGTTAAGCAAACTACTGACGCAGGTTTCGGCCAATCTACTTGTGTAGGTATTGGTGGTGACCCAATCCCAGGTACTAACTTCATCGACGTTTTAGAAATGTTCCAAAACGATCCTCAAACTGAAGCAATCGTAATGATTGGTGAAATTGGTGGTACGGCTGAAGAAGAAGCGGCTGAATACATCAAAGCTAACGTTACTAAGCCTGTTGTTTCTTACATTGCTGGTGTTACTGCACCTGCTGGTAAGCGTATGGGTCACGCTGGTGCGATTATCGCTGGTGGTAAAGGTACAGCTGATGAGAAATTTGCAGCGTTAGAAGCGGCTGGTGTTAAAACTGTTCGTTCTTTAGCTGAGATTGGTTCTGCTCTTAAAGAGAAAACGGGTTGGTAAGCGAGTAGCTTACAGCTTGTGAACTTTTTAAAAACCCGCTAACTAGCGGGTTTTTTGTTATTTATTATTTGATGGTGGTGGCTTAGATGCAGGGGCTGGTCTAGATTGGTTGCTAGGCGGTTTATATCCATTATTTAGATGTTCTCTACCTGAGTTGGTATTTTGGTTAACAGGGTGATTTCCATTTGAATCATTATCCTTCATTTTGTCTTTCCTTATCGTGTTTTAAAAATTCTATTAATAAAGCGTCTTCTTTATTAATTAATATACCGTGTGAATTAGTTTCAATATAATTATTATTGTCATCTAACCAAGCTGCGTCGTATAGATAAATAAATCCTTCATCAGGGGAGTTTGAATAATACATCGGCCAACCAGTTAAGCGTCGTTCATCTTTAAAATGAACTGTTATGTATCTATTGCTATTTGTAAAAACATCATCCCATGCCGTTTCTCTGGAGGTTTTATTTGTAACTCTTATTGCTCTTAATAATAACATGTGTAAATCACGGTGCTTTATTGCCCCTACAGTTATAGGAAAAATAATAGCCAATATTATAGTTATACTGACTGAAGTAAAATCAGCTATTGATTGATATGAAAATGTACCATCATTATTTTTAGTAATTGTAAATATAGGACTCCACTTATAAAGTACTTCAACAGCTAAGTAAATTAAAAATGAGTACATAAGTACATCAACAATTATTCTTAGGTTGTTTTGATCAATTTTTCTTTCCATTAATTGAATAATACGGCTACTTAATAATCCAGGGATTAATAATAATAGTAAATTTAAAGTTTCATATGTAATTTTCATGCGATTCCTTTTCTCTAAGGCTTAATAATTACTTATTCAAGATTATCTGTAAATATATAATTTTTAAAGAAATGATAGGGCTATATTAAATACTATCAAACCTATATATTTATTTGAGATTATTGTCGCGGTGGCGACGGCACCCAAAGGGACGCTACGCTGCGCCCCTCTGGACTCCCCAGCGCTGCTAACAAACGCTGACCTTGCATGATAAATTCGATTTTCGACGTACCAGCTGGAAGGCACATCCATGTGCCACCAGCTTTTGCCATCATCCCTGATGGCAATACGTGAATCGAATTTATCATTTCAGGCGTTTGTTCAAGCAGGATCATTCTTCGTTTTAGTTTGGTGTTGTTGCTGGTTTATTTCGCTGTATTGGTTTTTACTCTAAAAAGAAATGAACTTTAAATTCAACACTTGTCCCATTGAAGCGGTTTGATAATCAGCTAGTAAAGGTAGCACTCGATCCGAGACATGGATGTCGAGGACTGCCGTGCGGAGGGACGAGCATTCGGCAGGAATCGAGAGATACGCTAGCTTATTATCAAAGTCTTCCGCTGAGTTGGGCACCGAGGGGGATGCAAGGGGGAAATGGGTGTTCTTTCCCCCTTGTGTGCTGCGGCCACCGCTGCAATAAAGTCATAAAGAATCACCATATTTGAAAGTATTTTTCCTGATAAATACTGCAGCCTCGTTTATTTATTCAAATAAAAACACCCTCAAACTTAAATAATTATTCCACTTTACACTGTAACCCTCTCATTCTACCAACTGTCCATATCGCCTCATCACCTTTTCCTCTTAAACTAAACTTACCATTGCTATATAAAAATCCAGAGGCACTCTGAGCTTGTGGCAAAATTAAAGGTTGGTTGTCGCCAAGGTTAATAACTGCTTTTTGTTGTTCACCTTGAGCCGTCGTTTGATCAACAAAAGTAACCGCTAATGATGTGTTTCTTTCACAAAGGTAATTGACGGAAGTTGATTTTGAAGATGTTGTTGACTGAACTTTTTCAAGCAAAATATTAACTGGCTGTTTACCTGTTCGCGTAATAACGGGAGTTGCGCTTGTACTGGTAAATAATAACGTATCATCCTGCTTTATCTGCGCTTGTAGGCTATAAGTATGTCGGCTATTAATTTTTTCGGTTAAGTATTTAATCGTAAAATTAATCGGTACTTGCTGACCCTTTAAGTTATATGTTTTTGTTGCGATGACTTTGGCTGGCGCGTCCATTATTGAAACATCTAATAACTTTATGGAGAGTATGGCATTTGGCGGTAAAGCGATGCGTTCACGGTAATATACTGAGCCAGAAAGCGCTTGGTATGCATTTGTTACTTGGCTAAAGGTTAAGTTGTTATTTCCTTGAATATCGTAAAAGTTAAGTTTGCCATGGTTATCAATGTTATATGTTTTCGATGCATTAAGTGCGTTTAAGAAGTTATTTTCTATTGTCATTAATGCGGGTAAACACGCCATTCTGGTTGAAATGCCCTGATTAATATTGAGCTGATTTTTATCTAGGGTTATTTGGCTATGATATTGATTACAGCCACTGTTACCACTGATGTCATTGTTATTACCGACTAATAAAGTAGCTTTAATGTTGTTAGGTACTTCAGTTTCATTAATTCGCTCAACTTGCCATAGATTATGGGTAAAAGTGTGTTGATTGTCAGTGCTGAAATCTAAGGTATCAACAGGAGCTGTTTTTTGGCTAACACAGCTAATCAGAGATAAAAATAAGCAAGGTATCAGGAGTAATTTATACATGGGAAGTCCTAAATAAGTGGTAATAACAATTTAATTAAAGTGTGGCGTTATAACGAGATAATAACAATAGCAGGCAATTTTACTATACCTATAATTATACTATCACGGCTTGTTATTTGACGAGTGTGCTATGAACATAGGTCAGTAAGTGTAAAAGAATTATCATACTTAAAATGCATTTTTCCTGATAAATACTTTTAAACCTAAATAATTATTTCGATTATATTGTCGCGGTGGCGACGGCTCGGCAACTGCTCCTGCGTTGCTCTACCTCCGGTATCCATACCGTCGACCCAAAGGTACGCTGCGCCCCTCTGGACTCCCCAGCGCTGCTAACAAATGCTGATCTTACATGATAAATTCGATTCAGGCGTTTGTTCAAGCAGGATCATGCTTCGTTTTAGTTTGGTGTTGTTGCTGGTTGATTTCGCTGAATCTTATTATCTATTTGTCGTTGTTTTAATACATAAAAGGAAATGAGCTTATAATTCAACACCAGTCCCATTGAAGCGGATTAATTTTTATTGAGTGAAAATTTTGCTTATGTGAGACAGGAAGTCGAACACTGATGCTGGCACAGGGAAGTGCCATCATCAGGAATAAGCAAAATTACGAAATTAAAATTAATGTTTCCGCTGAGTTGGGCGACGAGGGAGTTGTAAGAGGGAAACAGTCGTTTTTTCCCTCTTACGTGCCGCGGCCACCGCCGCAATATGACTTTAATTGAAAACTAAGCTTAAAAGTATTTTTACATTAAGTTTAATCTGTATGAATAAATGCTTTCTGATTTGTTATTTCAATTTATAACCTTACTCTCTTAACGTTAATGTCACTAACACAATCCCATGATCTGTACTTTCGCCATCTCGTTCAAAAATAGGATTAATTAAATGCCGATCATAAGTGTGGTAGTCAGTTACTTGATACAGGCTGTCGTGATAGCTGGCATCAAACTCACAAGATAAAAGAATATAATCAAGCACTGAACTACTCGTGCCAAAATAATGGGTCGGGGCACGCTGCGGTTTGTTAGCTTCGCCTGTGGTTTTAGGCTCACATTCATTATTATTTTCAGCGAGTGCTTTATTTTCATTGCTCATTGCCATATCAAATAAATGCCAAGCATCTTGTAAACAATATTTAGCTAAGTAAGCGTTACTGTCTATGGTTGAAACAAAGCGTAAGGTATTGGTGAGTAAATGACTTAATACACCATCGGTTAAGGTGTTGTTAAAATCCCCCATTAAAATCATCGGCTGGTTAGTGGCTTCTCGTCGCGCTATCATTTCAATCATTAATAAGGTGGCTTCACTGCCTCTTTGTATTGTTGAGCCCCAACTACCAGCAATTTGGGCTTTTAGGTTTTCAATAATGGCCTTTTCCGGTGAGTGATGAGTTTGTGTTTCGTCTAACTCAATCATTGAACGTTTAGATTTAAAATGCACAACATAACAGTCGCAATGACCAAGGTGTGGTACATCAATAGTTGCTCTTACAACTTTACGGCTAAAGGAAAAATCACTGCTTAACCCTAAAGTTGTTGCTAGCTCAGTATTAACGGGTACCGCTGCGCTTTCTACAATAGGATAACGTGAGGCAATGGCAACGACAGGGCGCTGATAAATAAAATCATCAATTACTTGTGGCTCATCAACCACCGCAAAATAAAGGTAACCTTGGCTTTGTACTAAAGCTTTTAGAGCATCAGGGCTGAATACTTCTTGAAAACCAATTATATCGGGTTGGTATTGTGTTAAGTAGTCTGTGATCCAGCGTTGTTTTTTCGCCCACTGTTCAGCACTATAAATACGTTCAAATTCATAAAAAGCGTTTGGTGGCTCAAGGTAGTTAAACAAATTAAAAGTTGCAATTTTAAGCTGACTATTTGTTATTGCAGATGATGTTGCTGTTGAAGATAACATCTGATTTTTGTCGGTTTGCGCTGTTAGATTGATAATGTTAACTCTGATAAATGTTGAGCGTTAAGTATACCTTATCGTTGCAAAAAAATGATTCAGTTTACGGGGTAGGCAATGAACTTTTTGTGAATTTAGTTTTGTTTGTCTGCTTGGCCGTTTTCATTCAGAATTTGGCGGGCATCGTAAAATGATTGTTCAACCATTTCAATCAGTTGTTCGGCAGATGTAATTGAAATAGCATTATTAGCAATAAGTTGTTCTTCCATGTTTTGTGCTAATTTATAAACGTTAACTATGCCTAAATTTCCGCTACTACCTTTAATTGAATGAACTAAATGCCGTACTGCTTTGAAATCAGCGGCCTTAGTTTCGCGTAATAAATTGTCAGCAAACTGCTGATTATCTTCTAAATACATGGCTAATATTGTTAAGAATAATTTAGGGTTACGACTAATGAGTTTTGGTGGTGCATTATGTAAGTCAAATGTGTTCAGGTTATCAGGAATTTTAACTTGGCTGACTGTTGCTAATTCAGGAGTGCCGAGATGCTTTGCTGGTGTCTTTTCAGGGGCAACTTGGCTTTTAACGTTTACTGCATGATCTAACCATTGGCGTAATGTGATTAACACTTTTTCAGGATCTAAAGGCTTGGATAAATAATCATTCATACCCGCATCAAGGCACTTTTCTCTATCACCTTGCATTGCATTTGCGGTCATTGCAATTATCGGAATGTTTTTATTATGCTCACCGGCTTTACCAAGTCGAATGTTTTTAGTTGCTTGATAACCGTCCATCTCTGGCATTTGGCAATCCATCAATATTAGTGTGTAAGGTGAGGTTTCAACCGATTTTAAAAGCGTTTCAAGCGCTTCTAACCCATTGTTAGCAAAATCACAGGTTAAATTAAAATGTTTTAACATGCCTTTTACCACTTCTTGGTTAATTCGATTATCTTCAACTAACAGTATTTTGACAGTAGGAGCCCAATTAGCGGTTTGTGCTAAGTTTTCGGTTGGTGCCGTTTTTAAGCTGCGTAAGTATGTTGGTGTTATTATTTGCTTTGGATCGTTAAATGTCATTTTTGAGTTTAATAAAAATGACAAACTTTCATAGAGATCTAAGGGGATCACAGGCTTAGTTAAGCTGGCAGAAAACCCTAGCTCCTTTAAGTGTGGTAATTTAGCTGGCTCATCAATTGAACTTAGCAATAATAATTTCATGTTGGCTAAGGTTGGGTTGGCTTTTACTGTTTTAGCAAAATCAATCCCACTTTTATCGGGCATTTGCATATCAACAATTGCCGCATCAAAGTGTAAGCCCGAATGACATATAGCAAGGGCGTCATCAACACTATTCGCTTCGGTTACTTGTCCGCCCCAGCCTTCAATTTGTGCTTTAAATATTTCTCGGTTAGTGGTGTTATCATCAATAATAAGTATATTGGCATTTAGTGCTGAAATCGCCGGTTTTACATCTGGGATGACAGAAGATGGCGCTAATAACATATCAAATTCAAAGGTCGAGCCAACACCATATTTACTTTGTACTCTTATGTCACCCCCGGTTAATTTTATTAACCGTAAACAAATGGCTAGTCCTAAACCTGTGCCGCCAAATTTTCGGGTTGTTGAGGCATCTACTTGTGAAAAAGAATCAAATAAATGGTCAATTTTATCCTCAGGTATACCAATCCCAGTATCTGTAACCGCACAGGTTAATCGTAAAGAGTCACCTAAGGTTTCAATATTGGCGCTTAATATGATCTCGCCTTTATTGGTAAATTTATTTGCGTTGCCAAGTAGGTTAACGAGTATTTGTCGTAATCGACTAGGATCACCTTTTACCGTCATATCCGGTGGTATTTGTCCTATATCTAAGATAAGTTCTACGCCATTTTCGTTCGATTTAAGGGCACTTGCTGTGGCTATTTCACCGAGTAAGTCGGATAAGTTGAAGTCTAGAATTTCTAATTCTAATTTGCCTGCTTCTATTTTCGAATAATCTAAAATATCGTTGATCAAGGTTAGTAGCGATTGCGCACTGCTTTGTGCGATCAGCAGTTTTCGTTTTTGCTCAGCACTAATCTCACTGTTCAGGGTTAATGAGATCATCCCCAAAACGCCGTTCATTGGGGTACGAATTTCATGACTCATACAAGCTAAAAATTCACTTTTTGCTATGCTGGCTTGTTCTGCATTTAGCTTTTCTGTTAATAAAGCTTCTTCATGACTTTTTCGGGATATCATCATTTTATTAAAAGCATCAACTAAACGGCCAATCTCGTTGCTGGCGTTTAATACTACGGGCTTATCTAATTCACCGTTTTCCATAAGTTCCGTTGCCTGAGCCAGTTCTCTGATCGGATGAGTAATTCTGCGCGAAATAATTAAAGCTAAATAGGTCACCAAGATTGCGGTGATAAATAATGCAAATAAAACAAATTTACCTAACCAGTTTGCAGATGCTAGTGCGCTAGCTTGATCAATTTCAGATACTAGTATCCAGTCGACATTCCATACTTTTATGTGGTGAGTAATGCCAATCACTTTATTGCCTCGTGCACCTGTATAGCTTTTTACTACATTTGCTCCTTCCGATGTAAACTCCGGTTCTAATGCTGAATTGGTATTACCTAAATTTCGAATCAGCACTTCATTTTCATCATCAATAGTGGTGCGAAGTATGCCATCGCTTGCGGTTAAATAATGTAAGGTGTCGTGCTTGGTTAAAACATTAAAAGCACTTTGAATACGATCAAGACGAATTTGTATTGCTACGGCACCAATTTTTTCACCTTGGCTATTAATCAATGGCGCAGAAATAAAGCCAGCTTCTAAACCAGCGGAGGGCGCATAACGCTCAAAATCAGAAAAAACAGTTTCACCCGTGGCTAAACTTCGTTGCACGGCTGATGAAAACAAAGTATTTGCGTAAGCACCATTGATTAAATTGGTACCTAAGTCGCTTTCTTTAGCAACTGAAAAAAGTATATTGCCAGATGAGTCAATTAGGAAAAGATCGTAAATGTAATCATAACGGCGGGCAAATTCAATTAAGTCAGCTTGATATGTGTGTGCTAATTTAGCCCAAGTGTAACTATGGACAAATTCAATAGCTGGTAGCTTCGACTCAATACTTTTTTGGCTTAAAATCTCTAAAAAGTGCACATTTAGCTCGGTATCTACTAAATGGTTTAAATCCATCCAGCGATAGTCAAACCAGCTGTTAATAAAAAGCTTTTTATTTTCTGACTGTTGCTTTAACTGCTCGGCAGCTGATTCAATTAAACTTGCTCTTGCTTGCCAATAGCCAATGGAAGAAACAACCACTAACGGTACGAGTGCTAATAATAAGAACCAACAAGTCAGCTCTGTTTTAAGTGAGCGAAAAATAGCATGTTGTCGTGGCTGAGGCATATTAGTGATCACCAATCTGGGTTGAGTTGTGCTCTATAGGAGCGCTAAAACTAAATTGATGGTTAGCAAAATCGTTAATATTTATTGGTTTTTTTAGAATTTTTCCTTCAACGGCGGTGTCCATAATTAAGCGTAATCCGTCAATATCTATATTGAGGTTTTTATAATTAATAACTTGTAAATTAATATCTAAGCTTGCTTTTATAGATGCTTCAGTATGTGCTGGCATATGTTTTTGAATAATGGTGACTATCTCGTCAAGAGCTGCACCACCAGACATGCGAGCGCTTTCAATATCTTGGCCAGCAATATGAATTGCCGTCATAACTTCTTTAATTGCTAAGGACTTTTCTGCTATGGCATTGTCTGAAGCAATTGTAATGCATTCAACGTGTCCGCCGGGCCAGTTCATAACATCTTTAGAGTACCAAGCAACTTTACCGTAACCTTGTGTTTCAACAATATCAGCCCAAGGTAATGATTGCTCAAATGCTGCGGTTAAAGCGCGATTGGCTTGGCTTTTTAAAAATACCGGTGATTTAGATGGTGCTACAGTAATAGCAAGGACATCTGTGTTGGTATTTGGCATTAGTGACATGGTCAGGCCATGTGCTTTTAAGTATTGATATAATACAACTGTATGAGTTGAGAGTAGGTGGGGCATTCCTATCAGCGTTTGCTCTTTGTTTTTATGAGCGGTTATTTTTAACGCTTGGGCCAGTTCTGAGTTTGGTTTACGGTTTATCCGTTGTTCAGGTAAGCTCATGTGTTTTAATAAAACACGGTTTACTGCTAGAGCGTTACCATCGCGGTGCATTAAGCCTATCCACCTAAATTCAGGTTTCTGCATAAACATATCCATTGCTAATGGGCTCATAACAAAAGCCATATCAATGTCATCGGTAAGAAACTTTGCCCTCAATAGATCCCAATTTGGCATTTGTTCAAGCGAAAAGTCGGCATGTTTGAAAGTGCTACGGTAGCGTTCATATGCAACAATACCGGCGTAATGATCAGCTAAAGGAACATATAGCGCGTGTACTGGCACTTTGTTGATAATTTGGCTGGCGGATGCAGAATAGTTACATAACAATAAAAAACTTAAAAGTAGACATTTTTGAAATAAATAATAATACCTATTCGTGTGAATTTTTACTTTTTGCGTTAACGCTAAGGTTTGATATGTCAACGTGTTCACTCTCCGATCCAATCTGGAATAAATAATTTCAATATCTACGTACCATCGTCATTTTAAAAATAGCATAGTTCAACGGCTTTACCATTGATATTCAATGTTACTTACATTTATGACTATAGCTGTAGTATAACCATTCTAGTTTTAATAAAGACTAAATTTTTCAATAAATTGTCCTTGATGATATAACAATGTAGCTAAACCTAAACCTAAACCTAAACCTAAGCCGCGCTGTTAGCCTTTTGTGTATAGGCTATCGACAGGTTAGTGAAATACTATGTTTAATAAACAGCGAGTTTAAAACCATGAGGTAGTGGTTTTCTTGAGTGTGGTGCTGATGATGGTGTGTTAATTAGCCAAGTTGATATCATAAAGTACCAAGCGAAAAAGCCGCTATCGTTTTTAACAATGCTATTTAGAGGTGAACTTTTTTAGTAATAACTTATTAATAAATGAGTAATAAAGTTTTCTCTTAATACACTTTTAGTGTTTTTTCGCTTGGTATTATTTTGACATATAACAAGTAAGTCCATGATTACTTAGTTTTTAATTTATGGTTTGCTTGGCAATATTGATCACCATAATAATTATTTGCATAGTTACAAGTAAACGCTGCTTTTGGCTGTTTGTTTGAAGTAAACATTGCTTTTAGATTGTTGATAATATTTTTCATTTTATTCACCTTGTTTTGTTAAGACAAACTCATTGTTGCTTGATTATAAGGTTCAGTAAAATTTAATAAATCAATAATGTAATTCTAAAAAATAGAATGAACGTTTTATGTTAGCGCTGAAGACTAAGGTTAATTAAATGCTAATTTAATTATTTTGGCTGCATTTATCGGCGAGTTGTTGGGTGAAAATTTCCTTAAGTAAGGTTAATTCATTGGTTCTGACATAGTTAGGCCGAATCACAAAAGCAATTGTTCGGTGTGGGCCGGGTTCATTTAAATGAATAGCACTAAGTTCGGAGTCATTATAGATCAGCTGATCTAATGCCATTTGTGGTACGAGTGTTGTCCCTAATTTACCAGCCACCATTTGAATTAACGTATGTAAACTTGCTGAATTAAAGTCGGCGTCTTGTTTTTTATTTTGTAACCGGCAAGCAGCTAATGCATGGTCTTTTAAACAATGACCCTCTTTTAATAACATTAACTTTTCAATTTCTAATTCTTCGCTGGTAATTTCTTGTAACTTGTTTGGACAGTGATCTTGATGACAAACCAAATAAAAATCTTCGTGCCAAAATTCAAAACTCATCAGGCCTTCAATGGGGTAAGGCAAAGCAAGAATTGCAGCATCTATATCGCCATTTTTAACCATATCGATTAAGTCGTGTGATTGTTCTTCCATGATCCTTAATTGAAAGTGTGGATACTGTTTGCGTACCTCTGGTAATACTTTAGGTAAAAGGTAAGGGCCTATGGTTGGGATCACCCCTATGGTCATTGAACTGGTAAAAGGGGCTTTATTGACTTGTGATATTTGTATTAGTTCGTCTAACTCTAATTTAATTTTTTTGGCTTTATCGAGAATTTTTTGACCATTATTAGTGACTAATACTTGTTTATTATTTCGTTCAAATATCGTGGTGCCTAGCTGTTTTTCGAGTTCATTGATTGCTGTACTTAATGCAGATTGAGAAACATTACATGCTTCAGAGGCTTTTTTAAAGTGTAAGGTTTTTTCAATAGCTAATGCGTAGTGCAGCTGTTTGAATGAAATCATATCTTGAACGATTAATTTTATTGAACGTAAATGTCATTTTAGTTAGTTATGCTAAATTAAGCACGATAAAAATCGTTTGTTATCTTCAAGCTAATTTCTAACCTGTTCGTAGAAAACAGTTTAGCCCATTGTTTAACCAAATATCTCAAATTGAATTCAGCTTTAAGGGCTATGCTGATAGGGTATATCTAAAAGGATATGTTTTTTAGATGATGGGATAAAAAGTATGTGAGTAGCCGATGCAATGTCTTTTAATTATTAGCGAGTACAGCTATCGGCGTACTCGCTATTTTTTATTTATCTACTTAACAAATAATTTATAGGCCAAGGGCTTTTTTTATACCAGCACCATAATCAGGATCAGCCGCCGTACAATGTTTAATATGTCGTAATTTGATTTCATCAGGAACGCCAGCCATTGAACCCGCGGTATTATCAAATAACGCTTGTTGTTGAACAGGTGTCATTAAACGAAATAAATTTCCCGCTTGGGAAAAATAATCGTCATCTTCCCGATGATCCCAGCGGTCAGCATAACCTGTGATGTCAAGTGGTGGTTCTGAAAAATCAGGTTGTTCAGCCCATTCGCCATGACTATTGGGTTGATAACCAATGGTTGCTCCTTGGTTTCCATCTGTTCTCATTAATCCGTCTCTATGGTAGCTATTGACGGGGCAGCGTGGTGCATTGACTGGTATATGGTTATGATTTACCCCTAAGCGGTAGCGCTGGGCATCACCATATGAAAATAAACGTCCTTGGAGCATTTTATCGGGTGAAAAGCCTATTCCAGGAACAACACTTGCCGGGTTAAAAGCTGATTGCTCAACATCGGCAAAATAGTTTTCTGGATTACGATTTAACTCCATTACACCAACTTCAATTAACGGGTAATCTTTATGTGGCCAGATTTTGGTTAAATCGAAAGGGTTGTAAGTAACTTTTTTGGCATCAGCTTCCGGCATTATTTGCACTTTTAAAGTCCATTTTGGGAAATCCTTATTTTCAATCGACTCAAAAAGATCCTTTTGATGGCTTTCACGGTCTTTACCGATAACAGCTTCTGCTTCTGCGTCGGTGAGGTTTTTAATACCTTGTTGAGATTTTAAATGAAACTTGACCCAAAAACGTTCATTGTTAGCATTAATAAAACTAAAGGTGTGGCTACCAAAACCATGCATATGGCGATAGGTTGCAGGAATACCTCGATCACTCATAACAATAGTAATTTGGTGTAATGCTTCGGGTAACGATGTCCAGAAATCCCAGTTATTGGTGGCACTACGCATATTCGTTTTAGGATCACGTTTTACTGCATGGTTGAGGTCGGGAAATTTAAGTGGGTCTCGTAAAAAAAACACCGGCGTATTATTTCCCACTAAATCCCAATTACCTTCTTCGGTATAAAATTTAACGGCAAATCCTCTAATATCACGTTCGGCATCAGCAGCGCCTCGTTCTCCTGCAACTGTTGTAAAGCGGGCAAATAATTCAGTTTCTTTGCCTATTTCTGAAAAAATTTTAGCGCGACTATATTGGCTTATATCATGAGTGACGGTGAACTTACCAAAAGCGCCAGAGCCTTTGGCATGCATACGGCGCTCAGGAATAACTTCCCGATCAAAGTGCGCTAATTTTTCTAAAAACCAGACATCTTGTAAAAGTTGAGGGCCTCTTGGCCCAGCGGTCATCACATTTTGATTATCGGCAACCGGACAACCGACAGCGGTTGTTAATTTTTTCTTAGACATTATCGACCTCATCCTTAGTTGTTATAGATAGCTACTTATCTCGAGTTTAGGTTACTTAATAAACTTAGATGAACATTCAATATTATCAAGCGCAAGGTTATTAATTAACGTTCTGTTTTTTAGAATGTAAATATCAATTTTATCAAATTTATTTATCGTTACCGCCGTTTTAATATACCAACATCGAAAGCAAAGCAGCTTTTGAAACAAAGCAAAGACAATAGTAATTAGGGTCATTAACCCTAACAATAAACGAGGAAATACTCATGGCTCAAATAGGCAAAACTATCCCAGAATTTAAAGCGCAAGCATTCCATAACGGTGAGTTTGTTGAAGTAACATCAGACAGTGTTAAAGGTAAGTGGTCAATATTTTTGTTCTACCCAGCAGACTTTACCTTTGTTTGTCCAACTGAACTAGAAGACATGGCAAATCAGTATGAAGAGTTGCAAAAGTTGGGAGTAGAGGTTTATGCCGTATCAACTGACACGCATTTTTCACATAAAGCATGGCATGATTCTTCAGAGGCGATTGGTAAAATTAAATTTCCAATGTTAGGGGACCAAACAGGCACTATCACACGTGGCTTTGATGTCATGATTGAAGAAGATCACATGGCACATCGTGGTACTTTTTTAGCTGATCCTGACGGCGTTATTCAAGTTGCTCATATTCATGCTGGTGGTATTGGCCGAAGTGCAAAAGATATGGTGCGTAATGTGAAAGCTGCGCAGTATGTTCGCGAAAATGATGGCGAAGTATGTCCAGCAGCTTGGGAACAAGGTGAGGCTACGTTAACACCAAGTTTAGACTTAGTCGGTAAAATCTAAACGCTTCCTTCATCGTAAAGCTTGGCGGATAACTTAGGTTTCCGCCAATGCATTAATATTCTTCAACCAGAATACTTATTTTATGTTAATCAAGTGTTCGCAGTAAATAAGGTCGCCCTATGTTAAGCAACGAAATTTTAAACGCATTAAAAAATTATACCCAAAACATGAACCATAAAGTTTCACTTGTTATACAAACGGGTGAGCATGACAAACGTGCAGAGTTAGTAGAATTTCTAACTCAATTATGTTCCGTATCTGAAAATTTAGCGCTGATTGAGCGTGATGAAGGACTACGCAGCCCGATCACTTTTTATTTAGAAGTGGCAGGAAAAAATAATGGTGTTCATTTTTCGGGGATCCCAAGTGGTCATGAGTTCAATTCACTTATTTTAGCTATTTTACAATCATCAGGCACGGAACTTAAACTTGATAGCACGTTAACTAACATGGTGCGCAAAATAACTGACCCGCTACATTTTGAAGTGTTCATATCGCTTAGTTGTCATAATTGTCCTGATGTTGTGCAGTCGTTAAATCAGTTTGCGTTATTAAATGACAATATTACTACTGAAATGATTGATGGAGGTTTGTTTAAAACGTTAATTGATGAACGCAATATTCAAGGTGTACCAAGTGTTTATTTGAATGGCAAATTATTCGCTAATGGTAAAATAGATACTGCGCAGTTAGTTGATAAGCTGATTGAGCGTTTTCCGTACATAGTTAATGCGGCTGAAACCGAGCAATTACCATTGCAAGATGTTACGGTTGTTGGTGCGGGTCCTGCTGGCGTGGCAGCAGCTATTTATGCGGCACGTAAAGGTTTAAATGTTACTATGATCGCTGATCGAATTGGTGGTCAGGTTAAAGATACGGTAGGGATCGAAAACTTAATATCGGTGCCTAAAACAACAGGAGCTGAGCTAACGGGTAATATGCAAGCTCATTTGAGTGATTACGATATTACCATAAAAGAATTTTTGCGTGTTGATCACATAGATAAAGGCGACACAGTTAATAAAACACCAAAAAAATTACATCTTTCTAGTGGTGAAGTGATTGAGTCTAAAACCGTGATCATTGCCACAGGGGCAAAATGGCGCGAGCTAGGTGTGCCAGGCGAAAAAGAGAATATTGGTGCAGGTGTTGCGTACTGCCCACATTGTGACGGTCCTTTTTTTAAGGGCAAAGATGTTGCGGTTGTTGGTGGTGGTAATTCGGGTATTGAAGCGGCATTAGATTTAGCTGGTATGGTTAATCATGTCACAGTGTTTGAATTTTTACCTCAATTAAAAGCTGATCAAGTGCTGGTAGAAAAAGCGCTGGCGCACGATAGAATAACCATTATCAAAAATGCCGCCACCAAAGAGGTGATTGCTGAAAATGGGAAAGTGGTGGCATTGGCTTATGAAGATAGAGACACCGGTGAGTTAAAACAACAACGTTTATCCGGCATTTTTGTGCAAATTGGATTATTACCTAACAGTGCCTTTTTAAATGGCGTGGTTGAACGTACTCAACATGGTGAAATTATTATTGACGAAAAATGTCAGACATCAGCGCCGGGAATTTTTGCTGCCGGTGATGTTACCACGGTTCCTTATAAGCAAATAGTGATCTCAATGGGCGAAGGCGCAAAAGCGTCACTGTCAGCATTTGACTATTTAGTGCGAGAGAGTTAATAACCACCAGAAAATATTAAAGAATAATGAACCTGAGCTCGGGTTAATGAGCTCAGGTTTTTTATCGCTTGTTTCTTTAAAAGCCCAATATTGAAAGTTGCTAGCCTTCACTAGCGCGGTTTGCACTTAAAGTACGCTGTTATGCGTGATTAAATTTTCACACAAACAAAAAGGGCGTTGCCTGAATTTTTCTGCCAAGGCATGATTTTATCGTAGTCGTGCTCAAAGACATGAACTTCAAAATATGGCTGTAGAATATCGTTTAGTTCTTTGAAATTAAAAGCAACCATCGGATGTTCATCATGCCAAACTTGCTTATCTTCACTTGTCGTTTTTTGAATACTGAGTTTTAATGATTGTTTGTCACCAAGGCCAGAGTAATTCCACTCGGATTGAAAAGTAAATAAACAGCCATTTTGTTCAGCACTATGTTTTACAAATAGATTATTGCTAATTTTATCTTTATCAACCGCATTAAAACAAAAAACACCCTGTGGGTTGAGCGCATTGTAGACTCTTGAAATACAGGCTTTGAGGTTTTCCGTGCCATCATTGTAATGCAATGAATATAAAAAACAGGTGATTAAATCTACAGGTTCAATGACGGTAAATTCGCTCATATTTTGCTCGCTAAAATGGGCCTCTGGACAACGTGTTTTTGCTATCTCTAACATGGGCTGATTAAGATCAAGCCCATAACTTTGATAACCTAAATCAATAAAATGACGAACATGCGGACCAGTACCGCAGGCTAAATCAAGGTGTAATTTACCCTTGTTGCCGAATATTTGATGTAATCTATTAATACTGTAACTTTGCGCATGATAATTAATATTGGCGCACATTAAATCGTAATAACCGGAGAGGTCGGTATATAAAGCGTTGGCGGACATTTTAGCCTGAAATTGAGCGGAAGTATTTTCGGTGGCGCATAGTAAACTAAACCGTAATACTTGTTAAGTAGTTAAATCGCTTAATAACATCTTTATGCTAAAGGGATACGCTGTGTCACTAAATGCGCATTTCGTTATTAACTTAATTGCAGTTCTACTATTACTTGTTATTATCGAGCTAAGTCGTTACGGCTGAAGATCAAAGCCGCTTTTTGTTTGGAAGATCATTTGAAAACTTTTACTTGTCAATGTGGTAACACCCTACATTTTGTTAATACCAAATGTGTTAACTGTAATGCTATGCTTGGATTTGTACCGGAAGATCTGCAATTAACCGCATTAACCATTACTCCTGAAAAATTATATAAGGTATCAACAAACGATAACTTGTATCGACAGTGTAAAAATTATTGGCAACATGATGTTTGTAATTGGATGGTGCCCGCAGACGATCCTAATGAGTTATGCCAGTCGTGCCGCTTGAATGTTACCATTCCAAACTTAAACAAGCCGGGTAATATCAAGTTATGGTATCGAATGGAGCTGTCAAAACGTGGCCTTTTGTATACCTTATATAAATTAAACTTACCTGTAGTGGGGCGTAGTATTGAGCCAGTAAGTGGTTTAGGTTTTTCTTTTTTAGAAGATCAAGTTGAAGATGAATATGGTAATGAATTAACGGTAAAAGATTATGTAGTTACCGGTCATAGCGCTGGCCTTATTACCTTAAACTTGAGTGAAGCCCAAGATAGTGCACGTATTGAAATGCGTGAAAAAATGAATGAGCGTTATCGCACGCTTATTGGTCATTTTAGACATGAGTCTGGCCATTATTATTGGGATCGTTTGATCAAACACTCATCGTTACTTGAACCCTTTAGAGCTCTGTTTGGTGATGAACGTTTGAATTATACCCAAGCGTTAGAGCATTATTACCAAAATGGTCCGGCTGAAAATTGGCAAAATGTATGGATCAGTGCTTATGCCAGTATGCATCCTTGGGAAGACTGGGCAGAAACATGGGCGCATTATTTACATATGGTGTCGACGTTAGAAACGGCTAACAATTACGAGCTCAGTATTGCTGGTAATCAGGTAAAAAATCCGCTGTTAAAATCTGACAATGTTGATGAAGCTTACACGGCCATTAGCTTTACTCAGCTATTTAATGACTGGTGTCGCTTAACAAAAGCCATTAATGCCATTAATCGTAGTATGGGGCATGATGATGCTTATCCGTTTGTCATCTCGATCACGGCATTAGATAAACTGAGGTTTGTACATCAAGCGATTAAATATGCCAAGTAATAAATAATCCTTATGTATTCAACGCGTAAAGCTGTGGTTATTTTGTTTTGCGCCTATACTTAAATCACATACTGCATTAAGGAATATTAGATGGCCATTCGTTGGGATAGCTATAAAGTTGCCAACTTTCATGATGAATTGATCAAAACAGCGAATACGCCAAGGCATTTTGCCAATGATCTCTGTGAATACCTGTCCGCATTATCTGATGATGATATTAAAGAATTCAAAACCGCCGCTGATCTTGCGATTCAAACCATGGGGATCACATTTCGAGTCTATAATGATGAAGAAGGCTCAATTGATCGCGCTTGGCCGTTTGATATTATTCCACGTTTAATTGACAAAGCTGAATGGCAAACTATTGAAGTAGGGCTTAAACAAAGAGTTAAAGCGTTAAACCTGTTTATTGATGATTTATACAATCAACAGAACATTATTAAAGATGGTGTTTTTCCCGCACATTTACTTGAAAAATCAAAAAATTTTCTACCGCAATGTAAAGGTTTTTCTCCACCTCTAGGTGTTTGGGCGCATATTTGTGGCTCCGACCTTGTTCGAGATAATGACGGAACTGTGTATGTGCTTGAAGACAACTTACGCGTACCTTCAGGCGTTTCTTATATGTTAGAAAACCGTCAGGTAATGAAGCGTGTTTTTCCTGAAATGTTTGATAAATACAATATTTTGCCTGTAGATGATTATGCCTCTGAATTGTACAACATGCTGGCGGAGCTTTCTCCTCGTGATATCAAAGAACCTGAAATTGTGGTGCTAACCCCTGGAATTTACAACTCCGCTTATTTTGAACATGCGTACCTTGCGCAACAAATGGGCGCAGAATTAGTGGTGGGTGATGACTTAGTGGTTGAAGATGATAACTGCGTGTATATGCGAACCATTGAGGGGTTATCACGTGTTGATGTGATTTATCGTCGCATTGATGATTTATTTTTAGATCCTGAAGTGTTTAATCCGGATTCAACCTTAGGGGTGCCCGGATTAATGCGGGCATGGCAAGCGGGTAATGTAGCATTAGCGAATGCGCCTGGCTCTGGCGTTTCTGATGATAAAGTGGTTTATGCGTTTGTGCCTGAAATTATTGAATATTATTTAGGTGAAAAAGCAATTTTACCCAATGTACCTACTTACAAATGCATTAACCCAACAGAACGTGACTATGTTATTAAGAACATTGAAAAGTTAGTGGTTAAACCGGCTAATGAATCTGGCGGTTATGGTATGTTAATTGGGCCGCATGCCTCGGTAGAAGAACATGATGAATTTAGAAAACTAATTGAGGCGAACCCACGCAATTATATTGCTCAGCCCATGTTAATTTTATCAACGGCACCAACCATGGTTGATGAAACTGTTGAACCTAGGCATTTAGATTTACGGCCATTTATTTTAACCGGCAAAAATGTTTCGGTAACTACTGGTGGCTTAACTCGTGTGGCATTACGTAAAGGTTCAACCGTGGTTAATTCATCACAAGGTGGTGGTAGTAAAGATACTTGGATTGTTGATATGGAGTCATTATGAGTATGCTTTCACGTGTTGCCGAAAATATTTATTGGTTAGGCCGTTATTTAGAACGTGCTGAAAATACCGCTCGCATTGTGAATGTGAATGCTAATTTATTACTCGACTTACCTAAACATGTACGCCTAGGTTGGGCTCCGATACTTGAGATCATGTCATCACGTCAGCTTTTTGATGAATATTATCAAGAGCCTGATGAAGCTAGTGTGGTTGCTTTTTTAATAACTGACTTACGTAATCCAAGTTCAATTATTAGCTCTTTAGTGGCCGCACGAGAAAATGCCCGTACTATTCGAGAAATTATTCCGCGAGAAGCATGGGAGCAAATTAATTCAATTTATTTATTAGCTAAAGAGCAGCAAACGCAAATACATCATGGCCGTTATCGTCATAATTATTTGAATAAAATTATTCAAATGCAGCAGGCGATTACCGGTAATTTAGCGGGTACTATGACCCATGACGAAGGCTACAGTTTTTTACGACTTGGTCGTAATATTGAGCGCGCTGATATGACAACACGTATTATTGATGTGCGCTCGGCCAATTTATTACCCGATGTTGATAATGAAAGTACCCCGTTTGAAAATATCCAATGGATGAGTGTTTTAAAATCGCTAACCGGTTATCAAATGTATCGTCGGCAGATGCGCTTACGTATTACCCGACCTGATGTTTTACGCTTTTTATTGCTTGATAATAAATTCCCACGGGCGGTTAAACATATTTTGCAGCAAGTGGAATATTGTTTAAGCGATTTACCAAATCATCAAGCGGTAAGTAATGAATTGCAAATTGTGCAACAGCAGTTAACGATTGCGCAGCCGGAGACATTAAAGCAAGAAATGCTACATGCGTTTATTGATGAGATGCAGCTTGGCTTGAATAACTTGCATAATAAAATGGCAGCAGTATATTTTTAATTTTACTGTTTAAGCAATGAGAGTTTAACAGGCTAAAAAGGCCATCAAGCAGGTTTACTTGATGGCCACGTTTTAGTGTTTACGCCTCTTCTTCCACCAAGGTCATTAGTGAAGTATTACCACCCGATGCTGTGGTATCAATACTCACGGTTTTTTCTGTTACTAATCGCTGTATTAAATGATCATAATATTCAGAGCTGATCACGGGCAAAATAGCGCCTTGACGCTCTGCTAGTTTTTCGCTGATATAATGTTTACGATCACAATGACTATCAACCACAACCCCTGATAGTGCAGGATGTGCTAGCATGGTTGATAAATGACGTAGGCGCGCAACCTGAAAAACATTTTCGTCTTCGCCGGTAGCAATAAATTTGTCTCGAAAGGCAAGCGCTTCTTCATAATACAGATCAGACACTACGGTTATTACGGTATTACCCGTTGCTAATGCGGTAACAATAGAAAGCACCCAAAAGTGAAAGCTAACATTGCCATCAGCAAAACAAATAATATTGCCGCGATTTTCTAAATAAAGCACGTTAGATTCACCAGTTGGCCCAGGTAAAAAGGTTGGTTTTTTTAACCGTTTTTCAATATCAATTAACTGTGAACGGGCGGCTTTTAACGTGCGGTTTAAATCGTCTGCTAAATCATCAACAATTTCAACATGGGCAATTTTTGCTAATAACTGACGGACCGCAGAAATACGTGTATTTAATTCCGTTAAGCGCCAATGCTTTTCAGCTTCATTGGCTTTTTTCATGAATTGTTCAGCTTCGATATGTGATGTTTTATCGCCGGTTAAGGCGGTAATTTGTGATGGCAATAAGTTAAATTGCTCAGCGTCAGGTGTGGCTTTTTCTTTAACTAAACGAGTTAAATAATTAGGCCCACCAGCTTTCGGGCCGGTACCGGAAAGGCCTCGACCACCAAAGGGCTGAACGCCAACAATGGCACCAATCATATTACGGTTAATATAAACATTGCCGGCACGTGATAATTTAGCTAGTTCAAAGGCTCTATGTTCAATACGGGTATGAATACCCATGGTTAAACCAAAACCTGTGCTGTTGATTTCATCGATCACTTGTTCGATGTTATTGCCTTGAAAGCGAACAATATGAACACATGGGCCAAATACTTCTTGTGTTAATACGCTGATATTGTCAATTTCATATAGGCGTGGTGCAAAGAAATAATGCTCCTTACCAGCGATATCTTCAGCAAGTTTGCATTGATACAGCAGTTTGCCATGTGTTTGCATATAGTCGCTGTGCGCATTGAGGGCATCAAGGGCTTTTTGATCGATGACAGGTCCTATGTCGGTACTTAATTTTGCCGGATCACCAACATGTAACTCGGCTAATGCGCCTTTGAGCATGGTAATAATATTATCGGCAATGTCATCTTGTAAAAATAATACCCGTAGAGCTGAGCAGCGCTGGCCTGCAGATTGAAAGCCTGATGAAATAACATCATCAACGACTTGTTCTGGCAATGCGGTTGAGTCTACTATCATGCAGTTTTGGCCGCCTGTTTCAGCAATTAATGGTACTTGATCGCCACCTCGCTCAGCTAATGTTTGTGATATTCTGGTACCTGTGGCTGTTGAGCCGGTAAACATAACCGTTTGAATACGGCTATCAGGAATGATGACTCGTCCTACTTCACTACCTTCGGCAATAACTGCTTGCACAACACCATGAGGCAAGCCAACATATTGCATCAGTTCTATGGTGCGCAGGGCAATTAAACTGGTTTGCTCGGCCGGTTTTGCTAATACGGTATTACCTGTAGCAATGGCGGCGGCCACTTGTCCTAAAAATATCGCTAAAGGGAAGTTCCACGGGCTAATACATAAGATAACCCCACGGGCTTCTAAGCGTTCATCTTCAGCTAGTTCAATTGCACGCTCTGCATAATAACGACAAAAATCTACCGCTTCTCGTACTTCATCAATGCCGTCTTGGGCAATTTTACCAGCTTCTTTGATGCATAAAGCGATCAGCTCGTCACGATGGCGCTCTAAAATATCGGCAATACGGCATAATAAAGCGGCACGTTCGGTAACAGGCGTTTGTGACCAAGTAGCAAACGTGGTTTCTGCGGTTTTGATCATCAATTGCATGTCGGCTTGCTCATGATGTTGGTGAAAGCCAATAATTTCATGGTGATCAGCCGGGTTTTTAATAGCGATATGTTCCGCAATTGCTTGGGGGCGATTTTGCTCATTAATTAAATGACGATTTAACCAATCATCTAAAGCCGCTTTTAATGGGGTCAATTCATTAATATCCGTTAAGTCGAGCCCTTTGGAATTATCACGTCCTAAGCCATTTTTGTCGTGATATAAAGCGATAGGTTTAGTAATTTGTTGATTGTATTTATCTTTTAAACGTTGAGTTTTTTCAACTGGATCTTCTAACAACGACTCCACCGGTTGTGATTCGTCAACTATGGCATTAACAAAGGAAGAATTTGCGCCATTTTCTAACAAACGACGAACTAAATAAGCTAACAGATCTTCGTGCTGACCAACAGGTGCATAGATGCGACATTGTATGCTTTCACTAGTGACTATTTGATCGTACAACGAGTCACCCATGCCGTGTAAACACTGAAATTCAAAGCCTTCTTTATCATCACCGGCTAATTCAACAATAGTGGCTGCGGTATAGGCATTATGGGTGGCGAATTGTGGGTAAATGGTGTCGCGATAGGCGAGTAATTTATTGGCACAAGCGTGATAAGAAACATCGGTGGATGATTTCCGAGTAAAAACAGGGAAATCTTGTAGGCCATCTTTTTGGGCGTTTTTTATTTCAGTATCCCAATACGCACCTTTTACTAAACGCACCATCATTTTTCGGTTGGTTTTAAGGGTGAGTTCTCGCAACCAATCAACAACAAAAATCGCGCGTTTTTGATAGGCTTGTAGGGCAATACCAAATCCTTGCCAGTTGCCTAAATCGTCATCGCTGAAAACGGCTTCAATTATATCAAGTGAAATATCTAAGCGTTCAGATTCTTCTGCGTCAACGGTTAAACCAATATTAAAGTGCTTTGCTTGTAAACAAAGGGCTTTCAGTTTTGGCACAATTTCATTCATTACTCGGGTTTTATGGCTAAATTCATACCGAGGATGAATTGCGGAAAGTTTGACTGAAATTCCGGGTACACGTCGTGGATCATTTTTACCGGAAGCTTGGGCAACACCGCCGATAACATCAATAGCATCTTGATAGGCTTTAAAATAACGTTCGGCATCAGCGCTAGTGCGTGCACCTTCGCCTAACATATCGTAGGAATAGACATAACCTTGTTGTTCTTTGTTGGCGGCACGCTCGGTCGCCGCTTGAATGGTTTCACCCATGACAAATTGATTACCCATAATTTTCATGGCGTAATTCATTGATTTACGAATAACCGGTTCGCCTAAACGGCCAATGGTTTTTTTGAGTAAACCAAAGCTGTCTTGTTTACGTTTATCGGCATAATTGACCATAGCACCGGTGATCAATAAGCCCCACGAAGAAGCATTAACAAATAACGATTCGCTGCTGCCTAAATGAGTGCTCCATTGACCTTGTGATATTTTGTCGCGAATTAAAATATCTTGCGTTTCTTTATCTGGCACACGCAATAGTGCTTCAGCCAAACACATTAAAACCACGCCTTCTTCACTTGATAGTGAATATTCATTTAATAAGGCATCAATGGCGCCATTATCGATTTGATCATGGCGTATTTTTAATACCATTTTACGGGCGCGCTCCCAAGCTCGGCTGCGGGCGCTAACATTAACTTCAGCTAAGGGCAGGATGTGATCAACAGCGATATTTTCATCAATACGATAAAAGTCACGAATCTTCTGGCGAATGGGACAGTCGGTGGAAAACGAGTCATTAAATAACATATGCTTGTCCTTATGTTTGATGAAAGAATGAAAATGAATGTGAGTTTTGAGGTACCTGAATTAAAATGTTTTATCTATTTAAAAAGTAACAAAAATATATACTAACACCATAGAAGATCTGAATGCTTAAATACAATAAAAAAGTGTAAAACTAAGTTAATCAGATATATTTTTTACAAATTAAGCGAATAGTTGACTTAAGCTTATTTGAGCGTGTTGATCTTCACTGCATATTTTTTCAACATGCTGTATGGGTTTTATCCAAGGTAGAGCAATTGAAGTGTAGTTGTTCTACACAAATGAGCGATAACTTCTAGCAAAGCCTACAGATGTTCTCCTTGGGAGCGTTCTGAGCACTCCAGCACTGCGTTACTCATTGTTTATATATTCATGTATAGAAGAAGGTGATTAGAACAAAAATCATACACGAAAGGTCAATGCACCTAATCTTTGTGCTTTGTATAATATGAGGTAAAATGCCACTCGTTCTAGGATTAATGACAAGGTTGCTACTTTGAACATATCATTTTTTATTCGCTTTATTGTGGCGTTAATTGTGTTGCAAAGTGCTGTTTTTATTTTACAAACATTCCCTATAACCGCACAGTTTATTCAAGTGACTATTGCTCAGGTTTCAGCATGGTTTTATAGTTATTTTGATGTTAATGTAGCGGTTGCTGAAAACAGAATTATTCACACAATATCAAATCGTTATGTTATTGTTGATAATAGCTGTACCGGCTTTATGTTATTAGCTAGCGTTTGTGCTTTGATTGTTGTAGTGGTAAAACCGTTTAAGCTTAAAATAATGATGATTTTTTCAGCTTTTCTTATTTTACAGTTTGAAAATATTATTCGAATTTGTCATTTGTTTTATGAAATACAAAAGCCAAATAATGCCTTTGATTTTTATCATCTTTATGTTTGGCAATGTCTCAATTTTATTACTGCGCTCATTGTTCTTTGGGGTATAAAAAAAGTGTTGAACAAAGAACGTTTAACTTATAGATAGGAAAGTATGTTTAACATTTTGTTTTATATAATTATTATGTTTTTATTTACACCTTATGTCTTCGCTGCGCCTGGTGGTGTTGATCCCGGCGCAGACGCGGGTGCTAGAGTTCCTGCCTTACATATTATTATCGAAATATGTTTAATCGCTGTAATTGCCTTTATATATCGTAAAAATAAATAATTATTGCGACTAAAGTGATGTAACAATAGATGTTGGTCGAACTATCACTTAAACAGCAAATCGCTGATTTATCACTTGCATGCTTGAGTGTTTTTTTATTTTATTTAGCATTTCCAAGTGGTGGTTACGGGCATGCTGCTTGGTTTGTGATGGTTCCACTGTTGCTGGCTATTAATCATCGACCGAAAGGTTATGTCTTTTTATTAAGTTTAATAGCCGCAACCTTTGGCTGGATGGTGAGTGTTTTTTGGCTGGTTGGTAGTTTAGCTGAGATAACATCAACACCGTTCAACATTATTATTCCACTCGTATTTATTTGTTGTTTGCTGTTTGCTTTACCTTATGCCATTGCTTGTTGGCTGCATTGTTATTTTCGCTTTTCAACCAGTGTTGTTGGTGCTTTTTCATCGGCAATCATTTTTACCTGTCTAATTAACTATCTTCCGCAAATACTGCCTGGAAATTTGGCACACGCTTTATATCAAGAAACTCGTTTTATTCAGCTGGCTGATATTGGCGGTGTTCCTCTGGTGTTTTTTATTATTCATGCGGTGAATTTGTTATTAGCCAATGGGATTTTGCTATGTAAGAAAAAACCATTACAAAGTTTACAATGTTTTGCTTTTGCAGTGTTTATTTTTATGGCTAATCAGTTTTATGGTGAGCATCAATTAGAAAAGTATCACGCTAAACCAGAAGAGGGCATAATCACGGCAGCATTAATTCAGCCTAATATTACTGTCGATAATAGAACAAGAGAAGATTGGTTAAGGGCATCAGTTAATGTTGCACGAATGATCAACGACATTAATCAAAAACAGCATGTTGATGTATTTTTAATGCCAGAATTGCCAGTGCCAATTTCATATCAATATTTTGCTGAAGATGCAGAAATATTTAATGCAGCGATAGAAAATAAAGCATTAATGTTAACATCAATCGAACCGATAGGAGATGAATTAAGCAATGACGCTGGTTTTTATAACACAATTGAGTTTATTGAACAGCAGCAAGTTACCCGCACTTATCGTAAACAGGTATTATTACCCTTTGCCGAATACCTTCCGTTTGTTGACTATTTTCCGTGGTTAAAACAGCTTTTTCCTTATGCGCCTAACTATTTTTCGGGTGATAAAAATATTTTGCTTCAATTTAAAAATAAACAAGATAACCTAAATGTGGTGCCATTAATTTGTTATGAATCGGTATTTAGTGATTTTGTTGCTAAAGGGGTTGGCTTAGGTGGAGAGGTTTTATTAAATAGCGTTAATGATGGCTGGTTTGTGAATACAGCTGGTGTAAAAATACATTTGGCGTTGTCGTTATTTCGTAGTATTGAATATAGAAGACCTTTAATTAGAGTGACCAATACAGGGCAAAGCGCTTTAATTACGGCGGGTGGTCAAATGTCACCTAGTTCTATAATTCAAGAAAATACTCAAAGTTATGCTGTGGTTAATTTATCACATACTGCCGAGTTAAGTTTTTATCAACAATACCCTCAAGCATTTAAATATTTTTGTTGGTTTATTAGTGCCGTTATTGTCTTCAGGAGAAGAAACCGTGCAAGAGATTAAGCAAAACATCATTGCGATTGTGGCTGAATATACCGATGTTAGCCCAGAAGAATTTGATGAAGTAACTAGTTTTGACGAGCTTGGTATTGATTCTTTATCTTTAGTTGAAATTGTTTTTGATATTGAAGAAGCTTTTGATATTAAAATCCCACAAGATAATGAACTATCAGAGAATAATATCGATTTATCGAGTTTCAACGACTTAGTAGCATTGGTGACTCAGCTTATCACTAAGGATAATGGCTAATGTCGGAAATAGTTGTAACAGGTTTAGGTTGTATTTCTGCTGCGGGGCATGATGTTAGTACTTTTGAACAAATGTTATTTTCTGTTCCTGCGGGTTCCGCAATTGGATCCGCTGATGGTTTTAAGGCAAGTGACGGACGAAATGTGGTTGCTGCGCAAGTAAAAGATTACGTTCCAGAACAATATTTTAACAAAGCAGAGTTGAAGTTACTTGATCGTTATGCGCAATTTGCCTTGATTTCTGCAGAGCAAGCCATCAAGGACGCTTCATTAAATTTGCTAACATGTAACCTTAAACGGGTCAGTGTTGTGCATGGCACAAGTATTGGTGGGCAAGAAACAATTGAAGCTTCTTACTCGCAATTGTTTGAATATGGTAAATCACGTACTCATCCTTTTACCGTTCCCAAGTTGTTACCTAGCTCCGCAGCAAGTCATATAGCGATGAAATATGGCATTAAAGGCCCTACGTTTACCACTTCATCTGCTTGTGCTTCTGCAGGGCATGCTATTTCTATGGCGGTACTAATGTTACGTTGTAATTTAATTGATATAGCCGTGGTTGGTGGTTCAGAGGCTTGCCTTACCCAGGGGAATTTTTTTGCTTGGGAGGGCTTAAGAGTCATTTCTAATGATAATTGCCGACCTTTTTCCGCTGATAGAAGTGGTTTGGTTTTAGGTGAAGGGGCTGCAACATTAGTGTTAGAACGAGCTGACTATGCGAAGCAAAGAGGGGCAAAAATTCATGCTAAATTGTCTGGTATTGGCATGAGTTCAGATGCCCATAATATTGTTCAGCCTTTAGCCGAAGGGGCAGAAGATGCTATGAATGCGGCACTATTAGATGCCAATTTAGCGGCGAATACAATTGACTATGTTAATGCGCATGGCTCAGGTACAGTGATCAATGATCAAACGGAAACTAAGGCAATACAGAGCGTATTTGAATGTTCGTCAAAACAACCTTTTGTTTCTTCCACAAAATCAATACATGGTCATGTGTTAGGTGCAGGAGCCGCGTTAGAAGCAATTGCTAGTATCCTTGCAATTAAACATCAAAAAATTCCGGCAACCGTAAATTATAAGCAAGCCGATCCTTTATGTGATTTAAACTTGGTTGTTAATCAAGTGATCACAACACCAGTTACAAGAGTTATGAGTAATTCTTTTGCTTTTGGTGGTTTGAATTCAACGCTGATATTTGAAAAGATTTAGAGATTTAAATGTAGTTTTAAGCGAGATTTGATATATGCTTTAAGATGTTAAGTGAGCCGTTCACATGTCCTCGATAAATTAAGAGCAATATTATGTACGAAGGTGAATTATTATATGGTTTTAGTAGCGTCACCATCGCGATAACGCTTTTTGTGACCATTATTTTATGTAATGAATTAGGCTTTAGAGTTGGCCGTTTTATTCAGGCGCGTATTGATAGTGAAGTGAAAACACTAACGGGCTCTATTCAAGCGAGTATTTTAGGTTTATTGGCATTGTTACTTGGTTTTACATTTAGTATGTCAATGCAGCGTTATGATAATAGAAGCATGGCGTTGATAGACGAAGCCAACGCAATAAGCAGTGCCTTGTTAAGAGTGCAACTTTTACCTGAAGCATATCAAGCAAGCGCGGATCGTTTGTTAACTGAGTATATTGATTTACGTGTTGCTATCAGCAAAATAGATTTAACTAAGCAAACGGAGCGCCAAGCGTACAATAAAAAAATAACTGCGTTGCAGCATCAGTTATGGACTTTAGCGATTGCAGCAACCAATGACGATCCGCGTTCAGTTACTACTGGTACTTTTATCAAAGCATTGAACGATGCAATTGAACGACAAGGTAAGCGAAATGCGTTACTTGACATGCACGTGCCGGAAGTGGTGTTAATTTTACTGTTTATTGTTTTTATTTCATCAGGTGGCATCATGGGCTACTCTGCGGGGCTAAGTGGTAAACGTATTATTGCGCCGGTGATCTTAGTGTCGTTATTAATTACCTTAATTGTTTTTATTATTATTGACTTAGACCGACCAAAACGAGGGCTTATTCAGGTCAAACAAAATGCGTTAATGGCTTTAACAATGCAGGTTAATAATTAATTTAGGGCTTAAATTTATTATCTTTAATGTCTGAGCTTTAATGAACGTTTAGTTATATACCTGATTTATTTAATTAAACTTTTTCTAGGGCTTCTCTGTTTAAAAAATCTGATAAGTAGTTTTTAGCTTCATTACTGAATACTAAACTTTCAATAACCTCATGAATATCATCGTTGTTGATTACTTGCTGCTGAAACATCATCTCAATTTCGCTAATAAAATTAGCCTCATAAATATAGCAAGCAACAGGTCGTTTGTTAAAGGCAGGAGATAACATTGACGATTTGGTTAGCTTAGCCTGTAGGGCAAGCGCATCTAAAATCGAACTTGGAAAGTTCCAGTGCTTAGCAACAAAATAAGTGATTTTTTTCGAGTTTTTAAACATTAAATCTTTAAAAGCAAATGAGTTGGGCTGGCAATCAGGGTTGACGAAAGAAAATGACTCGATCAATAACTGGTAAATGATCATATCACCTAAGTTACAAATTAAGCCGATTAAATAGCCTTGTGCACTTTCTGATTTATAAGGTGACTTACTTAACAAAGTTTTAGCGACAACGCCTGTAGCAAGGCTGTGCTGCCATATTTTGGTACCATATTGCTTAAAATAAATTAATGTTTGAGGTGCTAACTTGCTAACAAAACCATTAATAACTCCCTCCATTAAGCCATTGACACCAAGCAACATAAAAGCGGTTTTAAGATCAGATATTTCTTTGCTGCTGCGGTTGTAAAATGAAGAATTTGCAAGCTCTATCACTTTGGCTGCAATAATAGGTTCTTGTTTGATCAAGTCAACTAACACATCAGCATCAAACTCTTTATCATTTAATTGTTCTAGTACAGCTGCCAAAGAAGGTGGAATTGCTGGTAGCGATGCCAAAATATGTTTGGGATTACTTAACAATTTTTCTACTTGGTTAGCGATATATAAAGAAAGCTCGTCATATTTTTCACTAGGCGGTGACTGTCCAAATAGAAAATCATAAAACAATTTCTGATATTTTTCTTCGGTTGAATATAAGTTAATTGATTTTGATGCTAGTGCTGTTTGTAACTCAGCAACTGATTTTTCTTGTTCTTCCGCATGTGTATTTCTATTTTCTTCAAAATAATAAAAGTTTTGTTTATTGCCTTTATTTGCTGACGGAAATAAAAATTTAACTAATTTTTTAAACATAGTTTTACAACATCTTTTTTTTGATAACGAAAGATCATGTTAGAAATAAGGAGCTATTTAATAAAATGCTAAACGAGATTTATGCTACCGAGCATTATTTACGTATTGATGAAAACAAATAACGCTAAAGTCTTTTATAGCCTTTAGCTAGAGCGATTCTGCTTCTATTCAACCTCTTTATTTATACCATATTTATTCAATAAGCATACAAGTTAACTTTTAAATTTTTTTAAAATTTTAATTTCTTTATATTCAGAAACTTAGATAAATTGGTAATAGAATTTAATTGGTAAGGCCGCTAGGTCACTATACCTTAAGTCCGCATGGTGATATATTAATTTACGATTTTTAAAATTAATAAAAAATGTGTTAAAGGGGAGTTATATGCCAAATCATAAATTTAAAAAGCCTTTTCCTTGCTTTAAAAGAACAGTGCTAAGTTCGATCATCGTAATGAATATTATGGGTGTTAACGCTCAAGAAGTTGAACAAAAAACAGCGGATGATGCCGATAACGTTGAAGTGATCACGGTTTCTGGTATTCGAGAATCATACCGTAGTGCGATTAATAACAAACGTGGTGCTGCTAACATTGTTGACTCTATTTCTTTAAAAGACATTGGCGCATTACCTGATAACTCAGTTGCTGAAACGTTAGAACGTATTACTGGTGTATCTGCTGACCGTTTTAAAGGTAATGCCAGTGAAATTTCAATTCGTGGTTTAGGGCCATTTTTAGGCATGTCGACTATTAATGGCCGTGCTATTTCATCAGGTAGTGGTAATCGTAGTGTTGCTTTTAGTCAGTTTCCATCAGAATTAGTTAATGGGGTAACCGTATATAAATCACAGTCAGCTAATTTATTAGAAGGTGGTGTTTCAGGTACGATTGATTTGGGCACTATTCGCCCTGTTGATTATGGTAAAGAACGCTTTCAAGCTGAAATTAAAGGACTTTATAACGAATACCAAGCTAAATTTGATGATCACGATGGCTTAGGACATAAAAAATCATTCAGTTATGTAAATAGCTTTGATGTCAGTGAAGCGGAATTTGGTTTTGCTGTTGGTTATGCTGGTGGTAAAACATCTCGTCCGGAAGATACTTATTTAACAAGTTCTACTTTGCGTCCATGTAATTCAGATTATGCATTAGACGGCGGTAGTAACTGTAGTTTTGATGATGACAATGCGGCGGCAGTTAACGGCAGTAAGATAGATGGTGATTATTACTTTATTCCTAATTTGCAAAGTTTTCGTCAGCTAGAATCTATTGAAGATAATGATGCTGCTATTGTGGCGCTGCAATGGAAAACTGACACTATTGATATTAATGTTGATGGCCAATGGTCAGAACGTTATTATTTTGAAGATCGTCACGATTTATCGTTTGATGATGGTCGCCGTAGAATCACTAATTGGCTAACTGACGAAAACCATGTTTTACAAAGTTATACTGGTAATTCTCGTCTTGGTATCTCGAATGAATTCCGTGATCGTAATGAAGAATATAAAGGCTTAGGCTTAAATGTAAAATGGCAAGCAAATGAAGATTTAGCCTTGATATTTGATGCCGCTTATTCTGGTACTAATCGCTGGCAAAATCAAACACGTGCTCGTTTTCGAAGCGATCGTGTTTGGTTTGATTGGAAGCAAGGAACTACGTCACAATTTCCAGATATTACCAATGTTTATACTGATTTAGATGATCCTACGGGCTCTGCGGTTGACTGGCGTGAAGAGGTTAAAGATTTAGCATTTTTTGATGCTGATAGTGAAGCCAGAAAATATCGTTTTGATATTGATGATCGCATTCGCAGCGCTAAACTTGATGCGGTATATTTACTAGATAAAGGTATTTTCACGTACTTAAATACGGGTATTGCTTACTCCGAACGCTCTCATCAAAACTATGCCGAAGAAAGCATTACAGCCAGAAGTGCAAGTGCAGATGTTGATGCTAATTTAGCTGCAACACTTGCTAATTGTAGTAGTGACTTCCGACAAAAAGATTATGGTGATGATGCCAACAGCCCTGTTTCAGAATGGGCCTATATTGATACTTTCTGTGCGCATAATGTCATCACTGAAGGAGAGGTATTAATGCCTGATCCTAAAGCACCGAGTGAAAATGATATTAACATGGTTGAAGAAGTTACCTCATTTTATGTTATGTCAGACTTCGAAACTCAAGTGAGTGGCATGTATTTATCTGGTAATGTTGGCTTGCGTTATGTTGAAACTGACATTACATCACACGGTGTTTCACAAGGTTATACGGTGACTACTGATGAAGCTGGTTTTGTTGATCTTAATGCCAAAGGTGAGATTGACACTTATACATTAACCAATAGTTTCAGTAACTTATTACCAAGTATTAACATGACCTTAGAATTACTTGATGATGTTGAACTTCGTTTAGCTGCTTATAAAGCCGTATCACGACCTGATATGTGGTTTTATGGTGCAGGCCGTGATGTTAAAGACTTTAATGACGGTGAATATCGCACAGTGGAAGCCGCATTATCAGACGGTAATGTAGCTTCAAGTGGTAACCCTTATTTGGAATTATTAGAGTCTAATAACTATGAGTTAGGTGTTAACTGGTATTTTGCAGAAGAGTCGATGTTTTCATTAGCTTTATATAGTAAGTCGTTTGCGGCACGTATGGGCTCAGAAAATAATGTTGAAGATGTTATTATTGATGGTCAAGCGTATGAAGCTGAGGTTATCGGTACGCCAACTATTTTTGATGATAAATCAGACATAAATGGTTTAGAGCTGACTCTAACGCATCAATTTTCTAGTTTACCGGCACCGTTTGATGGTTTAGGTATTTCAGCAAGTTATAACTACGCGGATTCTGATTATAAAACGCCAGAAGCTGGTGGTAGTATTCCTGCAGAAGTAAGTGCAAATGTGACACCAGGTAACTTGCCTGGTTTATCTGAGCATGTTGCTAATTCTCAAGTGTATTGGGAAGGAGATAATGCCTCAGTGCGCTTATCATATAAATATCGTTCAGATTATTTAAAACCTTTTGGTGCTAATTTTGGCCAAACTAACCGTTTTGTTGAAGACCAAAAATCATTAGATTTAAGCTTAGGTTATAAATTTACTAAAAACTTAAGTATTAAAGCGCAAATGCTCAATTTAACGAATGAACCTGCTGTGCAATATCGTGTTGCTCCTGGTGCTTTCAACCAAATTGAATACAGTGGTCCTAAAGTATTCTTAGGTTTGAAATACAGAATGTAATCATTCTCATAAAAATTAAATAGCAACATTATTGTTAGTTATTTAAATACAAAGGGCTGATTTGGTAATACCATATCAGCCCTTTTTTTATCAAAATTTAAAACTTGGCAACAAAGAGGAAATTATCGCTATACTGGAACGGTAATACTTTAGCAAAAGGTTATTATTGAGGTAATTTATGTCAAAACAGTCAACAACAATTAATCCTGAAATTCCTGCAGAAGCTTTTGATTGGTACGATGAATATGCTCATGGTGGGATGGATCGGCGAACCTTTATTAAAAAATTAGGAACCTTAGTTGCGGTAGGTTATTCGATGACAGTGTTAACTTCGGCTTTGTTACCTAACTATGCCTTGGCTGAGCAAGTTTCATTTAACGACCCTGAGATTAAAGCAAGTTATCAAACGTTTGACTCGCCCTTAGGTCATGGTAAAGGGCAAGGTTATTTAGTTTTACCACAAAATAAAGTGGGCCAATTACCCGTTGTCTTGGTTATTCATGAAAATCGCGGTTTGAATCCGTATGTTAAAGATGTCGCGCGCCGTTTAGCCAAAGCTGGCTTTATTGCTTTTGCACCAGATGCTTTATTTCCCTTAGGTGGCTACCCAGGCAATGACGATGAAGGTAGAGCAATGCAAAAAACGTTAGATCGCTCTAAAATTGAACAAGATTTTATTGCTGCGGCTAATTTTTTAAAGGGGTATAAAAATAGTAACGGCAAGTTAGGTGCAGTTGGTTTTTGTTTTGGTGGTTATATGGTGAATTACCTTGCGGCGGTTGATCCCACTTTACTTAATGCCGGTGTCCCTTTTTATGGAACACCAGCGGCGAAAGAATTAAGAAAAAACATTAAGGCACCTTTACTCATTCAATTAGGGGAACTTGATAAAAGAGTAAATAATACTTGGCCTGAATATGAGCTAGATTTAAAAGCTATCAATGCTCCTTATCAGATGCACATGTATAAAAATGCTAATCACGGGTTTCATAACGATTCAACAGCGCGTTACGATCCTGAAAATGCAGAACTTGCATGGCAACGTACCTTAGCCTTTTTTAAAGAAAAGCTAAGTTAAGCTTAGCTCTGTAGCTAAGTCATTTGTTACTGTTATTTGATTTAAGTTGTGGTCAATATGTTTAAATAGCAGCTGAATTTTTCGCGTTCAAATACTTTACATTGAGTAAAGTTATACGCTTATTACGTGTAGTTGAACGATTTTATTTTTTTTCTTCGGCAAAATGTTCAAAAAATAATGCGAAAGCTAGCGTCATTATTATTGACGCTAGCAAAGATGAGCAGGAGAAAAAAATGAAATATTTTCAATCGATAATGATGGTAACGATGTGGTTATTGCTGAGCGCATGTGGCAGTTCAGGAAGTAATAATGCGAATAACACAGCAACTTCAAAACCAAGTGAAAATCAAACGCCAGAGAACGAACCTATAGTTGTTGAATCAAGCACGATAAAAATTAAGTTAAATCAACTTGGCTATTTACCTAATGCCCAAAAAATAGCAATTGTTCCTAATGTTAACAGTGCCTCATTTTCGGTGATTTCAACGACAACAGCACAAGTTGTTTTTGAAGGAACTTTATCAAATGCTCTAACTTGGTCATTAGCGGGCAATGAGCAATTTAAACAAGCTGATTTCTCGGCATTTGTTCAACCTGGAACGTATAAATTAAGCGTTGCTGGGGTTGAGGATTCAGCTGAATTTGAGATCAATGCCGATGTTTATTCTTCTTTACATGATGCAGCATTAAAATATTATTATTTTAATCGTTCAAGTATGGCGTTAGAGAGCACTTATGCCGGGGAGTGGGCTCGTGCTGCAGGGCATAGTGATGAGCAAGTGAAAGTACATGCTTCAGGGGCATCAACACAAAGACCAGCGCTTACCGTGCTACCATCAGCTAAAGGCTGGTATGATGCCGGTGATTATGGCAAATATGTTGTTAATTCAGGTATTTCTACTTATACCTTACTTGCTGCTTATGAGCATTTTTCAATGTTTTATCAAAACCGTGATCTCAATATTCCAGAATCTAATAATAAGATCCCAGATATTCTTGATGAAGCTTTATGGAATATAGAGTGGTTGGCAACTATGCAAGACCAAGATGGCAGTGTTTACCATAAGTTAACAACACTTGATTGGCCAGGTATCGAAATGCCAAATATAGATACTAGAGAGCGTTTTTTTATCGGTAAATCAACAGCAGCCGCGTTAAATTTTGCTGCGGTTTTATCAATGGCCAGTAGAATCTATCAGCCATTCGAAGATGAGTTTCCCGGTAAAAGTGAACAATGGCTAACCGCGGCAGAGTCGGCTTGGCGTTGGGCGGTAGAAAACCCAAATTTAGCGTATCAACAACCGGATGATGTTAATAGTGGTGCGTATGGCGATAACCATTTTGATGATGAGTTTGCTTGGGCGGCGGCAGAGTTATTTATTACAACACAACAGGAAAGTTACCTGACAACTTACTTTGAAAAATCAGGTGCGCAATCTGTACCATCATGGGCAAATGTTGCCTATTTAGGAACAAGCACTTTGTTATTACAAGGTGAAACTTATCTTAATGCCAGTGATTATCAATCGGTTAAAACCGCGCAATTAGCCTTAGCGGATAGCATTATTTCACAATATGAAAATAATCATTATGCGGTGGCGATAGTGGCCTCTGATTTTGTTTGGGGCAGTAATGGTCAGGTATTAAATAAAGCGATAGTGTTATTGCAAGCGTATCGTTTATCCGGCGATGAAAATTACAAAGCGGTTGCTTTAGAACATGTAAACTATGTTTTAGGCCGTAATCCAACCGATTATTCCTTTGTTACCGGCTATGGTGATAAAACCCCCATGTTTCCTCATCACCGTATTAGTGCCGCAGATGATATCGTTGCGCCTATCCCTGGTATGTTAGTTGGTGGTCCGCACAGTGGTCGTCAAGATGGTTGTAGCTATGAACATTTGGAACCAGCACGTTCTTATCTTGATGAATGGTGTAGTTTTTCAACCAATGAAGTCACGATCAATTGGAACGCACCATTGGTCTATGTGCTTGGATCACTTTTGAGTGAATAATTTGTCTTTACTTAACCTGAACTCGGGCTAATTTTCGCCATCGCCTGCTGTTATTAATATCAGTAAGCGATAGGGCAGGTGAGAAAACAGAGTGATTTTAGCTCTAATTATCGTTTTTCATAATATGATTTTATTGCCGGTAAGCTACTAATACGTGTTAAATGTTCATTTAATTTAGGCGCTACTTTTGCAACTAAGTCGGTTGGAATGTGTTCTAACATGGCCGAGTTTATCCAGCCGACGATAGGAACTATTTTAAGATCAGCTATTGATAGTTTTTGAGCAACAAAATACTCACCGCCTTGCTCAATTAATTTACTTTCAATGAAACGTAAATATTTGGTGAGATCGCCAGTAATTAAATTGTCTCTGGCTGTTTTTAAATAGTCTCCGGTTAATGGAAAGGTCGCGACGATTTTATTAATACAATCTTCTGCCGCATCGAGAATTTCGTCACACAACAAGGCTTGATAAATATCGCTAGGGTAGAGCTCAGCTTGTTTACCTACATAACGTAAAATAGCATTTGATTGTGTTATTTTTTTACCATCAAGGGTTAGTATAGGTACTTGTCCAAGTGGGGTTTGTTCACGCTCTTGTGCAAAATCACTAAAAGGAAAACGATGATCTTCAAAGTTAATGCCTGCAAGGTGAAGCGCTAAGCGGATCGGCTCTGCACGACCGCCATTTACATCAAAATAACTGATTTTAAGTTGTGCCATAGTGTACTCCGTGTTGATCAGGCCAAGTTAAAAACTAATACCAATCCGTATAAACTTGATACCGTAAGGGAACATTCATTTGCTCGTTATGAATATAGTATTGGGCAGGTTTACATTATTACAAGTAGTTAGCTAACTTTTTGTCCCGAAGTCAGGTCTGGTTAGGTAAAAAAAATCCTGCACTTGGCAGGATTTAAAAAGCGGGGCATTATTCAAAGGCTTATTTTATGTTGCATTCTGATTTGATCACGGCAACTAAACGATCAACCGCAATGGCTAAATCTTCAACACTGGCATTAGTAAAGTTTAATCTTAGCGCCGGTGTAATTTTTTGACCTTTTTGATAAAACACACTACTTGGAACAACTGCAACGTTATTATCAATTGCAGCTTTAGCCAAGGCAAAGTCATCACATTCAGGCAAGGTAAGCCAAATAAACATACCACCGTCTACTTGATTAAAGTGACAACCGGCAGGTAATTTTTTCTCTAACTGCTCCGTCAGTGCTTGATAACGTGATTGATATAACTCACGAAGATCAGTTAAATGCTGTTCAAAACCATCATGACTTAACAAATCTAATAGCACGGCCTGCATTGGAATACTTGAGTGTAAATCAGCACATTGTTTCACTTTGATCAGTGGATTGATCCACTCTGTTTTACCTGTTACCAAACCTAAACGAATGCCAGGTGTGGCAATTTTGGAAAACGAACGAAGCACTAACGCATTATCAGGACAAAAACTTGAAACTAACGGTAAAAAATCACCATTAAAACGGAGTTCACGGTAAGGTACATCTTCAATTAAAGTTACCTTATATTGCTGGCAAAGTTCGGCAACTTTTTTACGTACAGCTAATGACCAAGAAACGCCAGTAGGGTTATGAAAATCTGGAACCGCGTAAAATATCGACACTTTTTGACTAGCAAAACATTGCTCAAGTTCGGCTAAATTTGGGCCATCGGCTTGTTGCGAAACACTGATGATATTAGCTTGCGCTAAACCAAATACTTGTAAAGCCCCTAAATAACTAGGTGCTTCCATCACAATATTATCGTTTGGATTAATAAAAGCGCGGGCAATTAAATCTAAACCTTGCTGAGAGCCAGTACAAACGAGAGCACTTTGGTTTTCAGGCAATTGATACTTTTCTTTAAAATGGTTTAACAGTGGCGCGTAACCCGCGGTATTACCATATTGAAAAAGATCAGGCCGGTTTGGCAATGCTAACAGAGATTCAGTCATTAACGCTAATGGAAACTTATCACCATCTGGCAAACCACCAGCTAAAGAAATAACGCCTTCAGCTTGAGCTGCACTTAAAATTTCACGAATGTAAGATGGTTGTATTTGTTGTAACGATTGCGCAAGTTCCATAAGTGACTCTGGTAGAAGTTAGCAAATTTAAAAGTGGCAAAATTCTACTTAAACTTGCTAATTAATAATTGTCCGTTTATGATTTGTTATATGTCCATTTATG
Organism: Thalassotalea agariperforans; assembly: GCF_053470345.1. Classification (NCBI taxonomy): domain Bacteria; kingdom Pseudomonadati; phylum Pseudomonadota; class Gammaproteobacteria; order Alteromonadales; family Colwelliaceae; genus Thalassotalea; species Thalassotalea agariperforans. Next base: position 15,771 of record NZ_JBQMWH010000005.1, on the reverse strand, counting down.
CTTTTTATGGCAATTTAATGCCTTATTTTTATGCCAACTAGCCAACAAATATCACGTATCAATGATGTCTTAGTGATGATCCATAAAGACATCAACCAACCATTACCGGCCAAACAGCTTGCTAGTATTGCAGCTTATTCGGAGCAACATTTTCATCGCATATTTCAAGCGGTAGTAGGGGAGCCTGTTCATGGTTATATTCGCCGTATTCGAATGGAGTTTGCCGCTAATCAATTAATGTTTGATATGAATGCCTCAGTGTTAGATATTGCGACTAAATCTGGTTTTTCATCATTATCGTCGTTTAGTCGAGCTTTTAAGGCAACCTTTGGCATGTCGCCTGGGCAGTGGCGTAATCGTGGCGAGCAGCAACAAGGTAAACCTTATCTAGCCGATGCTGAAATAGCGCATGCTTATCAGCGTATTCATCAACGTGCTTTACCACAGGCTCAATTTCTAGAATTACCGGATCGCCATGTCGCGTATGTTCGTCACTTAGGTTATGGGCGTTCTATTAGCTCAGCTTGGCAAGTATTAAAAGCATGGGCGAATGCCGAGCAGCGAGATTTTACCGAGCAATATGGTTTACATCATTCCAATCCTGCTTGGGTGGAATTAGCTAAGTGTCGTTATGTCGCCTGCCTAGGGATTGATAAACCCTTACAGCATCGTGGTATTGTTAATAGTTTAACGATACCGGGTGGTTTACATGCAGTGTTTAAATTAGAAGGCAAATATGGTGAGCTGTTACCACAATTGAGTAATATATTGGAACGTTGGTTGCCGGCGTCTGGTTTTAAAATGCAGTCAACACCGGCTTATGTTCATTATCACAAAAATCATTTTTTGTCGGAAGATGAGCGCTTTAAACTTGATTTTTGCTTACCCATTTCATTATTTTTATAAGGCTTCAACTAGAATACTTGCCTTGAGTATTTTTACTGTTTCTGAAGTTTGGCCACTGCGACTACCTAAAGCTTCTATTGTTGCTAAAACATTGTCGACATCGTTAATCACTTCACCAAAAACGGTATGACGTCCATCTAAGTGTGGTGTGGCGTTAAACGTAATAAAAAATTGGCTACCGTCGGTATTAGGGCCTCGATTAGCCATACTTAACATGCCCGCTTTATGGTGCTTGGCAAGGTTTTTATCTTTGTTATCAGTGGCTAGGTTAAATTCACCGGCATATAAATAACCAGGGCCGCCGCGGCCATTTCCTAACGGATCACCTCCTTGAGCCATAAATTGAGGGATAACTCGGTGAAAAGTAATATCATCGTAAAATCCCAGTTGCGTTAAATATATTGTACTGGTGACATGCATAGGTGCAACATCTGGAAATAGCAGCAAGGATAATTTACCGTGGGAAGTTTCTAATTGCCAAATATAGCGTTTATTTGTACTAAAGTTTACTAGCTCAGGTTTGGCTAATTGGGTTTTCCATGAGGGCTGACTTTTATCTATGTTTTGTTGCTTGATAAAATGTTCAATTTCGGTAATTGCTTGATCTTGGCCAGAGCAGGCCACTAACGTGATTAATATTGATAAGCAAAATAAGTAATTTTTCACAGGTTGTTCCTAAAGAAGTTCATTGCCGATGTTTTTTGCTGATTGCGCAGGTTACTGAAAAAGAAAGCGAGAGTAAAGCGAGGTAAGAGTTGATTGTTAATATTGAGCACAGGTTAGGTTTTTTACTGATTAATCAGCTATTAAGCGTTAATATGGCGTAATAAAATGTCGCCCAGTAAAATTGCACATTGATGAATGTAGTTAAATAACTAAAAAGGAATGATAAAAGCTATGACTCTAGTTGCAGGGAATAAACCCAGTGTTTTGATCACGGGTTGTTCAACCGGTATCGGTTTTGATGCGGCAGTAACGCTGCAAAGTTTAAATTTTGAGGTGTTTGCCACAGCACGTAAACAACAGGATGTGGAGAAACTCCGTGAATTGGGGTTAAAAGCAAAGCGACTTGATCTAACGGATGAAGCGTCAATTGATAATGCGGTGAAATGGGTTTTGTCTGAAACAGGCGGTACGCTTTATGCGCTATTTAATAATGGCGCTTACGGCCAACCAGGTGCATTGGAAGACTTACCTTTAGAAGCTTTAAAAGCACAGTTTGACACTAACTTTTTTGGTTGGCACTCATTAACTCAGAAAGTGATCCCGATCATGCGTGAACAAGGTTTTGGCCGTATTATTCAAAATAGCTCAGTGCTTGGTTTTGTTGCTATGCCATACCGTGGGGCTTATAACGCATCAAAATTTGCGATTGAAGGTTATACTGACACTTTAAGGTTAGAATTAAGCAATACCAATATTCAAGTGAGCTTAATTGAACCTGGGCCAATAGAAACTCGCTTTCGTGCCAATGCGCTAGCTAAAATACAAGAATATATTGATGTTGAACATTCGGCGCATAAAGCGGAGTATTTACCACAAATAGCTCGCTTAGAACGAGAAGAGTCGAGCACGCGTTTTACTTTACCTGCCAGCGCAGTGACTAAAAAATTGGTACATGCTTTAATGAGTAAAAAAGCTAAGGCGCGTTATTACGTGACTACGCCGACTTACTTAATGGCCATTTTTAAACGTATTTTGCCAATAACTTGGTTAGACAAAATTTTAGCTAAAGGTTAATGGCCGCTAATTTAGCGGTGAGTAAATCGCTAAATTAGCGTATCCTGTGGTTAAAATTTATCACCTAGTGCATTAGCTTATGAGTATTCCTGTAAAAAACATCGTTGAACCGGAGATAACTTGCGCTAACTGTGAGGCATGTTGTTGTCGCTTAGAAGTGATGATTTTAACCGATACTGGTGTACCTGAAAAACATATTACTGTTGATGACTGGGGTAAAGAAACGATGCGAAGAACCAGTGATGGTTGGTGCTCTGCGTTAGATCGAGATACTTTAATGTGCACTATTTATGAAAACAGACCTTGGGTATGTCGCGAGTTTGAAATGGGCTCATATGAATGTATTGAAGAACGTAGCGAACATATGTAAGGTGTTCTAAATTTTGTTTTATTTATCTGAAATTAAAAGGTTTTATCATGAACTCTGACGAAATAATGAAGCTTTTATCAGCAACTGCCAAAGACGATCTTGTGACCGTGGCTCAGTGGGTTAATCCGCTCCCTGAGGATGCTAAAACCTTGTTAGGTAAAGTTGAAATGGCGTTAAAAATGGTGAGTTATTCTCATAATCGTCAAGGCAGCCCAGCGCCAAGCCAAACATCGATTGAGCAATTAGCGGCATTAAAGCGATTAAAAGCAGAAATTATCCCCTTAACAAAGTCATAATCAGTAGTGACTTTATCGTGCTAATTGTTAAAGATGATAATTTTATAAAATAATGAAGAAAGTGTTATAACAGGAGTAATAATGAAAGGTGCAGGTGGAAGTTCGGGTGGTATAGGGCATTTTTTCATAGGTTTGATCATGATGTGTGGTGGTTTTTATTTATTACTAAATGCTATCACCGTTACGTCAAGTTTTGGTATGGGTTCTCGTTTGTATCATATTAGTGGTTTTGGTACCGGTTTTGGTTTAACCGGTGGCATGATCATGATCCCATTTATTTTTGGTGTCGGGCTGATTTTTTACAACGCCAAAAATATTATTGCTTGGTTATTAACTTTAGGTTCATTAACGGCATTAATTTTTGGTGTTATATCAACTGTTCGTTTTAGTTTGCGTACGATGACATCATTTGATTTGATTGTGATTTTAGTACTATCGGTGGGAGGGCTAGGTTTATTTTTACGCTCTTTAAAAGCGATTGATGCTAAGTACAGTTAAAGCACATTGTTGTTAGCCACTTTTAAAAGAACTCTCGAAAGATTTCTTCTTGCTAGGTATGATAGCGCTTTTATTTATATTTGCGGTGTTATATGTCTTCTCCTCTTGAAAAAATAGTGATTGAACCGAGTTCACAAGCAACAGCTTGTGTTATTTGGTTACACGGTTTAGGTGACTCAGGTGCTGGATTTGCATCAATTGTGCCGGTATTAAATTTGCCAAATGATCACGCTATTCGTTTTGTTTTTCCACACGCCCCTGAGCAGGCGGTAACTATTAATAACGGCTACGTGATGCGCTCTTGGTACGACATTAAAAGTATGGACCTACATAATCGCGCTGATATGGCCGGTGTTGAAGCGTCAGAGTTGTTAGTTAGGGCACTTATTCAAGAACAAATAGCTTCAGGTATTCCAGCCAATAAAATTATTCTTGCTGGTTTTAGCCAAGGTGGTGTTTTAAGTTTATTTACCGGTCTTAGGTTTGAACAAACATTAGCGGGCATTATGGCTTTGTCTTGTTATTTGCCTACTGCTGATAAATTACCAGCACAGCTACATGACGCAAACAAAAATACCGCTATTTTACAACATCATGGTAGCGAAGATGAGGTTGTGCCTATGTCGGCGGGTAAAATGGCCTATGACTTATTACAGGGGCAAGGTTATCAAACGCAGTGGCAAAGTTATGTTATGCCGCACAGTGTTTTACCTGAGCAATTAGCCGATATTTCTGCTTGGTTACAAGATAGATTAAAGTAGCTGCCATTATCGCGATATTATAAGTTATTAATTATTACAACAAGTTAGGATTTTATTGGCGGATAAAGTTAAATTTTTCAACATTACTCAGCAATTGTATGTTACATTTTAAATATTGGTAATAAATTATGCATTACCAGTTGGTTAACAATTTTGTGGTGTGAGAATAATGTGGTAATAATTTTTAATTTTAAGATAGCGGGTGTTAGAACAGCATTAAAGCTACTGATATTATTAAAGATAAGTGCTCTGAGCTTATTCTTTAGCTTTGTTCATGCTAGTGAGAATGACACCATTGTTATTGCTACCCATATTGAGCCGCCACTGGTATATATAAAAAATGGTGAGTTTAGCGGTACTAATGTTGCTGTTGCTAAAAGGCTAGCGGCAGCAATCGGGAAAAAAGCCACTTTTATTTATTGCCCATTTGCTCGCTGTTTAAGTATGACCAAAGATGGTAAAGCCGACATGATGGTAGCAATTAATAAAACGCCTAAAAGACAAGAATATCTAGATTATTTAACTCAGCCTTTTTCTAGTAAAATCACTCCTGTGCGCTTTTATATAAAAAAAGGGCGTCAGATAAATATTAATCAATATGAAGATTTACAAGGCTTGAATATCGGGGTCTTGAGAGGGGCTGCTTATTTTCCGCGTTTTGACCAAGATCCGTTGTTAAATAAAGTTGAAATTACCACTCATCGCCAACTAATCGAGATGTTGCTAAAAAATAGAATTGATACTTTTTTAGGGCGTGAATTATCGATTAAAAAACAGGTGAGTGAAGATATTTATAACGTACAATTAGCTGTTACTCCTTATATTTATAATAAAAAGAATGACTCGTATATCGCCATTTCTAAAAAATCAGCCGCGAAGCTTGATGTTAATCAACTGTCTATTATTTTAGATTCATTACTTGCTGATGGCACTATCGCTAAATTAATTGAAGTAGAATTATAAAATTCATTTATTTAAGTTGTTAGCTAATTTTTCTTCTACGGTTAGCTTGAAAGACCTAAAAAGCAGTACTATTAAAAACAGCACTGCTTTTAAATTAGCTACCTATACGATATCGGTGATTATTTTAAGATGTTAAAGCTGGTGATCACTGACGGGATCGGCAATTCCAGCTTCATATCTGTTGCTGATAATAAGCCGGTTTTTACATCACGTGCTAACACAGTCACGGTATTAGCACGTTTGTTCGCCACCAGTAAATAGTTAGCTTGCGCTGAAAAGTTCAAGTCTCTAGGCCAGTCAGCTAAGCTGCTTTGTGATTGGATCATGTTAAGGCTGCCATCATCGGCAATGCTAAACACTGCAATGGCGTTTATACCACGTACTCCTGCATATAAAAATTTGCCATCAGGTGAAATTCTAATTGCCGATGCTGCAATTTTAGGCACATCACCGGTTTTATAAGTTGCCGGTAAAGCTGTTAATCGCTGCTTTGGTTTTAATTGACCATTTGCCATATCTTGTTGATAAACCACAACATCACTAGAAAATTCATTTAGAGCATAAACAATGTTCTGATCAGGGTGAAATGCTAAGTGACGAGGGCCGTCGCCATCAATAAGATGTGCTGCTACTGTCGGGGTAAACTCACGACTTTGACTATTAAATACTTTGATTTCATCGGTACCTAAATCAACTGAATATAAATATTTGCCACTGTTATCCCAGTTGCTGTAGTGCATACGAGGGTATTGATGAATAGCTTTTTGATCTTTTGGCATGTTTTTGAAATAACCAACTTCAGTTAAATGCTGGTTGTTTTTATTAATATCAAAGAGGTGAACATCGCCAGAACGATAGTTTGAAATAACCAACTGGCTTTCGTCGTGATTTAATGCGACATGGCAAGTACCTTTACCAGGCACTTTAACCGTTTGCTCTAATAAATATTTTTGTTGCTCAGAGTGCCATTTAAAATGGTTAACACCACCAACGTTATCAGCGATGACGGTAAACAAATTTTTATGATCTTTAGTTAATGTTATATACGAGCCAAGCTGAGCGTCGGCAATAATGCCTTCGTTATTTAGTGTACGTTTTTGGTGATCTAAACTTATTAGCGTAACACCATGTTGTTCATTTGGACTCATATTACCAATTAAAAAATATTCTTTTCCATTCACCTTGTTCGGGCTACTTTGCGTGGTTGTTTGACAACCGGCCATGATAAAAGCGAGGCTGATGAAAGTGACAAATGTTTTGAGTTTACCGCTTAATGTCAGGTGTTGTTGTTTTCGAAAATTAAAACTTTGCATATGTTTGTTAATTATAATCATTATGGGTTTGTGAGCTTATCATACGGGATTTTTTTTCCTATATTAATCATTAATAGTAAGAATTAAATTTTAATATTTTGCTTATTTTTATAAAAGCGATAGAATCTTGTCACTTGAATTAATTAGAGAAATTTATGTCTACTTCTCCTGCAGCCGAAGCCGCAACTGAGCTTTTAAACCGTCGTCAAAATGACCAACAGCTTGGTCGTTTAAATGAATCATATCGTCCAACTAATTTAGACGAGGCATTTGCTATCCATGATGAACTTATTAAACAAAGTGAAGATACTGTTGGTGGTTGGAAATGTTTATTGCCATTAGCAGAAGATAAATGGATTGCCGCACCAATTTTTGCTAATACCATTCGCCGCGATAAAAAGTGTGAGATAGTTCCTGATAAAGGATTAGCTCGTATTGAACCTGAAATTGCCTTTGTGTTAGCAAAAGATTTACCAGCTAGAAAAGAAGGTTACACAGCTGAGCAAATTGATGCCGCTGTCGGTAATTGTCATATGGCGCTAGAATTAATGAAAAGTCGTTTTGCTGAAAGTGCGGAAGCCGATTTTTATGAAAAATTAGCAGATTGTTTAGTTAACCAAGGCATGTTTATTGGTCCTATTATTGATAAAAAGCTAGCTTACAATAGCAATAAAATTAATATTAAAGTGACACAAAATGGAGAAACCACGGATTATGCTGGTGTTCATCCAAATGAACTTCCTTATCAGCCGGTACACTGGTTTATTGATACCATGAGTAAACGTGGCATTAGCTTTACCAAGGGCCAAGCGATCATCACAGGATCATTTGCGGGCATTGTTGAGGTTGATTTAAATGCTGAATGTGAAATTGAATATGAAGGGATAGATAAATATAAAATCACCTTTATACCGGCATAATTTAACACCGGACATCAGTGAATAAAAAGCGAGTTTATCTCGCTTTTTTGCTTTTTATTGTTTTATTTCTCTTTATTACTTGCCCTAAGTTAAGTTTTTATCTTTTCCAAAGCTATTGTTAAAACTTAAGTTAATACCATTCCGTATAAATTCTCGCTAAGCGATCACTTCTTTATACGGATTGGTATAACATATTGTTAGTTTGGGTTTTATTGATTATTTATAGGCATAATTTATGAATTGTATTAAAGTAAAATAACTTAGGTTGTTTTGTAAAAATGATCTTAGTGATTTAAGTGTTAGCGAATATCTCAATGTTCCCCTTAAAAAGGCTGAACCGTTGATTCGCTAAAGAACAATAATAAGCCTTACGATATGAATCGTTAAAACGTTTAATGATGTTTACTTACTACGTTGTTGGTTAGGCTAAAAATTAGCAGCGTGAGTTGAGTAGATTATATCGGGGCAATAGAGGGATAAGATAATTATGACTGATTCAAAAGCGTTCAAGTTTACAATTTTACATAAAATGTATGTGCTTGTTCTTGTTATTGTTACAATTTTTGCGTGTGCGATGTTGATGATGCGAAGCGCCAATAACACTGTAGCTGATCGGTTTACGGAATTTAATGAACAAGACTTTCAAGTATTTTTAAAGTTTGGCCGTGTTAAAGAAGTACAAGTTGATACCATGCTTAATATTCGAGGTTTACAAATTAGTTATTTGTTGAATTTGAACGAGCAATCACAAGGGTATCAATCGATTATTAAATCGAATCATAAAATTACCCCTAACTTATTAGCTTCATTAAAAAAATCGACATCGGCAGCTAATATGGCAAGGTTTCTTCAATTTGATACCTTGGTTAATGACTTTCAGGAAAAAGCCGTTACCTTTGTTGCGGCAATGAACGAAGCGCCAGACAATAAAGCACCTTTTAGTGTTTTTAAAGCATTTGTTGATAGTTATGATGCACTAACAACGTTTTTTGATGATTATGAAATATATTTAAATGAATCAACTCAGCAAACTCAACTTGAAATAGGGAGCGCAATAGAACAAGCCGAGCTAGTTTTTTGGCTTGGGCTGGTGGTTGCTTTTGTTATTTCACTTGTCCTGAGCCAATTGATAGCAAGTGGTATCAATCGTGGAATTCAAACCCTTAAATCTACCGCTCAAAAGTTATCAGAAGGGAATTTAGTGACTAAAGCGGCTGTTACCAGTAAAGATGAACTTGGTGAGTTAGGTGACGCCCTTAATAGTACTATTGAGCGCTTACGAACCATCATTAGTACTATTAATCATTCTAGCGATATTGTGGCGAAAAACAGTGATGAAGTTATGCATTACAATGGAGATGTGAAAGCAAATTCAGATGAAGTAACCGATAATACCAACCAAGCGGTTACAGCGATTGAACAAATGTCTGTCACAAGCCAAAGTATTGCCGAGAATATTACTAATACGGCAAGCTCCGCAGAAGAAATTGATCAAGTAGCAATTCAGTCATTACAGATCTCGAATCAATCGGTGAATGAAATAGAAACGCTATTGGCATCTTTTACAAGCACGGTAAATACAGTTGAAGATTTAAAAGCACAAACCGATAGTATCAATAAAATTTTAGATGTCATTAAGGCGATTTCTGAGCAAACTAATTTGCTTGCATTAAACGCAGCAATTGAAGCTGCTAGAGCAGGAGAGCAAGGACGGGGGTTTGCTGTTGTTGCTGATGAAGTAAGGCAGCTAGCGCAGCGTTCTCAAAATTCAGTTAATGAAATTGAAACTATGTTAACGAGCTTAGTTGCAGCAGGTGATACAGCATCAGAGCAAATGACTAAAAGTAACCAAATTGCCAATAATTTAAATGAACGTATTGAAGCTTCAAATGGCTTAATGCGCGAGATCCAAGAAAAAGTTTCAGCAGTAAGTTTGCAATCTCAAGAAATAGCCTCGGCGGCAGAGGAGCAGAGTGTTGTGGCACAGGAGATCAGTAATAATATGCATACAATAAAATCTGTCGTTGAGCGAAATGCTGATACCATTAATACCTCAAATAGTAAGAGTGAAGAAATGAAAGCTTCAGCTAACCAAGTCAGTCAACAATTAGCGGTTTTTCAATTAACTTAAAAGTGCCGTTTACATCATAAGATACGACAACCTAGCGAGTGAATTTTTAATGCTCTGGCTAGGTTGGCATTAAAACAAACTGTAAAGGGTTGGCTGTTTTTAACAATATGCCTTTTTTCAGTAAGAGTGCTTTTAGTTGTTTTTGATAGGCTTTTTCTAAATCTTTAGCTGCGGCTAAGTTTTGTTCATTATCAAGATAACCATATACTAAAATACTGGCCGGAAAATTATCAAATTTAACCTCATGATTTAGTTTAACAAAGCCGTTTAGCTCGGTAAGTAATTGATGATTAAGTTCGTCGAGTACAGCAAGTAAAGCGGTATTGAGTTTAAGGGTAACTTTTGAGAGTTTTTTCATAGAAATAGCTAAAATAATTAACGCATAAAAAAACCTAAGTACTAAAGAAGAACTTAGGTTTATTAGCGATTAAATAAAGTTAATTAATCAATTGAACGTAATAAGTCGTTAAGGCCTGTTTTACCTAAGGTTTTAGCATCAACTTTTTTCACGATCACGGCACAATATAAGCTGTAAGTACCACACTTAGAAGGCATGTTACCAGAAACAACTACTGAGCCAGCAGGTACGCGGCCGTAGAATACTTCACCTGTTTCACGATCTAAAATTTTAGTTGATTGACCAATGTAAACACCCATTGAAATAACACTGCCTTTTTCAACAACAACACCTTCAACGATTTCTGAACGTGCGCCAATGAAACAGTCATCTTCAATGATCGTAGGGCCAGCTTGTAATGGTTCTAAAACACCACCGATACCAACACCACCAGAAAGGTGAACGTTTTTACCAATTTGAGCACATGAACCAACAGTAGCCCAAGTATCAACCATAGTACCTTCGTCAACAAAAGCACCAATGTTGACAAATGATGGCATTACCACAACGTTTTTACCTATGTAGCTACCGGTGCGCACAGAAGCGCCAGGAACAACACGAACACCGTCAGCTTTAAATTCTGCATTGCCGTAGTCAGCGTATTTCATTGGAACTTTGTCGTAGAACTTGCTTTCAGCGCCGTCTAACGTTTCGTTATCCCAAATACGGAAAGATAATAGTACCGCTTTTTTCAACCATTGATGAACAACCCACTCACCATCAATTTTTTCTGCAACACGGGCTGAACCGTTATTTAATGCTGCTAAAGCATCTAATACCGCTTGTTTAACGTCAGCTGAAACGGTTGCTGGTGTAATGTTTGCGCGGTCTTCAAACGCTTGTTCAATGATGGTTTGTAATTCACTCATGTTATTTTTCCTAGTGTTAAATTTTGAGGCTTTATTTAATTAATCTATTTCTGCGCTTAAGCGCTGGGCAAGCAATTGTTGTTCTTGCTCGGTTAAATATTGGTATTCACTGTTTGATACGGTGAAAACATCTTCTGCACGTTCACCGAAAGTGGTAATTTTAGCTGAATGTATATGAATATTACAGTCATTAAATACTTGTCCGATACTGGCAAGTAACCCTGGACGGTCAATGGCAGTGATCTGTAACAGGGTACGCTTTTGACTATTGGTTTTGCCAAAGTTCACTTCAATAGGGCGTTCAAACTGGCGTAAACGTTTTGATATTGGCTGCGTTTTAATGTTATTAAAGGCGTTGTTGTCAATCGCCATGGCTAATGAGGCGGCAATTTCACTTGCTCTTGCTGCGTCATTAATTGCTTTATTTTGATGATCTAAGACAACAAAGGTATTTAAGGTATAGCCATTTTTACTGGTAATGATTTTAGCATCATGAATTGATAATTTACGCGCACCTAAAAATGCAGCGGTATAAGCAAATAAATTCTTTTTATCTTCGGTGTAAATAAATACTTCGGTACCACCACGATAAGGCTTAGGACTGATCAACACAATGGAGCTGTGATCCCCTTTAGCAAGCTTGGCGAGAATGTGATCTGCATGCCAAGCGATTTGCTCAGGTGTATAACGTAAAAAGTAATCCGCTTTTAAGTGCTGCCATAAAGGTTTTAGTTGCTCTTTACTGATATTATTGGCTTGCAACGCTTCAATAGCTAATTGTTGGTTTTCACGAATTTTTGAGCGTAAATCAACAGGTTTTTCTAAGCCTCTGCGTAAAGCACGTTTGGTGGCGTTATATAATTCTTCTAACAGGTTTGCTTTCCAGCTATTCCATAAACTTTCATTTGTAGCGCGCATATCGGCGACAGTTAAACAATATAAGCTATCTAAACTATCTTCATCACGCACTATTTCAGCAAATTCTTTGATCACTTGCTCATCGGAAATATCTTTACGCTGAGCGGTAACCGACATGGTTAAATGGTGGCGAACTAACCATGAAATACGACGGCCATCATGATCACTTAAATTATGCATTTTAGCAAAAACTAACGCATCTTCTGCTCCTAGTATTGCATGATCACCACCACGACCTTTGGCAATATCATGGAAAATACCGGCAATATACAACATTTCAGGTTTACGCATACGCTGAACTATTTTACTGCATTGCGGAAATTGATGGTTGTATTTAGGTAAACTAAAACGGTATAGGTTTTTGATCAAGCGATAACTGTGTTCGTCAACCGAATAGGCGTGGAATAAATCAAATTGCATTTGACCGACAATTTGTCGCCACTCAGGTAAATAAGCACTTAAGATACTTTGACGATGCATTAATGAAAAAGCTAAGCCTAAACCGCGTGGATGACGCATGATCTTCATGAAGATTTGACGACAGCCATCGTAATCGTTTAAGCAAGACACTAAACGACGGCGGGTGTTACGTAACAATCGTAAGGTTTCAGAATGAAAACCTTTGATTTCTTCACGTTCAGCAATAATCAAAAAAACTTCCATCAGTTTAGTTGGACGTAAAAATATCTGTTTGTCGGTAGTTTTTAATAAGCCGTCACTGATAACAAAATCATCATCAATTTTAATTTCTACTGCGGGTACATCTTTATTAATAATTTCTTTTTCAAAATGTTGTAACAACATGCGGTTTAATTCATTAACCCGTGCAATGATTCTGAAAAAGCGTTTCATCATACGCTCAACAACTGCTTTACCTTGATCACCAAAGCCCATCATTTTGGCAACGTCGGCTTGATAATCAAACAATAAGCGGTTTTCGCTACGGCCAGCAACAAAGTGTAAAGCAAAGCGCATGCGCCATAGGTAATCTTGACATTCAACTAATTCAAAATATTCATTACGGGTTAAATAACCATGATCGACAAGCTCTTCTAATGAGTCTGCTTGGAAATGACGCTTGGCAACCCAGCCGATGGTTTGAATATCACGCAAACCACCAGGGTTCGCTTTTAAGTTAGGCTCTAAGGTATACGAGGCTCCGTGGTATTGATCATGACGATTAATTTGTTCATCACGTTTTGCAATAAAGAAGTCTTTTGAATTCCAAAAGTTTTCTTCTAATACTAATGGGTAAAGCTGCTCAGCAAGCATTTTATTACCACAAACTAAGCGCATTTCAATTAAATTGGTGGCAATGGTAACGTCATTTTTCCCTTGCTCTATACATTCATTGATTGAACGAACACTAGAGCCGATATCAAGTTTTACATCCCAAAGCTGGGTGATAAACGCACACATTTTATCTTCTTGTGCTTTATCTATTTCTTCTTGAGTTAATATTAAAATATCAACATCTGAATGCGGGTGTAGTTCAGCACGGCCATAACCACCAACAGCCATTAAGCTAATTTGATATTCATCAAGATGATGTTGGCACCAAAGCTTCGATAAGATTAAATCAACGTATTGTGCCCGAGAAGCGACAATAGTTTCCATATCCGCGTCAGGGAAACATGACTTTAACCATTCATTAAACTCGAGGGTTAACTGACAAATTTCGGCGCTGGTTACACTTTTTGAGGTAATCGATAATTTTTCGTGAAACTGCTCTGGAATAATAAAAGGCATAGTTAACAGGTGCTCGAGTAATGAAAATATAGGTTTTAACTATTTTTAAAGGTTAATAATTAGTTTATTAACCTTTTATCTGTTTGTTAATTAATAACGCTTTAGCACAACGGGTTTTGTGTTTAATTATTGAGTAATCTCGGGATACTTTCTTCTTTGCGTAAAGTCAGAATTTCACAGCCAGTGCGAGTAACCACTATGGTGTGCTCCCATTGGGCTGAATTTTTCTTATCGACAGTATAAACAGTCCAACCATCTTCTTTATCAACAATGGTATTCGCTTTGCCGGCGTTGATCATTGGCTCAACAGTAAAACACATGCCAACTTCCATTTTGGTTTTGTCATTATTTTTATAATGAACAATTTGCGGTTCCTCATGGAAAACCGCACCAATACCATGACCACAAAATTCTTTAACAATACCAAAACGGCCTGCTTTTTTAATAAACTTGCTAATGGCCGTGCCAATTTCACCAAAGGTATTACCAGGTTTTACCTTTTTTAAACCTACATATAACGCTTCTTGGGTAAGGCGACATAAGCGGCTATCTTCAGGTGAAACATTGCCGATCAAAAACATTTTACTGGTATCACCGTGGTAGCCATCTTTAATCACTGTGACATCAATGTTAATGATATCGCCGTTTTTTAAAACGGTATCGTCAGGAATACCGTGACAAACGACATGATTTATTGAGGTACAAATAGACTTTGGGAAACCATGATAATTCAGTGGCGCAGAAATAGCATTTTGTACTTTTTCGGTATATTCAGCACAAATAGCGTCTAATTCATTGGTAGTAACCCCAGCTTTAACGTGAGGTTCGATCATTTCTAATACCTCAGCGGCGAGTTTACCGGCTACGCGCATTTTTTCTATTTCAGCTTCGCTTTTAATTGTGATGGTCATGAATTTTAAGTGTCATTGTTTGATATGTTAAATTAATAGCCGCATTTTACATGTTTTTTGATTGCTTCCCAATGACTAATTACATAATGGTAATTTAAGCCAAATGAGCAATAGGTATTGAGTAATAGCAACCATTTTAGAATGTTGACGTTATCGTCAGCTTATTTAAGTTCTGCTGAAATCGCATCAATAATGGCTTTCGGCTCTAATAAATATAAACTGTGGTTTAATAATATTAAATTATCATTAACCGCGAGTAATAACGCTGGAATAGCTTTGGTGCCAATAATGTCTTGCATTTCAAAGATCTCATGAATGTTATGCTCGGCATCTTTAGTTAACTTTTCTGTGGTTAACGCTTTTGCGGGTGGTGATAATTTTAATTGCGTACAAATAGCTTCAACATCGGTTTTTTCAGTTAATGTTTTCCCTTGCTGGAAGTGCGCTTCTTGCATCGCGTTTAATAGCGCTAAAGTGCTGTGTGGCGCTTTTTGATCTGCCCAAGCTAATACATTTGCTGCTAGTGTTGAATCTTTTGGTTTGTCGCATTGAATTTCATAACTTTTAGCAAAAGACAAATTGGTCATTTGTTGAACGGAAGCAATTTGTTTGTTACTAACGCCTTCATCACCTTCAAAATAAGCACCATGCCAAAAATGAATTTTAATATCGGGAAGTGATTTTGCTACTTCATTTACCAGTTGGGTTGCCGCGTAGCTCCACGGGCAGTGACTGTCATAGATAAAAAATAATTCGGCGCTCATTTAGTTTCCTAGGAGATAAAGTTCAAAAGATTAAAATAGTCAATGAAGGTGGATTTTAACATTGAAGCGATAACATTTAATAGTCTGATACTTAAACTTTATTGTACATCAGCCATGCAATCGATAAAAGACAGACAAACTAGGGTCTGTTTATCTTTGTTTAATAATTCAGCTGAGAGATAAAATCGTTTTAATCAAGGCTGAAATTATGTCGTTTAGTCATCTAAACCAATAATTTTTAACGCCGAGTAAAGCGATTTTAGCC
>NZ_JBQMWH010000058.1:0-211 GCF_053470345.1 Thalassotalea agariperforans | reverse complement strand
AGCAGCACTTAACGCTGAATTAGACGAACACCTTGGTTATGCCCGCCATGAACAATCTGAGCATCAGAATTACCGTAATGGTTATTCACCTAAAACCATTCGTACAGAAGATGGCGAGGTTGATTTAAACGCACCTCGTGACAGAGACTCCAGTTTTGAGCCTCAGCTCGTTAAGAAAAACCAAACCCGTTTTACTTCGATGGATGACAAG
>NZ_JBQMWH010000057.1:0-255 GCF_053470345.1 Thalassotalea agariperforans | reverse complement strand
AAACTTAATTTGAAGTCCAATACTTGGACTAAACAATAAACTTAATTTGAAGTCCAATACTTGGACTAAACAATAAACTTAATTTGAAGTCCAATACTTGGACTAAACAATAAACTTAATTTGAAGTTCAATACTTGGACTAAACAATAAACTTAATTTGAAGTCCAATACTTGGACTAAACAATAAACTTAATTTGAAGTCCAATACTTGGACTAAACAATAAACTTAATTTGAAGTCCAATACTTGGACTAAA
>NZ_JBQMWH010000056.1:0-255 GCF_053470345.1 Thalassotalea agariperforans | reverse complement strand
CAATGGCTGCAGCAATGGCTTCTGGGTTATGACCATCAACATCGGCAATCACATGCCAGCCGTATGAGGCAAAACGTGCTGGTACGTTTTCAGTAAACCAACCTTCAACGTGACCATCGATAGAAATGCCGTTGTCATCCCAAAACGCCACTAATTTACCTAAACCTAACGTACCGGCTAATGAACAAGCTTCGTGAGAAATCCCTTCCATTAAACAACCGTCACCTAAGAAACAGTAAGTGAAATGGTCAACAA
>NZ_JBQMWH010000055.1:0-255 GCF_053470345.1 Thalassotalea agariperforans | reverse complement strand
AATACCCGGTGTTTATAAGGCAAAAGACGTGTCGCGCGTTCTAATGCATCACTTATAAATACCAACAGCGAATGAGATAATCTTATCGTTTATCCTCATGAGCTGGTCAGGTTTAACTAAACCCCTTAATTGGGAATATCCTCCTCGGATAGTTTAGGTAAAACTGACGAAACTCTTATTCAAGTATACTCCACATTAATGCAAGTTAATGATGAGTACGTGAAAATGTCAGGCTTTACAATTACTGTGGTTTAG
>NZ_JBQMWH010000054.1:0-255 GCF_053470345.1 Thalassotalea agariperforans | reverse complement strand
CTTAGTGAATTCATAGCTAAGTGAGGCAAACCGGGAGAACTGAAACATCTAAGTACCCCGAGGAAAAGAAATCAACCGAGATTTCGTTAGTAGCGGCGAGCGAACGCGAATCAGCCCTTAAGCTTTTAGGGCGCTAGTGGAATGTTCTGGAAAGGACAACGATACAGGGTGATAGTCCCGTACACGACAGCAACCTTAAAGTGAAATCGAGTAGGTCGAGACACGTGAAATCTTGACTGAATATGGGGGGACCAT
>NZ_JBQMWH010000053.1:0-255 GCF_053470345.1 Thalassotalea agariperforans | reverse complement strand
GTTATCTGATAAAGATAACGTTCTTTAACAATTAGTTATCATGCAATTTGTGTGGGCACTCACATTAAATGCTAATTCATAGTCCTTCGGGACAACTTAGCTTTAATGATGAAGTTCACATAAAAACAATTACTTATTAATTTAAGTAAAACATATGTTTTAAAGTACAGATTCATAGAGCAGTAACTTATTTACTTTTGGTAGATAGTTACACAAACGATTTTTAATTGAAGAGTTTGATCATGGCTCAGATTG
>NZ_JBQMWH010000052.1:0-255 GCF_053470345.1 Thalassotalea agariperforans | reverse complement strand
AAACACCCAAGTGGTTTTACGAGAGTAAACATTGAGTTGTATGAGACTGACATAAGTTTAAAAACAGAATATCACGTACTTACGAGTACTGAATAAGAGCTAAGGTATTTATGCGACGGTGTGATTGATAAACAACAACACACAATAAGCTTTCCAAGATTATTAATGTTGAGTGATACATCACTTAACAACATGTTTTTGTCTAGCGACAATAGCATTGTGGTACCACCTGATCCCATGCCGAACTCAGAAGTG
>NZ_JBQMWH010000051.1:0-255 GCF_053470345.1 Thalassotalea agariperforans | reverse complement strand
AAGATATCCTCATCGCTTGTGTTGATGGGCTAAAAGGATTTCCTGATGCGATTAATACCGTTTACCCTGATACGCAAATTCAGCTCTGCATTGTCCATATGGTGCGTAATTCATTGAAGTTTGTGCCCTGGAAAGACTACAAAGCTATCACAGCCGATTTAAAACGTATTTACCAATCCGTCACTGAAGATGACGCTTTGTTGTCACTTGAGCAATTTGAACAGCGCTGGGATAGCAAATACCCCAACATATCGC
>NZ_JBQMWH010000050.1:0-255 GCF_053470345.1 Thalassotalea agariperforans | reverse complement strand
CTTAGTGAATTCATAGCTAAGTGAGGCAAACCGGGAGAACTGAAACATCTAAGTACCCCGAGGAAAAGAAATCAACCGAGATTTCGTTAGTAGCGGCGAGCGAACGCGAATCAGCCCTTAAGCTTTTTGGGCGCTAGTGGAATGTTCTGGAAAGGACAACGATACAGGGTGATAGTCCCGTACACGACAGCAACCTTAAAGTGAAATCGAGTAGGTCGAGACACGTGAAATCTTGACTGAATATGGGGGGACCAT
>NZ_JBQMWH010000004.1:0-298426 GCF_053470345.1 Thalassotalea agariperforans | reverse complement strand
GTCTAGCGACAATAGCATTGTGGTACCACCTGATCCCATGCCGAACTCAGAAGTGAAACGCAATTGCGCCGATGGTAGTGTGGGAGTTCCCATGTGAGAGTAGGACATCGCTAGACTTCTATTAAAAAGCCCAGCTCAAGTAGCTGGGCTTTACCCTGTTTGGAGGGGTTCCCGAGTGGCCAAAGGGATCAGACTGTAAATCTGACGGCTCCGCCTTCGGTGGTTCGAATCCACCTCCCTCCACCATCATTAAAAAGCCTGCTGTTTAGCAGGCTTTTTTGTTTCTGTAATCCAGAATTCAAGTTTATACGTAATGGTATAATAATTTATTAAAAATAAAAAAGCCGGTAATGTTAACTACCGGCTTAGATACTCTTTCGAAAATAAATTTATAACAAGCTATTCGCTGCTTTGCGCTAATTTACTTTCTAGTTCCGAGAGTTTTGTTTCTAATTGCGTTAATTGAGCTCGGGTTTTTAACAATACTTGAGTTTGCACATCAAACTCTTCACGGGTAACAACATCAAGTTGTGATAATTTATTTTGTAGTACTGTTTTTGTTTTTTCTTCAAAGTCATTCGCTAAGTTTTTTAAACCAGGTGGAATAGCCTCAGTTACTTGTTTTGCGATGTCTTCAATTTTTTTTGCATTTATCATGACGGTTCTCATTCGTAGTTCATTATGACTATTGTAAACACATTTACTGATTATATAAGTGATTATTTTAAGCTAACAGTATTGCCATGGCATAAAAACAGGTAAAATTGTTCTTTTGATTAATACCTAGTTATTTCCATGAAGTTAAACCCTCGCCAAGATGAAGCTAAAAAATATGTTACCGGTCCTTGTTTAGTACTTGCTGGTGCGGGTAGTGGTAAAACCGGTGTTATATGTCAGAAAATAGCTTACCTGATCCAAAAGTGCGGTTATAAGGCGCGTAATATTGCAGCCGTTACCTTTACGAATAAAGCTGCTCGTGAAATGAAAGAGCGGGTCAGCAAGATGCTAGGTCGAGATTTAACCCGTGGCTTAACCGTTTCTACTTTCCATTCTCTTGGCTTAGAAATTATCCGAAAAGAAATTAAAACCTTAGGCTATAAACCAGGTTTTACCTTATTTGATGATCAAGATACCTTATCGCTATTAAAAGAGCTGACCATTGAAGAGTTAGATGGTGATAAAGATTTATTATCTAAATGTCAGAATATGATTTCGCATTGGAAAAATGAATTAATGTTACCTGATGTCGCTGTTAAAACGTCGACAGATTCTGATACGGCACAATATGCAGAGTTTTATGCTCGCTATCAGCAACACATGAAAGCTTATAACGCCCTAGATTTTGATGATTTAATTTTAATCCCAACGTTGATGATGAAAAACTATCCGGAAGTGAGAGAGCGTTGGCAGACCAAAATTCAATATATGCTGGTTGATGAATATCAAGATACCAATGCTAGCCAGTATGAATTAGTAAAACAGATCACGGGTAAAGAAGGCTTATTAACTGTGGTTGGTGATGACGATCAATCAATCTATTCATGGCGTGGCGCTAAGCCTCAAAATCTTGTGTTATTAGGTAAAGACTACCCTAATCTTAAGTTGATTAAGTTAGAGCAAAATTATCGCTCTAGTGGCCGAATTCTCCAATGCGCTAATATTCTTATTGCTAATAATCCACATGATTATGAAAAAGCCTTATTTAGTGAGTTAGCCTATGGTCCTGAACTGAAAGTTATCGCGACCAAAAACGAAGAAAACGAGGTTGAGCGTTTAATTGGTGAACTTATTGGTCATCGTTTTATGAATCGCACTCAGTACCGTGATTATGCGGTATTGTATCGTGGTAATCATCAATCACGTTTGCTTGAAAAAGCCTTAATGACTAACCGTATTCCATACAAAATAAGTGGCGGTACCTCATTTTTCTCAAGATCAGAAATTAAAGACGTTATGGCGTATTTAAGGCTGTTAGTTAACCCAGATGATGATAATGCCTTCATTCGTGTTGTTAACGTGCCACGACGCGAAATAGGGCCTGCTACGTTAGAGAAACTTGGTAGTTATGCCAATATGCGACAGATCAGTATGTTTGCTGCCAGTTTTGAATTAGGACTTGAGCAACATTTAACAGGGCGTGGTTTAACCCACGTACAAAAATTTACCCGTTGGTTAGTTGAAACTGGTGATAGTGCGGCAAGAGGTGATACTCCTGCGGTATTACGTGGCATGATCCGCGCGATGAACTATGAAGATTGGTTATATGATTCATCACCGAGCGCAAAAGCGGCGGAAATGCGGATGAAAAATGTCACGGAACTGTTTAGTTGGGTAACCCAAATGTTAGAAGGCAGTGAAACCGACGAGCCAATGACGTTACCCGAAGTAGTTACGCGCTTAACTTTACGTGACATGATGGAGCGTAACGAAGAAGAAGAAAATACCGATCAAGTTCAATTGATGACTTTACATGCTTCAAAAGGTTTGGAGTTTCCGTTTGTTTTTCTTATTGGCATGGAAGAAGGGTTATTACCGCATCAAACGAGTATTGATGAAGGCAATGTTGAAGAAGAACGCCGGCTTGCTTATGTGGGGATCACCCGTGCGCAAAGAGAGCTTATTTTCACTTATGCTAAAGAACGCCGTCAATTTGGTGAAGTAGCGCGGACAGAGCCAAGTCGATTTTTACATGAATTGCCGCAACAAGATCTGATTTGGGAAAAAGCGCCAAGCGCAGCTTCAAAAGAGCAGATTCAAGAAAAAGGTAAAATGGGCGTTGCAAGTTTACGCGCTATGTTGAATAAAGGTAAATAGGCCAAATATGATACAGACTAAAGTCTCGAAAGAAGTACAAGAACAAGCAATGAAAGTAGCTAAAGCAACACAAAAACCTGGTCAAACAAAAGAGCAAACTAAATTAATTGCTCAAGGTATTGAAAAGGGTATTGCGGAATATAAAAAACAACAAAGTAGAAAAAACCGTGAACGGGATAAAGCCAAGAAGCAAGCACAAAAAGTTCAAGAGCAGGAAATTAAGCCTAAAGTAGAAACACCAATAACTACAGAACCTAAAATCAGATATTTGCCGTGGGGGCTCTTAATAATGAGTTGGTTGGGGTTTGTGGTTTATATAACAATGATGACTTAGGCGTGCTATATCAATAAATTAAGCTTGTTGATGCTCAAATTTTCCTTGTACTAAGAAAAACCATCTGACTAGAATAGGGGAAATATCAAAAATATATGTATTTTATATTGTTAGCTAATTTATTATCCCGTGTTTAGGTTAAATAGTTAATCGAACAAAAATGAAATATATCAGCCGGATTTTATGTCGGTGATTTACAGGATGTAATGATGAACAACGAAGTTCAAGCGCTAAAAGCAGAATTGATTTTACTCAAGTCACAATTCAGTGAACGAGTTGAGGCGGTTGAGCAGCGTTTAAATATCTTATTAGCAAAAGAATTAGCCCAGCAACAAGTAGAAAACACTTCCTCAGAGTCAGAACCGACTGAATCGAAAACGGCTAGCCGACAAGTAAAAACTCCTGAACAATCTAAGCTAGAAGATAAGCAAGTAAATTTTTCAGCTGAGCGGTCTAGTGTTCAATGGCAATTAGCTGAACAGGACGAAGTTCCGCACAAAGATCCTAGTCCAACCTTTATTTATCTGTTTTTTAAGACCTTATTAAGCGCATTATTTGATTGGTTATCGCCATTAATAACCGTTTATCACTCATATAAAGAGCGTGGCATGTTAGGTATTTTTAGCTTAACACTGGTTGGTATTGCTTTAACTCTTGCTGGCTTTGGCTATTTAATGCAGCTGTTAATTGATCAACTTGGGGTAGGCCTTAAAGTTTTATTGATGTGCATTGCCGCTGTGTCGGTTATCGGTTTGGGAATTATAATAAAATTAAAAACGCGCTTTAGTGAATTTTCAACGGCTATTGTTACTCTAGGTGTTTTGTTGTCATACAGCACTGTGTATTTTTCCGGTAGTGTTTATGGTCTTTTACCGAATATGGCCATGCTGTTGTTATATTTAGTTGTTGCGCTAACTTGTCATGGCTTAGCGTTGTGGTTAGACACCAAAATAGTAGCGGGTTTGGGTGTTATAGGTATTGCTACTATGCCGATTTTATCAAACACCTTACAATTAGCGCCTTTTTATTATTTATTATCGTTAGCGTTTATTACTGCCAGTAGCTTAATCTTGGCTTATCGACATACTGGTCGTTGGCTAGCACAGTTGAGTTTGGCGTTTACTTTTGTTGCCCTTGAATGGATCCTAAGCGTTGAACATGTCCAAATTTCTGCTTGGCTGGTAGATGTTTTCT
Organism: Thalassotalea agariperforans; assembly: GCF_053470345.1. Taxonomy (NCBI): domain Bacteria; kingdom Pseudomonadati; phylum Pseudomonadota; class Gammaproteobacteria; order Alteromonadales; family Colwelliaceae; genus Thalassotalea; species Thalassotalea agariperforans. The sequence continues at coordinate 294,084 of NZ_JBQMWH010000004.1, read as the reverse complement.
ATTTGTTATTTTTTGCTTATGTTGTGGTGGCGTTATTTCAAAATAAAGACTCAAGCAAAAGTTTATTAATATTTTTATCGGCTTTAGTTGGCGCGACTATTTTATTATTTTTTCAAGCCAGTGATGTGCTCTCGTCTAGCGTAAGTATTTGGTTTTCATTGAATGCCTTGCTAGCCATAGCAGTGAGTTATGTATTTTATAAAGTGCGTCACCAACAAAGCCATTTTCTCATTCTACTGGCGGCAATATGGTCGGTGTTAGCTGTGATCAGTGCCATCAGTGATGCTTATTGGGGCATTGCTTGGGCAATTGAAGGTTTGCTGTTGTTATTTATTGGCCGCCAATACTTGTTACCGCCAGTGGTAAATCAAGGGCAAGTGTTAGTTGCCATTGCGTTATTATATTCATGGTCAGCCTTATCGTTATACTTCCCTTTGCCTGCGTTAAAGTCGCTTGATGGCTGGCTGTTATCGTTAGTAATTGTTGGAGTTATTGCGGTTTGGCAACGAATGATTAATAGCTCTGCTGTATTTAATCAGTTGACTTTAACCCGAATAAAGCCTGTTTTACAATTGCTGGAAGTTACTTGGTTAACCATTTTGTGCTTGGCTAGTGCTCAGCTCTGGTTAGGGGAATGGACCGGGGCTGTGTTCATTTTGGTACAACTAGCGGTATTATTTCGAGCGCGTTATTACCAACAAATAAGCATCGAAATATTGGCTGCTAGTTTGATCTTAGTACCTTTGTTTTACGTTTATAATGGTGCCATGCTCGTTGGTAGTTTTCGTTTCACTGAGTTACCGTTATTTGCTCAATTATCACTGCTGTCAGCTTTTGTCCAATTATGGCTGTGGTCAGCTTTTTATCGTCAATATTATCCCAACAGTTCAGTAAAAAAGTGGCTGAAGTGGCACGTATACTGTTTTATTTATTGCTACCGGTTTGCTGGCTAGGCTCGGTAATACGTCGATTGGAAGAAGATGCTGTATTGCTGTTATGGCTGTCGCCGTTAGTCGCCTTAATTTTATCGTTAGTGATCAAACACCGTTATTTGTTACTTGAAACAAAAATTTTAACCGGCCTAGCTAGTTTAAGCTTGATCAGCTTGATTGCCTTTTTAACCCCGTTAAACAGTGTGATTGCATTATGTGGCTTTATCCTCTTCTATGGTGTGGCTTTTTATCAGCATAAACTATTAAGCCAAGCTTTAGCTGAGCCGCCTGATAGTAATGAGGAACATTCGCCTGAGGTATTTACGACTTTAAAAAATAGCTTGTATCAATTTATTTGTAGCTGGGGGTTAATCACTTTAGGCATTGCATTACCTGTTACTATGGGTGTCTATACCAGCAGCTTTTTTGTAGGCCTTATGTTTGCCGCCGTATATTGGGTAATACTGTTTAAATTATTACCGGTTTCTGCTCATGTGAGACGCAATGAAAGGACGGTAACGCTGAGTAACTTTTTACTGATTCTTAGTGCTTGGTTTTTAATTCAGCAGGATGTTTATTTTGCCTTGTTACCTGGATTATTTATTGTGGCATGTTTATATCAAAAACAGACCACGTTTAAAGACCGAATGTTAGGCAAACGTTTAGGTTTAAATAGTGATTTGTTTTTACATTCTATTGCCGCGATAACTTATGTTTTATTCTGTTTAGCGGTTAAACAATACCCTTGTGACTTATTAATTGCCCCCTTGCTTGCGGTACATGGTGCGACTATTTTATTTGTTAAAGATCGCCGCTTAACCACTGTAAAGTATAGTTTTTTCTTAATGTTGTTAGGTATTGTTAAATTAGCCTTTTTTGATGCAGCCAATGCGTTACTTTGGCAAAAAGTGATTTTATTTATGGGGATCGGTGTTTTTATTTTAGCGGCCTCATTTTGGTATCAAAAATTAGTGAGTAAAACGGAATGAAATTATTAATACTAATTTTTGTTTGTTTACTGGTGAACGTGCCTAAGGTGATTGCACAGGAAAGTGTTTGTTACGGTACTACTTTAAAAGGCTATTTAGTTAACGGTGTTGAGCTGCCAAGTTCAGGCGAAAACTTTGTTAGTTATAGTTTTATTGCTCGATTGGCGGGGCGTACTTATGTTCATTCAACAGTAAATAATATTATTGTTGACGCCTACCAAAAGCTGGCGATTGAACAGCCAAGTAAAATATATAAATATGCTGAAACCGGCTTGGAAGAGGGCGGGCAATTTAAACCTCACAAATCGCATCGTAATGGCTTGTCGGTTGACTTTATGACACCAGTCATTGATGAAACTGGTGCTTCAGTGCATTTGCCGACCCATCCTTTTAATCGTTTTGGTTACGATATTGAATTTGACAATACTCATCAATTTGACGGTTATCATATTGATTTTGAGGCAATTGCTGCACACTTAGTGGCGCTCCACCAAGCGGCAATAAGCCACGGTGTTGATTTAGGTATTATTACTTTTGATCCAAAATTACAACCGGAATTATATAAAACACATTATGCTGATTATTTAACAAAACACCTCAAGTTTTCAACAAAGCCGTCTTGGGTGCGTCATGATGAACATTATCATGTTGATTTTGCTGTGCCTTGCCAAGCCTATGATAAAAAGCCGTAAATAACTAAGCTGTTCTGCGTTATTATGTGTTATTTGTTAGGGTCTGTTGATCTTTGTTGATATTTTCAGCAATAGGCTATTTTAAGTGATAGCAAAGCAGAATGAACGTTGTTTGCTTATTCCAAATGCGTGAATTCCAAATGAGTGAAATTCTAATGCAGCTAGCGCAAAAAATAGCCATTGCCCTGTGGGCTGAGGCTAAAATCGTTTTACTGGGCGTTAAAAATTATTGGTTTAGATGACTAAACGACATAATTTCAGCCTTAATTAAAACGATTTTATCTCTCAGCTGAATTATTAAACAAAGATAAACAGACCCTAATTAATCAGGTTGGCTATGACGTTAGAAACTCAATTAAAATCCTTACTCAACGACCCTTCCATTGTTTGCCAAGAACAGCTTCAGTCGTTGTGGAGTGGTTATGGTCAGATTGTCCGCTGTCAAAGTATGGCAAAACAGCAAAGTTATATTGTTAAAGAGATAATTCCGAAAGCTGCAGGTACTCACCCTAGAGGTTGGAATACGGCAACCAGTCATCAGCGAAAATTGCAGTCATATCAAGTTGAGGCGAATTTTTATCAGGGTTATGCGGGTTTAGTGGATCAGCATAACAAAATTCCTAAGCTAATCGCGTGTTGTCAAACTAACGATGTTAATGTGCTGGTGTTGGAAGATCTTGATGCTGCCGGCTACTACATCCGTAAAGATGCAGCTTCGTGGCATGACTTAACTATTGCTATACGTTGGTTAGCCTATTTTCATGCACGATTTATGGGATGCGAGGCAACAGAGCTTTGGCCGATAGGCTGTTATTGGCATTTGGCAACACGACAAGATGAATTATCAGCCATGCCAGCAAGTGAGTATAAGCGTTATGCCCAACAACTTGATGATAAATTAAATAATGCCACCTTTAAAACGCTAGTGCATGGTGATGCTAAATTTGAGAACTTATGTTTTCATCACAATGGCAAAACAGTTGCTGCGGTAGATTTTCAGTATGTGGGGGCGGGAAGTGGTGTTAAAGACTTAGCGTATCTTGTTGGTAGTTGTTTATCGCAAGAGCAACTTATTGAGTTTGATCCGTTAATTTTGCCGGAATATTTAAATCATTTACAACAAGCATTAGCACATTACCAAGTGGCGGTTGATTTTAACGCTCTTAAAGCCGAAAGCTATCAACTTTACCCGATCGCTTGGGCCGATTTTTATCGGTTTTTACTTGGCTGGAATCCTCAAAGCTGGAAAATTTGTCAGTTTATGAAAGCCAAAGCAGCGTTAGGGCTGAGTTTACTTTAGCTTCTTAACTTACTTCAGTCGTAAACTTGGGCTGTGTTGTAACAGGTGCATATAATTATCTACTAAAGGTTCAACCATGTTATCTAAGTCAAAACTTTCAGGCAAAAATAACCAGTTGTTGATCAAACCTGCAAAATAAGCGTGTTTTACCACTGCAGCTTGATGAACATCTAGGTCTTTTGGTAATTGTCCTTTATTAATGGCATTTTGTAAGCTGCGTTGAATGCGGTTGGTGCATTCGATAAAAGATGTAATTTGTTTTTGTTCTAATTCTTCCGCTTGACCATTTTGTTCAAATTTATGAAATAAAATAGAAAATACCCGTCTTTTACTTTCATTTTGAGTAAGGTCTCGAAGGAATAAAATAGAAAAGTCACGCAGTTTACCTAAAGGGTCTGGTTCATTAATATCAGCGCATTGTTCTGCTAATGTTTCTAAGGGTAAGCGCACACGTTTAACCATAGCTTCAAATAAATCGACTTTATTTTTAAAGTGCCAGTAGATAGCACCACGCGTCATACCAACATGTTTAGCAACATCCATCAATGTTGTTTGTGAATAACCTTTATTATAAAAAACGACTTCAGCGGCTTCTAATAATTGGTTACGTGTTGCTATTGTTTCTTCTTTTGTCTTTCTAACCATGTTTTTCCCCAAAAATTACGGGCTTTTCATATTTTCAATATTTCGTTATGAATTGATTCGCATTGATCGCTTCGAGCAATTTCGAGAGTGAGGTGGCGATTGTAGCGGTTAATTGTAACAAAATACTAATAAATTAAATCAAATGAATTAATCAGTTGAAATTGTACTCAAATACATTCTAAAATACAAAACATTCATGAATGTATGTTTAATCGTTGTTCATAATTCAGACATCAAAAATTCAATTAATTGAGCGTCGGCTTGATTAATATTTTGCCATTTTAAAGACAAGTACTAATTTATTAGAGGTTTATATGAAACTAAATATCAGCTCGATATTGCTGACGACAGGGCTCGCTATTTCGATATCGGCATGTCAACCAAGTAATGCTGAAAAGCAAGCGCCTATGGCTAGACCTGCGCAACAGGTTGATGTAGTTACATTAACCGAACAAGACGTGGCTTTGACTGAAATTTTGCCAGCTCGAGCGGTTGCCTCAAAAGTTGCGGAAGTACGTCCACAAGTAACGGGTATTATTTTAAAGCGAAATTTTGTGGAAGGTGGTCAAGTAGTTGCAGGGCAAACCTTATACCAAATTGATGATGCCATTTATCAAGCGAATTTAGCATCAAGTAAAGCTCAACTTGCACAAACACAAGCAAATTTAACTACGGCAGCAGCAGAATTAAAACGCTATCAAGCGTTAATTAAAGATAAGGCGGTTAGCCAACAAGTTTTAGATCAAGCCCAAGCGCAATTTGATGCTTATAAAGCAGCGGAAGCGATGGGAAAAGCTGCCGTTCATAAAGCAGAAGTTGATTTATCTTATACCAAAGTATTAGCACCGATTTCTGGGCAAATTAGTAAATCAAACATTACTGAAGGGGCATACGTATCAGCAGGTCAAGCAAATAGCTTAGCAACAATCACTCAACTTGATCCGATTTATTTTGACATGAAGCAAGCGAGTGTTGAAATTAACACGCTTGAACAACGCATTGCTGCTGGTGAATTATCGCCATTACCCCCTAAGGCTGAACTTGAATTAGCTCATCAGACACTATCGGGAGAATTATTATTTCATGAAGTACAAGTTAATCCAGCAACAGATACGGTAACGTTAAGAGCTCAGTTTAATAACGCTTCAAAGCAACTAATGCCAGGCATGTTTGCTCGCATTAAATTAACTCAAGTGAAACGTGAAAATTCTATTTTAGTACCACAAAAAACGGTTCAGTTTAACCGTCAGGGTGAAGCGAAAGTTTTTGTTTTAGGCGCAGATAATAAAGTTGAAGAACGAATTATTACCATTGGACGCTCAATTGGTAGCGATTGGTTGGTGTTGTCAGGTTTACAAGCTGGCATGCAAGTGATCACAACAGGGCTGCAAAAAATAGCGCCTGGCGTGGTTGTTTCACCAATTCAAGCTAATTTGTCGGCGGAGTAAATCATGGCAAAAACATTTATTGATCGCCCAATTTTAGCTTGGGTAATTGCAATTATGATAATGCTTGCCGGTTTGCTGTCGTTATTTCAATTACCTATCGCCCAATATCCAGATGTAGCACCACCAGCGGTAACGATCTCTGCTAGTTATCCTGGAGCATCAAGTGAAGTAGTGCAAGATACGGTTGTGCAAGTTATTGAACAAAGCCTAACCGGTATTGATAATGTTCAGTATATTAGCGCCAGTTCTGATTCTACCGGTAATGCGAGTATTACCTTAACCTTCACTGCTGGTACAAATCCTGATACAGCACAAGTACAAGTGCAAAATAAACTGCAAACGGCAATGCCATTGTTACCGCAAACAGTACAGCAAAATGGTATTAAGGTTACTAAGTCAACCTCTGGCTTTTTAATGGTGATCGGGTTTTATTCTAATGACGGTAAAATGAACCGTAATGATATTTCTGATTTTATTGCGGCGAATATTCAAGATCAGATTAGCCGAGTTAACGGTGTTGGCCAAGTACGCTTTTTTGGTTCTCAATATGCGATGCGTATTTGGCTAAATCCTGAAAAATTAACCCAATATGCTTTAACGGCACAAGATATTACTAGCGCTATCACCAGTCAAAATGCACAAATTGCGGCGGGTGAGTTAGGTGGTGCACCGGCAGTGAAAGGGCAGCAAATAAATGCCAGTATTATTGTTGAAACGGGTTTAAAAACACCAGAAGAGTTTGGCAATATTTTGGTTAAAGTGGCTGAAGATGGCTCAACGATTTTACTAAAAGATATCGCCCGTGTTGAATTAGGTGGTGAAAGTTATCAGCTATTAACCGAATATAAAAACCAAAAAGCCGCTGGATTAGGGATTAGTTTAGCATCAGGTTCTAATGCCTTAGATACGGCTGAAGCAATTCGAGCGCGTATGGATGAGTTGTCGGAACTTGTGCCTGATGGTATTAGTGTCGTTTATCCTTACGATACTACGCCATTTGTTCGTTTGTCGATCACTGGAGTGGTACAAACGCTGATAGAAGCCATCATTCTTGTTTTCTTGGTGATGTACCTATTTTTACAAAATTTCCGCGCAACCTTGATCCCTACCATTGCAGTACCTGTGGTGCTATGTGGTACTTTTGCCATTTTATGGATGTTCGGTTACTCAATAAATACCTTAACTATGTTTGGTATGGTACTGGCGATCGGGTTGCTGGTGGATGATGCTATTGTTGTGGTTGAAAACGTTGAGCGGGTCATGCATGAAGAAGGCTTATCACCTAAAGAAGCTACCCGTAAATCAATGAAACAAATTACTAGCGCCTTGATTGGTATTGCCTTGGTATTATCAGCTGTATTTGTTCCTATGGCCTTTTTTGGAGGTTCTACTGGGGTTATTTATCGTCAGTTTTCCATCACTATTGTTTCGTCAATGGCCTTATCTGTTGTGGTCGCGTTAATTTTAACACCGGCGCTATGTGCCACTATGTTAAAACCGGTTGAGCATACGAAAAAACCACAACGAGGATTTTTTGCTTGGTTTAATCGCCGTATCGATAATTCAACTCAGCGTTACCAATCAAGTTTAGCTAAAATTTTAGCGAAAACGGGTCGTTATATGATCATTTATGGTTTGTTGATAGGCGGATTAATTTTCCTTTTTAGTCGCTTGCCAACCTCATTTTTACCTGATGAAGATACCGGTATTATGTTCACGCAAATGGTATTGCCACAAGGTGCGAGCCAAGAACGCTCAGCTGAAATTATGAACTCGGTGGAAAAGTTTTACTTAGAAGATGAAGCGGAAAATGTGGAATCTGTATTTTCTGTGATCGGTTTTAGCTTTAGTGGTAGCGGGCAAAATGCTGGCTTAATGTTTGTGAAATTAAAAGATTGGGATGAAAGAACTCGCCCGGATCAACATGTACAAGCGGTTGCTGGCCGTGCCATGGCGCATTTCTCTCAATTAAAAGAAGCATTTGTGTTTGCATTTGTGCCACCAGCTATTCGTGAATTAGGGAATGCTTCGGGCTTTGATTTTCAATTGCAGGACTTATCAGGTTTAGGACACGAGGCGTTATTAGCAGCTCGTAATCAAGTGCTTGGTATGGCAGCACAAGATCCACGTTTAATGGGCGTGCGTCCAAATGGCCAAGAAGATACGGCACAATTTAAAATTGATATTGACCAACAAAAAGCGATGGCGTTAGGTGTTGCCTTAACAGATATTAACCAAACGTTTACTACCGCTTGGGCTTCTAAATACGTTAATGATTTTGTCGATAACGGCCGAGTTAAACGTGTTTACGTACAAGCTGATGCACCATATCGCATGATGCCTGAAGACTTAAAGTATTGGCGAGTACGCAATAATAAAGGGGAAATGATCCCATTTACCGCCTTTAGTAGCGCCCGTTGGATCTACGGCCCTGCGAAATTAGAGCGATACAACGGCGCATCATCAATGCAAATATTAGGACAAGCAGCTCCAGGCTATAGTACTGGTGATGCTATGCAAGCGATGACCGAAATAGCGTCTCAATTACCTAAAGGTATAGGTTTTGAATGGTCAGGTATGTCATTACAAGAAAAACAATCAGGTGCACAAGCGCCAATGCTTTATGCTTTGTCTATTTTGATTGTGTTTTTATGTTTAGCGGCTTTGTATGAAAGTTGGAGTGTACCTTTTTCTGTCATGATGGTTGTACCGTTAGGTGTGCTAGGTGCATTGTCATTTGCTTTAGCACGAGGTTTATCAAACGATGTTTATTTCCAAGTTGGCTTATTAACGACAATAGGGTTAGCCGCTAAAAATGCCATATTGATTGTTGAATTTGCCCGTTCATTATATGAAGAAAGCAAAGGTAAATTGACCTTAGTTGCTGCCACAATAGAAGCTGCGCGTTTACGTTTACGTCCAATTATTATGACCTCGTTAGCCTTTATGCTAGGGGTAACACCATTGGTATTAAGTTCAGGTGCGGGTTCAGGCAGTCAAAATGCTATTGGTACGGGTGTATTTGGCGGTATGTTATCGGCAACAGTTTTAGCTATTTTCTTTGTACCAGTATTTTTTGTGGTGGTGATGAGATTAGCCCAAAGGTTAAACAACAAGTCAGGTGAAAGTTTATGATGTTATGTAAGTATTTAACAACAGCAGCTAGCGCGGTGATGTTATCGGCTTGTTCGCTGGCGCCTGATTACCAACAACCTGAGTTAAATGTGTTCGAGCAAAGTGTAGCTGCCAGCCAAGAGCATATAGCTGCGCTTGATTGGCAAAGCTTCTATCAAGATGAGCAACTTAAATTGTTGATCAGCATTGCACTAGACAATAATAAGTCATTAGCAATTGGTGACTTGCAGCTGCAGCAACTACAAGCGAAATATCAAATCACTCGTAGTGAAAGTTGGCCTGATATCAGTGTTAACGCTGGTGTGCAAAGACAAAAAAATTCGCTTAACCAAAGTAGCGCTTTAATGCCTGAATATAGTACTAGTCATAATGTTAACATTGGCTTTACTGCTTACGAGTTAGACTTTTTTGATCGTGTAGGCAATTTACAAGCGAGTGCTTTAGCGGAATATAAAGCGAGTGAATTTGCCCAGCAAACATTAGCGCAAACATTAGCCGCACAGGTTGCAAGTGTGTATTTTAGCTATCAAGCTAATCTTTATAAGTTAGGTTTACAGCATGACTTATTGACTAGCGCTAAAAACAAAACACGTGTTGCTAAATTGCAATTTCAGCAAGGTTTACTTGATGAAAGTGAATATCGCCAAGCAGTTAATGCTGAGCAAAGTATTAATATTCAGTTGAGCCAATTAAATAATATTCACCGCAATTATTTAACTGAGTTACAACAACTTATTGGCTATGATGAAAATATTGTACTGGATAAATTAACGGCAAATTTTAACCCTAAGCAATTAAATGCTTTACCTGCGCAGCTACCGGCGTCAATTTTATTAAATCGTCCTGATTTAGCACAAGCTGAGCAAAATATTGTTGCCGCGAATGCTAACTTAGGTGTGGCACGAGCTGCGTTTTATCCAAGTATTAGCTTAACCTCTAATTTGGGTTTTGCGAGTCAGTCGTTATCTGATTTATTTAAATCAAACTCACAAACATGGGCGTTTTCACCGCAATTAAATTTACCTGTTTTTAATTTTGGTCGTTTAAATGCACAAGAGCAAATTGCAGAGCTACAACAAACCGTTGCAGTGAAGCAGTATCAAGCTGCTGTTGAAAACGCATTTACTGAATTCAATCGCCAGTTAAATAACCAGCAAATGTTGTTACAGCAACGCCAGTTACAAGAGCATGTGGTTGAGAATAAAGCCCGTCAGTTAGCATTAAGCCAATTACGTCAGCAGCAAGGTTTAGAGGAACCAACGGTATTTGAAGAGAATCAGCAAGCGTTGCTGAGCGCTCAGCAAGTATTAGCGGATTTACAAGCTGCTTATTTACAGAGTCAGGTTGCTTTATTTAAAGTTGTTGGTGGCAATTACGAAGAAAAAAGTGATGTGCTAGCACGACATTTAATAAAATAACGGTACAAATTGTATATAAATAACCCCAGTAGATGCTGGGGTTATTATGAGTACGATTTAGTGTTTTTATGCAATTAATGCATTCTTTTCACCCATTAAAATTTATAAGTAGCGCCAATACTCATTCTTCTGTCTGGAAGCCCAACAAAACATAAAAGTGCATTATCATTTACACAATATTGGTTAATGCGTTCTTCGGTTAAGTTAACGGCTTCAATACCGACATTTAAATGTTCGTTAACATCATAGCTAACGCTGGCATTAAGTTGGCCTCTATCTGCGGTATAAACAGGGAAACTTAACGTACTACTACCACTGGTGTTAGCGCCGCCAGCAAAGTCTTGAGTTTTGAACGCTTCACGCCATGTGTAACGTAAGCGAGCAGATAAACCATATTTTTCGTAGTAAACCGTTGCGTTATAGGCATTTTCAGACAAATCAAGTAAACCACGCTCGGCACAGATATTTGCGCCTAGTACTTGCTCACCACGCCCTGAAGTACAGTCTTCAACAGAGCCACCAGAGTAATCTTGGATGGTATAGTTAGCAATAAGACCAAACCCTGATGCCCAGCCTAAGTCATCTTCGAAACTTGAAAGGTCATATTGAAAAGCAAATTCAAAACCCGATTGTGTGGTTTTTTCTGGATCATTACCTGGTGTAGAAAAATCAACACAAAGGCCTTTTGTTGAGGAGTCTCCAAAAACATTTGGTATAACTTCTGGGTTCCATAAACCGCCGCCTGGACATGTAGGATCTGTTTCACGTGCTAAGCCACCAGCAGTACTACTAGAACTCACTAATAAAGCGCCTTCAAAATCAACCCCAAAAATATTAGTACGTTCTTTGTTGAAGTAACCAATACTCGCAATGGCTGCTTCAGCAAAATACCATTCTAATGAAATATCAAATGATGTTACTTCTTCAGGCTCTAAACCTGGATTACCCAGCTGAATAGCATCATTTTCACTAGTACCAAATGAAAAGCCTGTACTTAGATCATTGAAGTCAGGACGGCGAATATCTGAACCGTAACCTAGGCGAAGGATCATATCATCAGCCACATCGGCTACTACATTTAAACGCGGTAATAAAAAGTCATAACTACCACTTGTTGTTTCTAATTTTCTCTCTGCACCGCCAACGGAAGGAGCATATCCTGTTGAATCAATATCTGTTTCTATGTAACGAACACCGAAATTACCGCGTATCATTTCCCATTCAAAGTTCGCTTGCACATATAAGGCATGAGTTTGTTCTTCTACATTGTAGTAAGCATTTTCGTCAGCTTTAAGGTTTAAAATATCAGGACTAGAAGGGTCATGTGCAATAACAGCGTCTTGTAATGCTTTGATTGTTGCATCACGGTCTGCAAAAGACTTATCTGGATCTAATAAAAGAAAATCAGCAATGAATAAATCTCTGCCATCAGCATCACCGTAGTTATTAGGGCCTTTAGTAAGTAAGTCTTCAAAAAGTGTTGCATTCGGACTATCTTTCATAAAGCCAAATCCGCCAATATTATCTTCAATATCATTGAATTCACTTGAAGACTTATTAAAGCGGTAACCAGCATCAACAGATGTAACGATACCATCATCTAAAAAGTAAGTTGTATCAACACGGAAACCATCTTCTTTATTCTCGGTGGTATTTCTACCAACAGTTACTTGGTCTAATACATAATTAGCTGGATTAGTTAAATCTGCTGAAGATGGTGCTACGGCTGAATTAGGGTCAATACCGAAAGCTAATGAACCACCTCTTAAGTCATACATAAATGGTGTTGCATTATCATTGTAGATATAGCTTTGTGCAGCGACACCACCAGTTACACTATCGGCAGCTTCTTGAATTGTAGTAATTCCTCCCATTAGTGGAACTCGATCGTATCGCTCATAGCCATCACCCTCATCATTTAATCCTCTAACTTCTACAACCAATGGTGCGTTCGGATTGATAAAGTTTAATGTTGTGCTTAAGTTAGGGTTAGAGGTTTTAGCGCTTGACGATGACACTTCTGCACTAACAAATAAGTTTTCTCCCTGCCACTCGCCACCAAATACAAAGACATTGGTATCTGTTACGCGAGCACCAGTATCGCTAGAAGTTCGGAAGTTACCATCACTTGGATCTGTGCTGCCGTCAAAAACAGGATCAAGATTACCAACAAGTGCCGCTTGTCGAGTTCCTATATTAGTGCCACCTACAGAACCATAATCGATTGTTTCGAATGCTGAAGGGATAGATAGGTTTCTCAGGTTAGAGACACCAGATGCTTGCAATCTATATGAATCTCGGCTGCGTTCTTGTTCGTTAATGATCGCATCGAAATGAAACTTCATATCATCGTTTGGTGCCCACTCTAATGTTGTTGCAAGGTTAGTAGTTTCATAATCATCATTTTCTTGTTCTTGTACAAAAAACTGAATCCCCTGAAATTCTTGTCCACCCACGCTAACTAAATTATCGCGATCAACACGTGGTCTGAATGAAACCGCTTCTTGTTCAGTGTAACTACCACTAATAACAAAACCAATTTTACCGCCTGAGTCTAGTTCCCAATTATCGCCATAAGAACCAGAAATTCTCGGGCTCATACCTTCTGTACTTAGGTTACTTTCTTCACCTTGAACACGTACAGCAGCTAAGGTTTCTGATAATTGTAGCGGGCGAATAGTGCGTAAATTTACTGTACCACCAACAGAGCCTTCAGTTGTTTTAGCTTCTGGTGATTTAGTGACTTCAACAGCAGATATTATCGACGCGTTAACATCTTCAAAACTGATGCCATTACGACCATCTCCTGCGCCAACAGTAGAAACACCATTAATTTCAACACGGTTAGCATTGGTACCACGAATTTGTACACCAGTACCTATACCAGCAGTACGAGTAATTTGTACCCCTGTAATATTTTCTAGTACTTCTGCTAAATTTTGGTCAGGTAATTTACCAATATCGTGCGCTTGAATCACTTCAACTAAATTGGTTGTGTTACGTTTTTCGGCTAATGCACTGGTAAGAGAGCTGCGAATACCGGTTACTTCAATAACTTCAATCGCTTGTTTGGCTGCTTTGGCTTCTTGTGCCTGAACAGAGGCTGTCATATTCAAAGCAGTTGCTGAAAGCACTGCTAAGGATATTTTAGATAATTTAAGACTCATGATTTTCCCCTAGTTTACTTATTATGGTTTGACAAAACTCGACAGCTTACTCATGAAAAAACATTCATTTAAATAAATATTGGTTATTAAATATTATGTTGAGAATATCGTGATAACACATTACTGCTCTTACCAATATGACGTTGATGTTAAAATCTACAAAAACATAATTTTTATTTTAATATCAGCGTGTTAGTATCTTTCATTTAACTTATGAATATTTCTTAATAAAGCTGTTAATTTAATGAAAAGTACAACAATTATTTTCATTTGCTCTTTATGTATAGCAATGAATTTGAAAACCTGCTTAAAATTATAAAAATTTTTTAAGATAAAAATTAAATATTGGTAATGTGATTTGGGTAACTAATTGGTGGGTTTTAATCGTGTTAAAATGACTGACCAAAAATGAAGGGCTCATTGCACTTTTTAGTGTGTTGCTTGATAAGGTAATTACTGTTCAGGTTTTAAGATAGAAGCTGAACAGTAACTATGTTTATATGATAAAGTATTAGGCGTAAATCTTTTTTGAATGCCGATTAAACCGCCAAGCCACACGCCATGCCTGAGCTCCACGCGAACTGAAAATTAAAGCCGCCGAGCCAACCGGTTACGTCGATGGTTTCGCCAATAAAATATAACCCCGGAACTTTTTTAGCTTCAAAGGTTTTTGAACTTAGTTCATCAGTATCTACGCCCCCTAAAGTAACCTCAGCTGTTCGATAGCCCTCAGTACCGTTTGGTTTTATTTGCCAATGGTGAAGATATTGGGCGAGGTTGTCGATTTCCGCATGGGTTAGCTGGTTAATGGCTTTTTCTGGAAGTACTTGTTCAGTCACCATTACGTCAACTAAGCGTTTTGGCAAGAGACTACTTAAACAATTTTTTAGCGCTTTTTGAGGGCTTTCTGCTCGCCAAGTTGTTATTTGTTCAGGTATTGGGTTTTCTGGTAGTAGGTTAATACTTACATACTGGCCAGCTTGCCAGTATGATGATATTTGCAAAATGGCAGGGCCAGATAAACCACGGTGAGTAAATAAAATATTTTCACGAAAACTAATACCGTTTTCTGATGATACTAAACAATCAACACTAATACCGGAAAGGCCATCAAAACGTTGTTTATCGTGTTCGTGTAAAGTAAAAGGTACCAGTGCGGCACAGGTGGGTAATACGTTTAAACCGAACTGTTCAGCAATTTTATAACCTATTGGGCTGGCACCAAGTTTTGGCATTGTTAAGCCGCCAGCAGCTACTACTAAAGCTTCGCATTCGTAGGTTTCTGAAGTTGTTGTTACTTTAAAGCCTACTGGCGTTTTTTCAACATTGATAACTTCACTGCGTAAATGTATATCAACACCAGCCCAGTCGCATTCGGTTAATAATATATCAACAATGTCTTGTGCGCTGTTATCGCAAAATAACTGTCCTAAGGTTTTATGGTGATAAGCTAAGCCATGGCGATCTACTAGATCGATAAAATCTTGTGCGCTGTAACGACTCAGTGCTGATTTTACAAAGTGTGGGTTTTGACACAGGTAGTTTTCAGGGCTGGCATTTTGATTAGTAAAGTTACAGCGGCCACCACCACTAATAAGAATTTTACGGCCGGGCTTTTTTCCCATATCAACAAGGATCACTTGTTTGCCACGATAGCCGGCTTGAGCGGCACACATTAAACCGGCAGCGCCTGCGCCAATCACAATTACATCGGTACTTATTATCTTCGTTGTCATGCTTGAAGTATTTGCCTAACCAAAAATTTCGCCAATATTAGCAAATTTTTTATCACTATACTCTTAACACTTGAGTGCTGTGTAAAACTTGCATGATTTAATGGATATTACATGATGATTATTTGAAGTGAGTAAAGTTTTACTTTATTTATAAGGTTGCTAAGCGTAGATTTTACTTAGGGTGAGTTAACCGAGGATACTGTTAAAAGAATGATTTTTTTTCATAAGCTTTTTGAATATATCAAATTAGTGATTTTTGTCGGCGCTATTTTAGTGGGTATTCAGGTGCCAGGTTTTGTTGATCAATATGGTAAAAATTTAGCGGCGCGTGTTTCTGAATCTCAACACAGTATTGCGGTTTTTCAAGCCGATGCCGATAAATACTTTGCCGGTGATCTCAATCGGCTACTTAAACATTATCAGCAGCAGGTTGATCCAGTAATTATTGCTGGTGGCGCAAGTATTGGCAGCTTAGTTGAACGAAATATCCAGTTAACACAGGCGTTACAGGCATTTAATCAGTCTATTTATAGTCCTTATCAGCAAGTGTTTTTACAACCTATTCAAGAGATCAGAGCCGAAGTTTGGCAAAACTATAGCTACACAGTGGTTTTAAATGGCACATCAATTGTTATTGGTATTTTAGTTGCTGTACTGTTGCTGGCGTTATTTGAAATGTCACTATTTAGTTGTGCCGTGGTGTGTAAAAAATGCCTGAATTTAAAGCATAAAAAACCGACCCCAAAAACTCTTCATCAATAATAGCGCTAACTGCATACTGTCAGCAGGCTAATGTGAGTATTTACATTAACCTGCTAACAAATGTCATTACTTATCTTCTATTTACTGCAAACCATTCCTTATAACAAAACTTAAGCTTCTGTTTGTTATCCGAACAACTTAATGGCTTAGGCAATGCGATAACATTTGTTAACAACAGACAACAATAAATAACAAAAGTTAAGTTTATGATTATGCCGAATATTTCATTTTAACGCGGTTTAAGAAAAGTAAAGAAGTGTAAACTTTTCACTATTTGGCGAACTTAATCTTATGTTCTGCCGTCTACCTGCTGTGATTAATGTTAGGGCCCATAACTAAGTTACTTTAATTTTTTCGAAAATCCGCATTATTTTTATAAGGTTTTATCCATGTATTTAACAAATCATTTAAGTGTGTTTAGCAAGTTTTGGCGAAAGCCTACCGCAATGGCGTTGCTGTCGGTGGTGTTTTTGGCAAGCTGCGATTCTTCAAGCGATGAAGATGATACTACCGGGGCATTGCGATTTTATAATTTATCGTCTAATTCACCAGCAATTTTTTTAACCATTGATGAAGACTTATCTGAAGATGATGATGATACTTTTGAAAATACTTATAGCGGTGTTAATTTCACCCAACTGAGTGCAAGCACCAGTATCAATACAGGTAATTATTTTTATGAAATTGCTTTTCAAGATGAAGACAGTAAATACCGTGAAGATTTAAATATTATTCTTGAAGGTGATGTCAGTATTGAAAAAGAAGCAACAAAATTAATGGTTTTAACCGGTGACATTAATGCCCCAGCCATAGTTACTTACAGTATTCCTGTGATTGATGACGACAACGATGATGAAGACGATTTGTTTAATTTACGTGTGTTGAATATGCACCCAAGTACAGATGTTGCCAGTATTTATTTGTCGAAAGACGATGAAACCTTTAATGAAGCTCAATTAATAGGGGAGTTTACTAACCAAGAGCTTTCCGACAATCAAAAATTTGAACAAGACAGCTATATTTTTTATTTAGCTGATCCGGTTACACAAGAAGTTGTTTATCAGTCAGATGAAATCAGTTTTTTGTATGCCTCTCAATATATTATGGTGATCAGAGAAAATACGGCAACGGGTGATTCGCCTTATACCTTAGATAAAATTTCAAACTCTGCGATTGTTGAATATATTGATGTTGATTCGGCCAGTAAAATTCGTGCTTACAACGCTATTGAAAGCCATGATCTTATTCCTGAATACCAAGGAAATATCGAGCTAACGTTAAATTCAGTAGATAGTTCAGTTACCACTAACAGCTTTGCATTTGGTGAGTTTAGTGAAACTTTAGTGCAAGAAAATGGTGATTACAGTATTAACATTGTGATGCCAGAAAGTGAGCAAGCATTGATCACGAATCACTTATTAACCCTGCCTGACAATTCAGATAAAACCGTTTTCTTTTATTTAACAGAAACCAATGTTGATGATGATGGCGATGGTGATTTTGATGAAAACAATGACGGTATTATTGATGAAGTAGAAGTGTCAGTTAATTCCTTAGTCATTGAAAACAGTAATGATGCGAGTATTTATGATCATAAAGTTACGCTGATCAACTTAATTAACACCGATGATTTCGACTTTGTTCGTTTCTATTTTGTCAGAAGCAATGAAATGATCTCAACAACGCCTTACAAACATTTAGTTTCGTATGCGCAACCTAGCACAGTTACTTTGTTAAATAATACCTATAAAGTGTATGTGGTAGCTGAAGATAACAGCAGTGAAATTATTTTACATTCGTTTGAATTGATACTGGATGAAGCATCCAATGCGCAGTATTTAATTCTACAAGATGATGACAGCACAGCGTCAGGTTATCGTATTAGCTTGGCAGATCAATAAACAAACCATGAGCTAAGCTGTGTTGTCTAGCTTTACGAGTTTGGTAACAACACAGTGTTAGCTCTACATTTTACTTTTGTTGTGTGATAAGTGATGTGATCTGATGAATAAGCGTATTTTAATTTTTATTGAACAAAATCGAGAGCAAGGGCAGGTTGCTCGGTATTTCACGGATAAGGATTATCAACTGACTTTTTGTTATTCCATGAGCGAACTAACGCAAAAACTAAGCACTCGTCATTTTGATTTAGTGTTAGTGAATTTAACAAAGCCAGCGAGTTATTTACTTGAAGTGGTACATCATATACGCAACAAAAGTACCTGTGTTTTATGGTTATGTACCGATAAATTACCGGAAAACACCTTAATCACATTACTTAAAGCAGGCGCAGATAATTGTTTAACCCAACGGCGTTTTAACCATGAATTGCTGGCGCGAATTGAAGTGTTTTTTCGGCGTAAGCTTTATGAACAAGGTAGTACGGAAAAACAAGTATTAACTGTGTCAGAATTATCGTTATGTTTGGTTACCCGAGCATTAACCTTTAATGGTGAGCAGGTCACAATCACAGGTATTGAGTTTGAGTTACTACAGTTATTAATGTCGAACTCAGGTTGTGTGGTATCACGTGACGCTATTGCGGAAAACATTTTTAATCGCAGCATTTTGTATTGCAGCAAAAGTGTCAATATGCATATTTCTAATATTAGGAAAAAGCTTGCGGCTTTGTCAGACCGCCAGTTATTAGCCGATGGCAGTTATATAAAAACCGTACGTGGCAATGGTTATGTGTTTGTACCGGCAACAACGGCGATTTAATTTAGAGTGAATTTTTACTATAAAAAAGGCTTCATGAAGAAGCCTTTAAATAAGTAGCGTATAACCGTGTAAAATTAATTACTTGTCATAATACTACCGCTAGTGCCTGATTTAGCCATTTCAGCTAAGTCTTTATCAACAAAAAATAGTGCGTGACCATCGTGGCCAACCAAGCTAATTTTGTCTAATACACTTTTGAATAATGTTTCTTCTTCGTGTTGCTCAGCTACATACCACTGTAAGAAATTAAACGTTGAATAATCTTGGTTACTGAAGGCTTCGTGTGCTAAGGCATTAATACGCTCAGTAATTAAACATTCGTGCTCATAGGTTTTTTCAAATACGTCAGCAAGCGAGGCAAAATCATGTGGTGGTGCATCAATAGCACCTAAAATAGGTAAGGCACCAGTTTCACTAACATAAGTGAATAAACGGGTCATATGATCCATTTCTTCAGCGGCATGTTTACGCATGAATGCCGCGGCGCCTTCAAAGCCTTTTTCTTCACACCATGCACTCATTTGTAGGTATAAATTAGATGAATAAAATTCTAAATTAATTTGGGTGTTGAGTTTTTCAACCATGGCTGCTTTTAACATGAGACTCTCTCGTTGGCGTTGGAATTAATTAAACAATGTGAATTGTGCCTGTTTCTGGCCAAACTAACAAGTGTTGATTAAAGAAAAATACCAATAAAAACAGTTAGTTATAATGATAATGGTTTTCATTTCTTTTACAACTAATGTTTGTGATTGTATTCATTATTTAGCGTTCGAGATAATATTTACCTCGAACGCTAGCTAACTATAAGTTTGCTAACACATTTTCAGCTGTACTGGCGGTAAACTCTTTTGGTTTTTCAACAAATAAGCCGGTTACTACACCATCATCAATGATCATGGCATAACGTTGTGAGCGTAACCCACCAAAAGCGCCGGTTGCCATTTCTAAACCTAATTTTTGGGTATAGCTGCCATCACCATCCGCTAACATGGTAATATTTTCGGCATTTTGCGCTTCGCCCCATGCTGACATAACAAAAGCATCGTTAACCGATAAACAAATAATTTGGTCAACACCTTTCGCTTTAAATTCATCGGCTTTAACAACAAAACCAGGTAAGTGTGATTCTGAACACGTTGGGGTGAATGCACCAGGTACGGCAAATAAAACTACTTTTTTATCTGAAAAAAGAGTGAGTGTATTGTACGTAGTTGTTTCTCCATTTTTGCGTTCTTGTAATTCGCCTTCTGGCATTGGCTGGTTTACTTGGATCATGTTAATTCCTGAAAAATATTAAGATTAAAAATGCGTGTTAATTTAAGTTTGTTGGTTTACATAAAAAGCCTTTATTATGCGCTGCTCGCGCACATTCTTTACAGAAATAGCGCGGCTTTTCAACAATCTGCATTAATTCGTGAACATGTTTTTCAATGTCCTTTTTTTTCCACTTACATAGTGATTTAGCCATAATGCGGCCTCCACTAATTGACCTTTGCTAAGTGTAGATGATTTGTTGGGCTATTGCAGCTCATTCATACCATTCCGTATAAAGAAGTGCTTACTTAGCGAGAATTTAAAGGCTTAGAGGCAAGGCATGGATTGAAGAGAATGGTTATTCTCGGTAACTGCTCCTGCGTTACCCTAATGTCCCACATCCATGTGGAAACCTTGTCAAAATCAATAACGCTGCATATAAGCCTTTAAACTCGCACTTTGGGAACGTATGGACACCATGATAACTGCACAAAATTTATTTGATGTAGAATAACTATATCTTCACAAATTTTGTTTGTTCTAATGCCGCCCATACCGTTCTAAGTGAGCACTTTCTTATACGGATTGGTATCAGTTGCTTTATTGTAACGAAGTTTTTAGTGTTTGATTAATGTCTAATACTTGAGCGGCAACATCTTGAGAAATGTTTTCCGCCAGTTCGCGCGAGTTATTTACTTCTTGATTAACACTGCTCATGGCATTTTCAAAATCAGCAAAATGTAAACGTTGCTGGTTAATTTGTTCTAAAGAATCTTGCGCTACTCGTGCTGAGGTTAATGCTTGCTCAACGACACTTTCAGCATTGATTTTTAATAGTTCAGCAATTGATTTTTGTTGGCTTGAAGCGCTTTCAATACCAAAAATATTTTGCTCTAGTGCAGCACTTGCTTGGTTCAATTGTGCTAAACGTTCACTGACTTGTTTTAACGATTCTTGCGTTTTACCGGCTAGCTGACGTACTTCATCAGCTACTACGGAAAACCCTCGGCCATGCTCACCAGCACGAGCTGCTTCAATAGCGGCATTAAGCGCTAATAAGTTGGTTTGGTCGGCAATCGAGCTGATCACATCAACAATAAGGCCAACACTGTCAACTGATTGAGTTAATGACACTATCGCTTCTTTTCCTGATTGCGCGGCGTTGTTTGTTGCTTCACTGGCAATCAATACTTCTGAAACTTGTCCTTGGCTGTTGGTCATTGCGCCTTGTGTTGCCTCGGCATTCTCTACCACTTGTTGTGACAAGGTATTCACGGTATCGGTTACTTGTGCCAAGGCTTGCATAATTTCATCAACGGCTAATAAATGCTCTGATGTACTCGACGACGAATTAAGAATATGTTGTGCTTGGCTTTCCATGGTTTGCATTGCGTGTGATACCAAGTTTAATTGTTTGGCTTTTTGCTCACTTTCTTCTGCGAGTTGGCTAACCATTTTATTAAAACTACTGGCTATTTGGCCTAGTTCAGTTTTTTCTGGGATACCAGTAATATTATCAACCCGCCCTTGGGTAACGAGTTGAACAAAACTATCACGTAATTTACGTAATGGGTTTAAAACTACTGTACGCATTAACCAATAATTTGTTGCTAAAAAGAGCACCAAAAAGAGTAACAATCCCATGACTATGGTCGCTAATGTGCCATTAATTGCTTGTTGATCATCACTGATGGTTTGCTCGGCCGTGAGAATAATATCTTCTAAAGTATTAACCGCTTGACGTAACAAGGTTAAGCCCGCTTGGCGTTGATTAAATAAATCTAAAGTGTTCTGTAATTCGTTCGAATAACGACTGGCAAGCGATTGTAATTCATTGAAAACATCAAGGCTGACATCTTCAGCCTCTTCTTCATCAAACAATAAATCGTCATCATCTTCAGTTTCTGGAAATATCGCTAATGCTGGAAATTGGTTTATTGATTGTATTTCTTTATTCAGGTTTTTAATGACAATTTTAATGGTATCTGTGTTTGTGTTATCAGCCATGAAAAGCTTTTCGCGAGCGTTAACCAAACGATGCAACGTTGAAGCAATATCGGTATTAATAGTTAAATAAGCCAATACTTGTTGTTGAGATAAAGCGTTACTTTTTAGCGCATAGTTCGCTAAGCTGTTGTTTAACGACACCATGCCTTGTTCGCTATTACGTAGTAAAGCGTAAGGGTCGCCACTTAACTTGCCAAGTGCACGAAACTTGGTTGCTAAGTTGTTTTTTAAATCATCGGTATAACTGAGAAGCTGCTGTTCAAACGCCGGTAATTTTAATTTTTTGGCACTGGTCTGTATTTCTGATAATTGCGTGTCAGCTTGAGTTAATAAGCTTGCATCACCGGTTTGTAAATAGCTGGCAACGGTACGATAAAGTTTTACCGTAGCTAACGATTTTAAATTTTGATATTGATCTTGCTGTGCTCTGCTGTCAGCTAAGGTGGTGACAACATGATACATAGTGGCAACAAAAATCACTGCAAAAGTACTTATTGCAACAACAGAAATTCGTGAAAAACTAGAAACGCGCACAGGGTTAATCCTCATAATAGAAGTTCGCACGTTAATTCTCACAAAGAATTATTGCAATATTGTTACAGTATTGTGACGGAATTATGAAGCTGTTATTTTGTATTACTTATGCTGATGAAAGTAGCCGAAATTACAAAGGCTTAAAGTAGCTGTTCATTATGGCTACTACCTTGTTAACCGTTAACTCAGCTAACGGTTCGCTTGCAGATGAAAATATGTCACCTGCTTTATTACCTTGTGCAATATCAACACTGTCAGCTTTAGAGTCATGTAATAAAAATACCAATTTTTTATCGAGCGCAGGGCAATCAATAGTTACCGCATCGGCATTCATTCCTTGCTTGCGTAGTGCTTTGTCAATAATGCCAACTAAGGTATCTATGTTGTTATTTACTTCATAAAATTTATCGTTGGCTTGAGCGATAACTTCGGACACGCTTTTTAAAGGTTCTTTCATTTATTTTTAGTCTTTTAGTCTTTTGGTATGGCTTGATTGACATAAACATCGAATCTGTTTTTTTTCATATTAATGCTCATTGACGGCTTTTTACCTGCAAGTGGTTCGGCATAGCTTGGGCGTTTAACTACCACACGGTATTTTGCGGCGGCTAAAGCAGGTGCTAATAAAGCGTCGGCATCGTTATCTTCACCCACTAAGGTTTGAAATACGCGCATTTCTTTTTTTACTAATGCTGATTTGCCTTTATGTGGATACATAGGGTCAAGATAAATAACATCAGGCTGCTGTTGTTCTGATATTGCTTCAATAGAAGAAGCATGTACCAATGACATTAATTGGGTAATTTCAGCCACTTCAGTGCTTAATTCTGCACGCGCTAAACCGTCAGCTAACATGGCTGCAACAACAGGCATACGTTCTAACATAGTAACTTGGCAGCCTAGTGACGCCAGTACAAAAGCATCACGGCCTAAACCAGCGGTAGCATCTAATACTTTCGGGGTGAAACCATGTTTTAAGCCTATCGCTTTGGCAATGTCTTGGCCACGACCGCCACCAAATTTACGACGATGAGCAACCGCGCCTTCAACAAAATCAACCTTAATCGCCCCTAATTTAGGCTCGTCACATTTGATCAGCTCTAGGCATTGATGGTTAACTTGTAAAAGAAAGGCGAGGTGAGCATGCTTATGCACAGATGTTGCGTTACCTATGTAGTTGAAGTGCCACTTGTTTGCTAAACGTTTAGCTAACTCAATATCAACAGAGTCAACATAAGCTATCGCGATATTGCTCTGAGCTTCGTTATTCGCGTTACCCAGTTTAGATTCAGCCATTATGCACTCTCAACTTGAATATGATTGTCACCAGTGGCGTAGGCAATTAAACGGCTGAGCTGGCTTAAATTGAGGTCACATTGTTGTTGCCACTCATTAAAACATTGTTGAATGGTAGCTAAGCTGCTTTTAGTTTGAATACCGCCACTAATGTGATCGTGTGATCTAAAATAGGCTTCAACATCTCGGCTTAATAAAAAGGTATCTTTACCTAAGGCTCTTAAGGCATATGGGCCGGTATTACCGCCTAAACGCGCGCCATGTTTTTTTAAGTACGCCCATAAACCAATAATGTTGTTGCTTGGCCACTGGGCAATAAATTCGGCAAAGCTATGACCGTTTTGTTGTTCTTCAAATATCATTTGGGCATTAGCTTTAATGGTTTTTACTTTATTGAAATTGCGTATGATTTTGGGATCAGCGGCTTTTTTTTCTAACATTTCTTCTGGCATCATTAATATTTTTTCTATATCAAAACGGAAAAAGCTTTCTTCAAAACTAGGCCATTTATTTTCAACAACGCGCCAGACAAAACCGGATTGAAATACTTTTTTTGTAAATGCAGATAAAATGCGGTCGTCACCTAATTCAGCTAAAAATGGATGAGAATCGTCATCGCCAAGTAATAGGTTGAGTGCGGCAGTACCGCCTTTACGTTCAGCGGCACGTTGATAAATGGTAGTAACTTTTTCTAAGCTCATGATAAAACCAAAAGAATGTAGGAGATTGACGGCGAGGTTAAATGATAATGTTTATTAGCTTTTTTAAAAAGGCTTATTCATGTTGATTTTCGTTTTGTAAGTATTCAATAAATTCATCAAGCGGTAATGGTTTGGCCCATAAATAACCTTGGCCAATATGACAGCCAGCATCACAAAGCCATTGTGCTGTTTCAGCATCTTCAATACCTTCAGCGACATTTTGAATACCTAAACTTTTACTCATCATGATAATGGCATTAACAATGTGTTGTTCATGTTCTAAATCAGCAATTTTGCTAATAAAAGAGCGATCAATTTTTAATACCGAAACGTTAAACTTATTTAAGTAGCCTAAGTTTGAATAACCAGTACCAAAGTCATCAATTGCGAAAGAGATGCCTTTTTGTTGAATTTTTCTAATTTGCGCTTGAATGTGTTTTATATCATCAAAAATAGTGGATTCTGTAATCTCTAGTTCAAGTAGGTGCGGTGACATACCTGTATGATTTAACGTATTGAAAATAATTTGTGGTAAATTGCCGCGTTTAAAATCAACCGCTGACAAATTTATGGCAACACGAATGTTGTTAAAACCTAGTTTTTGCCAAGTCATACAGTCTTGGCAGGCTTGTTTAATTAATAGTTTGGTAATATCAACAATTAAGCCGGACTCTTCTGCTATTGGAATAAATTGATCGGGCGGCACCCAGCCTTTATCGGGGTGATGCCAACGTATTAA
Organism: Thalassotalea agariperforans; assembly: GCF_053470345.1. Lineage (NCBI taxonomy): Bacteria > Pseudomonadati > Pseudomonadota > Gammaproteobacteria > Alteromonadales > Colwelliaceae > Thalassotalea > Thalassotalea agariperforans. Next base: position 268,605 of record NZ_JBQMWH010000004.1, on the reverse strand, counting down.
AGCTTCGACACCAATAATTTTATTGGTGTGTAAGTTTATTTTCGGTTGGTAATTAATCGTAAATTGTTTATTTGCAATCGCATTTTTTAATGCGGTAATGTAAAAATACTTGTTGTCAACCAAGGCTTTAATTGAAGGTTTGTAATATTGAGCGCTATTTTTTTGTTCAGTTTTTCCATACTGTAATGCTAAATGGGCATTTGCTCTTAAGCTTTCTATTGAGTTACCGTCAAATGGAGAAATGGCAATACCAATAGCACAGTGCACAGCAATACTGTATTCATCAACCGTGAATTCGGCAATAATAGCCTGTAGTACTCGTTCTTTAAATACTTCAAAATCTTTAGAGCCAATAGAAATTTTGGTTAAGACAAATTCGTTACCACTAAAGCGGTATAAATATTCATTTTTTTGCAAAATAACATTTAAGCGTTCAGCGATTTCTATGATCAGTTGATCACCGGTTTTATGGCCAAAAGAATTATTGATATCGCGTAAGTTGACAATATCTAAGACCATAAAATAGACATTATGATGACCGTCAGCATTCTTTCCTAAATACTGATCCATTTCTTCAGTACAAATATGTTCATTGGCAAGCTTTGTTAAATGGTCGTATTTTAATAGCTGTTGGTTTTCCGCCAGTAAATTTAAGCAAACACTTTTCTCTAGCTGGAGTTCTTCTACACTTTCTTGAAAGCGCTTAATAAAAAAGTAGGTAATTAAGCAAAAAAATAGACAAATAATCGATAAATGAATAGTTCGAAGATTATGGTTAGCAAAGTTAGCTGAATCTGCATGAATTAAGTTGAGCTCATGTGCGCTTGTTAATGCTATTAATTGGATAAAAATACTGATAATTAGTGGAATAAACAGCATTTTAGTACCCATAAACATAGCTAATAAAATAACACAAGGATAAGCATAGATGGCAGAGTCAAAAATGCCGTTATTGAGCCAAGAAAGATAAAAAATAAGAATGGTACAGCTCCAAATAATCAGCGCATTTACAACTTGTACGGTATCTTCATTAATCCAAAAATATAGCAAGGACATTAGGGTAAGTGAGGTGAGTAGAGCTACTTCAATGTAATTAAAGGGAGTAAGAATAAGCTCTGCAATTAAAAATAGCAGTAAAGCACTTGATATTAAAAGGAGAGTTAATTTAACTCTATGTGTATCTTTGCACTCCATTATTTGTGTCATTAAAAAAGCAAAACCTTTAATTATGTTAATTGGTCATAAAAAGTAACGTTGGTTTTATTTTCTACGGCTGTTTTGGCTTGATACATTGCTTTGTCGGCGGCTTTAATAATTAACTCTTGGGTAAGCTCGTCATCAGGGTAAAAACTTGCGCCTATGCTCGCGCCAACAGACATTGAAGCTTCGCTTTTTTTCAGGAAATAAGGTTTTTCTATGTAGGAAACTATTTTGTCACAAACCTTAGTTACTTCTTGTTTATTAAGTTTTGGCAATACGACAACAAATTCATCGCCGCCCCAGCGAGATAACAGATCGCGCCTTCTTAAGCACTTGGTTAACTGGGTTGACACATAATTAAGAATTTCATCTCCGGCATCATGACCATAAATATCATTGATCGGTTTAAATTTATTGAGATCTAAAAGCAGTAATGCAAATGGAATTTTTTGCTGCATCAAGCGGCTTATTTGTTGTTCAGCCCCACGTCGGTTTAGTAGTTGCGTTAATTGATCGGTATGAGCTTTATGATCTAACTGTTCAAGTTCTTGTCGTCTTAATGAGATGTCGTGCAAGGTGATTTGATAGTATTCGCGGTACTCTTCCGTAACGGTAGGTGAAATGATAGTTTGCACCCAAACTGGCTTGTTTTGATCAAAATAGCCTAATAAAAATTCACCTGAAGCAATTTCATTATTGTTAAAGGCGGTTTCAATTAATTGATCAAGTGCAAGTTGGTTATCAAATAATTCGCGTAAATAGGGACCAAAATTTTGTTTAAACGGGATATTAAGTCGAGTTAAAAAATCAGTGAAAGCTTGATTATAAAGAATAATATCGCCATTGGGTTCTGATAACACGATAGGAGAATTAGCGTTTTCGAATAATAATTTAAAGTGTTTTGACAGTTTTTCAACTTGCTGGCGTAGCTTACGTTCTTCTGAAATTTGCAGCGTGGTTCGCTCTAGCAATGAATTAATATCGCCAACTAATAAGCCAATTTCACTTTTTTTATGAAAATTAGGTAATGATATTCGTTCATCAGAACCTATTTTTACTTCATGTAAACGTTTGGCAATGGAAATTATAGGTTCAGTAACAATGATGTAGGCAACAACAATGATCACTAAAGTAATAATTGTGGCTTGAATAGTAATTGAAATTTGGTTATCCCAACTAATTTTATTAGCGCGATTCTCAATTTCTTGAATATTAGGAGTAATAAAAAGATTGCCTACTTGGCGGTCTTTTTCAAAGGGAGAAAACAAGGCAAATGTTTGTGTTGAATCATTATATTGATAATTGTCGGATGCGGTTTTAAGTTGCTCGGTAGAAATGGACACGCCGCTGACAATGTCGTTACTGATCAAACCTGAAATTACTTCATTAACCAATTCAATGTCTTCTAAATAACTGGCAATGGAAGCAGTAGATGATACCGTTTTATAAAGTTGCTCTATTTTTCGTTGGCCGTTATCAACTTCATTAACGTAAGCAATGCGAAAAAACACTTGCGAGATAATTAAGCCGACGGCAAGCGTAGCAAAAATAACAACAATGGCTAGCCTAAGAATTAAGCCACTTTTATTCATTAAATCGATATACCACTTTTAAGTTATTTGTTAATTTTGATTCTCGTATATAGCCGATAGCAAACTTTGCACCATCAAGTTGCTCTATTACGTCATCTTCTGAATCTAATACACTGGCTTTGCGTTTTCTACCGGTAAACTTAAGTCTCGCCCAATAGGCATTGACACTAGCAACAGAGCGACCAATTAAATTTTGATAAAAACTTTCTTTTAATAGGTTGTCATCATTTAATTCTATTGGGTTGGCTAAATCACCGTTCGGATAAGCAAGGTATTTCCCCATGAAAATATCGATAACTTCAGATTTAGTTAAGCTATTTACTGGATTGTTAGCATTAACAACAACAACAAGTTTCTCTGCACTAAGCGCCATACCGCTATAAAATAGGGTACTAACAAGTATGATTAATATTGACTTTAGCTTAATCATAAGGCGAAACTCAATGTATACATTAAACTAGGTACAGATTCAGGTGATTTGCTGTTCTTAGGGTTTAACCAAAGGGTAGCACCTCCTTCTTCTATATCAGTTAGGTTAAACTGTAGTTTTGAAGCAATGGTTGGATTAATATCCCAGCGCCAACCAAGCGAAATGGTTTGTTGATTCGAACTGTAAAAGTTCATGGTTTCGGTAATGCCGGCAATTAATTCAGGGAATAGGCTAGTGTCTACACCGGCTTCATCAAATTGATAATAGTCTGATGATGTTTTTCCAAAAATACCATAATAGGTATGTTCCTTGACTTGATATGCGGCACTAATATAACCATTGTCTACAGCTGCGGTTAAAGCACTTTCTGAGGTTATTCGCGCAAGCTCAAAGCTAAAAAGCCAATTTTGCCAATATTTTTGTCCACTCAATGAAAGGTATTGTGCCGTTTCGCCTTCTATATCTAACTGTTCATTAATGTTGCTTTTATTAGGCCATAAAAAATCAGGTATTAAATTGATTTGTTCGGTAAGCGCTTTTGAAGAAGAATTGTTACCGAGAGTTGCAGTGGTATATCGGGCTTGCAAGTTCCAGTCGTTTTGATCGTAAATTAAAGAAAAACCAAATAAATTATTTAATTTTACTTTTTCTGTATATTTGTAGGGCGTGGCAACGGCTTCACTGTCACCGCCAAATACTTTTACATTTAAAGTGCCATTAGAGACACGTTGGGTATAAACTATTTCTGCCCCGTCTAGAAATTTAAATGGGGCAATGCCATAGGTTTCATTGGGAACATTAGCCCAAGTGTAAGCAAGGTTGATATTACGATATTCGGTGATCATAAATAAGTCGGGCATTAATCGCCCCACTTTTATTGACCATTTAGCAGAGGGTTTGTAACGTAAAAACGCCATGCTGACATAATCGAGCATGTCAGGATCATTTAACTCTCTTAAAACAACTTGACCGACAAAATCAAATTCATCATTGAATGATTTTTCTACTTGACCACCGAGTAGAGAAAGTGCGCGAAAATCAATATCGCCAGAAAATACGCCATATTCGTGACTAATATCAGTACGATAACCATAGTTATCTGAGTCAGATAAGGTAATGCCAAGCGTACCAAAACTACTCCACTGCACATCTTCAGCAGATGCAGCGCTAGAGATTATAATGAAAAAGGTAACTATAAAGGTTCTTAACACGCTAATATCACACAATTTTAAATAAGAATTATATACACAGCGTAGATGTTGTTTAACTTTTTATCAACAACAAAAAAGCAAGCAATGAATTGAAATTATAACAGAAAGCGTGAAAGATGGTATGCGTATTGAGCAATAAGTTAATTGCTCAATACTTAATGGTTGTTGGGCTTATAATTGTTGTATGAACTTTTCTAATCCCTTTTTAGATTTTTCAACAGCTTGCATTGGTGTTAACCCTTCAGGGTACTCTTCTTGTTCGATTACTAACCAACGCGTGCCACCAAACTCAACATTGGTTTTAATTAATGCTGCCCAGTCGTAATTGTCTTCACCAAGAATAGGGCTGTCATTTGAACCTTCATGCGTTCTAATTTTGTAATGGGTGGTCAAGGTACGACCTTCATAGCGTTTAACATACTCAATAGGATCTTTATCGGCATAATTTACCCAACCAACATCAAGTTGTAATAACATGTCTTTAGGAGTGTTCTTGGCTAAATAATCCCAGAAAGTAGCATCGTGATACGGGTCAAATTCTTTATCATGGTTGTGATAGCCAAGTGTCATGTTTTGTTTTTTTACGTTGGCCGCTAACAAATTCATTTCAACAACAAATTCTTCAATGCCATCGGCACTCATAGCACGACTATCGTAAGGGATAATAACTAAATCAGTGCCTAAGTCTTTTAAAAAAGCTAAGGTTTTATCGAGTTTATCGCCACGAAGTTGCTCAACACCAACATGAGCCCCACTTGCTTGTAAACCAATTGAGTTCAAAAAGGCTTTTAGGCCTTTAGGGTCATCGCTATAACTGCCATAATCTCCGGCAAATTCAACCCCTTGAAAGCCCATATCAGCGAGTGCTTTTAAAGTCCCTTCAAAATCATTTTTTAATGTGTTTTTTACCGACCAAAGTTGCACACTGAGGGGTGGAACTGTCATTTTTTCACCTGTAACCTTTGTGGTTGTCGAAGTATTCGTTTCTGTTGCATCATTACATGCCGATAACAAAGTTAAATTCACTATGATAAACAAGAGTGAGAATATTTTTTTCATTACATTTTCCTTTTATTGGCCTTCAGTTAGAAAACCTACTCAGTAAAGCTGAGCGATTAACAGTAAAATGTGCTTATTATTCATGTAAGCACATGGATTTTTAATTAATGAGAATTCGATTTTTCTACCCTAAGTGATTGTAAAAATGCCACTAAATCACGTATTTGTGATTGGCTAAGTAAATAGTTCATGGGCGGCATACCTGAAACGGGACGTTGAATGTTGGCAATGGCTGACTTGTTATAAACAGTTTGCTTTTCAGCTGTTTTGCCAAGCGTGATACTGGTTTCAGTTTCTCCTTGGTAGGTACCGCTAATCACGTCGCCATTTTTCATGGTTAACGAGACATTACCAAAACCTGGCGCAATCGCGGCACTTGGGTCAACGAGGGCTTGTAATAAATAAGTTGCTGAGCGATGTTTACCGATATTACTAAGATCTGGACCAACGGTTGAACCTAAACCATTAACCATATGACAGCGAATACATTGTGCGGCGCCACCGCCATAAAATATCTCTTTTCCTGTTTGTACATCACCACCAGCTAAGGCACTTTCAAATTGGGTGATAATATCGGCGGTTTTGATCTTGTTCTGGTAACTTTGATATAGCTTTTGAACATCGGCATTATCGCTGTTTTTGGCAATTTCAAGTAACTCAAGTGTTAGCTCAAGCTCTTTCGTGCCTGATAATAATGCGTTGAGCTTATCTATAATGATTTGGTCAATTTCAGGTGTTGAAGCCTTTCCTAATTGCGCTAAAACAATTTTTTTCAAAGCCACTGAATTTGATTTCAAATAGTTTACAGCCACTTTTAAGCCAGTTGTTTTATCTTGTTGCATTACCTTGGTAAATGCCGCGGCATTGATTTTAGGGTTGTTGTCATCTAATAACTTAACGGCAAGCGAGAAGGCCGCTTTTGTATCATTAGCAGCAAGTAAGTTTAGTGCTTGTATACGGATGCTTGCATTAGCGGTGGTTTGTGTTGCAATGTTAGTAAGTAATTCAGCCGACATGGTAAAGTTAACTTGTTCGGCAATACGCATGGCTTGTACCAGCGCTTGTCCTTGAACAGTTGCTAAAATACTGGGTAAGTATTGATTTACCAGCGCATTAATATCATCACGAGTTTGATTGGCGGTTGTAGGTAAGCCAGTGATGGTATCGATAGGGTTAATATCATGCCAACCTTCAATTGCCGCAAGTGCTTCTGATGCTAATCGGGTATTTAATTTAGGTGTTGCAGCATAGGTTAGCAGTCGCTCAGCATTGGCTAATTTTCCTTGATTAAAATTAGCATTAATAATGCGGTGATGAATATAAGCTTGTTCGGCTGAAGCTGCTGGCATTGCTGCCGATAATAACTGCGCCATTTGTTCACGCGCCGCTAGTAAGGCTTTATCATCAATCGCCGTAATTGTTTCGTGAACAATGTCTCTTTCTTGATCAGCTAAGAAATAAGCAATATCGCTATCTTGTAACATTCTTAAGGTTAACACCAAGGCTAAGCGAACGTCTTTTGAAGGGTGGTTTTTATGCTTAAGCCAGTGTCTTTTATCAATACCTTTTAGTGCCATGGTTAAGGCATGACGTAACCATAGATCTTTATCACTAATTTCAATTATTTTATTAATGATCGCCGGTACAGCTGTTGCGTCGTTAATTTTCCCCAAGCCTAAAGCTGCATACATAGCTACTTGGTTGTTTGAGTCAGCCAAGGCTTGTACAAAGGTAGTATCAGCAAAATTAGCAGCATGATCACCTAATACCCGCATTATTTGAATACGTACTTGTTCATTAGCATCGTTCGCTAATGGCATTAGGCTGGTTAATCGCTCACTATCAATGGTGTGATTAAAGACTAATTGGCTTAAGCCCCAAATACTATGAATACGAGAAAAAACATCTTTATTTTGGTTGTGGGCAATACGTTCAAAAGCAGTAACAGCGGCTTCACCGCGTTTAGCTAATTCAAACTGTGCACGTTGCCTGATGGTTTGATGATCAATGGCTAATAGTTCACTTAATTCAGCGATTGATTTTTCACTATAATTTGCTGTTAACAAACTATGATATTGTTGATGCGTTACTTTAATATCATTCGGTAATTCGGTGTTTTTTACCGTATAAATGGCACCTTCATCATTGTTGCTCCAACCACCAAAGTTAAATTCAGACGCATATAATCGGCCGTCGGGGCCAAAGTCAATATCCGTTACGTTAATACCCGCCATAAATACTTGGGCTGGTGTCATTAAAAATGACGCACCATTTTTTTCAGTTTTAAAAGTGGTGATTTTTGAGCGACTACCTGAGCCACCAAACAAGGCAAGGAAAAAATGATTACGCCACTGTTCACCTAAATAATTACTCGGGTTATAGGTAAAACCAGCAGGGCCAGAATAAAATTTACCAATACCAGGTAATAAATAGGCAGGTTGTTTATCATTACGCGGCTCAGAAAGTTTGTTGACTAACCAAGTCACCGGCATTTCGGTATCGCCAGTATATTTGTATGAACGCAATTCCAATTTTTTAATGGCACTCATAATACTCTGATGACCCGCATGCCAGCCTGAATCGCCACCTTCAATTAAATGATTAAGGCGTTCATAGTCTCCTTTATCACCGTCGTTGTCGGCAGTAAACAAGTTACCATATTCATCAAAAACTAATTCTTGCGGGTTACGCACGCCATGATAAAAAACTTCAATATTCGCGCCATCAGGGTCGGATCTAAAAATAGCACCTAAATTAGGACCAAAAAAAGTATTGCCTTCTTTGCTGACAAAGTTATAGCCGCGATCACCTATCGACCAGTATAAACGGCCATCAGGCCCCCAAGCGAGGCCATGCATGTCGTGTCCCATAAAGCTAATGCGGGTACCGAAGCCTTTCTGCAAAGAAGTGCGTTTGTCTGATACACCGTCATTGTTATTGTCTTCCAACAACCAAAGATTAGGCATATTGGTATAATACACCTTTCCATCACGCTCAATAACGCCAGCACCTAAACCATCCAGTAGGTCATTAAAACCGTCAGCATAAACAGTTGATTTATCAGCTTTACCATCATTGTTGCTGTCTTCTACTAAACGTATTTTGTCGGACGCTTTTGAATATAATGACTTGGGTAATTGCTCGGCATAATCCTTATACATTTGTATACGGTCGTCGAGTGATTCAATGGAAATGTCGGCAACAGTTACTTCTTTTGAAAATTTACGAATATCTTCTACACCTTGATAAATTCGATATATTTCGCTGATTAACAAACGCCCTTTAGAGTCGAAAGAAAAAAAACTAGGGTTGAGTGTTAAGCTTTGATCAGCCCAAACTTCTGCTTTCATACCATCAGGAACGGTAAAGCTTGGTAGCCTAGTTGCAGGATCTGTGTGATTAGTTTCAGCGGCAGTAGTAAACCCACTTACGCAAGCGGAGCAAATCAGGAGCTGTTTTATTTTATTTATCATCATCGGATGTATTTCTTTTTTATAAGTGCAGTTAATAATAGTCACAAAACTAATTTTATGACTAGTAGACATTCGTTTATTAATGCAACGAATTCGGCGCTGACCTATATTGTTAAATGATTTGCCTTGTTCTTTTGTTTTTGTAAGTTTTTGTTTTTATATTGTTATTTTTCTTTTTGTTTTGTTTTTTGGCTAGATTTAGAAAGATTAATATAACGTTTCAATCTTAAGTTTATATTTGGGTTGCATTTTTCATGGAGAAAAACAGATAATATTTAACTTAAAACATAGTCAGGGAATTATAAAATGAAAACATTAACTAAACTCGCTTGCATCATAATGTTAGCGGTAGGCGCACCAACCATAGCCCATGAAAATACAGAAAAAGCATGGCTGAGTTTATTTGATGGCAAAACATTACAAGGCTGGACACCGAAATTTGTTGGCTATAAAGCAGGTGTTAATTATAAAAATACCTTTCGGGTAGAAGACGGCTTATTATCGGTAAATTATGATCAATACGAAAAGTTTGCTGGCGAATTTGGTCATTTATTTTATCAAACACCTTATTCTCATTATGTGTTAAAAGCGACTTATCGTTTTTTAGAGCCTCAGTTTGAATTAGAAAAATCAATGCGTTGGGCATTTCGTAATAATGGCTTTATGATCCATTCACAACCTGTTGAAACGATGGAACTAAGTCAGCCTTTTCCAACCAGTATTGAAGTGCAATTATTAGGTGGCACTGGTGTTGGTGAGCGCCAAACGGCAAATATTTGTACGCCTGATTCCGATGTGGTGATTGCCGGTAAATTAGTGACCGAACATTGTATTAAATCTAGCTCAAAAACCTTTCATGGCGATCAGTGGGTGACCATTGAAATAGAAGTACGTGGCGATGAAGTTATCAAACATACGGTTAATGGTGAGCTGGTTTTTGAATATACTCACCCCCAATTGAGTGATGATTCAGAAAAGTTAATTAAACTGTACCAAGGCAAAGCAATGAAATCAGGCTACATTGCTATTCAAGCCGAAACACATCCAACGCAATTTAAGTCAATTGAGTTAAGGGTATTGGCGGAATAATTTATAAATACATGGTTACCATTTTTCGCCAGTAATAACCACGATGTGCTCTGCCATCCCAGTGGTGTAGCTGGTGAGGAATGTTTTTACTATGTAAAATTTGGCTTAAATGAAGGTTATTCCCGAAAAAAGGATCTTGTTTACCTATGGTCAACACAATATCGGTGTTTCTTAAGTCGGCAAGTTTTTGTGGGCAATCTAGGTTGGGTAAGTAGTGCGTTGGGGTATTGAAATAAACATCATCATTATAAAAACCGTCTAATAAATTATCGAAGCATTCTACGGCCATGGTTAAATCGTATCGGCCACTAAAGGCGCACAATTTTTGAAAAAGATGAGGGTGTTTAAAAACAATATTAGCGGCATGAAAAGCACCTAAACTACAACCATGACTAATAGTACAAGGATGTTGGTTGCGTTTGGCCATCAAGGGTAATACTTCTTGTAGAATGTATTCTTCGTAACATAAATGGCGTTGAATACGGCCAGCAGGGTGTGCCCAAAAACAGTAATAACTTTCAGTATCAATGCTATCAACACAAAATAATTGCAGTTGGCCATGGTTTATTTTGTCTTTAAGCCTTTCGACCATGCGCATGTGTTCATATTCAAAAAATCGCCCGCCGCGTGTCGGAAATACTAAAACTTTAGCGCCGCCATGACCAAAAATTAATAGCTCCATCTCGCGATTAAGATTTGGGCTCCACCATTTATGATATTCTCGATTCAATGCTTAAACGTCCTTGTTCTTATTGTGAAGTTTTATATTGCAAAAAAGGCTTCTAATTCGTGCAACAATTGCTGGTGTTGTTCATGTTTACGAGGGTATTTATCGCTATGACCTTCATCTAAAACAAATAGCTGCTTTTTGCTTTGAACATGATTATAAATGGCAAATTGCCCAGGCGGTGTAACCACAGGATCTTTTAACGCTAAGGCAAAGTGTACGGGCATGCTTATGCGTTCAGCAGCGTTTGCGGCATCATAATAGCGCAGGGTTTTTAAGGTCATTTTGGGCTGTTGACAGAAAAATTGTTGTACTGCGTGTCCGCTACCCCAAGTACTTTTTCGTAACCTTAAGCGATGATGACCAAAAGTAGGAACGTTAAAGTGAGCACGATTAATACGTGTTTCATAAGCCATAGCTAATACGCCGATACCGCCAGTAAAGCTAATGCCTAAAAAGCCGAGTTTACCGGCTAAATAAGGGAATAGGCTTAACATGCTAGAGGTTGCTAGCCATATATCTTCAACACAGCCCCTGATGATGTATTGTTTGGGTTTATCAATATCATGTAAAACATGCCAATGCGGCTCGGACGAAATGGGAGGATTGTGACTGATACCTAAACCACGACAACAAGGAAAAAAAAGTGCTGCATCGGTAAAAGGTAAGTCAAAATCAGGAGCACCTCGGCCAGCATATCCATGGCCAACAATAAACGCCCGCGTAGGGGCTTGATTAATAGGTACTAATAACCAACCGGCAATGGTGATATTGTTGGTTGAGTTATAACGCACATTAAGTACACGCCAATTTTTAACAATTTGATGACTGTCTTGTACTTGCACCTGAACATTGTGTTTGAGTATTGATGAATAAGCTGATTGCCAAAAATCATCGAAGTCATCAGGTGCTGCTGGCGCTTGTATTGCCAGTAACTCTTCTAATGGATAGGTGTTGTGCGCTTCACGCTGAAATTTTTTTCGCATATAACAGCAATACTCTCAAAGGTTGTTTGCAATTTAATGACAAGGTTTTTACATATGGTAATGCCTGCCTACATCCTTGTCGGTATTAATCTTGCTCTAAAAAGTCATCAGCTAAAGCTGCGGCTAAACGTTGTTGGTGTTTTTCTGATTTTAACGCTAGATGTAATAACACCATACACAAGGCCAAAATACTATACAGCAGCATAAAGCTTGCGCTATGCACACCAATCACCTCTTCAGCAAAACCAAAAAGTACCGGTAAAGTAAAACCGCCTAAAGCACCGATCGCGGCAACAAAACCGCCAACACTGCCCATTTGATTAGGGTAATAACCATGGATAACTTTAAAAACACTGGCTCGTCCGATTCCTTGGGCAATACCGATAACAATTAATAACGCGGTAAATAGCCAAACATTAATGCCAATACTGACATTTACATCGCCTTTAATGCCGTGAATTGTCATGGTGGTAGGTGGATAACTCAAAAAGAACAAACAAACCAGACATACCCAAAACACTCCCCAATTGACTTGTGTGGCGGCATATTTATCGGAAATTAAACCACCCAAGGCACGGACAGAACTAGAAATAAACACAAAAATTAGTGTGTGACTCATTGCCTCTGTTGGTGTGAGTTGATACGCACTCATATAATATTGTGGTAACCATAAAATGAGTGCTAAAAAACTACCAAAAACAAAGTAGTAATAAAGTGAAAAGCGCCATACTCTAAAATCACTAATTAAAGCCTTAAACGGGGTCGATTTATGCGGTTGAGCTTGATTACGCTTGGGTGCCAATAAAGCAAATAGAGCGCAAGTTATTAAGATCAATAAGGCAAAAATTGGTCCTATTGCTTGCCAACTAAAGTGTTCAATGATCAGTGGTGTAACTAATAAGGTAAAGGCGGCGCCAACATTACCAGCTCCAAAAATGCCCATGGCGGTACCTTGGTGTGTTTTAGTATACCAAGTAGAGACATATTGAATGCCGATGGTAAATGAGGTGCCAGAAATACCTAAGAATAAGCCAATCAGGACATAGTCGAGATAACTTTCTGCATAACAAAGTAACAATAAGGGGGGAATTAATAACAACATTTGCCAGATAAACACACTTTTAGCGTTAAATTTTTCCACTAAATAGCCGGCAGGAAAGCGTAAGAGGGCGCCCGTTAACATTGGAGCGGCTAATAATAAACCAAAGTCGGTTGCTGATAAGTTTAGTTGCTGGCGAATTTCTATGCCCATAACTGCGTATAAAGTCCAAATGGCAAAATTTACTGAGAAAGCTAGTGTTGCTATTGATAATGCGTTGCGAGCAAGACTTTGCTGGGAGGTCATAAGGTTCCTGAATACTTGGCTAGTATGAATGTTAATGAATTAACGAATATTATTGCATTCTACTAAATTATCATTAGTTTATGATAGCGCTAGTTTGCGTTATATTACGCGCATTAATCGCGAGCGATAGGTTTGAAGGTTTTTTTGAAGCAGTTAAAAGTTAAAGTCAGTGTGGCAACTACCGCAGGGATTAAAGAGATCAATGAAGATGCCATTAATCATTATCTGCCTGAGCAAAGTTTTGAGTTAGCCTCTAAGGGCATAGCCTTTGCCCTCGCGGACGGTGTTTCAAGCGCTGAAGCGGGCAAAGAAGCTAGTCATACCGCGGTACAACAGTTTGTTGAAGAGTATTATCAAACGCCTGAAAGTTGGTCGGTCAGTCAAGCCGGGCAAAAACTGCTGACCACGATCAATTTAAACTTGTATAAAAAAAGCCACCAGTTTACTAGTGATCTCAAAGGTTTTTTATGTACCTTTAGTGCTTTAGTACTTAGGTCGAATATTGCCCATTTCTTTCATGTTGGTGACAGTCGTATTTATCATATTCGTGACGGTAAAATGCAACAAATCACTACAGATCACGTTGCTATTTTAGGTAAAGATCCAACATTGGCCCGAGCATTGGGTATGGATAGCAGTTTACATATTGATTATTGCCAACTGACCTTGCAAGAAGGAGATCGCTTTGTTTTGTCGAGTGATGGTATTCATGACTTTATTACCGATCAAGATATTCAAGCATTCGCTGAAAATGGGCAAGTTGATGCGGCCCAGCAATTAATTGAGCAAGCATTATCGGTCGGTAGTGACGATAATATTAGTTGCCAGATCATAGAAATTGAATGTTTACCTGAGCAGGATGACGCCGACTTAAATAGCCAGCTGAACGATTTGCCATTACCGCCATTATTAGAGGTGGGCGATGTACTTGATGATTACCAAGTGTTGGAGGTATTGTTTCACTCTCGCCGAACTCATGTTTATAAAGTACTCGATACTATTAGCCAGCAAATATGGGTATTAAAAGCTGCAAGTGAAGAATGCGCTCAAGATAAACATTATATCGACCGTTTTATTCAGGAAGAATGGGCGGCAAGTCGAATTAAAAATCCCAATATAGTGGCTATTCCTACTCAATCTCGACATCGTAATTATTTATATTATTTGATGGAATATTTGCCGGGTTTACGATTAGACCAATGGATGATTGATAACCCAGTACCATCGCCTAAAAAGTCGATTAAAATTGTTAAACAAATTGCAGCTGCATTACAAGCCTTACATGAGAAAGAAACCTTACATCATGATTTAAAGCCAGGTAATGTCATTATTGACGATGATCTTAATATAAAAATTGTGGGTTTTGGCGCGGTTTATATTTCAGGTGTTGCGGGTATGTATGGCCTCGATGAAGATAGAGATAAGCAGCTATATAACTATATTGATCCGCAAATGTTATTAGGAAAAAACTCCGGTATTCAGCGTGATGTTTATGCTTTAGGTGTGATTACTTATCAGTTATTTACCCGTTCATTCCCTTATGGTGAGGATTATTTACATTGTAAAAATCAAGCTGACATTGACCGTTTAACTTACATCAGAGCAACCGATATCAATCCGCGTATTCCTAAATGGTTTGATAAAGCATTAGAGAAATCAGTGAGTTTAACCTTAGATGAACGCTATTATACAACCGATGCGTTTATTGCTGATTTAGTTCAGCCAAATCCGAGTTTTGTTTGGCAAGAGGTTAAAGGTGAGGTTGATAAGTCTAAGTTATTGTTTTGGCAAATACTTAGTGGTTTTTGGCTGCTGATGTTAGTGGTGTTTATTAGCTCGTTTAGTTGATTTTTACTTGATTAGCGGGTTATTCGTGGTTAAAAAAACAGCGCTTAAATAAGCGCTGTTTTTAGTGATAGAGATTATTGAATACCACTATGTCTTAATAAGGCATCAATGGCTGGCGCGCGGCCACGGAAGTTAGCAAATAAGTTTGCAGGCTCATCTGAACCCCCTTTTTCTAAAATATTATTTAAAAAGCTTTGGCCGGTTTCAGGGTTAAAAATACCTTCTTCTTCAAATCGGCCAAAAGCATCAGCAGATAATACTTCTGCCCATTTGTAACTGTAATAGCCGGCCGCATAACCACCACCAAAAATATGACCAAAACCATGTTGAAAACGGTTAAAGTCAGGTGTTTTTATCACCGCCACTTCAGCACGTACTTGGTCAAGTACTTGTTGAATTTCATCACCTTTTTCTGGATTGTATTGGGCGTGCATACGAAAATCGAACAAACTAAACTCTATTTGACGTAACATTTGCATCGCGGATTGAAAGTTTTTCGCCGCTAACATTTTGTCTAACAAATCTTGAGGTAAAGGCTCGCCCGTTTGGTAATGGCCTGAAATAAACGCCAATGCTTCAGGTTGCCAACACCAGTTTTCTAAAAACTGGCTCGGTAATTCAACAGCATCCCAAGGTACGCCGTTAATCCCAGCAACACAGCTAGCTGAAATTTGCGTTAACATGTGGTGAATACCATGACCAAATTCGTGGAATAAGGTCACTACTTCGTCATGGGTAAATAATGCGGGTTTATCACCAACAGGGCCATTAAAGTTACAGGTTAAATAGGCAACCGGTAATTGTATGGTACCGTCAAGCAATTGAGATCGGCCAACGCAGTCATCCATCCAAGCACCGCCACGTTTATGTTCACGAGCGTATAAATCTAAATAAAAGCTACCACGTAGTTGTCCGGTTGCGTCAAAAATATCGTAAAACTTAACGTCTTTATGCCAAACATCAACACCTTCACGTAATTTTACTGTCATGCCAAAAAGTTTGTTCACAACGGTAAACAAGCCAGCTACCACTTTGTCTTCAGGAAAATAAGGACGTAATTCTTCATCTGAAATGGTGTAGCGTTGTTGTTTTAATTTTTCACTGTAATAAGTTAAGTCCCAAGCTTGTAAGTCAGTTTGTTGGTATTCTTGCTTGGCAAAGTCATTAATTTCTTGAAAATCTATTTTGGCTTGTGCTTTTGACTTATCGGCTAAATTAGTTAAAAAACTAAAAACTTCTTCAGGGTCATTTGCCATTTTGGTGGCGAGTGATTTTTCTGCAAAATGTTTAAAACCTAATAATTGGGCCAGTTGATGACGTAGGCTTAAAATTTCTGCCATAACTTCACTATTATCAAATTCACCTGCGTTTGGTCCTTGCTCCGAAGCACGCGTAACAAAGGCGCGATAAATTTTTTCACGCAATTCTCGGTTATCGCTGTAGGTCATTACCGGTAAATAGCTTGGGAAGTCTAAAGTAAATAACCAGCCGTTTTGCTCTTTGCTTTCAGCAAGCGCTTTGGCGGCATCTTGCGCACTTTGAGGCAAGCCAGCGAGTTCACTTTCGTCAGTAATTAATACGCTAAATGCTTGGGTAGCATCTAAAACATTGTTACTAAACTTAGAGCTTAATTCAGACAAACGACTAACAATTTTACCGTAAGTTTTTTGGTCGTCTTCATTTAAAGCGATGCCGGATAATTGAAAATCACGTAACGCATTTGAAATAACTTTTTGCTGTGCTTGGTCTAGTTGTTTGAACGCTTCACTATCAGCAATTTGTTGATAAGCATTGTACAAACCTTTGTGTTGGCCAACCCAGGTTCCGTACTCTGAAAGTAGAGGTAAACATTCTTCATAAGCGTCACGTAGTGCTTCGCTGTTTACAACAGAGTTCATGTGTGACACCGGAGACCACAGTTTAGCTAAAATATCATCAGCTTCATCAATTGGCATTACTAAGTTTTGCCAAGTGTAAATGGTGTTTTCACTTAATGCTTTTTCGATGGCGTCACGGCCCAATTTAATCGCATGTTCAACAGCAGGTTTTACATGCTCAGGTTTAATTTTTGAAAATTGAGGTAACGACGAAGACTCAAGTAAAGGGTTTGACATAAAAAGCTACATTTTATTAAAAGGTTATATAAACCATGTAGTGTTATTTGTTCTAAAATTCAAGAGCAAAACGTTTTCAAGCGCAATTTTTTATTGGAATAATGACTTAACGAATTTAGTCGATTACGACAATCGAATTTATTTTCTTGAATAAAAGTGCGTAAAGACTCACATTATTAACATGACATAAAGTTAGTACTAAACTAAGTACTATTAGCAACTAACTGAGCAAATTCACAAATTTAGTAATTAAATAGGCAGAAACTATGACACAACATTTTGATTATCTCGCTATTGGTGGCGGCAGTGGCGGTATCGCGTCAGCAAACAGAGCTGCAATGTACGGACAAAAAGCCGCGGTTATTGAAGCCGTTGCGGTAGGTGGTACTTGTGTCAATGTTGGCTGTGTTCCGAAAAAAGCCATGTGGTACGCCGGACAAATTGCCGATGCGTTAAGTTATGCCAAAGATTATGGCTTTAATGTTGAGCAAAAATCGTATAACTGGGCAAAAATGGTGGCAAACCGTGAAGCCTATATTGAACGTATTCATGCAGCTTATCAGCGTGGTTTTGATGCTAATAAAGTCACTTTAATTAACGGTTTTGCTAAGTTTATTGATAAAAACACCGTGGAAGTTAATGGTGAAAAAATTACCGCTGATCATATTGTCATTGCAACAGGTGGCCGCCCGAGTATTCCTGATATTGAAGGGGCTGAATACGGTATTGATTCCAATGGCTTTTTTGCCTTAACCGAGCAACCTGAAAGTGTGGTTGTAATTGGTGCAGGTTATATTGCTGTAGAATTAGCCGGTGTTTTTAATGCGTTAGGGACTAAAACGGATTTAGTGGTACGAAAAGAAAAGCCGCTACGAGGTTTTGATCCTATGTTATCAGACACCTTAGTTGAGCAAATGGCAAAACATGGGCCGCAGCTTCATACCAACAGCACACCAAGTAAAATTGTGAAAGGTGATGATGGTAAATTAACTTTACATTTAACCAATGGTAAAACCTTAGGCCCTGTTGATGAAGTTATTTGGGCGATAGGGCGTGAACCGGCAACCGATAATATTAATATTGAAGCAACCGGCATTAAGTTAAACGAACGTGGCTTTATTGAAACTGACAAATATCAAAATACCAGCGTACCGGGTATTTATGCGGTAGGTGATAATACGGGACGTATTCAATTAACACCAACCGCGGTTGCAGCCGGTCGTCGTTTATCAGAACGCTTATTTAATAATAAACCGGATGAGCATTTAGATTATTCGAATGTTGCTACTGTGGTGTTTAGTCATCCGGTTATTGGCACAGTCGGTTTGTCTGAGCAAGAAGCCATCGATGAATACGGTGAAGCGAATGTTAAAGTATACACCTCGCAATTTACGTCGCTATATCAAGCCATTACAGAAAATCATCGTGACCCAACGCGCATGAAATTAGTATGTGCAGGCAGTGATGAAAAAATTGTCGGTATACATAGTATTGGTTTTGGCAGTGACGAGCTCTTACAAGGTTATGCGGTAGCATTAAAAATGGGGGCAACTAAAGCCGATTTTGACAATACCGTGGCCATACATCCAACCTCAGCGGAAGAGTTTGTTACCCTTTAGATTGGGGTCTGGAAAACTTACTGTGTAGATTTGCATAGTCTGGAAAAAGTACTAACCTCAATAGAGTTCATTTCTCTGAGGGGTTAGTATGGTTTCAGTTATTCACTCAAAAAACTTCTATGTTCCCCGTATATATCCTACGTCAAAAGTTTTAAAGCCTTTTTTACTAAAAGGTTTTCCTACATTTTATTCAAAAGAAAACGAGTATATTCTTCCCGTTAATCTATGGCTTAATTATCTTCAAAATATTCGAAGAGTATCTGATATTTCTTGCTGTGTTAGAGCGATAAAAAGATACTGGCTGTTTCTTGAAAGTACAGGGTGTGAGTGGAATGCTTTTCCCCCGACTGACTACCTCAAACCCACTTATAGATTCAGAAACGATGATTTACTAAAGTCGGCAAAAGCAGGAGAGATAGCATATTCAACAGCATCGTTATATATGCTTCAAATTATCAAATTTTATGAGTGGGCTGCTCACGAGCGTTTTATAACTTTTACGGAAGACAATAAGCCATTTAATTACCAATTAGTTCACATCGCAAACACAGGGATGATGAACCACAATAACCCTAAGTTTGCTGTTCGCTCTACAGACCTGAGAATAAGAAAACCAACTAAAAATGAAAATCAAAGTCTAAACCCTTTATCCAAAGAAGAACTGGCTCAGTTCGCTACTTGCTTAACTAAATACTCTGATGAATTCATCATTCATCAACTACTACAGCTTCAAGCGGGCTTAAGGGTTGAAGAGGCATGCACATTTCCAGTTGCATCAATAGAAAAACCAGATTCAAGTACAAAAAGATATGAGGTGGAGATCGGTCCCTCAAATGGAGTGCATACAAAGTTTAATAAAACCAGAAAAGTTGAAATCCCATTCTTATTAATGCAAAGAATGTATTACTACAACATCTCAGAGCGTCGATTCAAAAGAGCACAAAAAACCGATCAAAAGCATACTTATCTTCTGCTCAATAATCGCGGAATGCCTTTTTCTAGCAATAACATTCAGCAGCACTTTCGACGCATTCGCAAAGATATTAAAGATAAATATAAGACTTCATTTAATCATAGAACACATGATTTGAGAGCAACCTACGGAACTTACAGACTAGATGTTCTTCTGGATCATCTACCCGTTGGCGATGCTTTAGCTTTAGTCATGGCCTGGATGGGACATAAAGATGATAAGACGACATGGAAATATCTAAAGTATCTAAGAAAAGAAAAAGCTAATCAGTCTGCGATTGTTCTTCTTGATCAAATCATGGAGGAATCATTAAGATGAGTTATTCGCCTCCTACGTTGACTATCAGGTTGCGAACGGGAATCGATCAGTATTTTACATACGATTTCACTCGATTCTTTTATAAAGGAGTCGCATTTAAGAAAGACTTTGGGTCTGCGTTTTCCGCTAATCGCGACGATGATGTACTGCGTTGGTACCGCTTTTTTAAGGAAACTAATGAATACTCAGACCTGACCAAGCAAAGTTATCTCAGAGATTTCGCATTATTTGTTCGACACTGTGATTCCAAAGGAATTAATCCTGAAAGTTCAGAAGCGGTTGAATCATTAGAGAGGCACTTAATTGAGCAAGTAAGAATTGAAAAAATGAATGTAAACTCTGCAAGAAAGCAGATTTCATGTATTAAAAAATGTTTAGAAAAATTAGGAAATCCGAGCTCTAGCTGGTTTTCGTCTTATTCTTTATTTCGCTCAGAAGCAAACCCAACCGAAAGTTATTCTGACCAAGAGTTAACTACTCTTATTAAAATTATCTATCGCTTTTTTAATCAGCTATCAAAACAAATTTTAGATGAGCCTGACAAGTACATGCAAGCAGCGACTAATAAACGCGTTGGTACTTTTATGTACCAAGGTTTTACCCATGATGTTACGACTCCTGTCACAAAATGCTTTAGTGCTGCTTATTTCTTGCTTGCTTATTACACGTGGGGAAATACAACAGTTCTCCTCAACATGACTAAACCAAAAGAAAAAATCTATGAAGATGGAATTTGGTTTGAACAAAGCGTCCTAAAGCCAAGAGCAAACAAATTTGTATCAATCTCGATAGGTGACAATGGAACCTACCATGTCCCAAAGATTGCCTTACGTTTTTTTGAACAACTACTTAAACTAAGTGCAGTTGTATCACTGAATAATCATCTTTTATATCAGGTGAAAGCAGGAAAGGTTGCTCCACTGGAGCAAAATCATATCCAAACGTTCTCTAAGTGGCTTCAGCGCACATTTTCGCTAACAACTGATGACAATAAACCACTTAAGCCGACAGCATCAAAATTTAGAGCAAGTGGCAGTTATCGTTATCTAGCTAAAACCGGAAATGCGGTAGAAACCTCACTTTTACTAGGAAATACCCCACGAACTCTAAATAAGCACTATTCATCTGGAAACACCATAGAGAATGAAACGCAACTGTTAGCTGCGACATATACGTTAGAAGGAGCAGTTAAATGCTCCAGTATTAACCAGGCCAAAGAGTATGCGAAAAAAGAGCTAGGAATTGAAGTCCTTCCATACGAAGAATTTTTGAGTAAATATTCCGACTCAAATGGTCAAAAAACGGTACTTGGTACTGGTTGTAAAAATGTGTTTTCTTCACATGTTGAAAGGTACCGTAAAAGAAATCACTTTAATCCAAAGGACTTCATTGTAGATCACCTAGCATGCTCTGATATTCATAACTGTTTCAACTGCGAGAACCAAGTAATCATAGAAAATACTGAGGATATATGGTGTTTATTGAGTTATCGAGAATCAATAAAAGATTCAAAGGTCTATCACTTAAATGAAAATCATTTTTCTAATAATTACTCACGGCTTCTCGATTCGATAAATCGAGTTATCTTCACTATTCACCCCAAAGTCAAAAGACTTGCTGAGAAAAAGCTTAAAAACGAAGGTCGACATCCACTTTGGCCAGAAGGTATTAATATAGACTTTTAGGAATAAAAACATGAGGCCTCTTTTTGAGCTACCTAAAAATATTTTGCAAGAAAACATCTCAGAATATAAGAGAATAATTCAGCTCTATGCAGATAATAATTACAGAGAGTTGGAAGATGTTGTAGTGACCAAAAATTACGACGGCTCACCTAGGAGTTATATGGGGGACGAAGAATGGAATTTTCAAGCTTATCTTGATGCGAGAATAACCTACAAAAAAAGTATCGTATTCTCGAAAATTGTAGATGATAATTTAGCGAGAGAAATGAAACTAATTTGTTTTTCGTGGCTATATATTGCTGGTCACCACAGGAAAGGAGCGGTAATAAAACCATCTACACTTATCGCTCGATATTCAAAGTTATGTATTGTATACAAATTCTTAGATGCCGAAGGCTATTCCTCTATAGAAAATTTAACTTCGAGTTTAGTTTTCAGTCAGTTTTGCATTTATATACGAAATCTAAATTACAGCATAGCTCAAGTAGAGGGGCTATTTAATGCCCTTATGCATGCAGCCAAAGTAGCGAGATACCTACCTATCGAATTTTTAATCCCCGAAGGTTATTCACAAACCAAATTTTCTAGAGAGATTACGGGTAAAGCTAAGTTCGAAACAAAGAATCAATTCTACGCAATACCTACCCGTTTAATGGAGAAAATTTATGGCCATTGCTTTGGGTTAGTCGAAAAATACCACCCGCATAAAGAAGCAATAAATGAACTATTGCACGATATGAGACAGAATTATGAAGAAGGTAAACGAAGAATTGACGACAAAATTAAAACCGGTATTTGGAATTGGCTTGATGAAACATCTCCAAATTATCGGGTAGAAGTTAATAAACACCAACCATTTAGCTATAGAAACCTATTTGAAGCGCACATAGATAATACTGTACTTGCTGAGCTATTACCGAAGCATACATTAAAGGCTCAAGGGAAAATCATTGAGTTACAGACAGCTTGTTACATAGTATGTGGAGCCTTGACAGGAATGCGTCGTTCGGAGTTATTCTGCCTTCATTCAAACAGCTACAAAGAAAAAGAAGTATATGGGAGAACGTATAGTGTCCTTCAATCTGAACAGCACAAATTTAGTCAAGGTACAGGGAGGAGTGCCGAATGGGTTACTACTCCTCTCGCGCGAAAAGCAATCGAACTTGCAGAAGCAATATCTCGCCATATGAGAATTCAATTGATCGAAGACGATGACCCTATGAGTAATCATGACTCAAGTTGTTTGTGGCTAGGGCAAATCAAGAAAGCTAGAAAACCTATTATTCGTCAAGATGCAAGCTTACGTCGACACTTCAATCAATTATGTAAGGATGCGGGAGCAATCATTACTAAACAAGACTTAATTGAGTTTGAAGTTATCAACCCTAATAGAGAGCCAAATCATGCAGATGAAAGAATTGCTGAAGGTTGCGTGTGGCCTTTAACAACTCACCAATTACGGAGAACATTCGCCGTATTTTCCAAAAGACACAACTTGTGCCATGACATTGCAATTAAACAACAATTTAAACATTTAGATTTGCCAACGACAGAATGGTATGGAGAAGGTGGCCTTGCAAGCAAAATGAAAGCCTTACAAATAGATACAGAATTACAATCTTTTTTAAATGATGTAATTCAAGAGTCTACAACTCAAAAGATTTATCAATGGTATGAAGAAAAAGAATCAAGCAACCTAATGGGGCACATGGCAGGTTCCATTAATAAAAACCGACTTTCATTGCACAAAAAATACAGATCTTGGGATGCTATCAACGAGCATGTAAAGGCTGGACGGTTAACTTTAGTAGGAACTTTACATTCGTACTGCATGGCAGGGTATGAATGCCAAATGCATAAGGTGAGCTCTCCAGCTAACTGCATGAATTGTGAGAACCAATTAATAGGTAAAGAGCAAATTGAAAGTTGGCAAAAGCGACATGAATGGGTAACAAAGCAAGTGAAAGATATGGATGCAATAGGAGCATTAACAAGCTCTATGTACTCTCATTTCATCACTCAGATCAGAGCCGCTGAGAAAGTGTTACACCGATTCAAAATACCATTTGAAAAATTCGACATAGGTAATGAGAAATATGAACAAGTCCCAAATTACGAGAGTTGAACTTGAAGATGCACTTAAACGCATACTAAGTGAGAAAACCGAACGTATAGATCCCAATAGGAAATTATCAATAAAAGCTGTTGAAGAAGAAGCTGGGTTAGGTGATGGCTCTGCTTATTACTACAAGGATGTTGTAGCGAAAATTAAAGAGGCTGTGATTCAAAACTCACCAAAAGTCAGGAAGCAGAACATCTATGAAAACAAAATCGCAGAACTTAGAGAGCGTCTAGCTAATGAGAAAAGATTAAAAGAAAAATATTATAAGCAGGTAGAAGAATACAAAGATAAGTTAAGTGAAATGGCTAGTCAGCATAACCAACTGGCATTGATGATCCAGCAGTATCAGTATCAAGTTGCTGAACTTGCTCACAATATAGTGCCACTGAAGCCCCCAAAAATGTAGTTATCTAATCTGCCGGCAGATAGGAGATGTTAGATCAATTGGTCATCAATCCCCTGATGAATTTGAAATGCAGTATTTATCAGCTAGCTAGGTGTCTACGTAATTGGGGGAAGATCACACCTCAGTGTTTTATTTAGTCTATCTAGCTATGAAGCGTCTAGGAAACTAGTGTAGAACCAACGCGTTCAACTGTGACACATGCCTTACTTTCTTGAGTGAGGCGTACATCTTACTCTTAGTGAATTGATTTCAAGCTGAGTAGTTGATAGATTGGCTTTAACTCGGTTTAAAAGTAAGCGCCTAATTAGCCCCACATACCAATATTAATCGAACCTACACATAATTAGCTCAGCACATTAACCTGAGATTATTATGAAAAAACAGCAAAAAATAAAACACTGGCAAGCCATCTTTGAACAACTGGAAAATAACATGTAGGTCCGCCACCAAGTTACATTTTGTGTCGCCACTCAATTACATAAAGCTTTGCCACCTCAGAGCCTGATATAGTCACCAACCTTAACTCGCTTTTGGACACAAATGAGTTAGGACGAATGCGTGCTTTGTGCCATTAGCCGACATTCATTAACTCTTTATTCATGGCAACAATGAGCCTAAAGCGGTCGTTATTTACAAGTAAAAACAGCTCCAAATAAGTATCACTTTGATACGAAACCGGACATTAGCCTTGGCGTATCTCATGACAAGTGTTCCAACAATATAGTCGTTGCTCTTACTTTTAAATTTAAATCTTGTTTTATATCCTCTGTACAATTAGTAACTCCACACCAACGCGACTTTAATGTGGAATTAGGATCCTCGGTTAATTTTTTCTATCTAGATAGCTCTTCTATTTTTTATCTTAGATAAACATCGGTATAAAACGGGCAGTCCAAATAATGTTAGCCGTGTTTGCTGTCACTACCCCCTAACAATTATTTTCTTGGAATAGCTATTTGAGTTACTTCCCAAACTTTTCATATTGAATAATTTTTATTTGACTCTATAGCCACTATAGGCTTTATACTTATTTTGTTATTGTTACGGAATGTGAAATATGTCAGAGAAATGTAGCGGTCAGTGTCAATCATCTCCTATCAACGAAGATGTAAAAATTGATACACAACTAGATAACTATAGTGGCGCGTTTGTCAGTACATTTAAAGTACCTCAAATGGATTGTCCTTCAGAAGAGAGATTGATTAGGTTAGCACTTGACTCAATTGAGCCTTCAGTTGGGTTGCAATTTGATATTCCTAGCCGTTTAGTCAAAGTTTTTCACGATGAAAATTTAGATGAGATAACAAAAAGATTACAACAGCTCAATCTCGGTGCAGAACTAGAATCAACCCAAAATAGTTGCAGTACGGAAGCTGCAAAAGCAAAAGACTTAGCTCAAAAAAATGAGATGAAAGAAGCATCAATTCTAAAATGGCTGTTAGCCATTAATGGCGTCATGTTTTTTATAGAAGTAATTGCTGGGATTATTGCACAGTCTGCTGGCCTAATTGCAGACTCATTAGATATGTTTGCTGATGCTGCTGTGTATGGTTTAGCTATTTATGCCGTAGGTAAAAGTATCAGCATGAAACTTAGAGCAGCACATATATCTGGTGTGCTTCAAGTAATTCTAGCGCTAGGAGCTTTGAGCGAAGTCGTAAGACGCTTTGTTTACGGTAGTGAA
Source organism: Thalassotalea agariperforans (assembly GCF_053470345.1). Taxonomy (NCBI): domain Bacteria; kingdom Pseudomonadati; phylum Pseudomonadota; class Gammaproteobacteria; order Alteromonadales; family Colwelliaceae; genus Thalassotalea; species Thalassotalea agariperforans. The sequence goes on along the minus strand of NZ_JBQMWH010000004.1, from coordinate 242,724 downwards.
CCGATCTCTTCTTTAATGATGATATTTGGTGGAATAGCACTAATCGCTAACGTTGCTTGTCTGTTTTTGATATTTGGCAACAAAGAAGACGGCGCTCATATGAAAGCGAGTTGGATTTTTTCAGCAAATGACGTTATCGCAAACGTTGGTGTAATTTTAGCTGGCTTATTAGTTACAGCAACAAGCAGTCGTTATCCAGATTTAGTGATTGGTTTGATAATTGCTCTTGTCGTTTTAAACGGTGCTCGCCGTATTTTACAGTTAAAGTATTAATTAGAGAGCCAAGAAAAGAATGCGCCGTTCATATATCAATTCAAATATATCCTACGTGATAATGATTTTAATTGCGGTGCAGTCTGTATTTTTTTCTATAGAAGAATATAAAGAAGACTTAGTTGAAAGTTCTTTTAATACATCTTCATCTGAGTCTATTACTGAATTAGCTGCTTCAGAAAGTTCAATATTAATTGAGAATAATAATAGCAGCGACTCTTTCGATAATTGCCACTTTTGTTGCTGTTGTCATTTATTCTTAGTAAATGATTATTCCTGTAATATTTTACAAGAAGTAGACTATTTACCTACCTACGCCTTAGTTTCTTCTGAGCTAAAAGGCTATATGTCGGTGCCATTCCGCCCACCTAAATACGCCTAAATTTTATAGAAAATTATGAAAGGTCAAATGTTAATGACCGAAAAAAACATATAAATTTATAGGAAAGTATACATGGCACTTAATACCTGTGTGCATCGCAAGATAGCAATTTTGAGGTGTGTAACACCTCGGCTTAAATATATCGCGTTTCTCGCGTTGTCACTTTTTACATTTAATGTTTATGCCTTCGAAAAGCCGTTAAATCTTCAAGAGGCAATTCAGTGGACGCTTAAACAAAATCCCGAACTTAAAATATTTGATTTCAAGCAAACGGCATTAACAGGACAAGAACAAACAGCAAGTTTAAATCCCGCATATGAACTAGAAATTGAAGCTGAGAACTTTGCAGGCTCAGGTGAATTTAATGCATTCGACAGTGCTGAATTAACCATTGCCCTATCTTCAGTTATCGAAATGGGAGATAAACGCTCAGCGCGAATTGGACTTGTTTCAAAATCCAGAGCACTACTCAATGCTGAAAAAGAGGTGGCAGCGCTTAACTTAATGGCTCAAGTCACTGAGAAGTACGTGGAAGTACTTGCAGCCCAACAAAGAGTAATATTGGCAGAAAATGCGCTGAGTTTAGCTAAAGAAACGTTAGAGATTGTATCTCAACGTAACCGCGCAGGTGCTACTCCTGAGGCTGAAGTGAAACGCTCAAAAGCAGTTATTGCTCAGGCTAACCTCACCCTTCAATCTGAACAAAAGCGCTTGGAATATTTGAAGCTCTCATTAGCAGCCTACTGGGGGGAAAACTCTGTAACCTTCTCTGAAGTAAAAGGTGATCTGTTTCAGTTTGGCAATGATAGTGATTTTAGTAGTCTCTTTGCGAAATTAGAGAAAAACCCTGCTATTCAAGTTTATGCAAGTGAGCAGCGACTAAAAGAGGCCGAATTACAGTTGGCTAAAACAGAGTCAACGGCCAATATCAAATGGTCTGTTGGTGTTAGGCGCTCTCAAGAAGTCAATGATACGGCACTGGTCGCAGGCTTTAGCTTACCTTTGTTTGCTGAAAAGCGAAATTCTGGTGCAATCGCTAGTGCGCTAGCAGAGCGTGACCAAGTTGCCATAGAGAAAGAGGCGACTAAGTTGAGGTTTAGAAATCACTTACTACGAGCATACTCCAATAGAAAACAAGCCATATTAACAGCTAATTCATTAAAGCAGTCGGTTATCCCAATGCTTGAAGATGCACTGGAAGATACTCAAGACGCCTATCAAAAAGGTCGATATGGATATCTTGATTATGTATCGGCTAGACAAGAGCTGTTAAATGCTCGGCGAACCCTCATTGATGCGGCATCTGCTGCCCTAATTTATGGCGCAGAGATAGAAAAACTAACAAACGAAGCGCTGTCACTCTAAATAAACATCACTTTAAGTTTAATAACAATTTATTGATTCAGTTATTAACTGAATCGTTTAGGAATTCAAAATGAAAAACTATTTACTCGCACTATTGATTTTTATTGGGTATCTATCACCCATTCAAAGTGTTATCGCTAGTGAAGATGAACATGAAGGCGAAGAAGGCATTAGCAAAATAAACAATAACATGGCAAAAAGGCTTGGTGTTGAAACAGCCTATTTAGCTTCAAAAACGTTGAACCAAACTATCCCTGTATACGGCGCTACGACGATAGGCGCTGAACAATTATTTCAAGTTGGCGCTAGATATAACGGCGTTATAAAGACAATTAACTCCACTGTTGGTGATAAGGTAAAAAAAGGAGATCTATTGGCCGTTATTGAATCTAACGAAAGCTTAAATACCTATAAAATAACGTCCCCTGTTTCTGGGGTAGTTTTACAGAGAAATGGAAATGTTGGCGGTATCACGCAAAACACTAGCTTGTTTGAAATCGTCAATTTTGACACCTTGTGGGCTGAATTTAAGGTGTTTACCAGCCAATATAATCAAATCAAAGTCGGTCAGCATGTTGATATTGAGCAAGGTGAACACGCATTCAGTTCAGTCATCACTAATATTATTCCAGCTAAAGACCAACCTTATGTATTGGCACGGGTACGATTAAACAACACTGAGTTAAAGCTAACGTCAGGTCAATTATTAAAAGGCAACGTCAAAATAAATCAATTCAAGGTGGATTTAGCCGTTGAGAAAGTTGCTATCCAAGAACTGGGGGGACAATTAGGTGTATTTGTTAAAGAAGATGAAGAGTACGAATTTGCACCGCTTGTATTAGGACGTTCAGATAAGAACTATATCGAGGTTATTGGTGGCCTCAGTAAAGACACTGAATATGTAAACAAAAACAGTTATCTGATAAAAGCAGATATATTGAAATCTGAAGTAGAAGACGACGATTAGGAGACGCAATATGATTGAATCAATTTTGCGTCTTGCAATAAATAGGCGCTATTTAGTATTAAGCTTGCTGATGGTAATCATCGGCGTTGGTATGTGGAGTTATCAAAAACTTCCCATTGATGCTGTTCCAGATATAACAAACGTGCAGGTACAAATAAACACTTCTGCCCCCGGTTATTCACCTTTGGAAGCGGAACAAAGGGTGACCTTTCCTGTAGAAACAGCCTTAGCCGGATTGCCAAAGCTGTCTCACACCCGCTCCCTGTCAAGATATGGATTATCTCAAGTAACCGTTATCTTTGAAGAGGGAACCGATATTTATTTTGCTCGCAACTTAATCAATGCAAGATTAGCTGCGATAAAAGGCGTTATTCCCTCTGGCTTAGAGCCAGAAATGGGTCCTATTTCGACAGGGCTTGGCGAAATATTTATGTATACCGTACAAGCTTCTCCTGACGCTAAAATGCCTAATGGAGAGCCTTATACCGCTATTGCCTTAAGAGAAATACAAGACTGGATCATTAAACCGCAATTGGCTCAAGTTAAAGGCGTCATTGAGGTCAACAGTATCGGCGGCTACAACAAGCAATATCACATAACGCCTAAACCCGAAAAATTACTTTTTCATCAGGTAACCTTTGAAGAAATATCTGATGCATTACGTAAAAACAATGACAACCGTGGCGCAGGTTATATCGAACAAAACGGACAGCAAGTGTTAGTGCGCTCCATTGGGCAACTTGAGACAATAGATGAGATCCTCAATGTCATCATCAAAAAGAACAATGGTATTCCTGTAAAAATAAGTGATGTTGCCAATGTTGCTATTGGCAAAGAACTTAGAACAGGGGCTGCTACTCGTAATGGCATTGAGACAGTGCTTGGTACAACCATGATGCTGATTGGTGAGAATTCTCGCACCGTTGCCTTAGCAGTTGAACAGAAGCTCAGCGAAATACAAAAATCTCTGCCAAAGGGCATTACCGCTGAGCCTGTTTACGACAGAACAACATTAGTAGATAAAGCGATTGCAACCGTTACCAAAAACCTCGTTGAAGGTGCGCTTTTAGTTATTGTTGTGTTATTTATTCTACTTGGAAATTTACGTGCAGCTCTCATTACCGCTGCTGTTATCCCTATTTCCATGTTAATGACAATCACAGGTATGGTGCAAGCAGGAGTATCTGCCAATTTAATGAGTCTCGGCGCATTGGACTTTGGCTTGATAGTGGACGGGGCTGTAATCATCGTTGAAAACTCTGTCCGTAGGTTAGCACAGGCCCAACACAACGGTCATAGGCAAGACTTAAGAGAACGCCTAAATACCGTTTTTGAAGCCACTTCAGAAGTGATACGTCCAAGCTTGTTTGGTGTGGCAATTATCACTGTTGTTTACATCCCCATTTTCACGCTAACTGGCGTTGAAGGGAAAATGTTCCACCCTATGGCGGCAACTGTCGTTATGGCGTTAATTTCCGCAATGATCCTTTCAGTTACACTGGTTCCTGCTGCTGTAGCTGTGTTTATGAAAGGTAAAATCAGCGAAAAAGAAAGTGTAGTTATTCGTTCAACCAAGTCTATTTATGAACCATTGTTAAAAATGGCGATGAAATTTCGTTGGATTATTGTTTCATTCTCAACGCTGTTAATGGGGTATAGCCTTTGGTTAGCAACTACGCTTGGGACAGAATTTGTTCCTCAATTAAATGAAGGTGATATTGCACTACAGGCATTAAGAATTCCATCGACTGGCCTAGAGCAATCAGTAGAAATGCAAGAAGTACTTGAGCAACGTATTAAAGCGTTTCCTGAAGTTGATAAAGTATTCTCGCGCATCGGCACACCAGAAGTAGCAACTGATCCAATGCCACCGAGTATTGCTGATATCTTTGTTATTTTAAAACCACGTAAAGATTGGGCCGAACCTTCAAAGCCAAAGAGTGAATTAGTTGAAGAAATGGAAGAGGTACTGAAAAACATTCCGGGCAACAACTATGAATTCACTCAGCCTATTCAAATGCGTTTCAATGAATTGATTTCTGGCGTTAGAGCTGATGTGGGCATCAAAGTATTTGGCGATGATTTGGATCGGTTATTACTTACCGCAAAAGATATTCTAAATATTGTGAAAACCGTAGATGGTGCAGCAGATGCCAGAATGGAACAAGTCACAGGTGTTCCATCTTTATCGGTAATCCCTAAACGCGAAGCACTTGGTAGGTATGGATTGAACGTTACCGAATTGCAAGACTGGGTTGCCACTGCAATAGGGGGGGAATCTGCGGGGATCATTTATGAAGGAGACAGACGATTTGAGTTAGTTGTTCGTCTACCGGAGCAAACTAGAACGGATATTGATGGTTTGAAATTTCTGCCGCTTCCACTTGAGAATGGTAACTATGTGCCACTTGAAGAAGTTGCAGAGCTTAAATCTGAGTCTTTACCTGCTCAAATTAGCCGTGAGAGCGGTAAAAGAAGAGTTGTGGTTACCGTCAATGTTCGTGGTAGAGATTTAGGCGGTTTTGTCAAAGAAGTGAAAGCTAAAATTAATCAGGAAGGAGAAATTCCAGCAGGATACTGGCTTGATTATGGCGGAACCTTTGAACAGCTAGAGTCAGCGAGTAAAAGATTAAGCTTAGTTGTGCCGATCACACTAATTGTTATCTTAGGTATTTTGGTTATTGCATTTGGTTCATTAAAAGATGCATTGATCATTTTCAGTGGTGTACCGTTAGCATTAACTGGGGGCGTAATTTCTCTTTATTTAAGAGACATGCCTTTATCTATTTCGGCAGGTGTCGGCTTCATAGCATTGTCAGGTGTTGCCGTATTAAATGGCTTGGTTATGTTGGCTTTTATTCGAGATCTTTGGCATGAAAAAGGCGACCTTTACGTAGCGATCATTGAAGGTGCCATCATTCGTTTAAGACCTATTTTAATGACGGCACTGGTCGCAAGTTTAGGTTTTATTCCAATGGCGTTAAACACTGGAATTGGTGCAGAAGTGCAACGACCACTAGCAACAGTTGTTATCGGCGGTATTATATCTTCTACAATTTTAACTTTGTTTGTATTGCCTATTTTATATCAATGGGCGCATGGCGCTGAGAGTAGTAAACAGCAATCTGACGAAATTTAAAAACAAAAAAGCAGCTTAATTTATGTTTAAGCTGCTTTTATATTTAATCTTTTTATTTTAATTTTTAAAGTTTAATTCGCATCATCTCGGCAAGTTTCTTTAGGAAACTCAAATTCAATGGTTGTATGAGACAAGCGATAGGCAGAAAGTCTCTTAGCCACTTGTTCCTTAAGTTTAATTAATTCATCAACGTCAATTTTTTCGACTAATTCTATGTGAGCGGTTAATACGTGACTTTCGCCATCTAACGACCAAAAATGCAGATGATGTACGCCATTAACTTCTGGAAGGTTAGTTAGCGACTCTTTTATACTTTCTTGAGTTTCTTCATCTGGCGCGGCCTGAAGAAACAAGACAATTGTTGATTTCAGATTTTTAAAAACATTGAACAAGATAAACAATGTGAAGCCAATAGATAGTAACGGATCTAAAATGGGCAAATCTACAAATAACAGCACAATAGATACAATAAGCACAGCAACCCAGCCAAGTACGTCTTCAAGCAAGTGCCATGTAAGTACTTTTTCATTTAAGGTTTCTCCAGCTTTTAATTTTAATACAGCATATCCGTTAACGGCAACGCCGAGTATCGCTAGCCCTAACATCCCCTCGACAACAGGCATTTCAGGATTGGACAGCCTTGGAATTGCTTCAAATAAAATCCAAATTGAGCCAATGATTAAAACAATACTGTTTATCAATGCGCCAAAGAGTGTAAGTCTACGATAACCATAACTAAACTTATCTGATGCTTCTTTATCTGAAAAACGACTTAAAATCCACGCAAAACCTATTGAAAGACTATCACCAAGATCGTGAACTGCATCTGCCATTATCGCCGTACTGTTAGTGAGCCAACCACCTATAAATTCTATAATAGTGAATGTCACATTAAGGAAAAATGCCCAACCAATACGGTCATCTTTACCATGTTGATGACTATGATTATGGTTGTGCATTTTGCACCTCCAGTACTGTCGTCTTTCTAATGTTGGCGACATTGAAGTTGATCAGGTGACGGATCACTCGTTGATACATCCAACGTTTAACGCCTGACAAATTAGTGCCTTTTTCTTGGTAGAACTTATCAGGAGAGTCATAAAGTCCGAAATCATCATGAATACCTTCTTTTTGAATATAGGTATCAGTTCCGCGCCAATTTATATCTGGAGTAGAGAAGCATTTTGTCGCAACACCATAACCACAAAAGTTATCTTTTTCTTCGCTAAATTTCTGTTGTAACGAAGTGAGATATTGCTCATCCAAGATAAAGCCTTCTAAGTTGATCCAACGTCCATCAAAGTAAACCTCTACCCAACTGTGGATAATGTATTTCGGCGCTAACCAAAAGACATACGTTGGAATAGCACCTTTTTGCAATTGCTGAGCAATGGTGAACCCGTGAAATCGGCATTGAATACCTAACCCTCGTAACAAGGCCATCAGTAAGTTACCTTTGGTATTACATTGTCCGTAACCATCCGCTAAAACATTGCTTGCAGAAATGTCATCGCTTTCATTGTAGCCAAATAATATTTCATCTTTAACAAATTGGTAGGCCGCACCAATTTTGTTGAAATCATCCAAGCTTTTCCACCTTCGTTGATTTATGAGGGATTGGATATTTTTGTGTTCAAAATTGACTATGCTGGTCTTGGTTAGATACTTATCACACATTTTTACCCCTTATTAACTTGTATGCTTTAACTATAAAACCTATAGTAACTATAGAGTCAAGTTTATTGGAAAGGTTTATGAAAATTGGCGAATTATCGAAAACATCAGGCTGTTCAATACAAACAATTAGGTATTATGAAAGAGAAGGGTTGCTTTCAGATCCTGAGCGCTCTGAGGGTAACTTTAGGTTGTATTCCAATAAGGCGTTAAAAGAGCTGGAATTCGTTAAGCATTGTCGCAGCCTCGATATATCTCTTGATGATATCAAACGTCTTATTGAATTAAAGAATAAGCCAGAAGAAAGCTGCTCTAGTGTGAATGAATTGATTAAGCAGCAATTAAATTTAGTCAACAAACGCATGAAAGAATTAAAGGCCTTAAAAAATGAATTACAACATATGGCAAGTACATGCAATTCTGATAATACCATTGAAGGATGCGGTATTATTAAGTCGTTGGATAGTTAATCTAAATTCTGCTTTGAGCTATTCTTAGTCGCAAAGGCAATTATGAAAACCATTGGTAAATTAGCACAATCATTAAATTTAAACGTAGAAACCATTCGTTTTTATGAGCGAGAAGGACTTATTACACAACCTACAAAACCAATATCAGGTTATAGACAATATGACGAAACAATAGCAGGACAACTTAGGTTCATCACAAAAGCCAAAATGCTCGGCTTTACGTTAAAAGAAATTAAATCGCTAATGTCTATGGACAACGACTGCGCTCAAGTTGAGTTATTAAGCCGACAAAAGTTAGCAATCATTCGAGAAAAAATTAGCGACCTTCAACGTTTAGAGAAAGTAATTGTGGATATGACAAATACCTGTATACAAAACGATGATCCAACATATTGCCCTATTATTGATTCATTAAAATGATTGACTCCGTACTCATGTACGGAGTTTAAAGTGCTGGTAATATCAACCAATAGACTTTCAAATGATAAATAAAATTTTAGATAAAGTTGGCTCATGCGGGGTTTGGCTTGCAGCACTTAGTTGTACAGGGTGTTTCCCTGCACTTGGTTCATTAGCATCAGCGTTGGGGTTAGGTTTTCTTTCTCATTTTGAGGGGATTGCTGTAAATACCTTGTTACCTATATTTGCAACTCTGGCGCTACTAGTAAACTTATACAACTGGCACAAAAATAAAAGCCATACCAGAGCTGCCTTCAGCATTCTTGGGCCTGTAGCAGTGCTATTAACGCTTTATCCTCTTTGGCAATATGATTGGAGCACATACCTATTTTACTTTGGTATTTGCTTAATGGTCGTTATGTCGGTTTTGGATATCGTAAAACCAGTAAGGGAGCAAACATGCAACGTATAGAGCTAAAGTCGACTATTACATGTCCAGAATGTGGGTATAGTAAAATTGAAGAAATGCCGACAAACGCTTGTCAGTGGTATTATGAATGTGAATCGTGCAAAGTTTTGTTAAAACCATTAAAGGGTGACTGCTGTGTTTACTGTTCATATGGAACAGTAAAGTGTCCACCAATTCAGGAAGGACATAATTGTTGCTCTCATACTGGTGATTAATTAGTTATTTTTTCTCGACTATATTCACTATTCTCCTGTATTAATCAAAATTTTTAAAAGCACCACGGTTTATCATTTACTTAGATATGACTTTAATTTAGTATTGTGATGGTATTTTTCTTAAGAGAACTTTATGTTTAAACCACTTTCAAAAGTCTTAGTAATAACGCTTATGCTGGTTGCCTTTGTAGGGCAAGCATTTGCGTATTCTGCTATGTCTTGCGAAATGTCATTAGGTTCTCACGAATCACACATGAACATGGAACATTCCAAGATGAGTCATCATGAAGGAATGGAGCATGGTGATATGAATAAAAGCAGTAACGGTCAATCAGAAGATTGTTGTGGTGTTGAATGTGTTTGTCCTACAAATGCTTGCTCATCTACGGCAGTCCTAAATTCCAGTATTGATTCGACAGATATTCAAATATTCAGTGAATCTGTAGCTGCTCTGCAATCTAAACAACCTCATTCAATTTCCACTTCCCTTTATCGTCCACCAATTTTTGCCTAATACAGGATTAGTGCGTCCAAATTTCGCGCACATGTAATTAATTTTTCTGTTAGTCAATATAGCGTCGTAGCGCTATAGATATTTTCCAGCGATGTCTGGGGGGCAAAAATGATCAATAAGTATTTAAAAATAGCAGTAGTAATGCTGCTTTCACCTGCGTTTGCAAACGCCAACGAACATAACCATGCACACAATAACGACGTAACACCTTTGGAGTTAATCGTTTATAAAACCCCTACTTGTGGGTGTTGTAAAAAATGGATAACTCATATTGAAGACAAAGGGATCGTTGCGCATTCCAAAGATTTCCGAAACATCGGCAACATCAAAACTAAGTATGGTATCAAACCTAATTACCGTTCATGCCACACGGCAGTGAGTAGAAATGGATTTGCCTTTGAAGGTCATATACCTGCTAAATTTATTCAGCAGTTCTTATCAGAAGAACATCCCAATGCGATTGGGCTTTCAGTTCCAGCAATGCCAGTTGGCTCTCCCGGTATGGAAGTCGATGACCGCTTTATGCCATACAACGTGTTAATTCTATTTAAAGATGGAACGAGCAAAGTTTATGCAAAAGTTAAGACATACGAGGAGCAATTCTAATGAAATTGAACTCTTCAAACCTTACTTCACTTTCAACTGCATTAATACTCGGCTTATCTGTATTCTCAGCTCAAGCTGAGAAAGTAGTGTCGCTTGAACAAGCTATCACCTTAGCTCAGCAAAATGATCCTTGGCTTCATGGTAGCCGATTGAAACAAAGTGCAGTTGAAAATAGAAGTATTGCTTCAGGTACTTTGCCTGATCCGAAAGTATCGCTAGGGATAATGAATTTACCAACAGATACTTGGGATTTAGATCAGGAAGGAATGACTCAGCTAAAGGTTGGCGTCTCTCAAATGTTTCCGAGAGGCGACAGTCTAGAGATCAAGAAAGACCAGTTACAAATTGAGTCCACGAAATTTCCACTGTTACGAGAGGATCGTAAAGCTAAGTTGAAAAGCCAAGTGTCACAACTTTGGTTAGATGCTTACTTAGCCCAACAAACTATTAAATTGATTGAAGATGATTGGTCTCTCTTTGAGCAGATGGCGGAAGTGGCTAAAGCTAGCTATTCAAACGTTGTTGGTAAAACTAGACAGCAAGATGTTATTCGTGCTCAGTTGGAAATCGTGCAGTTAGATGACAGATTAACTTCGCAAAAGCAGAAACTAGAAACGACAATCGCTCGTCTCAATGAGTGGCTTCATATTTACGATGCGGATCGTTTGAATGAATCATTCAACTTTGACGCGCAACCATTAGAGTTTAGGGTTTCTAAAAAGTTACCTGCAATTACTTTGAATAATCCAACAGTCCTAAAAGCATCTAATTACTCAAGAAATCTATTGGCTCAGGAGCTTTCGAATCACCCAGCCATACTTGCAATTGATATAAAACGCAAATCTTCAGAAAAAGGAATTGAATTAGCTAAACAGCAATATAAGCCGCAATGGGGTGTTAATGCGAGCTATGCCTATCGTGACAATATGCCTTCTGGTGATAGCCGAGCTGATTTATTTTCTGTTGGGGTAACGTTTGATTTACCGTTGTTTACCGAGAACAGACAAGATAAGCAAGTTGCAGCTTCTATTGCAGATTCAGAGGCTGTTAAAACCGAGAAACTATTGCTGACAAAGCAAATGATCAGTGCGGTGGAAAAGGAACTTAGACAGCTTAAGCGTTTATCTGATAGACAATCTATCTATCAAGAACAACTCCTTAAACAAACTCATGACCAAGCGGAAGCGTCTTTGACGGCTTACACCAATGATGATGGCGATTTTGCCGAAGTTGTTCGAGCAAGAATTGCCGAATTAAATACCAGAATATCAGCTTTAAGAATTGATGTTGATGCACTTAAAACAGTTACTCGCATCAACTATTTCTTTGCGCATTCTCAATCTAAATCAAATGCTGAACATAAGCCATTGCACACTTCGCACAAAACTAATCAGCACTTATCCAATAAGCAATTTGGAGAAAAATAATGTCAACGAATACGAAAACAATTATTGCCGTCATTATTGGGGCAGCACTAGGTGCAGGAGCATTGAGCTTATATCAAGGTGCAGGCTCAAACAGTGATACTGATGAAGCTACATCAGCAGAGAAACAACCGCTGTATTGGGTTGCACCGATGGATTCTAATTACCGCCGGGACAAGCCCGGTAAGTCGCCTATGGGGATGGATTTAATTCCTGTGTATGAGGAAGGATCATCTGGTGATGACTTTGGCCCCGGAGCAGTAAAAATTGCGCCTCATGTAGTGAATAACCTTGGGGTTCGCACTGCACCTGTTGAACTGAAAAATATGCATACTGAAATCTCAACGGTAGGTTACGTTCAATATGATGAAGATAAGCTAATTCATATCCACCCACGGGTTGATGGCTGGATTGATAAACTTTACATCAAAGCAGCAGGTAACCCTGTAGAGAAAGGGCAACCTCTTTATACACTATATTCTCCTCAGTTAGTTAATGCTCAGGAAGAGCTGTTAATAGCGTTAAAGCGCAACAATAGTTCTTTAATTTCAGCAGCCAAAGATCGCCTAAAAGCGTTACAGCTTTCAGCAGACTTTGTTCAAAAGCTAGAAAAGACACGAAAGGTTCAGCAAACAATTACCTTTTATTCACCACAAGCAGGTGTTGTCGATGGTTTGAAGGTTAGAGAAGGTTTTTATGTAAAGCCGGGAAACACCTTATTAAGCATTGGCCAGCTAGATCAAGTTTGGGTTGAAGCAGAAGTGTTTGAACGTGACGCAGCCTTAATTAAAAAAGGACTTCCTGTATCAATGACACTGGATTATTTACCCGGTGAGGACTGGGCTGGTGTCGTTGATTATGTTTATCCAACATTGAACAGTAAAACACGCACACTCCGAGTGAGATTGAAATTTGATAACACAGACTATCAATTAAAACCAAATATGTTTGCACAAGTATCTATTCACGCTAATCAAGCTGATAGCACCATCCTCGTGCCTAAAGAAGCCGTTATTAGAACAGGTAAACAGGACAGAGTAGTACTTGCGTTAGGTGATGGGCAATTTAAATCTATTGAAGTGACTATTGGCCGGGTTGATATCGACAGCATCGAAATATTAGACGGCTTAAATGAAGATGACGTTGTGGTGACATCTGCCCAATTCTTGATTGATTCTGAATCAAGTAAAAGCTCTGACTTTAAACGAATGACTCATGATGAAGTGCCTAACTCTGTTTGGATGCAAGGGGATGTTAATAGTGTTATGGCAGGGCACCGCATGGTTAATATTTCACATGGCCCTGCTGAAGCTTGGGATTGGCCTGAAATGGTTATGGATTTTACTGTGGCTGAAAAAGTCGATATTGACTCATTAAAGTCAGGTCAATCTTTGCACTTTGAAGTGAGCAAAACCGAAGACGGTGGATATGAAATTACTGGAATTCATATCATGAGTGAGCCTGAAGTATCATCAGCAACAGTATCTGGTTTGATCAATGCGATTGATATTGATACACGGATTCTAAATATTAGCAGAGGCCCAATAGAGAAATGGGATAGACCTGCTGCGACGATGGATTTTATCATCGCGGACAATATAGAAATGGTTGATTTCAATGTCGGTGATAATGTCACTTTCACTTTTGAGGTTAGAGATGACTTAGTTATCACTGACATTTCTCTTGAATCAGATGAACAACACGGCAAGGAAAATAAAGCTGCTGTTGATCATTCTAATCATTAAGTGGGAGAAAAATAATGATTGAATCAATTATTAGATGGTCTATCGGCAATCGTTTCTTTGTTTTGTTGATTACCTTAATTATCGCGTTTGGTGGTTTGTATTCATTACAAAAAACACCAGTAGATGCACTCCCCGATCTTTCTGATGTGCAGGTGATAATTAAGACGAGCTATCCGGGACAGGCACCACAAGTAGTGCAAGATCAAGTGACGTTTCCCCTTACTACAGCCATGTTGTCAGTACCGGGAGCGCAAACTGTTCGTGGTTACTCATTTTTTGGTGATTCCTACGTCTATATCATTTTTGATGATGATACTGATTTGTATTGGGCTAGAAGCAGAGTACTTGAATACTTAAGCCAAGTAGCATCAAGCCTGCCTGATTCGGCAAAACCACAATTAGGACCTGATGCGACAGGTGTGGGTTGGGTATACATCTACGCTTTAACAGATAAGTCAGGAAACCATGATCTAAGCCAATTAAGAAGTATTCAAGACTGGTTTTTAAAGTATGAACTACAAACTGTTCCGGGCGTGTCTGAGGTTTCCGCCGTTGGCGGTATGGTTAAGCAATATCAGGTACAAGTCGATCCCGACAAGCTCAGAGCTTATAACGTGCCGTTAAGTCATATCCAAATGGCACTTAAACGAGGCAATAAAGAAACTGGCGCATCCGTTGTGGAAATGGCGGAAGCTGAATATATGGTTACTGCTACGGGATATATTCAATCAGTTGGAGACATAGAGAAAATTCCACTTGGTATTAACGAGCAAGGCACGCCATTGCGTATTGGTGATGTTGCTACCGTAAATTTAGGGCCTCAAATGCGCCGTGGTATCGCAGAACTTAATGGCGAAGGCGAAGTTGTTGGTGGTGTTGTCGTTATGCGCTTTGGTGAAAACGCTCAACAAACCATAAATGGGGTAAAAGAAAAGCTTGAGTCGCTCAAATCTTCTTTACCAGAGGGGGTGGAGATTGTTCCTGTCTATGACAGATCGAAGTTAATAGATCGTGCTGTTGATAATCTTTGGAGCAAGTTGCTAGAGGAGCTTGCAGTCGTTGCTATTGTCTGTGTGGCTTTCCTATTTCATCTTCGCTCATCTATTGTGGCAGTTGTTACTCTGCCATTAGGTATCTTGGTGTCGTTCATTATCATGTATATGCAAGGCATCAATGCCAACATTATGTCTTTAGGCGGTATCGCTATTGCGATTGGTGCGATGACTGATGGTGCAATAGTGATGATTGAAAATATGCACAAGCATATGGAGAAAACACCACTAACAGATGAAAATCGCTGGCAAATTGTTGCTAAGGCTGCGAGTGAAGTAGGCCCTGCACTATTTTTTAGCTTACTGATCATTACAGTCTCATTCTTACCTGTATTTATCTTGGAAGCGCAAGAAGGAAGAATGTTCTCTCCGCTCGCCTATACAAAAACCTATGCAATGGCGGCATCAGCAGGTTTGGCGATCACATTGGTGCCTGTTTTGATGGGCTACTTTATTCGAGGCAAAGTTGTTTCTGAAAAGAAAAACCCGTTAAACCGATTATTGATTGCTATCTACATGCCTGTTTTAAAGCAAGTCATGAAGTTTCCAAAATCGACAATAGTAGCAGCAATATTAGTGACTATCGTTGGCTTTTGGCCTGTCGATAAAATTGGTAGTGAATTCATTCCGCCATTGGATGAAGGCGATCTCATGTATATGCCTACTACCTATCCCGGTATTTCAATTGGTAAAGCAAGGGAGTTATTGCAGCAAACAGACAAGCTTATTCGCACTGTGCCAGAAGTTGAAACTGTATTTGGTAAAGTAGGAAGAGCTGAAACTGCAACCGATCCTGCACCTTTAACCATGATTGAAACCTTTATTCAATTGAAGCCACAAGAGCAGTGGCGAGAAGGTGTGACTACTGAATCGTTAAAAGCTGAGTTTGATAAATTGGTTAAGTTTCCGGGCTTAACGAATGCTTGGGTTATGCCAATCAAGACCCGAATCGACATGTTAGCAACAGGCATAAAAACGCCTGTGGGTATTAAAGTCGCCGGACCAGAGCTTGATGTGATTCAGGAAATCGGCCAACAAATAGAGCAAATTTTACCCGAAGTTACAGGCACAGCATCAGTTTACTCAGAGCGAGTTGCAGGTGGACGATATATCAAGGTTGATATTTCACGCGATAAGGCAAGTCGCTTTGGGTTAAACATCGAAGATGTTCAACAAGTGGTTTCTACAGCTATTGGTGGTATGAACGTTACCCAAACGGTAGAAGGTCAAGAGCGTTACCCTGTTAACTTACGCTATCCGCAAGACTATCGAGACTCTCCTGAGCAGCTATCACGATTACCTGTTGTAACACCAAGTGGTCAACGCATTGCACTAGGTGATGTCGCAGATATCCGAGTAGAAAATGGTCCGCCGGGGATTAAGAGTGAAAATGCTCGATTAAATGGCTGGACGTTTATCGACATAGACGGTGTTGACGTAGGTACTTATGTTGAAAGTGCAAAAATACACTTGGCTAATAAACTAAAACTACCAGCAGGTTATTCAATTACTTGGGCTGGGCAATACGAATATATGGAAAGAGCGAAAGAAAAGCTCACCTATGTATTGCCTTTAACACTCGCCATTATTGTTATTCTACTTTACTTAAACTTCAGAGCGTTTAGTGAGGTGGCTATCATTATCGTTACCTTGCCGATGGCGATGATTGGTGGCTTATGGTTGATGTATCTGGAAGGGTTTAACTTCTCTGTGGCTGTTGGCGTGGGCTTTATTGCTCTAGCTGGGGTAGCGGTTGAGATTGGTGTGATAATGTTGGTCTATCTCAATCAGGCACTTGCTGAGCTTAAGGAAAAAGCTGAAGAGCGAGCTGAACCTATCTCTGATGATGCATATCAAGATGCATTATTGCACGGTGCAGGCTTACGAGTTCGTCCAGTAATGATGACAGTTGCAACAATCATTATCGGCTTGATGCCCATTTTATATGGTACAGGAACAGGTTCGGAGGTTATGAGTCGTATTGCTGCACCTATGGTAGGCGGAATGACAAGTGCTGTGCTACTCACTCTTATTGTGCTCCCAGTAATTTACTCAATCGTTAAAAAGCCAGAATTAAACGCCTTTAACAAGGAGCTTTCTAAGGCGGAGCTAAAAAGTAATGCTTAGCGAAGTTAAGAAACCATAAATAGCAATTTCAATAAACTAAAATAGAGGTAAATATGAAAAAACTAATTAAATTTTTAACCGTAATCAGTGTCGTTTTTAGTAGTGCGGTATTTGCGCATGTGCATCTTGAAAAAAGTGTGCCTGCTGATAATGCAATGCTAATGAATCCTCCAGAAGAGTTAACTTTGGTGTTCACCAAAGAGGTACGGGTTGTAAAAGTTTCATTGGCCAATAAACAAGGCGAAGAATTTAAATTTGGATTCGAGCCTTCTAAAGTCGCTACTAGCAAATTTACATGGAAACTACCTAAATTAGCTCCTGCAAACTACGCTGTGGATGTAACCTTCTTAGGTAACGATGGTCATAAAATGAAACATAGCTTCGGCTTTATGGTTCACTAAAATAGGCGGTGTGATTGATATGGAAATGTATATCTGGAATACAGTCATTGTACTGTCAAAAATTGTATTTTACGTCGGCTTTGCCTGTATTGCAGGTTATACATTTTTCAGGCAAATATTTGAGAATAATGAATCTCATACTAATGCTGTAATAGCGAATTTAACGTGGACAAGAACTTATATAGTTATGGCTTTGATCGCTAATATTACTTGGTTCTTTGCCAGTACTGGTGCAATGGCAGAAGAGGGAATTCAGGGGGCGATAGACGCTGATATATTGGCTATTATGTGGGACTCCTCTGTCGGCACTGGAGCTTTGCTTCGAGCGCTTGGGCTAGTTACCGCAATAATCGCTTTAGCTTTAAGGTTCAAACTCGCTGTGAACTCGTACTTAAAACAAAGCGCTTTAATGTTGAGTTTATTAATCCTTGCATACTCATTCACGTTACTGGGTCATATTTCTGAGTTAGGCACAATTGAAAAAGGCTTGCTTATTTTGCATGTGCTCGTTATGGCATGGTGGTTTGGGGCGTTATTGCCACTAAAACAGGCTTGCCATCAGCTAAGTTATGCAGAACTTCATTTGCTGATGGAAAGCTTTGGCAAACAAGCAAGTTTTACATTGAGCCTATTGTTGGTAGCAGGCCTCTGGCTCGTGATTCAATTGGTCGGAAGTCTTGACGCACTAATAAGCTCAAGTTACGGACAAACACTGTTGTTTAAATTGGCCCTTGTAGTGTCTATTTTGGCACTTGCTGCTAAACATAAACTAATACTCGTTCCACAACTTAAAAATAGTCAAGGCAGAGAGGCTTTATCTAAATCTATCTCGATAGAAATGGTAGTAGCTTTTGCCATTTTATCTGTAACGGCTGGGCTTACTAGTGTTGTTGGCCCTGCAAATTAAAACCTAAAAGAGAGAATGAAAATGAAAACAATAAATATATTACTCGTTTTATTAATGACGTTTAGTTTCGCAGCAAACGCTCATGGTGATAAGAACAAAGACAAAGGTTTATTTAAAGGTATAGATACCCCTGCCGCAAAAGTTGTTTTGGCATTTCATCAAGCACTTGAAACTGGCAATCAAAAACAGGCTAGAGCGCAGTTAGCGGATGATGTCACCATTTTCGAGTGAGGCCGCGTTGAAAGGAGCGCTGATGAATATGCTCATCATCATATGTTGTCGGATATGAAGTATTTAGCAGCGATGAAGAGCGACACACTTGAACATCAAGTGACGATACTTGGAAATACCGCTATCTCTGCGTCGCGTAGTCAAACTACAGGTACTCATAAAGGTGTTGAACGCGATTATCAAGGCATGGAAACGATGGTGCTGGAAAAACAAAATGGTGAATGGAAGATTAAGCACATTCATTGGTCACATTAATTTATTGGTTAAATAACGGAGTACAAAATGAGAATTAAAAGTCCATTACATCAAGTTTCTACGCCACGTAGACGCTTTGTACAAGGTGTAATTGCTGGCGGTGTATTAGCTGCTTTTCCAAGTGTTCTTCATGCAGCTTCATCTTTGATTGCTGGAACTTCAACAGGTACTGCGCCCGAACTAAGTGGAGAAGTAATAGATTTAGTGATAGATGAGTCACCAGTAAACTTCACAGGTGTTGTAAGAATGGCTACAACAATCAATGGCTCAATACCAGCTCCTACCTTGCGCCTCAGAGAAGGTGATGACGTTACTATCAGGGTAACTAATAAATTATCAGTGCCGAGTTCAATTCATTGGCATGGGATCATTCTTCCGTATCAAATGGATGGCGTACCGGGTATTAGCTTTAAAGGTATAATGCCGGGTGAAACCTTTGTTTATAAATTTAAGCTGCAACAAAGCGGCACATATTGGTATCACTCACACAGTGGCTTTCAAGAAATGACAGGTATGTACGGCGCATTAATTATTGAGCCAAGAGAAAAGGATATTATTAGTGCTGACAATGAGCATGTCATCCAATTGTCTGATTGGACTGATGATGACCCAATGGATTTGTTTCGCAAGTTAAAAGTACAGAGCGATGTATTTAACTTTAATCAACCTACTGTTCCAGAGTTTTTTGATGACATTTCAAATAGCAGCGTTTCAAATGCGCTACAACGCCGGGAAATGTGGAATAAAATGAGAATGAACCCTACAGATCTTGCAGACTTATCAGCATCTGCAATGACTTTTTTAATGAATGGTTGTGCGCCTTTGACAAACTGGCGTGGAATGTTTAAAGCTGGCGAAAAGGTTAGGCTTAGATTTATTAACGGTTCTAGCAATACGTTTTTTGATGTAAGAATACCTGAGCTGAAGTTAACAGTTGTACAAGCTGATGGACAAAATGTTGAACCTGTGACAGTAGATGAATTTAGATTTGGTCCCGGTGAAACTTATGATGTACTTGTCGAGCCAAAAAATGATGCATATACGATTTTTGCACAAAGCATGGATCGCTCAGGTTATGCTAAAGGTACTTTATCAATGGTACCTAACGTTGATGCACCAGTACCTTCTTTAGACCCCGTTGAGTGGTTAACGATGACAGATATGATGGGCAATATGACCCATGATAGTGTGCATTCTACAATGGCTGATACGGCAGGTATGTCGGGCATGAATTCTAATAAAATGGATCATAGTGCAATGGGTCATGGAGCGATGGCAATGGATCATAGTAAACATGGAATGACTAAAAACCCATTAGCTGTTGCTAGCACTAAAGTGCGTCATGCAAAAACAGAGTATGGAGCTTCTGTTGATATGCGTGTTGATATGCCTAGAACAAACCTTGATGATCCCGGTATAGGTTTACGTAAAAATGGACGCCGTGTTTTAACACTTGCAGATTTACATTCTCTTGAGGGAATTACAAACCAGCAAGAGCCAGAGGCTGAAATTGAATTACATTTAACTGGAAACATGGAGCGTTATAGCTGGTCATTTGATGGCTTGGAATTTGGAAAAAGCACGCCAGTTCACATGAAGCATAATCAACGTTTAAGAGTTATTTTACAAAACGATACAATGATGACACATCCCATGCACCTGCATGGTATGTGGAGCGATTTGGAGAATGAAAAAGGTGATGTACAGGTTCGTCGCCATACTATCCCTGTACAACCAGCGCAAAGAATTAGTTTTTTAACAACACCTCATGACGTAGGTCGCTGGGCATGGCATTGCCATTTATTATTCCACATGGATGCAGGTATGTTTAGAGAGGTAGTTGTATCATGAAAAAATTAATACTAACCAATACCTTAAGACTATTATTAATAGGTTTGCCCCTTATAAGTGTATCTGTATCTGCAAAAGATGAGATGACTGAGATGGGTGATCCTAAAATGCAAGCACAAGGTGGAGATGCACCTAAAGATGCTAGAGACCCCCATGCTTATGCAGCAGGTACAACTTTGACTGAAGGCCCTTATGCACTCAGTAGCGACAAACGACTGACTTTGGCAGATGAGCATTCATTTTACGCGCTACTAGGGGATCGTCTTGAATATAATGAGCAAACAAACGCAGGTGTTTTTGACTTTCAGGCATGGTATGGCACTACTTTTGATAGATTAGTCATCAAAACTGAAGGAGATTTTAGCGAAGGTAATTTAGAGGAGAACCAAACAGATTTTCTATGGGGCCACGCAATATCTGCTTATTGGGATACACAAGTCGGTATTCGACTTGATTACAATAACGAAGGTGAAAACCGCAAATGGCTAGCTTTTGGTTTACAAGGTCTAGCCCCCTACTGGTTTGAAATTGATATGACTGCGTATTTAGGAGAGCAAGGTAATAGTGCATTTTCGATCGAAGCTGAGTATGAGCTATTACTTACTCAAAAGTTAATTGTTCAACCACGAGCAGAGTTGACGCTTTACGGTAAGGATGACGTCCAAAATAACCTTGGTAGTGGCTTGTCTAGCAGTGCTATTGGTTTTCGGGTTCGTTATGAGTTTACCCGCCAGTTTGCTCCCTATGTTGGCGTTGAGTGGACAAATAAATTTGGTAATACAGCCGACTTTGCTAAGTTAAATGGGAAAAATACTCGTGATACTGCATTTGTTGCTGGTATCAAGTTTTGGCTTTAATGCGAAGAAATAACTACATTGATTTAATGAGAGCTACCGCAATTATATTGATGGTAGCTTTTCATTTTGTCTGGGATTTAAACTATTTTGGTTATATTAGAACAGACATACCTAACGGCTTTTTCTGGAAAGAGCTAAGAGCAATAATTGTAAGTTTGTTCTTGTTTTCTGTTGGTGCCAGTCTGGTTTATTCCTATCAAGGTGGTATATCAGCGAAGAAATTAGCTTGGCGAACGGTTAAGATATCTAGTGCTGCGTTACTAGTGACTTTATCCTCACTATTTACCTTGCCAGAACATTGGATTTACTTTGGTATTTTACACTTCATAGCAGTTGCAACACTTCTATTAGTTTGGTTGGTGGGGAAACCTAAACTTGCTTTGCTGCTATCTTTATTTATTTTTAGCGCATACATAGCGATAGAAATACCGTGGAATTGGCCTTTTAGCTATATTGAACAATATATTTCAAAACATCCTAGTGACTTGGTTACTCTTTTTCCTTGGTTGGCTTTGCCCTTGCTCGGTATCTGGGCTGCAAATTTCCGAATCTTTCGTCTGGCTCCCGCCAATCAACATGCGATAAACCCTTATTTGACATTGCTTAGTCAACACTCTTTACTGATTTATTTACTTCACCAACCTTTGATTTTTGCTGGCTTTAGCGCTATCGAATGGATCAATTGAATATGAAAGTCCTCTATTTCGGAAATAATCTCTTTTCAAACTGTTTAACATTTATGGTTAACCAAGGCTTTAGTGTTGAAGCTGTTTATATTAATGATGTAGAGGAAAACGCAAGTATCGTTAAACGAATTTGTGGCATACATAAGATAATGACACATTCTTTAAGACCGACTAAAGAAGAACTTGATGAATATATAAAATCTGGAGTAACTCTTTTTGTCGTTGCTGACTATGGATATAGACTGCCCATAACAGATATAAAATATGCCTTTAATATTCATCCCTCACTTTTACCTAAAGGTAGAGGCCCTACGCCATTAACTTACATTGTGGATCTACCAGAATTTGCAGGTGTAAGCATACACAAAATCACATATATGCTTGATGGCGGAGATATCTTACTCCAAGAACAATTTGAAGTAGGACAAAATGAATCCATTTCCTCCTTAATGGTGAAGTCAAGCTTACTTGCGGAATCTTTACTGCAAACCTTGTTAAATGATCTCGAAACTATCTATGAGAGTGCTACGCCACAACAAAAACGATTAGCTACTTATTGGAAGCAACCTAGTATAGAAAGGAGAATCATGTCGTGGCTCAATGATACTCAACAATTTAGGCAAGCAATACGTCAATATGGGCATTTTGGCATCTTAATAACAATTTATGAAGAGCTTTTTATTGTCAGCCAATTAGAGGTGGCCGATTTCAAACATGACTACAAGCTAGGCAGCATAATTTTTGAAGACCAAGCGCTGATTAGCGTGGCTATCAATGGTGGCTTTGCTGTTGTTTTTAAAAGTTCTATGGTGCTAGTAAACTCAGCAGTACTAGAGTAATTCGTATATTAAAAGTGTGTATAAAATGTTTTGAAGCAGACTTTAAGGGCTAGGTTAGAACGTAGGTTTTAGTTCAAACTTTGATCAAGATCATAAAATTATTTTTATAAAGTGGCTAATATTGTAGGTGATAAATAAGGAATTAAAATGTTTGGACTTTTCAAGTGGTTTAAAATAGTGGTAATTACTCTGTTGCTTACGCAGCACGGATTTACCGTTGCCAAACCAATGAATTGTGAAGAACACCATAAGGACTCTTCCGATACGCATATTATGCAACCAAGCAAAGATATACATCATCAAACAAAGGATAGCAATAGTCACCATCACGCTGAAAATTCACAAGATGCTAAGCACAATCATGCTGATGAGGGATGTGAAAAATGTAAAGCTGGTGATTGTCTTTGCTGCGAAGGTGGTTTTTGTGCAAGCTTTCATTTAAATGCCTATCTTGTGCAAGTGGAAGAAGAAAGTAGCAACAATAGTAACTTAGACTTAATTATTCAACGGATACCCCCGCCAGCCTCTGGCATCCATCTCTTACCTTATCGTCCCCCAATTATTGGCTAATCACAGGATCAGTGCGTCTTTTTTTCGCCACTTCCATCAAAAATAGAATGACTTATTCATTGATTTAAATAATCAATTGTTTTGAACGATTAGTACGATATTTGGAAAGGCACTATGAAAATTCTCAAACTATTGCAATTTACAGTACTTAATGCTGTCGATTTTGACCGAGATTTCTCTTTTACCAAAAAATTAGTTTTTAGCTTATTCACTAGAATTAGTACTTGACCTGTGTCTTAGACACAGGTCTAAGCTGAAGATGAGAGTACAAACTTAGCTAAAAAACTGAGGAGTGAATATGAAAGTTGCGGAGCTGGCAAAAAGCCTTGGAACGACTGCTGATACGGTGCGCTATTACACCAGACTAGGATTGTTAAAACCTGCTAAGTCAGTGAACGGCTACAAGTCATACTCGAATAAAGAAGTATCGAGACTTAAATTCATTTTAAGTGCCAGAAACCTTGGTTTTTCCGTTGCAGATATCAAGGAAATTATTAATGAATCTGAAGATGGTAAAAGTGCATGTCCATTAGTCAGAAGTCTTATTAAAGAGCGGCTTGAAGAGACAGAAAAACAGTTTCAAGCAATGTTGGCACTTCGAGGAAAAATGTCTTCAGCTCTTTCTCAATGGGAAGAAATGGAAGACAAAGCACCGACTGCAAACATGGTTTGTCATCTCATCGAAAATTTTGAACAAATAAAAAAGGCATAGGAGGAAAAATGGTGACTACTAATACAAATATTGAAACCGAATCAGGCTGTTGCTGTCAGTCAAAAGCTCAATCCTCTTCGTGTAAAAGTAAGGAGAATACGTTGGAGAAAGTATCACATAACCAACAGCTCATCATTGAAGGAGCTGGGTGTGCTAGCTGTGTAGGCAAAATTGAAGGGGCGTTAAAGGCAACTTTTGGTGTAGTCAGTGCGGAAATGAATTTTGCTGATAGGACTGTAATAGTTTCTGGGACAGCAAAAACAGAAGAATTGATCAAAGCTGTTGAGTCTGTGGGGTATAACGCGAAGCCAATTGATGATAGCTCTGCAACAGATGCGCTTGACGAGAAAGAAGCGGCTGATTGGGCATATTATAAAAAGCTAATGCGCGATACATTTATTGCCCTTTCACTCGGTGTTCCTTTGATGATCTACAGTATTGTAGTTGGAGAAATGACGGTTGAAACCAACCTTGAACGCATGTCTTGGCTGGTTGTAGGCATTTTAACTTTTGGTGTTATGTATTTTTCAGGTAAGCATTTTTATGTTGGCGCTTGGAAAAGCTTTAAAAATCACTCCGCTAATATGGACACTCTAATAGCTTTAGGAACAGGTACAGCTTGGGTGTATTCGATGGTTGTCGTGTTTGCACCTGACGCCGTTCCATTGATGGCACGTCATGTTTATTTTGAAGCTACCGCCATGATCATCGGCTTAATTGATCTAGGTCTAGCATTAGAAATAAAAGCCAGAGGAAAAACCTCTGAAGCCATCAAGCGCCTTATCGGCTTGCAGGCTAAAACTGCAACAGTAGTTCGTGATAACAAAGAGGTTCAGATTGGTATTGAGCAGGTTTTGCTGAATGATGTTGTGAAAGTTAAGCCCGGTGAAAAAATCCCCGTCGATGGTGTGGTATTGGAAGGACACACGTCTATTGACGAGTCCATGCTTACGGGCGAACCCATGCCTGTTGAAAAAGCCGAAGAAGATGAGGTTGTTGCTGGTACTTTGAACAAATCAGGTATGATTTTGTTTAAAGCGACACGCGTCGGCAAAGACACCGCACTTGCGCAAATCATCAATATGGTCAAACGAGCGCAAAATTCAAAACCGCCGATTGGGCGCTTGGCCGATGTTATTTCAGCTTATTTCGTTCCTGTTGTCATGATCATCTCTGTGTTAAGTGCGCTAGCATGGCTTAACTTTGGACCTGAGCCTGCAATTGCTTTTGCCATCGTTTCAGCAACTACCGTACTCATTATTGCCTGTCCGTGTGCTTTGGGCTTGGCAACGCCTATGTCTGTTATGGTCGGAGTAGGAAAAGCAGCAGAAGCAGGAGTGCTAATTCGAAACGGTGAAGCACTGCAAACCGCCTCTAAAATCACTGCCATGATTTTAGATAAAACGGGCACTATTACTGAAGGGGCACCTAAGGTAACCGATATTGTTTTAGCAAAAGCTACTGACGAAAAAGACGTACTACAGCTTGCAGCAAGTTTAGAAAGCGGCTCAGAGCACCCTTTAGCGCAAGCGATTGTTGAAAGTGCATTAGATAAGGATATTGAGTTACTAAAAATTGAAGCCTTTAACGCCATCACGGGTTTTGGTGTAGAAGCAAACTGCAACAATAAAGCCCTGCTTTTCGGTAACGATAAACTAATGAAGTTAAAAGGCATAGACCTCACTGGCTTTGTTGGAAAAGCCCAGTCTTTAGCAAAAGAAGCTAAAACACCTATGTATTTTGCTGTTGATGGTGAGCTTGCCGCAATAATTGCTGTTGCAGATCCAATCAAGTCTGACTCAATCTCTGCTATCCAACGTCTTCAGGCCAATGGTATACGCGTCATCATGCTAACGGGGGATAACAAGGAAACCGCTGCCGCTGTTGCCAAAAAAGCGGGCATTAGCGAGTTTTTTGCTGAAGTGCTGCCAGAAGACAAAGCCAACAAGGTGAAAGAGCTACAAGGCAGTGGCGAAATCGTTGGTATGACAGGTGATGGCATCAACGATGCTCCGGCGCTAGCGTTAGCTGATGTTGGTTTTGCTATAGGCACAGGTACAGACGTTGCGATTGAAAGCGCGGATATTACCTTGATGCGTGGTTCACTTCATGGCCTTGCTGATGCCATCGCGGTAAGCAAAGCGACTTTACGAAATATCAAACAAAACTTGTTTGGCGCGTTTGTCTATAACGTAGCCGGGATTCCTTTTGCTGCGGGGGTTCTATACCCCTTCTTTGGCATTCTGCTTAGCCCTGTAATTGCTGGTGCTGCAATGGCGTTTTCGTCATTGACCGTAGTGTCAAATGCAAATCGACTTCGCTTTTTTAAAGCCCAAAACTCATAGAAAGTAAGCATTAGGAGAATCACAATGATGATAATTAACTTATTAGGCTTAGTGTTAATTGCAATGATTGTTTGGTGGTTTTGGCTATACAAACCCAATAAAACAATTGTTCAAGATAGTGAAGTACTCATTGAAGTGAGGGATGGCGTGTATTCACCATCCTCAATTCAAGTGTCTGCTAGCCAGCCTGTCACTCTGAAGTTTATGCGCAAAGATCAATCACCCTGCGCTGAAACAATGCTTATTCCATCATTGGAGATAAGTGAGCAGCTTAAATTAAATGAAATTACTCAAATTACCTTATTGAACTTATCACCGGGAGAGCATGAGTTTCATTGTCAGATGCAAATGTATCGCGGTGTCTTAAAGGTCGTTTAGGAGGGCAATATGAAAAATCAACACCCTAATTTTTGGTCAACACCTACAGGTTGGGCTGCATTGGTGCTTATTGCCGCAGCCACCTATTTTTTAATCTTTGAACATGGACAACATGTTCTGCAATTTCTTCCCTATTTAATTTTGCTGTTATGTCCTTTGATGCATGTATTTATGCATGGCAGTCACGGCAAACATGGTCACGATCATTCACATGCGCCTGATGACAAAAAGGAAGAGAGCTTTCAAGAACTCACGGATAAAAATGAAGCCTATCGCGATGGCTACATACAAGGGTTAGAAGAAGGACGCAAGGAATTGCATAAGAAGGAGAACAGTGATGAATGAGACATATGATTATGGCTTATGGTCAATGGTGATACTGAATTCAGCAATTTTTATCTTTTTTGCCTTTAGTTTTGTCAAACCAAAAACATCAACTGATTGGCGAAGCCTAGGAGCGTTCTCCGCCTTTATTGTCGCCCTATTTACTGAAATGTATGGCTTTCCTTTAACTATCTATTTTTTGTCTGGATGGTTAACTGAAAATTACCCAGAAGTTAACTTCTTTGCGCATGAAAATGGGCACTTATTACATACTTTCTTTGGTTTGGAAGGTGATGCCCATTGGGACCCATTTCATATAGCGAGTATGGTGTTTATTGTGGCAGGTTTCTTTATGTTGTCTTCAGCATGGAACGTATTGCATCACGCGCAAAAACACCATCAATTGGCTACTACAGGATGGTACGCGAGGTGTCGTCACCCACAGTACGTAGCTTTCATTCTAATCATGTTCGGCTTTTTATTGCAGTGGCCGACCATCCCAACACTTGCGATGTTTCCAATCTTAGTCGTTGTTTACGTCAAGCTAGCGAAACGCGAAGAGACACAAGCTATTGCCGAGTTTGGTTCGGAGTACCATAGCTATATGGAATCGACACCAAGTTGGATTCCAAATTTTAATAAGAACATAGAAGGTAAAAATCATGAAAATGTTAGGTAAATCAATTTTATTTGTCAGCTCACTATTGGCGGCCACAAGCTTATTTGCTCAAAACAATGAGAATAAACATGAAGGTGCGAACAAATCGGATATGCATCAAGGCATGGCAATGTCGCATGAGAACATGGGAAAAATGCATTCAAAAATGATGGAAATGAAAAAGGAAGTCCATGCCATTAAAGCTGAAAAAGATCCTGAAAAGCAAAAGCAGATGATGGCTGAACATCACCGCTCAATGATGAAGATGATGCAATCCATGCACAAAAACATGGAAGCAATGCCAATGCATAAGCAAATCAAGATGGCTGAACATCATTTAGAAATGATGGGGAACATGATGCCGCAGATGAACCGCAAAATGGAAGAAATGAAAGATAGCAATCAACAGCATTCACACAAACATTAGGAGAAAAATTATGAGCGATTTAGATCATAGAGTTGGCGTTAGAGAGCAGAATTTAGTTGTTCGAAATTTAAGACTAAGTAATGTCACAGAAGAAAACTGTGACGAGTTAGTAAAATCAATTGATCAGCTTTTTGGTATAGATGAAGTTAGTTACAACATCAAAGAAGGTGAAATACACCTAGCATATGATGCGGCAAATATAAACCTTGATGGGATTGAGGAAGTTATTCGCAAACATGGTGCCGATGTTCATGATGATTGGTGGACGCACACTAAAGAAAGTTACTACAAATTTGTTGATCAGAATGTTAAAGACAACGCTGCTCATAAACCGTGGAGTTGTCACAAAGTTCCTCCGGGTGCAAGCCGGAAAAATAAGTAAGCTTCCAAAGAGCTTGCTCAGTTAATAAGTTAGATGAGGAAAAAATGATGAAAACATCCAATATGAAAATTCTTTTGCTTGTTGTATTCGGTATCTTTTTAGCAGGCTGTTCGAATACTGCGTTTTATCACAAAAATATGATGAGGGGCCAAGTGGTTGAGCAGTCTACTGATCGAACTCTGATTTGTATTGGTGCCAAACATGGTGCAGAGGTTGGACAAAAATACAGTGTTATTAGATTCCATGAGGAAATTGCGCCGGGTGAAGGTGATGATCCGTACACTATTGAAAAAGTGGGAACGGTACAAATTACTAAAATTGTAAATGATCACTTCGCAACGGTAAAACTGCTTTCAGGTGATATTGCAGCGAAAGATATGGTTGAACTTGAAAATTAATCAAGTGGTGGCGAAAGCCACCACGGGAGAATTATGATGAAACTTAACGAAAAAGCTTTTGCAATAGCATCTGCCGGATCTTTTAGCATTGTTTGGATTGTTTGTTCACTTTTAGTAATGGTTATGCCTGACATGATGTCAAATATGAGCGGTAAAATGCTGCATACAGATTGGAATACTATGGGATGGCATATGACTCTAATGGGTGTCATAGTAGGAGGAATACTCTGGACACTATTGGCTGGCATTACTGGTTGGTTGATAGCTAAAATATATAACATCCAAGTTCGTAAATAGATAATGCTAACTTTAATTGAGTTGCTTTTTAAGGTTAGCAATGTCTTACGCTGACGTAAAAAGAGCCTTGGTAATTACTTTTAGTTTACTAAAAGGTACATTATTTGAATCGACACTAATGAACTAGACATGTTTTAAACATTGGTTTTCATCTCGCTTTGGGGGCGGAAGAGCCTTAGAGTATACAGTCTATAAAATTCCTTTATCTCATCTATTTCTAACTCGCAAAGGGGGCGAAACCGCCTTAGATTTTTTACTCTAACTTAGTACATCAAAGGTGATTCTAATGTCCGCTATTTGAAATAGGGAAAATAATAGTACGTTCAATATAGAGTGAATTTTTGAGTACAAATAAATTAAATTAGTTGTAGTAGCTTAGACCTGTTCTGCCCTCAGTAACTCAAAAGTTAATGTCGGTTTATGGCTAGGAGCCGAAGTATTGATTGAGTCACTCGTAACTTCCGCTAAGCGCACAAAGTAATCGTTAATATTTTAAACGTGACCGACCGCAATGGTGGCAGAGCGGACTATTTTTAGCGGTAAATCCACGACTAAATTAGGTCGTCTTTGTGGCAACTGCTGCCATTTCAACGTTTCACTTTTCCTACTTTAACTTGATGTTTGGTTGATTTGTAGTCAGAATCGATATTTAGCTAATTCAATGCATAGCACTTTCTGGCCATAAATTCTGTTTGTCTTCAGGTAATTCTTCTTTAGTCATAAACACTTGTATTTTGATAATTTCACCGTCTTTTTTTGAACATTCACAAACCATTAGCCCCAAACTATCCATTGAAGCTGTATCCCAATTCAAAAAACTGCCATGGGACTTTTTCTTCCGTGTTAACCGTTTGTCGTCTGCTCTTAGTTTTATCATTTGTAGAGTAAATTCAAAACTCATATTACAAGCCTTGGCAAGACGACAAATCCGAGTGTAAAAAACTTTCAGCTTCTTAATTGTTTTTTTCATTTTAATCTTTCTCATTAGACATCACTAACTTATCCAGTCGGCATCAATCAATTATTTAGAGTCCTGCTGCTGATTAAGTCTTTTGACTAATTCATCATCTTCAATATAAAAAAGTTCAGGGCATGGCTGTTCAAGGGGCATAGCATTTACCAATAGCTGCCCCAGTCGTAATTCAGGATATTTAGCCATTACATTGACAATACTTTCTATCAGGTGTTGTTTGGCATCATCAAGGCGAATCTCGTCCAGAGCTGAACCTCTTGATGCCTCATCATCAATCTCATGTTTGATAGGAATACTCGATAACATACCACTTGCAGTTTGTTCTTCGTCACAAGAGAACTTTGATTTAAAATCCAACCTGCCAGGCATAAAATCATCATCCGCTAACGGGGCTTCTTCAAAATAACTGTTCCAATCTTTTTTCTCGTAAGCACAAATCAAATTGGCAAGTTGATGAAGCTCATTACCTTCGGCTGATTGGTACTGTGCATCCCAAAGTTGCTCTACACGTTTCAGAGCCGTGGTTAATTCATTGTTATCGGCAATTTTATTTTTTGATAATATCTCCCTAGCTGCCAACCTTAAATCGCAACTATCTTTTAGCTGTAACGTCTTATTTTTTGCTTGGCAAATCACCTCAAAAATATTGTTATATTCCCTCGGGTTTGTTTCACTTATACCATTGTCCTCAGTAATACTATTGCTATCATCAGTTACCCTGAGACTATTACCGCACATATCAGCAAAACATTGCTGGCATAAATCAATGTTTATCTGTTTACCATCACCATGAATCGAGCCATAACCACAACGCTGATTAACGGAAATAAATTCATTAAACTCATAGTCGGCGTTAGCACTTGCTTGTAAACCACAACCATCACAAACTAAAGTTGTTAATGCTTGTGTTGTGACCGTTTTAAATGTTTTCATCACAGCTCCCGTTGCTCATTTTTATCTAATCGGTTTTGCTAAAACTTTTCAAAAATACTCGTGACTTTAGCAAGCTAATTGATTAACTATTGAGTGATTAGTCATTCACCTTATCTAAAATAGTGAAATAATAAACGATCGCATTTTGATCAAGTAACATTCTTGTTTTTTCTGCCTTAACTAACTGCCCAGCGGCTATCATATCCATAACTGCTTGTGTTATCTCAGGCCCAAACTTGTCTATCAATACTGAAATAGTAGTTCCCATACCACCGTTGCCAACAATGTAAAATAGATCCGCATCTGTAGCATCTACAGCAACATGTAAATGATAAGGACTATTAAAATTTACAAGCTTCTGTTTAAATTCGTTTACCGTCAACATAACTACCTCAACTCACTTAACCCTAAAGCAATAGCCTCTTGCTGAAACCGGCCAAAAATATTCACCACTTTTTCATAAGAACTTGTTAAAAAATGGTCTTCAACTACGTCATAAGCTTTTTCAAAAACAGGACGTTCACTAAGGTTAGCAAAATCACTAAACTCTAATTTAGGCTTAGCGCTTATTTTTATTGTTTTGTCGAATGTTACAACGTCAGAAGCTGCATCATCAGTATTATCTTCAACCTGATTATTCATCTTCTCAAACTTAACCACATCAGCCTCAAAAGGCACGTCTTGCTTAACGCGATAAGCATATTCCAAGAGCTTAGGCTCAGCTGGCATATACATAATAGCCTCTTGGCTCTTTGAACCAGTCATTCTGAGTATTCGACCTAAAATCTGCCGGAAATGCATTTCCGTTTTTATATTGGTCAGGTGACAACAAATTTGTAATCGGGGAATATTCGTTCCCTCGCTGATCATTCCTACAGAAATAATCCACTTAGTATTTGCATGTCTAAATTGTTGAATAATTTTAGTAGGTTCATTTTCTCGGTAAGTAACCATCACCGCATTTTCATTAAAATAAGCCTTCATTAATGTTGAAATATATCGTGCATGCTCTACCGATGACGCAACAATTAATCCGGCAGCATCAGGGTTAACTGATCTAATATTACTTAGTTTTTTATCTGCTGAAGCAATGACATATTTAATGACATTTTCATTTTCAATGATTTCTTGATAAGGAATGATAGACTGCGAAAGCAAGGCTTTAAAACTATCAAACGTTTTCGTTTCCTCAATATCAACAACAGAAATATTATTATTATCGATAGCAATTATCTGCGGAACCCGACATACATCGTCTTTAATCGCCTCAGAAAGCCCATAAATGTAATCGCACGATATTTTATTACTAGGGTGTAAGTATTTAGAAAGAACGATAGGTGCAGCGTCTGAGCGCCAAGGCGTACCTGTTAACGCCAATGTATATTCTGCCTTATCTTGAATATTCAATATTATTTGTTCACCCCACGCATTCGCATTATCAATGTTAGATCCTGCACAGTGGTGAATTTCATCAAAAATTACAAATACTCGGTACCGGTGGAATAACTGCCAAAAGTTGTCACCTAAATATTGTAAATTTTGATAGGTCAGCGAATGTCCTTTAGCGCCCAGCAATCCATCAAATCGTTCATTGATCCTTACCTGTAAACTTTCACTAAAATCTTGTGAAACGATAGTCGAGGGGGAAAAACAAATAACTAAATCAATTAGCCTGTTTTTTAATAAGTTATCCGCCAATTCCGAAGCCATCAATGTTTTACCTGCGCCAGGTGTCGCTAGGGTTAAAAAGTGGTTGTGGCCATGCAAGTATTGATTTAACGCTTTATTTATACAGCTAACTTGCCATTGTCTTAATTTCATATTGTCTCTATTGGCTTTCTTTTTTGAGTAAGCCTTCAATGGCTCTGATCTTCCCTAAAATCCTCGTGTTGTTGTCTCTAGCTTTATTGTATTGCGGCTGAATTTCATCAACCAATTCAGGGAACTCTGAATAAAGCTCTTTGTATGCTTCAGACTCTCCAATATTCAGCAATAGTTCAGCTTTATAGTGATTCAATTTGCCCAGTAATTGCCCTTCTTTATCATTATCCAACTTTACTGAATTGGGTGATTTGCACTTTGCTTTCAATTCAATTGTTTTAACGTCAAAAATTTCGGTTTTTCTAAAACGAGTGAAGCCTTTTTTATTTGGTATAACCTTTTTGAGCCAGCCTTTTTTTACTAACTTTAAAAGCTCGGCATATATCTTTCTTCTGACGGTTGAAGGTTCTAAAGAAGAGTCATTTTTTAAAGCTATATATGCTGACCGGACATCACTTGTTGTGAAATGATCAAAGTTTGTTGCGGCAATAATTTGAGCTACAAAAGGGTCTAGTTTCATTTTTATTATTGCTATGAAAGTTAATTATTTGATAAAAAAGTAATTAAATTGATATATATGTAAATTAGTTTCATTATATGTCATGGGTTGGTTATCTGCAATATGGGAAGATTTATTCTTTTCTCTGTGGAAATTTTGAATGCAGCCCGTACAAAAATTAATTGGCATGAATATCAAAATTGCTCGAACGAAGCGCTCCATAAATCAAGCTGAAATAGCTAATAAATTGGGCATAGAAGCAAGCTACCTAAGCCGAATTGAAAGAGGCACTGTGCCTGTTTCATGCGAAAGGATATATGAAATAATTCACCTTCTTCAGTGCGATATAAACGAAATTTTTCCGTTGCCTGGAGAAGTAGAAACCCAATTTAATTAATAATCATAACAACAAGCTATTGAGTTGCTATTTAGATATTTAATTTAAGAAATATCTTAATCTTCTCTTTTTTCGTAGTTAGCACAATGAAATAACTCAATAGCAAACAAGGACTACACCAACATGTTTGAACAAGTATTTAAAAACGTCGACGATATTTTCTACAAAGACGCAGGATGCTCCTCTGAGCTAGATTACACCGAACAATCATCATGGATGTTATTTTTAAAGTACCTCGACGACCTTGAATACACCAAGTCGCAAGAAGCTGAAATGATGATGGAAACCTACGACTACATCATCGACGAGCAATACCGTTGGAGCAAATGGGCAGCACCCAAAGACGCTGACGGCAAGTTTGATCACAACAACGCCTTAACGGGTGATGACCTGATGGACTTTGTTGATGGTCAACTGTTCCCTTACCTAAAAGGCTTTAAGCAACGTGCCGATAACGCCAATACCATTGAATATAAAATTGGTGAAATTTTTAGTGAAATAAAAAACAAAATTCAAAGTGGTTATTCTCTGCGTGACGCACTGGAAAAAATTGACTCATTACGTTTCCGCTCACAGCAAGAAAAACACGAGCTTAGCCACTTATACGAAGCAAAAATTAAAAACATGGGTAACGCTGGTCGTAACGGTGGCGAATACTACACACCGCGCCCATTAATCCGTGCGATGGTTGACGTTATTCAACCGAAAATTGGCGAAACCATTTACGACGGCGCTGCCGGTTCAGCTGGCTTTTTATGTGAAGCATTTGATTATTTGCGTCAAGGTGGGCGAGATAAGATTAAGTTAAGCACCAGTGATTTAGATACGCTGCAAAACGATACCTTTTACGCGAAAGAGAAAAAGTCACTCGCTTACGTTATCGCCATCATGAACATGATATTACACGGTATAGAAGCGCCTAACGTATTACACACCAATACCTTATCTGAAAACCTACAAGACATTCAGCCAAGTAACCAGCACGATATCATTTTAGCCAACCCGCCATTTGGTGGTAAAGAGCGTAAAGAAGTACAAGAAAACTTCCCTATTCAAACGGGCGAAACCGCATTCTTGTTTTTACAGCATTTTATTAAAATGCTTAAACCCGGTGGTCGTGCAGCCATTGTTATTAAAAACACCTTTTTAAGTAATACCGACAATGCCGCTATTGCCTTACGTAAAGAGCTACTAGAAAACTGTAATTTACATACCGTGCTGGATTGCCCTGGTGGTACCTTTTTAGGTGCGGGAGTAAAAACCGTAGTTCTCTTTTTTACCAAAGGTGAACCGACGCTTAATACATGGTTTTACGAACTCAATGTTGGCCGTAATATGGGTAAAACCAACCCTTTAAATGACAAAGACTTAAAAGAGTTTGTTGATCTTCAAAAAGGCTTTTCTGATTCTGATAAGTCATGGTCATTAGCGATTAGTGATATTGATGAAAGCACTTATGATTTATCAGTTAAAAACCCTAATGTAGAAGAAGCAGCCCCATTACGTGAGCCTAAAGTGATTATTGATGACATTATTGCTCTAGATAAAGAATCTGAAGCGATTTTAGCTAAGATTCAGGAGTTGTTGTAATGGAGTGGCCTTTAGTTAGATTGGATAGCCTTTATGACATTGCTAGAGGCGGTTCACCAAGACCTATTAAAGATTATATTACAGAAGACCCTAATGGAATCAACTGGATAAAAATTGGTGATGCTACGGCCAGCGGCAAGTTTATCTACGAAACAAAGCAAAAAATAAAACAAGAAGGTATTCAGAGGTCTCGATTAGTTAATAAAGGCGATTTTATTTTGTCAAACTCCATGAGTTTTGGCCGCCCTTATATCATGGGCACTTCAGGTTGTATTCACGATGGATGGTTAGTGTTAAGCGCAAAAGATGAGCGAATAGACCAAGATTTCCTTTACCATATGTTAGGTTCACCTTTTGTTTTTAGTCAGTTTGATGCGCTAGCAGCAGGCTCAACTGTTAGAAATTTAAATATAGAGTTAGTTAGTCGTGTGAAAATACCATTACTTCCTCTTGCCGAACAAAAACGCATTGTGGCATTGCTCGACACCGTGTTTGCCGACTTAGAACAAACCCGTTCTAAAACCGAACAAAACCTAAAAAATGCTCGCGACTTATTCGACAGCTACCTACAACAAGTCTTCAGCCAAAAAGGTGAAGGTTGGGTTGAAAAAAGTATTGAGGACATAACAACTAAGTTAGGTGATGGGTTGCACGGCACTCCAAAATATTCTGAAGATGGTGAGTATTATTTCATCAATGGTAATAATTTGAATGATGGTGTTATTGAGTTTAAAGAACGGACTAAAAAAGTATCTGAAATTGAATTTGATAAATATAAAAAGACATTGAATGATCGAACTATTCTAGTTTCTATAAATGGGACATTGGGTAATGTGGCATTTTACAATAATGAAAAAGTGGTTCTTGGGAAAAGTGCATGTTACTTTAATTTGAAGGAGGACATTAATAAAGAATATGTGAAGTTCGTAATTGAAAGCCAAATTTTCCAAGATTATGCAGAGAGGAATGCTACGGGAGCAACTATAAAAAATGTTTCCTTAAAGTCAATGCGAGCTTTCCTTGTGCCTATAGCTCCTACTCACTTACAAAGTGAAATAGTAAGTGAACTTAATCAAATCAAACTTTCTTATATATCATTAGATAAAATATACAAAGCGAAGTTAGTAGCACTTGACGAGCTAAAAAAATCCATTTTACAAAAAGCCTTTAGTGGTGAACTAACCACAACGACTAAGTAAACACCGGTAAAAATTTTATAACACAGGTAAGTGTCATGAGTAGAAACGAATCTGAAACCCTAGCTGAGTTAATCTCACCCAAACTGACTTTAGATGGTTGGGGTGCTAATTCCCCAAAAAATAGTGGTCACAGCATCATCCGTCGTGAGGTGAGTAGGAGTAATGATGTTTGATATTAACGACCAAATAGATTTACAGACACTATCTGAATCAGCGGAGTTAGAATTTAAACTTGCGCAAGGCGAGGATGGCAAAGGTAAACTACCTAATGATTTCTGGCCTACTTACAGTGCTATGGCGAATAGTCGTGGTGGTTATGTAGTGCTAGGTGTTCGCGAAAAAAAGGGGCATTTAACACTAGCTGGTATTGAGGATATTGAAACCGTTCAAAAGCAACTTTTCGATATTGCTGACAACACAGGCAAAGTAAACATCAATTTACTTAGCAACGACAATGTGAAAGTAGTCATTATTGAAGAAAAGCCATTATTGGTTATTTATATTCCCGCCGCACGAAGAGAGCAAAAGCCTGTTTATTTAAAAAACCAACCGATGAAAGAAACCTTTGTTCGGTTACACGAGGGTGATCATCGCTGTAGTGAAGAGCAAGTAAAGCGCATGTTTGCCGAACAAGTGGAAAACAGTCGCGACGATAAAATACTTACAGGCTTTAATTTTGATGATATTGATAAGGATAGCCTAAGTGCTTATAAAAATTTATTGGCAACGGCTAAGCCTCAGCATCCGTGGTTAGAGCTTGAACTTTTTGAAATGTTTAAGCAAATAGGTGGCTGGAGAAAAGATCGTCAAGCCGGAGAAGAAGGAATAACCTTTGCCGGTGTAATGATGTTTGGTACATGGGACGCTATTCAAGAAGCTGCGCCCAACTACTTTGTCGATTATAGAGAGCGTGATGAAGCTAACACCCAGCGTTGGATTGATCGCGTTTATCCTGATGGTTCTTGGTCTGGCAATGTATTCGATTTTTACCGCCGAACTTACCGAAAATTAACGACCGACCTTAAAGTACCATTCGAATTACAGCAAGGGATACGTCTAGATGAATCTAAAACTCATGAAGCGATTCGTGAAGCATTAGTTAATACGTTAGTTCATGCTGATTACACCGGCAGAAGTTCTATTCTAATTATTAAACGCCCCGATTTATTTGGTTTTCGTAACCCCGGCTTAATGCGGGTTCCTCCTGAAATTGCTGTTAAAGGAGGAGAAAGTGATTGTCGTAACAGAAGAATGCATCAAATGTTTTTGATGATTGGCGCAGGTGAACGAGCAGGTTCAGGTATTCCGAAAATATACAGTGGTTGGGAGTGGGCAAAATGGAGAAAACCCAAACTGTATGAAAAACAAGTCCCTTCTGAGCAAACATTACTAGAGCTTTCTACCGTAAGTTTAATTCCTAAAGAAGTAACCGATCTATTAAGTAGCTTATTTGGTAGTCGCTTTTATGACTTGAATGAACTAGAGCAAATGATCGTGACTACAGCGGCTATTGAAGGTTGGGTTAACCACGAACGAGCATGTCAGTTAACTAGTAAACATTCTAGAGATGTTACTTTGGCCTTACCTAAACTTGTAGATAAAGGTTTTTTAGTTGCTAATGGTATAAAAAAAGATAAATCTTATAGCTTACCAGGCAT
This sequence comes from Thalassotalea agariperforans, assembly GCF_053470345.1. Classification (NCBI taxonomy): domain Bacteria; kingdom Pseudomonadati; phylum Pseudomonadota; class Gammaproteobacteria; order Alteromonadales; family Colwelliaceae; genus Thalassotalea; species Thalassotalea agariperforans. The sequence continues at coordinate 204,315 of NZ_JBQMWH010000004.1, read as the reverse complement.
GGAACCTCTTTCTCCGGAAGATATATTTACCAATACGTTAACTACTTTGGATAACTTAACGCATAACTCAGCAAGCTTAACGCATAGCGAGACAAACTTAACGCATAGTGACTTAAGTCATGAAGCAAAACAATGTGATCAACGGGACGCTGAAGGCCGTTTTATCAGCGAAAAACTGAATAAACCATTTGTTGATCAACTTGATGAATTGACTGAAGCATTTAGAGTTAAACTTAACGCATTAGGCGCTCAGGCTAGAGAGCATAGTCGTTTAGATACAGATACAATGAAACAGCTTATTAATGAACTATGTAAAGGGCATTATATTTCGGTGTCAGTACTTGAAGTGTTGCTTGATAGAAAAGCACAAAGTATTCGTCAGAACTATTTAAAACAAATGATTGCTGATGGTGTGTTACAGATGGCTTTTCCGCATAAGCCAAATTCGCCCTTACAAGGTTATAGTACTGTTGATTAGGGGCTTGAACAGTTCTATGCATTCTCGATTTATAGCTCTATTAAATATAACAGCGACAACTAAATTTTTTGTTCACAGGTAAGTGTCATGAGTAGAAACGAATCTGAAACCCGCGCCGAACTAATTTCGCCTAAATTGGTGTTAGATGGTTGGGGTAAGGCAGACCATAGTATTATTCGCCGTGAGGTAAGTATTACCGCTGGCCGTATTTTAGGTGGTGGTAAACGAGGATCAAAGCTCAGTGCAGATTATGTTTTAGAGTTTCAGGGCAGAAAACTTGCCGCAGTTGAAGCCAAACGTGAAAGCCTAAGTTATACCGAAGGTGTACGCCAAGCAAAAGACTACGCACAACGTTTACAGTGCCGTTTTGCTTATGCCACAAACGGTCATGACATTTACCAGATAGATATGCTAACGGGTGACGAGCAGTTAGTAGACCGTTATTTGAGTCCTGAAGAAATGTGGGCAATTGCCTTTAACGGTGATGATGGAAACAGTGAACCTGAATTTACCAGCACTTGGCGTGAAAACTTCTCAAAAATCCCCTTTGAATGTAAAGGCGACTGGCAACCACGTTATTATCAAGAAAACGCTATTAACCAAGCGTTAGAATCCATCGCTCAAGGTAAAGACCGTATTCTACTAACACTTGCAACAGGCACAGGTAAAACCTGTATTGCGTTTCAAATGTCGTGGAAGTTATTCCAAAGCCGTTGGAGTTTACAAGCAGCTAAAAATCCTAGTAATGCTAAAAAACGTCCACGTATTCTATTCTTAGCCGACCGAAATGTATTAACCAAACAAGCCTTTAACGACTTTGGTGCTTTTGGTGAAGATGCAGTAGTGCGCATTACCCCTAATGAAATTAAAAAAGCTAAAGGGGTACCTAAAAACGCCAGTATTTTTATGGCTATTTTCCAGACCCTAATGACAGACTCTGCCGGTAATGAAGATCCTGAGGAACTGGAGAGTGAAGAATTTGATTCTGACCAAATAAAAGATACGAGCAACTGCAGATTTAGAGAATACCCAGAAGACTTCTTCGATTTTATCATTATTGACGAATGTCACCGTGGCGGTGCAAATGACGAAAGCTCATGGCGTGAAATTCTTAACTACTTCTCTCCCGCAGTTCAATTAGGTTTAACTGCCACACCAAAGCGTACCGACAATGCCGACAGTTATAAATACTTTGGCGACCCAGTTTACAGCTATACCTTAAAACAAGGCATTAGCGATGGCTTTTTAACGCCATTTAAAGTCTATCCGATTGTCGGCACTATGGATGAATATGTTTATACACCCGGCGATGCCGTTACCTTTAAAGGCGAACCTGAAGCTGGCAAAGTGTATAAAGAGAGCGACTTTAATCGCATTATCACCATGCCACAACGTGAACAAAAACGCGTGCAGTATTGGATGGACCATATTAATCCAAAAGAAAAAACTATCGTATTTTGTGCTACACAAGAGCACGCAGGTATGGTGCGCGATTACATTAATCAATACGCGGTTAAACAAGGCTGGACGACTAATCCAAGCTATTGTGTGCGTATTACCGCTAACGATGGTGCGGCGGGTGAAAACGACTTGCGTACATTCTGTGATAACGAGAAAACCATTCCGACCATATTAACCACTTCACGTAAGTTATCGACAGGCGTAGATGCTCGTAATGTGCGCAACATTGTATTAATGCGTGAATGTAAAAACATGATTGAGTTTAAACAGATCATTGGCCGTGGTACGCGAATGTACGACGGTAAGTCATTCTTCACCGTGTATGACTTTGTAAAGGCGCATCATAACTTCTCTGATCCCGAGTGGGATGGTGAACCATTGCCGCCAGAAGATAAACCCGATCAAGAGCCTTGCGATATTTGTGATGCTAACCCTTGCACTTGTGTGTGTGAAACTTGTGGTTTTAACCCATGTAACTGTGTTGATGACACCCCAGATGAGCTATGCAACGAATGTAATCAAACTCCTTGTCAGTGCCTTGATGAACCCTGTAATAACTGCGGTGATACACCATGCAGCTGTGATTACGGTGGCGAAGATAAACCCGACAGACCAGAGAAGATATTTATCACCCTTAAAGACGGAAAAGTACGTCAAATACAGCACATGAAAAGCGTATTGTTTATGGGCCCAGACGGCGATATGCTCACAGCTCATCAGTTTGTTGAACAGTTGTTTGGTGAGCTACCACGCTTTTTTGGTAATGAAGACGAATTGCGTGATATATGGAGCAACCCAAGCACTCGAGAGAAGCTACTAACTGACTTACAAGAAGCCGGTTACGACGATGAAAAACTTGATAGCATGAAAGATATTATCGACGCCAAAGACAGCGATGTGTACGACCTGCTAGCCTACGTTGCCTACGCCAGAGAAACCCACACACGTAAAGAACGTGTTGCAACCGCAAAGCCAGGTATATCAAAAGAATTCACCTACAAACAAGTTGAGTTCATCGAATTCATTTTAGATAAATACATAGAAGATGGTGTAGAAGAACTGGCGGCTAAAAAAATGCGCAGTTTGGTCGAGCTCAAATACAACACCATAAGTGACGCCACTGCTGAGTTCGGCTCACCGGTGGCTATCAGAGAAACCTTTGTAGGGTTTCAGAAGTATTTGTATGAGTAGGGAATAGCATATGCCAGCTATAACATTATCTATGACAGAGTATGCATTCTCTCAATCATTACTTGTAACTCAAGGCAAATTAACTCGGATGGAAGCTGTTGAGAAAATTGTCACGCAATCAGGTATGAATGAAGGTTCAGCAAAAGATTATGTTGTTGGGATAGGAAAAATACTATCGGGACAATTATATAAAAGAACTTTCAATACAGAAGCTACTGATTATATATTAACTAGAATAAGTCGGGATTTTTCTGCTTCCGTTTATGAAACATCATTGAAATCTATTGAACTACATATCGATTATTATGAAAGTCTGCGGCATGGAAGACTAAATTCAATTAGATCTATATTAGATAAACACAGAACTGCAGTAATCCTTAACTCAAACTATAAATCTCCGGATGAGTTAGATGAAGGTTTAGCGTTAGTGGAAGGGTTGAAAAAGACTATTTCGGTGAATGCTTACGAAAGAAACGCAGCGGCTAGACAAATATGTATTGAGCACTATGGTTCTATTTGTAATGTATGCCAATTTGACTTTGAAGCAGTTTACGGAGATGTTGGTTCTGGTTTTATACATGTTCATCATATTGTGCCATTGCATGTAATTAATGAGTCTTACATTGTTGACCCTATTAAAGATCTTCGCCCTGTATGCCCTAATTGTCATGCGATGCTGCATAGAGAGAGCACAACTCTTAGCATTGAAGAGTTGAGGAATATAATGAATAAAAAAATATCTGATACATATCCTAATTCTTAGCTTCCCTACTGTGAAAAACAAACGACCGTTTACTTTTCATACACCCGATCATCAATATCCTCATTAAAACAACTTGTTTCTATGTAAATAAACCCGTAAAGTTTTCTACGTAAATAAAACCTACCTTTGTTTAAGGTGATTTAATGAAGATTGGCTATGCAAGAGTAAGTACCGATGAGCAATCATACAATGCACAAATTGACGCTTTAGAAGCAGCTGGGTGTGAACGAATATTTAGCGAAAAATATAGTGGTAGGTCAAAGTCACGACCAGAACTTGAACGTATGATTGATGTTCTCCGAGAAGGTGATGTAGTGGTTGTCCAACGTCTTGATAGACTTGGCAGAAGTTTAAAAGACTTAATAGAACTATTAGATAGTTTTAAGTCCAAGCAAGTACAGTTTATAAGTTTAAATGAAAGTATTGATACAACTACGGCTGTGGGCGAGCTGGCTTTTCACATGATTGGTTCTATTGCCCAGTTTGAGCGCAGACTTATTTCAGAGCGAACTAGAGCTGGATTAGATGCTGCACGTGCGCGGGGAAGAAAAGGAGGAAGGAAACCAAAACTTACACCTACTGATATTAAGAAGGCAAAAGCAATGTTAAGTGATCCCGAAATGACAAAATCTGAAGTAGCAGAGCATTTTGATGTTAGTAGACCAACTTTAAATAACGCTTTAAATAAGAACATGTAGAAAATAAATAGAGTTTAAATTTTTACTTTTGAAAACTCTGCTCACTAAGGAAGCGCCAATGTATATCTCCAAATTATTACTTTCATAATATAATCAACTATATTATTGAAATTATTACGATTTACCCTCATTATATAAATTAAAGGAATAATAATTTAATCAAATGGCAGCAACAATTCAATTTAAACCCCAGCAAAAAGGTCGTTGGGTATCTGGCTATCAACTTGAGCAGCTCTTAACCGAAGCCAAAGATGATATTTTTAGTAACAAAAAATCTCTAACTATTGTCATCCAAGCCAGAGCTAATGCACCAATAAACACCTTAATACGTTTAATTAATATAGTAAATCAACTAGATGAAAAAGGGGTGAAAGTAACTCTGGATTTCTCTGGTAAAACCAACAAATTACTTGGTTATTGCGAGACTATGGGATTCTTTGATTGCTTGGCTGATGGTGTCAAATTTAAATCTCCCAATGGAATTAATAAAGTCAGTAGGGTAAAAAAATCTGGCAATTCTTATATCTCAATTAATAAAATATCTGGTTCAGTACATGATAAAACTTTGCCAAAAAACTTGGCGAAGAAAATTACAGATAAGATCCCTCAAATTACTGAAGAACAGCGCAGCGAACTCTATATCCAGTTTTTTTCATTGTTTAGCGAGCTAACTAGAAACGTTTGCGAGCACAGCCAGACAGAGTTAAATGGATTAGCAGCATTACAAATATATAAAAATAGAGCTGAAATTGTTGTTTGTGATAGTGGGATTGGATTGCTAGAGTCGCTCAAGCCTAGCTTAGCAAGTCATAATGAAGCCTATACTGGGTACTCTGATGTTGAATTAATATTAGAGATGTTAACTAAAGGTATTTCAAGTAAAGAAGGCGATCAAGGTGGTAATGGACTATGTACTTGCTTTCATCATGCGAAACTAACTAATTCAGACATGCATATTAGACTTGCAGATACTTACTATCACTTTTTTAAAGTTGCTGAGAAGCCAAATTTAGTAGACTCCCTAATGGTTAGCGAGGAATTATTAGAACTCACAGGAACATTTATATCTTTCGCTGTACCATTTAACAAATAATTTGACAAAATAGGGTGTTATCTGCTTCAATATAAAATATGAAACAGAATGAAAGTGTTATAAGTCTCATAAGGATTTTTGATAAAAATTCTTTGACAGGGATCGGGGACGATGAAGGCAAGCAAGTTTTTAACGAGCTTGTTTTTTTTATCGATAAAAAGCCTGAATATAAAATCTTCTATATCTCAATTAAAGATGTTGTGTTTGACGCATCTTTTGCGAGAGAGGCGCTTGTTCGTCTAGCAAAGCATTATAGAAAAGAGAAAGGGATCTGCCTCGTCGATGCTGAAAAAGAAATGTTAAGACTTAATATCCTAGCTCCTGTCTTGAGTTTAAATCAACCAATGCCTTTTTATAATGGTGATCATTTTGATCATATTAAAATGAATAAAGTTGGTAGCCCTTCTAAAACAAATAAACCTATATTTGATTTTGTTTATAAAAATGGTATTTCTAGTGCAAGTGATGTTGCGGAATACCTTGATTTTAAAGTTAATAACGCAAGTACAAAACTAAAGTCGCTATATGAAGATGGCTTCTTACTTCGAGTAGAAGATAAGTCTGAAACTGGCGGTGTTGAGTTTAAATATTACGCCATAAAATAGTCCATCAAAAAAAACTTTGATCCTTTTGTTCAAATATGTATACTTAGACCATCAAAATTTATTTTGATGGTCTAGCTTTGTTGTACATTAGATTGAATCTCTAGATTTATGAAAGTCAAAAAAGCTTATCAAGGGAAGGATTGCCTGATCGAGTTACCAGCAAGATCAGGCAAAGATGAACCACACTTGAGAGGCACATCTAAGGAATTTTTTACGTTCCAAGCGAGACTAAATTTAGTCTATTTCGTAATTAATTTCAACCTTTAGCCTCTCTTTAAACTTTAAGGAGTTGGCGATGGCCGATAAGAAAAAAAAGATCCGTGTCCCTAAGGGCATGAAGCTGATTTTTCGCAGATATCGAAAAGATCCCAAGTCAAAACAACTATTAGATGCTCGCAAATATGGTTGTAAGGCTTGGCCTATTTTGGTTCCAGCGAAGTAACAGCTAGCTAAAACTAGGGCATTAAGCGTGAGGTTTCATGCCCATATTCTTATTAATTTTTACGGAGTAGTTAAAATGACTAATTCAAAACAATCTTCAAAGGCGTTGGCTTCAAAAGCTGCGTCCACATTAAACGATCCATCTGCATCCCAAGTGCAAAAATCGCTAGCTGCATCAGTGCTAAGCCAGTCAAGCTCAAGCAACCAGACAAGTAGTAAGATGGAAACAAAAGCTTCTGATGTATTAAAAAGCAGTAAATATAGCGATGACACCAAGTCATTCGCAGCGTCAGTGTTATCTCAGTCAAATAAAGCAAGATAACAAATATTAACAACCAATAACTGCGCTACCTATTAGCGCAGGAGGGGGGACGTATGTCTTTTAATAATTTAGCAGTACAAACTATGAGCACATCTAAGTGGGAAGATAAATTTAAAAACTGGTCAACAGGGCCGGGTAAAACAGAGCAAGAGCGCTGTGAAAACGCCATTAATATGATTAAGAGCGCAATAAATGCATCTGAAAAATTAAAGAGCAAGTCGATAAAAGTTTTCTTGCAAGGATCTTATCGAAACAAGGTAAATGTTCAGGCCGACTCTGATGTTGACGTTGGTATTGTTTGTTCTGATGTCTTTTTTGGAGATTACCCGAAAGGATACAACAGAGACTCATTCGGTTATGTAGCTGCATCTTACACCTTTAATGATTTCAAAAATGATATAGAGGAAGCCTTAATTGAAAAGTTCGGTAAAGCTGCGGTAACACGTGGTAGCAAAGCATTCGATATTAAGGCTAACACCTATCGAGTTGAAGCAGATGTTGCCCCTTTTATGGATCATAGACGTTTTAAAGCGGATGGTAGCTATATTACAGGTGTTCAACAATTTTCAGACGATGGTAAAAAAGTCATTAACTGGCCTGAACAACACTATGAAAACGGTGTTAGTAAAAACACTCTTACTTCACGAAGATATAAACGAACAGTACGTGTCTTAAAAAAATTAACTAATGAAATGACCGCAAATGGAGTTGAGGATGCCAAAGGCATTCCGGGCTTTTTATGTGAGTGTTTGATGTGGAATGTACCGAATCATTACTTTAGTTCCGCCTCATTTTATGATGTTTTACGCAACGTGATCATATACCTTTACGAAGAACTAGGAAAAGAGTCTTCGGATGAATGGGGTGAAGTGAGTGAACTAAAATATTTATTTGGACCAAACCAAAAATGGACAAAACAACAGGCTCGTAAGCTATTAGTAGCAGCATGGAATTACGTTGGGTACGAGTAATGAAAAATATAGTACTCAAAAGCACCATTTACGTTTTAATTGGCGTGTCCGCGCTAATCTGGTTTGGATTAGCTTGGGCAGGTGATCTAAACCTATCATTGGCTAAAGATTTCTTTAGCCTTGTACCTAAAGTTGTTAGTGCAGACCTTTTACTTATCGCCGTTTTTGTTAAATGGGGATGGAAATTTAAAATTTTTAGAGGCTGGTTAGTACCGTTTCCCGACCTAAATGGTACTTGGGTTGGTTACGTATACTCTAACTGGGTTGATGAAGCGACAGGTAATAAAATAGCACCTATTCCTGCAATGCTTACCGTTAAACAAACATTTTTTACAACATCATATGTTGTTCGAACATCCGAAATGCAAAGTGACTCCTATGTTGAGGGCTTTTTAATTGACGAGCAACGTCAGCAAAAAGAACTTACTTACAGTTATACAAGCAAACCACGCGTTAGTTTGAATCACCGAAGTAACCCTCATGACGGTGCATGTGTCTTGTCTATTATTGAAAGCCCCAAGCGTAAACTAAAGGGCCGTTATTGGACTGAGCGAAAAACAACAGGCGAGCTGATATTTGATTTCTACAACGATGGTTTACTTGAAGAACTGCCCGAAGAATACAGTGAGCATCCAAAAACTGAGTCTGAAAATCAGAGAAATTAACATAATTGGCTAATAACGTTGTACCGGAAAGTATTACACGACATATAATTTAATTACTGCTTTATTACTTAATAAATTCTGGAAAATATAATTTCCAGAATTAATTTATTTGTATAATAATTGGTAATTATTCAAATTTCTGGAAATGACGTGTATCGCCTGAATAACTTGAGTTTCCAGAGTTTTTCCAGAAGTTAATGTCAAGAGTATAGGTGGACTATGCGATAGTGATTGCTTTTAGCAAAATGCTCACATCAGGTTAGATAATAAAAAACGAGTCAAGCAGACTCGTTTTTTATTGGGAGAATTTCAGGTGCGGTTAAAACCGAGTGCTTTATACTGAATGGTATTACTCTTTTTTAATCGATAAAATATAGTTCGCTATTTTTTTACGTTCTTCTAGCGTTAAAAAATTATGAGCAGGCATCAAATGTTGCCCCCATTTGCCAGAACTACCGGCAGCAATGGTGTTAGCAATATACGCTTGAGCATCGTCTTGTTTACCATATTTTTCCGCTATTTTAACAAAGGCGGGACCAACTGATTCACTATGTTCAGTATGACAAGCAACACAGCTGTTATCTTTAGTCGCTTGTTTTCCTTGTGCAAGAAGTAAACGGGCTTGGTGATCTAAGCCGTCATCTACTTGGCCTTCTTCAGCAGGTGTTAATTCTTCCGCTTGGGGTAACTCGCCAGCGGTAAATTCAATAATGCTAAGCGAGGCATTCGCTTTATTTGGCCACCATTGGCTACCATATTCTAAAACCCATAGGTGACCATCAGCGGTTATTTTAAGGTCTAGTGGGCCAGCTATATTTAAGTTTGAGCCTAAATCTTCTATTTTAATGACATCGTCAAATTCATCGACAGTAACTACTTTTATCCAGCTACGCATAAAGTCACTGATAAATAATTTTCCTTGGTAATAGCTTGGGTAAGCTAAATTATCACCTGCCGGGTAAATACCAGCGACTAAAGCATTTCGTCCGCCTTGGCCTAGCTCAGGAAAGCGAGATGATCGGGCATACGGATACCACAATAATGCTGGCTGAGCCGGTGGTAAGGTTTTTAATCCGGTATTACGTGGAGAAAAATTTTCAGGAGCGAGTGGATTAAAAAGCTTGCCGGTTTTTTGGTTTTTATAATCATACATACGATAAGGTATATTATTAGCCAGTATGGTTGGCCAGCCAAAATTACCTGCTTTAGTTACTTTGTTGATTTCGTCGTAGCCACGGGGACCAAATTCAGCGGTGTCTTCCTTACCATCTGGCCCGATATCACCATAATATAAATGACCGGTTTGATTATCTATGGCGATGGTATACGGGTTACGAGTACCCATCACATAAATTTCAGGTTGTCCCTGTTCTTTTGAAGTAAATAAATTGCCGCTAGGAATGCTATAACCGCCTTGATGATCAGGCGTTATACGTAAAATTTTACCGCGTAAATCTTGGCTATTAGCCGAAGTTCTTAAAGCGTCATGATATTTTCTATCAGCAATATTACTCATTGGTCCTGAGTCATTTGATTCAAAAGGGTTAGTATTGTCACCAATAGCAATGTAGAGGTTGCCTTGGTTATCAAATTCTAAGTTACCGCCGGTGTGGCAACAGGTATTATCAAATGGAATTTCAAGCAGCACTTTTTCTGAGTTGATATCTAAGGTTTTATCAACCACGTTAAACTGAGAAATCCTTTGAATAAGTTCATGCTGGCCTGATTGGTCAGCAATGTCATACATTAAATAAATTAAGCCATTATTTGCAAAGTGTGGCGCTAACGCTAAGGCGATCAAACCAAATTCAGATTTTTCGTTTTCGCCAAATACTTCAAATTTTGCCATGGTATGTTGGCTGTTACTGGCAATATCTAACCAAATGAGTTTGCCATTGCGTTCAGTGATAATGGCGGCAGAGTTATCGGCGGTTAGGTCAAAACTGACCGGTTCAATAAAATTGTCTCCAACAACACGACGGCTAAAGCGCTGAGGATTTGGGCGTGATTTTGAGTAATCTAGTGCTTTTTGCTCACCTAGGGCATAACGTAAGCCACCCGTTAAATGCTCTAAATAGATGGGATTTTTATAGGTTTCAATACTGTGGCCAATACCAGTGTAAAACACTCTACCACCATCAAATTCGTGAAACCATGAAAGTGGATGATATACACCATTGTCGCCTCCCTGATAGCTGCGTTCATCAATGGTTAACAGGTCATGACGGCGATCAGATAAGTCGATAAAGTCATACCATTCATCGGTAATTGAAAATTTCTCTGGCAAGTTAGCTGTGGCTGGATGACTATTATTGACCACTCGTATTTTGGCGGTTTGTACATTGGATGGGTCACCAGGGTGCGATTTAAATACACCACCTACTAAACGACGATACCAGTACCAATTACCTGCTTGCTCAGTATCTGTTGCGGAATGAATACCAACAAAACCACCACCGGCTTGAATATAGCGTTCCATAGCAATTTGTTGTTGTTCGTTTAATACATCACCGGTGGTATTAACAAAGACGATGGCCGCGATATTTTTTAAATTTTCATCGTTAAAAGCATTGCTATCTTCCGTTATTACCGCGTTTAAACCTAATTGCTTAGTTAGCTTACTAACCGTTTCTACCGCGACCGGAATCGAATCATGCCGCCAACCGGTTGTTTTTGAGAAAATTAATACCGTGTTTATATTGGCTTGCGGGCTGTTTGAGGTTTTGTGATCTTCAACCGGTGCTTTAATTGATGATTCTGATTGATTGCAGGCAGCAAGAAATAACGGCAAACATAAACACAAGAGATAATTTTTTAGTTTAATTTTCATAAAGGCATAACTCGCTGAATATAATCGTAATAGTGTAGTTCAACCACAGTAATATAGATTAGTTCAATAACCAACCAATTCATTATTACGAAATCTTTTATCTCTATTGCTTAATCTTGAAATTTGTATGTTTTTTAAGCTTTGTGATGTGAACTTGCAATTGATAATAATTTTATTGATTTATCAAATTCTTCCTATAAAATGCAAGGCCAATCATTTTTGGTCTTTTTAGATAAAAACAATAATCATAAGATCATTTAATTACCCAATGTAGAAGGAATTACACTTTGAACTCAAAACCGTTCGCTTTAGCTTGTCTGTTGTTGTCAATCGGCTTAACAGGCTGTCAAACCACTCAAACCCCTTATGAAGTTAGTTCTTTAGATCAGTATAAAAAAGGCCGTTCCAGTAACTTTTATAGTTTAGGCGTTACTGAAGAAAAAGTTAACGATCGTATTTATCACGTTACTGTGAAATTAGCGGGAACCAGTAGTCAAGAACGTGCCAAAGACATGTTTTATTTACATGCGGCTAACCTAACAATGAACAATAACTTTGAAAAATTTGTTATTGAAAAAAGAAAGGGTGGCAGATGGTGTTATGTGACAAAAACTTATTATGGCGGGCAGAAATCAGCAGACGAAGCCGGGCCGATGTATTCTGGGTTTGTGTTGTTAATGAATGATAAAAAAGAAGTGACTAGTAAGCAAAAAGTACATATTGCAAAAAACATTAAAAAAATAGCAAAGCCAAAGGTTGAGGCGAAAATTGACGAAGCAACCATGTTAAAAAACGAAGAGCGTTATTTAACTGCTTGTGAAAGTAAGTAAAGGATTATATTAATGAATTTTATTAAATGTTGTTGTTTAGGTATTGCCATGAGTATTGTTGGCTGTGCTTATCATCCCGCGCCTTATCAAGTCGTTGATTCGTTACCGTACAAACGTGGCTATATGAGCGGTTTTTATAAAGAAGGCGTTACGGAAGAAGTGGTTAAAGCCGAGCACTATTACAAAATAACAGTGCGGCTTGATAATGGTAGCAGTAAAGCTCGCGCGAAAAATATGTTGTTATATCATACGGCTAAATTAGCTCAAGCTAATGGCGTTTTAGCTTTTACCATCAAAAAAATTAATAATAGTGTTTGGTGTAGTTACTCTAAGTTTGGTGATAAAAATCCTTATATCGCTGATAGTGGCTCAAGCGCAAGTGCTTTTATTACGCTGATTCAACCGACAACCCCTGAGGAAATGTTAGCTAGGCCAACCTATCAAGCGGCTGAAATGATTGCGCAATATGAACATAATGTCTTGCAAGGGGAATCTAAAGCCGACGCTGTAATTAACCGTAAAGCAAATGAAGAAGAATGTAAGGCGCGGTTTAATGATTCTTAAAAAATATTTTATTTCAATGGCTTACATATAAAATAAAAGCCACTATTATTCATAGTGGCTTTTTTATGTGACTTTTTTAAGCAATCTCATTGTGATCTTGACTTGTTTTTCGTGAATATAAATATCTATATAGATAAAACGGTTTAGTTAACCTGAACTCGGGATAAGAAATTAGCTAACTATATGAAATACATATGATTTTATGTTTCCTCTGTTCTAGCTTGATGTTTTTTCTTAGTACAAGGCAAATTTAAGCGCCAATAGCGAGCCTCGGCTTTGGTTCAAACGTCGCTCTACCTTCCCCATCCATGGGGGCGTATTGCAATTAAATTTAACGTAGTAATAAGGAAAAACAGCTGCTAGAAAGCAAGTTGTTATCCCTAATTCAGGTTATTTATATTCTACGGTTTAATTAGCTATTTTTTTACATGATTGCCTGATCATTAAGTTACACGGGATCATAATTTTATGGCTTACCTTATCTTTATTATTAATATTGTTTAATAATACTTTTGTGGCTTCAGCCCCTATTTTATATGACTCTTGTTTGATAACCGTGATCGGTACTTTAAAAAATTCAGCCATAGGTAAATCATCAAAACCTAATACGGAAACATCATCGGGTATTGCAATATTGCGTTGATTTAACTGGCTAAGCAATTCCGTGGTTATAGCTAAATGTTGGCTGAAAAAGGCAGTTGGCGGATTATCTGTAGCTAGCATTGCTAATGGCGATTGCTGAAAGCCGCTTGCTCGGTGCCAATATTGAATTAAATGTTCATCTAATGGTAGGTTATGTTTTTCAAGTGCAGCGGCATAACCTAAGTAGCGTTCAGTTCTTGATTTTACCGTTTGAAAATCTTGCGTTAGAAAACATATGCGTTGATGACCAAGTTGAATTAAATATTCAGTGGCATCAAAGGCCGCTTGTCGGTAATCAGAAACAATTATATTTTTTTCATTGCCATCATATTCAATTTGAAATTGAACTATGGGTAAGCCTTTTTCACTATATTTATTGATAAGTGGCGCATTTTGTCCTGACGAGGCAATAATAATGCCGTCTACCCGTAATTGATATAATGATTCTAATGCCCGTGCTTCAACGGCGGGATCAAAATCGGTATTGTAAATAACCACGTTGTATTCACTGGTTTTACAGTAGTCATCAATACCGCGAATTGTTCTACTCGTGTAATAACCGGTCACATCTCTAACGATAACTCCAATGGTTTTCGTCTTATTTGTTTTCAGGCTTTGTGCTATTGGGTTAGGCACATAATCTAACTCTTTAATTGCTAGCTGAATGCGCTCTTTTGTTGCTTTTGACATGTAATCAAAACGGCCGTTAAGGTACTGAGAAACTGTGCTTTTTGAAACACCAGCGCGTTGAGCAACGTCAATTAGTTTAATTTTTACCATGCTATGTTTATTAGAGGAACACCAAAAATGAAGTGTTGACATAGTGCAACATTATGGTAATTTATTCAACTAAACCGGTTTAGTAAATGTTTTTTAAGTGAGGCCAAGGTTGAAAATTAAAGAAATCAAAGTGGTGGTTTGTAGCCCAGGTAGAAATTTTGTCACCGTAAAGGTTATTACTGACGAAGGCATTTATGGTATTGGTGATGCAACACTCAATGGTCGTGAAATGGCCGTGGTTACCTATTTAGAAGAACATATTATTCCTTGTTTGATTGGTCGAGACCCCAACGACATCGAGGATATTTGGCAGTATTTATATAAAGGTGTTTACTGGCGTAAAGGGCCGGTAAATTTAGCCGCCATTGCCGGTATTGATATGGCACTTTGGGACATTAAAGGTAAACGAGCGGGCATGCCTGTATATCAATTGTTGGGGGGCAAAAGCCGCAAAGCAGTTACCTTATATGCTCACGCAAATGGTGAAAGCATCGATGATACTTTAGATAAAGCACAAACACTTATCGACCAAGGGTTTAAAGCTATTCGATTACAATCAGCTATTCCGGGCTTAAAAGTGACCTACGGCGTTTTGGGAGATAAAAAAGATTATTTTGAATTACAAGGTAACCGCCCATTGCCACCAGAAGAAGAATGGTCAACACAAAAGTATTTTAATTCTATTGTTGAATTATTCCGTCAAGCAAGAGCAAGATTTGGTCATAATGTTGAGCTATTGCATGATGTTCATAGCCGCTTAACACCAATTGAGGCGGCACGCTTAGGTAAATTATTGGAAGAATTTAATTTACTGTTTTTAGAAGATGCAGCGATTGCGGAAAATCAAAATAGCTACCAAGTGATCCGTCAGCACACCACAACGCCTTTGGCAATTGGTGAAACCTATAACACCATTTGGGAATGCAAAGATTTAATTCAAAATCAGTTAATTGATTACGTTAGAACTGCAGCAACTCATGCTGGTGGTATTACTGCATTACGCCGAATTGCTGATTTTGCCAGTATTTATAATGTTAAAACGGCACCGCATGGCGCACCGGATCTTTCTCCAATTTGTTTTGCTGCCCATATGCATTTAAATATTTGGACACCAAATTTTGGTATTCAAGAGTTTGTTGGCTTTGGTAACGAAAAATCTCAACAAATTTTCAAACATAATTACACCGTTAAAGATGGTATGGCTTATATCAGTGAAGCGCCGGGCTTAGGTATTGATTTTGATGAAGAAGCGGCAGCTAACTATCCCTATAAACGTTCTTATTTGCCGGTTAGTCGTTTAGAAGATGGCACAGTTTGGAACTGGTAAAAGTTGAGCTTAACAATAGCTAAATTAATGAATAATAAACTATTAAAGCATTAGGAAAGATCATGAGTAATAAAGTTAAAGTATTAGTACACGGTACGGGGTTTGCGGGACAAGGGCATGCTGAAGCCTTTAGATACGCGGGTGCTGAAGTTGTTGGTATGGTTGGAAGAACCGAAAGTGTTGTTAAACAAGTGGCTCAAGATACGGGCATTCCCTATGCAGGTACCAATTGGCAACAAGCGCTAGTAGACTGCAAACCTGATGTAGTGTCTATTGCAACCCCAGGTGGTGCCCACGTTGAGCCAATCAAACAAGCCATCGGCGCAGGTTGCCATGTATTTTCAGATAAACCGTTAACAGCTGACGGCAGCACCTCAAAAGAATTATATGACTTAGCCGTGGCCAAGGGGGTTAAAACCGCTTTTGCTTCAAGCTTTAGATATATGCCAGAAATATTACACGCTAAACGGCTAGTGGCTGCGGGCGCTATTGGTGAGCCGTTAGAAGTGGAATGTATTTCACATTTTAATTTAGAACGCGATATTCCGTTTGGCTGGTCACACCGCCAAGAAGATGGTGGTGGCCGTTTAAATAATAATTTTACCCATATGATGTCGATAGTGACTTCAGTAGTTGGTGAGAAAATATTATCTATTATGGGGGAAGTACGTGATGATTTAGGGCGAGCGCCAATTGTTGAAGGCGTGCATAACTTCAAAACTCGTCGTGACTTTATTCCTGAAGACATTAATGACCCTGCGTTAAAATGGGGCGAGTCTAATGTTGAATGGTCTTATAACGTTTTAGCGCAGCTAGAAAGTGAATTTGCTAAAAAACCGGTTTCGGTAATGTTTAAACATGGTGGTTTACACCCACGTTTTAACGAAGATCATATTGTCTTTTATGGTAGTAAAGGCGCGATTTACATTAAAGGTCATTATGGTGCGGGTCCTCTTTATTTATATGGTGAGCACAATGGTGGTAATGCTAACGAGTGGCTAGAGCAAGCATTACCAGCAGATATTGCCGCCGACATTCCTGACGTTGAGGGCGATACCGAGCGAAACTGGCGTTACCTAATTCGTGAAATGGTGAAAGATATTCAAGGCGAAGATGTACCGCCGTATCAAACCTTTAAAGAAGGTAGCCAATATCAGCAACTTATCGATTTAATTCGTAAAAATGATTATTGGGTAGACGTAAGTAAACTTTAATTAAAGGGTAATAACATGATCTATGATTACGCAGTAATAATTGGTTATTTCCTTTTAGTTGTTGGTATTGGTTTTACCTTCAAAAAAATGGCAGCCAAATCAACCAGTGACTACTTTCGTGGTGGCGGCAGAATGTTGTGGTGGATGGTTGGCTCTACCGCCTTTATGTCTCAATTTTCTGCATGGACCTTTACTGGTGCTGCCGGCAAGGCTTTTACCGACGGCTTTGCGGTTTGTTTAGTGTTTTTTGCTAATACCTTTGCTTACTTTTGTGGTTGGGCATATTTTTCTTATCGCTTTCGGCAAATGCGTGTTGATACCCCAACCGAAGGTATTAAGCGCCGCTTTGGCAGTCAAAATGAATTGTTTTTCTCATGCGCCTTAATTGTTTTTAGCTTTTTAAATGCGGGTATTTGGTTAAATGCTTTAGGGGTTTTTACCAGTGCAGTGTTTGAAGCGGATATTAACCTCACCATAATTGTTACAGGTTTGTCGGTGTTGTTTATTTCTGTGCTGTCGGGTGCCTGGGGCGTTGTTGCCTCTGACTTTGTGCAAACCTTAGTTGTGGCTGTGGTGTCTATTGCTTGTGCTATTGTTGCCCTTGTGATGGTAGGTGGCCCAGTTGATCTTGTTAATAACTTCCCATCAGACTTTATTATGGGGCCGGACATGAATTATGGTTTGTTGTTAGTAGGAACTTTTGTCTTTTTCCTTGCAAAGCAGCTTATTACCATTATGAACCTGAATGATTCTTTTCGTTTTTTAAATGCTAAAGACTCCGACAATGCGCGTAAAGCCTCATTACTTGCTATGGCATTAATGGGCGTCGGCAGTATTATTTGGTTTATTCCACCTTGGGCATCAGCCATCTTATATCCAGATGCAGCGGTAGCATATGCTGATTTGGGAAATAAAGCGGCTGATGCGGTTTATTTAGTTTTTGCTAGAAACGCCATGCCGATTGGTACTGTTGGGTTATTGTTAGCGGCATTATTTGCTGCTTCGATGTCGTCAATGGATTCGGCGTTAAACAAAAACTCAGGGATTTTTATTCGGAGTATTTATCAGCCGTTTTTAGCTAAACGCAATAAGGTGGTTGACGATGCCTATTTGTTAAAAATGGGTAAGTTATTAAGTTTGATCAGTGGCTTAGCGGTTATTGTTATTGCATTATTTTTTAAATCATTGAAAGAGCTGAGTTTGTTCGATTTGATGATGTCTTTTTCGGTGATGATCCAAGTACCAATTTTAATTCCTTTAATCTTCGGTTTATTTATTAAGAAAACGCCACAATGGGCACCATGGTTAACAGTAGTTATTGGTTTATTTGTTTCTTGGTTTGTCATGAATGTATTAACACCTGATGTGTTTGCAGGGTTTATGGGTATTGAGTTTACTGCGCGTGAAGCAACAGATATGAACTTGATTTTAACCATAGGCGCACATTTAGTGATAACGGCGGGTTTCTTTTGTTTAACGTCATTATTTTATAAAGAAGAACAAGATCAATATAAAGCACAAACTGATGCGTTTTTTAAAGATTTAGCTACTCCGGTTATTGCTGATAATGAGCAAGACGATTATGACCGCCAACAACGTAATAAACTCGGCTCTATGGTTATTTATATGGGCATAGGGGTGAGCTTAATGATGCTGATCCCAAACCCGATGTGGGGAAGGGGTGTCTTCTTATGTTGTTCACTTACTATTTTAGTAGTTGGTGTTATGCTCAAAAAAAGTGCCCAGCCAAAATTAAAGCATGAAAAAGTGAATAAGCTAGAAGGGCTTAGTTAATGAAACATGTGTTTGCTGTTGTATTCATCCTGTGTTCTCTGGCCTGCCGAGCAGAAAATACAACGCCCGCTGTGCAATTAACTCATGGTGTCGATCAATCTGCCGGCGGTGTTGCTGCATATATTGTTACCATAACTAACGCTACTTTTTATCTTGAAAAAACCGGCGGTGGTTTATCAAGTATTGTCGATACTAATGGTGTGGATTGGCTGGGTTTTCACCCCAAACAAGGTTCAGGTCATCAGGGTGAATATCGCGGTTTTCCTAATGCCATACATAAGCAAGATGGTAACTATTTTCATGCCATGAATTCAGCTACCGATATGTCGAGCTCGGTGGTTGATTTTGTCAATAAGCAGCATATACGCATAACATTTACCTCAGAAAATGAACAGTGGCAAGGACAATGGGATTTTTATCCAGAGCGTTGTGATTTTACGATGAAAAAAGTTAGCGCAGGCTACAAATACTGGGTGCAATACGAAGGCGTTCCAGGGGGTGAGATGGATAAAAGTGATTTTTGGTATGCATCAGTTGATCGCCAAGTGCATGCTATTGATGAAGTTTTTTTAGGGGATTTACCGGCACCAGAATGGATAGCTTTTGGTGATGTCAACTCAACGAGAATGCTTTATATCTTGCATCATGAAGATGATAAGCAACCTGACAACTATGTCAGTAGAGCCGACATGACAGTGTTTGGCTTTGGTCGTCAACAAAAAGAAAAATACCTTGATACACCACAAACATTTTCTATTGGCTTTGTTGAGTCAGTTGTTTACAACGAGGTTGAACGAGCCGTTCATGCACTACTGGATTAACGCTGCAGAGTTAACAACAATTTTATGAGTGCCGAGCATAAAGCGGCTAACGCTTTTTATTTACGTAAAAACCTCTCATTAGCATGGCCTTTGGCGTTAAATGCGTTATTGATGCAATCAATGTTGATCATCGACATTTTAATTGTTTCTCCACTTGGCGAAGTTGCGCTAGCAGGCATGGGGATTGCTACCACTATTATTGCCTTTTTTATTGGGCTGCAATTTGCGCTAGGTAATGGTACCCAGCTTATTATTGGTAGAATGTTTGGTGCCAACAATACACAAGGTTTATTTAGCGCGGTATCTTGTGGCTTAGTGATTAACGTGTTGGCAACATTAGGTTTTGTTTTAAGCCTGGTCTTTTTTAGTGATGGTTTGGTGGCTATGTTAACCGCCGATAGTGCCATTGCTGAGCAGGTTGCTCGTTACTTGTCAGTCGCTCAATATATTTTATTGTTTAATGCCGTAACCCAAGTGATCACTGTGTTGTTGAATGGGCAGGGCAATACCAAAACACCGTTAAAAATATACTTGATAGAGTTACCGGTTAATGCCTTGGTTAGTTATCTCTTAACCTTTGGTATTGCTAGTTTGTCGTTTAATGGCTTAGGTTTGATTGGCGCTGCTTTTGGTAGTTTAGTGGCAATTGTGTTGCGCCTCACCTTGCTGTGGCTGCATATTAAAGATCAGCCTGTATCTGCAGCATTTCAGCTTAAACCGTTATGCACCGCTAAGGTAATAGGGCAGCATTTTCGTGAAATATTACCCGTAGCAACAAACTTTCTGGTGTTGTCGGTGGGAAATACGGTTTATCAGTTATTATTTGCACAGTTAGAATTAGCTTCTTATGTTGCCATTACTTTGGTCTTTCCTTGGCTGCGAATTGCAACGCAGTTTATTGTCGCGTGGGGACAAGCGAATGCTATCACGATCACCCAAGCCATAGGCCAAGGTAATACGGCTGATGTGCAGCCACTGATCAAGAATGCAATTAAACTAGGGATGTTGCTTGCTATTATTGTGGCAGCGGCACTTTATGGTTTTAGCTTAATGGCAGCCTTTATTTACCCGCATGTTGAACTAAGTGTTCTACAAGCTTTAACTATTATTATGCCTTTGTACGTGATGTTACCCTTGATCCGTACGTTTAATACTATTGCTGGTAATTGCTTGCGAGCCATTGGCCAAAGTGTGTATGTACTGAAAGTACATGCGATTACTCAATGGCTAGTAGTTTTACCTTTATGTGCCTTATTGACCTTATATTTTCAACTACCATTGTTTTGGATTTTTGCTTTATTGTTATTGGAAGAACTGCTGAAAGCGCTGCCGTTTTATTTAAGATTGAAGACGTTGCCTAGGGTTAGTTTATCTTTGTTTAATAATTCAGCTGAAAGATAAAATCGTTTTAATCAAGGCTGAAATTATCTAGTTTAGTCATCTAAACCAATAATTTTAACGCCGAGTAAAGCGATTTTAGCCTCAGCCCTCAGTGCATAGTGCAATGGCTATTTTTTGCGCTAGCTGCATTAGAATTTCACTCATTTGGAATTCACGCATTTGGAATAAGCAAACAACCTTCATTCTGCTTTGCTATCACTTAAAATAGCCTATTGCTGAAAATATAAACAAAGTTCAACAGACCCTAGGTATTTTTAGCGGCTATTTTTTGTAAAGTCGACAAACCTTCTTCTTGTAAATATTGATGAAATAATTCCGCTAAAATGGTTTGGTGTCGATTTTTAGCTCTTACCAAATACCAATGATTTTTAATGGGAAAATGCTCAACATCTAACCTTACTAAACTTGTATCTTGCATATAATCTAAGGTATGACTACTTAAAATAGCTAAGCCGAGATCTGCGGCAACGGAATGTTTAATTGCTTCGTTGCTTTCAATGGTCATTTTGGCGTTTAACTTAAATTTATGCTGCTTACAAAAATCATCAATTGAGCGCCGTGTACCTGAGCCTATTTCTCTTAATAAAAACGGATAATGTGATAAACGATTTAAGCTGATTGGCATTTTTTTGGTTAATTCGTGGTTTGCTGGCGCCACTACCACCAAGGGGTTGTCTAAAAAGGGTTCTGCAATAACATTATCAGATTCAGGGCATTGGCTGAAAAAATAATAATCATCTTTATTTTGGTTAAATCGGTTGATCATTTGCTGGCGATTGCCAACTTTTAATTCGACATCAATTAATGGATAACGCTTACAAAACTGCCCTAACAATATCGGTAAGAAGTATTTAGCGGTTGATACCACAGCAAGTTTTAAAACACCGGCTTTAGCACCTTTTAAGTCATCTAATTCTATTTGTAGTTTATTCAGTGAAAAGAACATTTCGCGCGCGGTTTTTACTGTCGCTTCACCCGCTTCTGTTAACGTTATATGGCGACCATTAACTTGAAATAAGGTGATACCAAATAGCTCAGTTAAGTTTTTTAATTGAATAGAAACAGAAGGTTGTGAGATATGCAAGGCTTCCGCAACCCGAGAAATATTATTATGCTCAGCAAGTGCCAGTAATATTTGTAATTGCCTAAGGGTTGGCATTCTAGTCATTATTCAATTCTCGCCACAGCGTTTACAACTATAAGTATATATAAAT
Source organism: Thalassotalea agariperforans (assembly GCF_053470345.1). Classification (NCBI taxonomy): domain Bacteria; kingdom Pseudomonadati; phylum Pseudomonadota; class Gammaproteobacteria; order Alteromonadales; family Colwelliaceae; genus Thalassotalea; species Thalassotalea agariperforans. The sequence goes on along the minus strand of NZ_JBQMWH010000004.1, from coordinate 182,210 downwards.
ATTTATACTTATAATAAAAAATATATATTTTTTATTATAAGGTGGTTTGATTAATATTAGCCACCTTATTATTTTCATCTTTAACCATAAATTGTCGTTTTCTTTCGAAGCGGTTTAATTTTTATAGGTATTATCATGTTAGAAAACATTCAACAGAATGTCCGTGAATTGGGTATTTTATTAGGCCAAACAATTGCTGGCGATCAAGGTGAGCAATGGCTTGAAAACATCGAAAAAATGCGTTTGCAAGGGCGTGATATTGCCGCTGGCGATTTATCTGTAGTTGAACAATTACAAGAAAATATTGCCAATTGTTCAGAAGCCGATTTATTAATTTATGCTCGCGCTTTTAGCCAGTTTTTAAACTTAGCCAATGTGGCAGAGCAGCAATACACCACTAGCCCACAAGGCTTAGACGAATTAGACCATGCTCATCCGTTAGAAGATTTAAAAGATAAATTAGGTGATGTTTGCCCTGACAAATTTACTCAAGCCTTAGAAAAATTACATATTGAGTTAGTACTTACTGCGCATCCAACAGAAGTAAATCGTCGTACTTTTATTCATAAATACAATCAAATTGCGGGTGAGTTAGATCATAACAATGATGCTTCATCTCCACGTATTGCTGAGCTTGTTGAACAGGCTTGGTATACCGATGAAATTCGTCAGCAAAGACCTACTCCATTAGATGAGTCACGTTGGGGTTTAAATACTATTGCCAATAGTTTTTGGTTTGCAGTACCTAAATTTTTAAAAGAGTTAAACCAGTTAAGCCAAGATATTACCCAAAAAGATTTACCGATTGATTATAACCCGATAACTATGGGCAGTTGGATGGCTGGTGATCGCGATGGTAACCCGTTTGTTACTGCCAAATTAAGTGAGCAAGCGTTATTAAATGCACGATTAATTGCCGCCAAGCTTTATCTTACTGATTTTGAACGTTTGTATTTAGAGCTATCGATGCGTAAAGCATCAGAAGAATTGCTTGAAGCCGATGTTGATAATCTTGGTCCGTATCGTCAACAGTTACAGCAAGTAATTGAACTATTAAAAGTCACAATTGAACAGCTTAAACAGGGCAAAACAGACGGTATATTAAACCACTCAAATCAACTGAGAGAGCCATTAATTGCTTGTCGTGATAGCTTATTAGCCGTGGGCTTAACGCATGTGGCTAATTCGTTAGTGTTAGACATGATCCGCAAAGTAAATTGTTTTGGTATTTCGTTAGTTAAACTTGATATTCGCCAACACAGTGAACGCCATGACAGTGCGCTAGCTGAAATTACCCAAGCGTTAAACATGGGGGATTATAATGAGTGGAACGAACAACAACGCCAAAGCTTTTTAATACAAGAGTTACAAAACCCACGCCCACTTTTACCGAAAAAAGCATGGTCGGCTGATACCCAAGAAGTATTAGACACTTTTGCTATGATAGCGCAGCAACCGTCTGAATTATTTGGTATTTATATTATTTCAATGGCAAGTAATGTTAGCGATATTTTAATTGTTAATTTATTAATGAAAGCGGCAGGTGTGCCGTGGAAAATGCCAATTGCGCCATTATTTGAAACCTTAGAAGATTTAAATAATGCCCCGACCGTAATGGCTGAATTATTTACCATTGATAGCTACAAAGAATATTGTGAAGAATCGCACTATGTGATGATTGGTTACAGTGATTCAGCCAAAGATGCCGGTGTATTAGCGGCTACTTGGGGTCAGTATCAAAGCCAAGAAAAACTAGTGGAAGTGTTTGTTGAACAAAACATTGAGTTAAAATTATTCCACGGTCGTGGTGGTACAATTGGTCGTGGCGGCGGTCCAGCACATGATGCTATTGCTTCACAACCGCCAGGCACTTTAGATGGTGGTTTACGAGTAACCGAGCAGGGTGAAACTATTCGTCATAAATTTGGTTTACCTAACTTAGCAACACGTAGTTTACACTTATATGCGTCGGCCATTTTAGAATGTTTGGTAACACCACCACCAGCTCCAAAGGCTGAATGGCGACAATTAATTGAAAAAATGGCGCAAGACAGTTGTGATATTTATCGTTCGTACGTACAAACTAACGAAAATTTTGTTAAATATTTCCGACAAGCAACACCAGAGCAAGAGTTAGCCTCATTACCTTTAGGCTCTCGCCCAAGCAAACGTAAATCAGACGGTGGTATTGAATCTTTACGTGCAATTCCGTGGATTTTTGCATGGAGTCAAAATCGCTTAGTTGTACCAAGTTGGTTAGGTTTAGGTGGCGCAATCGAAAAAGCCGCGCAAGAAAACAGTGCCTTAATGCAAGATATGTTAGCGCAATGGCCGTACTTTAAAGCTCGAATTTCATTAACTGAAATGGTTTATACCAAATCAGACAGCCAAGTTTCTAGTCTGTATGATGAAGCCTTAGTAAGCGATGATTTGAAATACATGGGTAATGATTTACGAGTACAACTTGAAGCAGATAAGAAGACCTTGTTGAATTTACTTTCACAAGACAGCTTACTTGAAAGTGATCCATGGAATGCCAGCTCATTTGAATTACGCAGAGGTTATTTATCACCACTACACTTAATTCAAATAGAAGCCTTAAAACGTTTACGAGCACAGCCTGAACACCCTGAAAATGAACAGTTGTTGATGGTAACTATGGCAGGTATTGCTACAGGTATGCGTAATACTGGTTAAAGTAAAGGCTGTTTAGCAAGTTTGATAGCATAAGGGCGAATAATTCGCCCTTATTTTTTGGCAATTTATCAATCTGAAAATTGATTGAAAGCTTTAGGCTTGATATCACTTTTTACATTTTATCTGTTTTTACCCCTACGCAATTGTGCGTTTACCAAGTAAAATAGCGCCATGAAAGCAATAATCTGTAACCTTTATGACTAACACGCTAACAGAGCAACCGCCATTACTTAATTCTGAGACTAAAGTGGCTATTATTGGTGGTGGGGTTGCTGGTTCAACCATTGCGCTGCGCTTTGCCGAATTAGGTATTGACACTACGCTGATTGAAAAAGGGCCAAGTTTAGTTAATGGTCCGCCAATTTGTCATTTACATGCGGGTGGTAATTTATACCGAGAAATATCGGATGAACAATGTCTTACTTTATTGCAGCAATCGATAGACACGGTCAAAGTCTACCCTCATAGTGTTAATATTAGGCCCACGGTGATTGCATTACCGCTGACAGATCAAGGTAAACCGGCAGATTTATTACCACGTTTAGAGCTGTTACGCGCTAAATACGCAGCATTAGTTGCCCAAGATAAAAGCAATAAAGTTTTGGGTGAGCCTGAAGATTATTTTCGATTTTATTCTCGTGCCGAGCTTGAAAGTTTACGTGAACAACCAATCCCAACTTACGCTCAACAAGAAAGTGATTGGTTAATTGCTTTTGCACAAAAGGTTGATTTAGCGCGTTTGCAATTCCCCGTTTTATTAGTACAAGAATATGGTTTGTCGGCATTTCGTTTTGCGGCAATAGCCAGTTTAGCGATAGAAAAACTGCCGAGTTGTCATTTACAAAGCAATCAGCAGGTGATTGCGATAACCCCAAAAACCAATAGCCAAGGTTGGCAAGTGGTTACTCAAGATCGCTTAACCGACGCCATAGCGCATAACGATTATGATTATGTTATTAATGCTTGTGGTTTTAAAAGTGGTGAAATTGATGACATGTTAAGTGCTAAACGCCAACGTATGGTGGAGTTTAAAGCGGCTTATGTTGCGCATTGGCCGCAATGTCAGGGGTTGTGGCCGGAAGTGGTATTTTATGGCGAACGTGGCACACCACAAGGTATGGCACAATTAACGCCTTATCCTGATGGTTATTTTCAACTGCATGGCATGACACAAGATATTACTTTATTTGACCAAGGCTTAGTGGCAAGTTGTCAACAAAGTGCTCAGCCTAAATTAGCCGATAAATTTATCGATAAAATAGATAAACATTGGCCAGAGCAGTTAGTTAATCATCGCACCTTAGGCTCAATTGAACATCTTGCGCAATTTATTCCTGCTTTTAGTAGCGCTGAAACTGCCGCCGCGCCACTTTTTGGTGCCCAACAAATTCCAGGTAATGATCCTGAGTTACGGGCAGCGGATGTTTCTTTTCATGGTAAAAATTACGCTCGTGCTGAAATTGTTAAGGCTTCATCAGCCTTGGCGGCAGCTGATGCTATTTTAGCGAATTTAGTTACAGCAGGCTTAATCTCGTCAACAATGATAAGTGATTATTTAACCCATCATTATTTTCCAATAACGTTACAATGTACTGAAGATGAAGTGACTCAACGGGCAATTATTTTAGCTGAGCAGCGTAATTACCCTAGCGCCTTGGCAAAAAACTTCTAATGGTCTGCTGTTAATAATACATTCGTTAATTCACTAAAAGTATCAAAACATAGATCAGGGTTAGAATTCGTAATACTTTCACCATAATTATAACCATAGCTTAAACCGATACTTGCTATGTTGGCTGCTTTAGCGGCTAAAATATCATTTTTAGAATCCCCAATCATCCAACATTGCTCGGCGTTGACATCTAATTGTGTTATTGCATGGTATAAAGGCGCTGGGTGTGGTTTTTTCTCTGCTAAGGTGTCGCCACCAATCAACAACTCAAAAGTATTGTCAAGGCCTAAACCCGTTAAGATAGGTTGAATAAACACTGCCGGTTTATTGGTAATTATAGCAAGGCGAAAACCAGCTTTTTGTAATGCTTGTAAGCCATTTTTTACTCCTGGATATAAAACAGAATCAATGCATAAACATTGCTCATAATGTTTTAAGAAAATTGCTAGAGCATCTTGAACCAGCGCGTTATCGAGTTGAGGGTTAATATTGGCTGAGCCTGATAAAGCACGCTCAATTAATACTTTCGCACCATTACCAACCCAATGATGGATTGTTTCACCATCAAATGTTTTACGGCCTAAGCTTTCAAGTGTTCTATTAACGGCTAATGCGAGATCAGGAGCACTGTCTACTAAGGTGCCATCAAGGTCAAAGAGTAATACATTTTTTTGTTGTAACATCAAAAAATTCTCAGTGGGAAATAAAGGTAAATTTATTACGTTATTCTATCACTCTAACGAGTTGGCTTCATGCTGAAATACTTACCGTATGAATTGAGTAGGGCTCATTTTATTGTTTTAATTTTTTTTAAATAAAGCTTGTACATGCAAATGATAATGATTACTATTTACTTATTGGTTGGGCAAGGCAATTTCACCAAGTTACAATGTCCAACTAATGACGGGAGTTAGTACAGTAATTATGTTCCAGGACGCATAATTACTGCACCCTCTTTTATGATATGAAGAAGCGCTAGCCGATTTTGTTTTCCTAACGACAAAGTCGGCTTTTTCATATCTAAGATAAAAGGCAAATGGGATATTTTTAACCAAGCGGCGCTTAATAAAAATAGCCTTGCTTATGATGACTTAATGAAAGGGCTGGAAAGTGAATTTGCGCGTGTTATGCAACAGTTTTAATCTTGATTTGTTAACATTTCGCTAAGTTTATTCAGCGTATTTAAATTACGGCCTGTTGCCGGTACCGCCAAGCACTGTTCAATTTTGGCGACTAATTTAGAACGACCGATACCATCAGGGGCATAAAGATAAAACACGTTATCAATCAGTTCATATTGCTCGGTATTTGCCGCTAACGTGGTTAGTTTATCATGATCTATTTTCGGTGGTGTTTGACAAAAATAAGCATGAACATACTTGCCTTCGTATTCTGAATACGGATTATTAGCGGCAGCAGTGTGAAAATCTGCTTGGCTTAATACCATAATGTCAGGGCTAAAACCAAAATGTTCTTTAATTAATTTAGCAATACTAGCACTAGGGTGAGTTTGGGAATTCAGCACAATATTGCCACTTTGAATATAGGTTTTAACGTCCTGAAAACCGTTATCAGTTAATAAGGTACTAAGTGCTTTCATTGGTAGTAGGTTATTCCCGCCAACATTTACACCTCGTAATAAAACGACGTAAGTATTCATAAGTACCTCAAAAGTTTATATTTATGCTAGTTTGATGTTTTTTCTTATTACAATCAAATTTACCCTAGTCATAAGCAAAACTACAGCCTGATTTATATTGAAGATGATATTAAAAAATTATGATGCTAACTTAACATTTGGCTTATAACTTAAAGGTGCTTTCTATGGAAAAGATAATATTTTTATGTACTTTGATAATAGCCTCAATAGGCGTAGTGGCGGCAGATGAAATGACAACAAAAAAAGAAAAGCATACCTTTGTGCTGGTTCATGGCGCATCTGGTGGTGGCTGGGATTGGCAAACGGTTGCTAAACAGTTAACAGCCAAAGGGCATACTGTTTATCGACCAACACTGACGGGCTTAGGCGAAAAATATCACCTTGCTAGCCCTGATATTAACTTAACGACACACATCAATGATGTTGTTAATACCATTATTTTTGAAAAATTGCATAATATTATTTTGGTTGGCCATAGTTATGGCGGTATGGTGATCACAGGGGTGATGGATCGGCTCCCTGAACGCATTCAACATGTTACTTTTTTAGATGCTATGGTGCCAGATGATGGGATGTCAGTAACTGATATCTTTCCATTATCACCTGATCGTAAGGTGATTAATGGCCAAATCTATTTTCCATGGCTTGATGAAAATGCGCCTTTACCGCGTGATTTACCTCAGTCGTTAAAAACCTTTACTGAGCCTGTTTCATATAAAAATCCAATCGCTAAAAAGTTAGATGTTACTTATGTTGCTTTTGTGCCTCAAGGTATGAGCGAAGCCGAGCGTGCACAAGACCCTTCTTGGCAACGCGCAGTTCAGCGCCAATGGACGATCCGAACCTTTGCCGGAGATCATGTAGTTTATCGGGTAAAGCAGGGTGAGTTTTCTGACTTTCTTGAGCAAACCGTTAACGATAAAAATGGCCTGTAATTGGCGAGTTTGGGTTATTTTTTCACTGGTGGACATAAAAAAGTGAAGGTAGCGATACCTTCACTTAGCTTGCACAAATTTTTTGTTACAGGATCTTTTTGTTAACTAACAATTTAGTCCATCAGAGCTGATTGATTAATCTTGGTCTTGCTCTTGTTCTTGGTTTTTTTTATGTTTTCTTTCGCCTTTGTGTTTTCTCTCACCTTTTTCACCTTTGTGGTGTTTGTGCTTTCTTTTCATGCCAGATTTTAGCGCTTTAAGCTCAGTTTTTAAGTCTTCGTTGTTTTCGATATATTCTTTAACTTTAACTTTTTGAGCTTCACTTTTTGCCTTTAATTCAGCACGTTTTGCTTCAAATCCGTCTTTGTCGCCAGAGTCTTTTAGGGCTTTTAAGGCTTCGCGATCAGCTTGCTTTTCTGCTTTATTAAGATCGATTTCGTCTTGTGTGATATAGCCATTTTCTAGCATGTGCTTGATCACGATATCTTTACCAGGAAAGTCCATTCTATGGCCACGTTTAACGTCTTTTTTGGCTATTTTCATCGTTACGTCATCTAAATTATCGCCCGCGCTTACATTAAAGCCGGAGATTAACGCTAATGACATTGCAATTGAAATTATTTGTTTTTTCATTATCTTACCCTTCTTGTTTAAGTATTAGTGATTAAGTATTCAGCGCTTAATAACCTGTCATGGCTGAAGACAAAATGTGTTTATGGTTAACTTTTGGTCATCCCGATATCTATTTCAAAATTACGTTCATTGGCCTCATGATAAAGTGTTGCCATGATACTTAGCGGTTGCTCTAATGTTTTATTCATATTAACCCTAATGGGTAATTCTAAGGTGTTAACACCTTTTTTAAGGTCAACCGGCCAACTTAATTGTTGAATATTCTCTAAACCAACAATGGTTACCTCTTCGGGCAGTACTAAATCTAAATCTGCACCTGATATGTCGGTTGGCGAATTAATAACTAAAACTACCTCAGTATCAATTACGTTGTTGTTTTCGCTTGATTCTGTTGTTGTAACGACAAGCTCGTTAGTTTGTTCGTTGTTAGTGAATACTGTATAAGTGCCTAAAATTGAAATAGCCAATACAGACGCAGCAATAAAACCTTGAATAAACGTAGCGCTAGGTTTTGTGGTTTGCTTTTGTTCACCAGCAGTACGTAACATTTTTGACGCTGCTGCCGGATGTAAATCAGGCGTTTTAACGGTTCGCATTAACTGTAAATAAGCTAGTTGCTGCTGATAATTGTGCTGACATGTTTCGCACGTTTCTAAATGTGCTTGTATTGTTGGCAACACAGTGGCAACTTCCGCTAACGTTAGTGTTTCAATTTTTTGATTAACAAGTTCACAATTCATTTTTCTTTCCTCTGTTAATACTGACGAACACTTAAGTCAGAAGGTTGCAATTTAATTTGTTTTTTTAAGTTGGCGCGTCCGCGATGTAAATTGGATTTCAATGTTCCTAGCGGTGTTTCCATAATTTCTGCTAGTTCTGGCAAGGTATAACCATTAATATCATGCAAGGTAACAACGGCACGTTGATCGGCACTTAACGTTTGCATAGCAGCGAATATTTCATTTTTTTGTTCATCAGCTTGATGATTGTCAAAGTGTTTAAATAACGGCTGAATTTTTTCGTCGTCAATATCGTCAAAACTTGGTTGACGTTTATTTTTACGGTAAAAATCAATAAAACGATGGTACAAGCAACGCATTAACCAAGGCTTGAGTTGTTCAACCGTGGCAAGTTCATCTTGCTTAGTGAATAAATAAATGAACAAATCTTGTAGTAAGTCTTCTGCATCGTGTTGATTCCCTGTGTATTGGTAAGCAACTTTAAATAAGGCGTTACTGTGTGGCGCAAGTAAACCTTCATATGTTTTCTCTTGTGATGGATTTTTTTTACGACGAAAAAAAGATAATACTTGATTCATGTAAGAGAAATTTCCTTAAGATAACTGGCCGATATGGATAATAACGATAAGCGTTGCTAAAAGGTTGCAGTTGTTGATAAAAATTCTGTTAAAGAGTTGACGAACTAAACAGATATCATTGAATAAGTCTTCAGATGGTGCTAAAGATTAAGGTATATAAGCGGCTAAACTATTTCTACTTTTTATGAAAACTTTCGTAAACCCTTTTTGTTATTCTCCTTTTTACGTTATTTATTTTATCGTTTTGATACTTGCCACTGTCTCCACAACAACCACAGCGAAAGAGCTTATTACCATCAATGAAATCCAAGGAAAAAGTGAAAGACACAGCTATACCCAAGAGCTATTAATTGCGGTTCTTGATAGCACAGTTGATAGTCACGGTGAGTATACCATTCAAACCTTAGCTCATTTAAATGCGCCAAGAACGTCGTCGATGTTAAGGCGTCGTGAAGGCTATGGTGATATTGTACAAGGTGCAACAAGAAAAGATTGGGAAGCTCATTTGCTGCCAATAAAAATTCCAATCATGAAGGGGGTTTTAGGATTAAGAGTGTTATTAATTCGTAAAGACAGACAACCGGAATTTGCTGCAATTAATTCATTAGAGCAATTGAAAGAAAAGTTCGGTGCTGTTACTAATTATTGGTCCATTACGGAGATATTTGAGCATTATAAATTCAACATTGTTCGAACTAATCGACAAGATAGTATGTTCGCTATGCTCGAAAAACGTAGGTTTGATTATGTTAGCCGTGGTATTAACGAAGTATTGATAGAATACGAGCAATTTAAACCTCAAAATCCGAACCTACACATTGAAAATAGCTTGCTAGTTAACATTCCTTTGCCGGTCTATTTTTTTGTTAATCCGAATAAACCTCATTTAGCAGCACGTATTGAAGTTGGTTTAAAAGAGATTATCAATAATGGCGTATTTGATTCGATTTTTATTAAACATTTTAAGGATAAATTTCAACAGTTGAATTTATTAGAGCGTAAAGTGTTTGAGTTAAAAAATCCTAATTTAACATCGCCATATTATTTTTATAAATCAGACGAATTTAAATTATTGTTTGCTGATAAATAATAGGTAAATCGAACTCGAGTAACAACTTGCTTTTTAGCGGCCGTTTTTCCTTATTGTGGCGTTAAATTTGATTGTAATACTCCCCAAGGACGGGGAAGGTAGGGCAAATTATTGATAATAAAAAGCCCTGTTATTAACAGGGCTCTAATAAGTTTTCAGTGGTTGTATTTATTTAGCTAAAAACGCTCGATATGCAGGGTTTTCAGTTTCTTCATGCCATTGATACCCTAAGGTTTTTAAATGGCGGAAAAATTCTAATTGCTCTGCTTCAGAGACCTCAAAACCGGCTAATACTTGGCCAAAAGCTGCACCGTGATTACGGTAATGGAACAAGGTAATATTCCATAATTCACCTAAGGTATTTAAGAAGTTATCAAGTGCACCTGGGTATTCAGGAAACTCAAAACGAAATAACCTTTCGTTGGTTGAATTAGGATTTGCGCCACCGACCATGTAACGGACATGCAGTTTCGCTAATTCATTGTCGGTTAAGTCACAAACAGTTAAAGATTTTGCTTCTAACTGTTCAATTAAGGTGTTTTTTTCTGTTGCGTTAGCAACGCGAACACCAACAAAAATATCAGCTTGTGCTTTACCGGCATAACGGTAGTTAAACTCGGTAATGACGCGACCTTCCAAGGTATGACAAAAGTGACGGAAACTGCCTTTTTGCTCAGGAATAGTAACCGCTAAAACCGCTTCTTTTTGCTCACCTAGTTCACAACGTTCAGAAACATAACGCAAACTATGAAAGTTCATATTTGCACCGGAAAGAACGGCTAATAGTGACTCATTACCAACACTGGTTTGGCAATATTTACTTACGGCTGCTAGTGATAAGGCACCGGCAGGCTCAGCAATAACACGAGTTTGCTCGAAGATGTCTTTAATGGCGGCGCAAATTTCATCGCTACTCACGGTAATCACATCATCACAAAAGTGTTTAATCACGTTAAAGGTATGTTCACCAATGCGCTTTACTGCAACGCCATCAGCAAAAATGCCGACTTCATTTAAATCTGTTGGTTGGCCAGCGGCTAAGGCAGCTTTTAAACAAGCCGAATCTTCTGCTTCAACCCCAATCACTTTAATGTCAGGGCGAATTTGTTTGATATAAACCGCCATGCCAGCTAATAAGCCACCACCACCGACAGGTACAAAAATGACATCAAGTTTCGGGTGTTGTTGTAAAATTTCTTTTGCAACAGTCCCTTGCCCAGCAATCACATCAGGATCATCAAAAGGATGGATAACTTTTTTCTGGTGCTCTTGGGCAAAAGCGATGGATGCGGTTTGTGCTTCGTTAAAGCTTTTACCCACCAGTTTAACTTCTGCGCCAAGTCGGCGGACGTTATCCACTTTAATGTCAGGTGTGGTCAGCGGCATAAAAATAGTCGCTTTAATGCCTAATTTACTCGCCGCTAACGCTAACCCTTGTGCATGATTACCCGCTGAAGCGGCAACAACACCATGGATACATTCACTTTCGCTTAAGCTAGCAAGCTTGTTATAAGCACCACGTAGCTTAAATGAATGTACCGGTTGTTGGTCTTCGCGTTTAAGAAATATTTGATTTCCTAAACGGCTTGAGAGTTTAGTCAGTGGTGTGATGTCACTTTCAACAGCAACATCATAAACTGGCGCAAGCAAAATTCGACGTAAATAATCAAAGCCTAATTCTGCTTTTGATAAAATTGTGCTGGTTTCGTCGAGCTTGCTTGTTGTCATTAGTCTTCACCATCCAATAATTTACGGTTACGTACTGCGCCTTTGTCAGCACTAGTAGCTAACATTGCATAGTTTTTAAGGGCGTAGCTGATTGGGCGAACACGGTCAACTGGTTTCCAACCGGCCTTACCTTTAGCGTCCATAGCAGCTTTACGCGCAGCTAATTCTTCATCTGATACTTGTAACTCAATACTGCGGTTAGGGATATCAATATGAATAATGTCACCTTGCTCAACTAAAGCGATTGTTCCGCCGTCAGCCGCTTCAGGTGAAACATGACCGATTGATAAACCTGATGTACCACCTGAAAAACGACCGTCAGTTAATAAAGCACAAGCTTTGCCTAAGCCCATTGATTTTAAGTAAGTGGTTGGATAAAGCATTTCTTGCATACCTGGACCACCTTTAGGGCCTTCGTAACGAATAACAACAACTTCACCTGCGACAACTTTGCCATCAAGAATACCAGCTACAGCAGCATCTTGGCTTTCAAAGATATGGGCAGGGCCGGTAAACACTAAGTTATCATCAGCAACACCAGCGGTTTTTACAACACAGCCATCAACAGCAATGTTGCCAGAAAGTACCGCTAAGCCACCTTCGGTAGAAAAGGCATTATCTATACTACGAATACAACCTTCTTCACGATCATCATCTAAGGTGTCCCAACGACAATCTTGGCTGAATGCTTTAGTAGTACGAATACCAGCAGGGCCAGCACGATAGAACTTTTTCACGTCTTCATCGTCAGTCACTTTAATGTCATATTTAGCGATAACGTCAGCGAGTGTGGTACCGAGTATATTTGGTACATCAGTGTTTAATAAGCCGGCACGAGCTAATTCACCTAAAATACCAATAACGCCACCGGCACGGTGAACATCTTCCATATGATATTTTTGAGTTGAAGGTGCTACTTTACATAACTGTGGTACACGGCGTGATAATTCATCCATGTCAGTCATGGTGTAATCAACTTCCGCTTCTTGTGCGGTTGCTAATAAATGTAAAATGGTATTGGTTGAACCGCCCATGGCAATATCTAAACACATGGCATTATGTAATGCTTCTTTACTGGCGATATTACGTGGTAATGCAGACTCGTCGTTATCTTGGTAATAACGTTTTGTTAAATTAACAATTTCTTTACCTGCACGTAGGAACAATTGTTCACGATCGGCATGCGTTGCTAACATAGAGCCGTTACCTGGTAAGGCTAAACCTAACGCTTCGGCTAAACAGTTCATAGAGTTTGCGGTAAACATACCTGAACATGAACCACAGGTTGGGCAAGCAGAGCGTTCTACTTGATCTGATTGTTCGTTTGAAACTGTTGGATCAGCACCTTGGATCATGGCATCAACTAAATCTAGTTTAATAATTTGATCTGAAAGCTTGGTTTTACCTGCCTCCATTGGGCCACCAGAAACAAAGATCACCGGAATGTTGATACGCATTGCTGCCATTAACATGCCTGGGGTGATCTTGTCACAGTTTGAAATACATACCATGGCATCAGCACAATGTGCATTAACCATGTATTCAACCGAGTCAGCGATTAAATCACGTGATGGTAAGCTATAAAGCATACCACTGTGACCCATAGCAATACCGTCATCGACGGCAATGGTATTAAATTCTTTCGCAACACCGCCGGCTTCTTCAATGGCGCCAGCTACAAGTTGTCCCATATCTTTTAAATGAACATGGCCAGGTACAAACTGAGTAAAAGAGTTAACAACGGCAATAATCGGTTTACCAAAATCACCATCGGTCATACCTGTTGCACGCCAGAGCGCACGGGCACCGGCCATATTACGGCCTTGAGTTGAAGTTGCTGATCTTAATTTAGGCATAGTTTGTATCCATTAAATTGTTCATTTATGTGTTAAAAAAGCAATGCTTTAACACGTTAAAATTTGCGACATATAATCAGTGTAGTCGGTGTTATGCTACCGGTTCTAACCAATTATATTTATCTTCTGTTTCGCCGGTAAATAAGCCGAAGAAACGTTCTTGTAATTGTTTAGTGATCGGGCCTCTGTCACCGGTACCAACAGGTAATCCATCAACTGTTTTAACCGGTACAATTTCTGTTGCCGTACCAGTCATGAAAAATTCGTCAGCTAAATAAAGCGCTTCACGGGCAATTGATTCTTCACGTACTTCATAACCTAAGTCTTTTGCAAACGTGATCACTACATCACGAGTTAGGCCTTGTAAAATTGAAGCGGTACCTGGTGGTGTGTAAATTACGCCTTTGCGTACTAAAAACAAGTTTTGACCGGCACCTTCACTGACCATGTTATTTACATCTAAGGCTATGCCTTCGGTGTAACCATGGCGTGCAGCTTCGGTTGAAATTAATTGTGAAGATAAGTAGTTACCACCGGCTTTAGCGGCTGTTGGCATAGTGTTTGGTGCTAAACGATTCCAGCTAGAAACACCAACATCAACACCGTGTTCAATGGCATCAGCACCTAAATACGCTTCCCAGCTAAAAGCGGCAATCATCGCATCAGCAACAGCATCAATGGGTGGACGTAAACCCATACCAATATCACCTAAGAAAAATAATGGGCGTAAATAGGCTGATTTTAAGTTGTTTTTAACAACTGAGTCTTTACAAGCTTGAATGATTTCTTCACGAGTAAACGGCACATTCATACGGTAAATTTTAGCTGAATCGAATAAACGATCAACGTGTTCTTCTAATCGAAAAATACAAGTTCCTTTGTGAGTATCATAGGCACGAATACCTTCAAATACTGACGAACCATAATGTAATGCATGGCTCATAACGTGAACAGTGGCATTTTGCCAAGGCATTAATTCACCGTTAAACCATATTAAATCTGCACCTACTTTTGCCATAATTTTTCCTAAATAGTTAAATGCTTAATTATTGTGTACGCGAAACTACTGAGTTAAGCGCGGCATTGTAATTGTTCGGTAGTCGCTACCTTAATTGTATTTACGTCGTATAACTTATTAAGTTGTACGGTTAGCTTGTCGATCGATTGTACTGAACTTACTGATAATTCAATATCTAAAAGAGCAGTGTCGACGTTTGGAAACATTGTCATACCATTGACTGCAAAACCACGGTAACGTGTTGCTTGAAGTAATTTTTCCAACACCGTTGGTTGCTGTTGGGCGGTAATTTTTAAAGTATGTTGTTTCACGTTGTTCTCTCCAGTATTTTCGATCTTGCTTGTACTCATATCTTACGATGCGTCTTCAATCATTTCGTGATTGGCGGTATTTGGCGGAACTAAAGGCCAAACATTATCTTGAGCGTCAATTTTTACTTGTAATAAATATGGGCCATTATGACTTAACATGTCATCAATAGCGGCCGATACTTCTGCTTTGGTGGTAATTTGTTTTGCTTTAATATCAAAAGCTTGTGCCAACATGACAAAGTCAGGGTTGTCTGATAAATCAGTTTCACTTAAACGACCATCAAAAAACAAGTCTTGCCATTGGCGTACCATGCCTAACTTGCTGTTATCAATAAGTAATATTTTTACTGGTAACTGAAAACGTTTAATTGTTGAAAGCTCTTGGACATTCATCATAAATGAACCGTCGCCCGTGACCGCAATCACGGTATCGGTTGGGCGGCTTATTTGTGCGCCAATAGCCGCAGGCAAACCAAAGCCCATAGTGCCTAATGAACCACTTGATAAGAAGTTTTCAGGCGCGGATACATTCATGTGCTGAGCAGCCCACATTTGGTGTTGACCAACATCCGTGGTAACAATGGCTGAATGTGGCATTTTTTCGCTAATTTCATTTAACACGGCCGGTGCATAAATGGTCTCACCTGGGTGATTATAATCCCAAGCACATTCTGCTTGCATGGTTTGGCATTCTTGTTGCCAATCGGCAATATCAATGTCACACACTAGCGATAATAAGTTATCTTTTAAATCGCCCACAATTGAGACATCGGCATCACGGCGTTTATTAATTTCAGCTTGATCAATATCAAAATGAATCACTTTAGCATGTGGAGCAAATTCATCTAATTTACCAGTAACTCGGTCATCAAAACGGGCGCCAACAGCAATTAATAAATCAGACTCTTGAACCGCAATATTTGAAGCGCGCGTACCGTGCATACCTAACATGCCCATATAATAAGGCGTGTCTTTTTCAATCGCGCCTAAACCTTTTAATGTCGCCACGCTAGGGATTGGCATTTTAGCCATAAATTCACGTAATTCAGGTACAGCATTGGCCATGCCTACACCACCACCAACATATAATACTGGTTTTTTGGCTTGCTTGATTAAAGCAACTGCAGCACTAGTGTCTGCTGGTGCAAAGGCATCAGATAATTTATTTTTGGTTAAAACATCTAATTTTTTTGTTACTTGTGCAATTTGAATATCTTTAGGAATATCAACCAATACTGGACCTTGGCGGCCAGATAATGCAATTTCAAAAGCTTGATGAAGAATTTTTCCTAAATCATTTACGTCACGTACTTGGAAGCAATGTTTAGTACAAGCTAATGCCATACCGACAATATCAACTTCTTGGAAGGCATCAGAACCCATGGCTGAAGTTGGTACTTGGCCAGTAATTGCAATAACTGGAATCGAATCAGCCATGGCATCTGCTAAGCCGGTTAATAAGTTGGTAGCACCGGGGCCCGAAGTTGCTAAACAAACGCCAATTTTGCCAGAAGCACGAGCATAACCAACAGCAGAAAAAGCAGCACCTTGTTCATGACGGCATAAAAAGTGATTTACATCACTGTCATACAAAGCATCGTATATCGGCATGATGGCGCCACCTGGATAGCCGAAGACATGCTCGACACCGTGCTCTTGTAATACGGTGAATAATAATGATGCCCCTGTTTGTGTGCTTGTACTTGTCATTAAACTGCTCTACTTCTTCTTTAAAATTTCAAATGTGCTAAAAGCAACGAACCCCCAGACCTTACGGTGCGGGGGTTCGTTTAAATTTGTGCATAATAATTAACGCAATAAACAGCCCCGCAGTGGTTTTTCCACCACGACGACGAGAATAATGTTGATAATTAAAGCGTTAAAAATGCGCATAATTTTGTTTCTCTAGGTCTTGTTAAAACGAGCGTATTCTACATGTATTTTTAAATTATTACCATAGCTCTGTTGTTTTTCGCAAGCGTTTTAATTTTTTTGTTATAAAAAAGATTAAAACCGTGTTTTTTATTATAATCGCACAACGCTTAGTGTTAAGCGTATTTTTTTATGTTGCAGTGATTAAACAGGATTTTTATGAAACATTTATTAATAAGCAGTATTTCGGCGTTAATGTTAACCGCGTGTGTTAGCAATGATTTATCAACAACTCAGATAGATAGCGCAGTACAAAAAAAATTATCGGAATCATCAATTACACCAGAACAAGCACTTAATAATGCCCGTGCCGCTATGGCACAAGCAGGAATTGATGAGTTAAATTTTTATACACCTTTACATTATCAAGATGCGCAACAGCATTTAGAGGATGTTGAAGCGTTACAGAAAAAACAAAATGTCGCTGATAAAAATACAGAAATTCTTAAATTAGCGTTAAAAACAGAAACGTTAATTGCAAATGCCTATCAAGTTAAAACAACGATATTATCCACATTAGCTGAATCATTAAGTCATAAAGAAGTGTTATTGGAACTTGGTAGTAAAACGGAATTTCCTCGTGATTATCAAAACCTGATTGAGGATTTAGAAGATTTATTTAAGCTAATTGAAAATAACAAGGTAGAGCAGGCGAGAAAAGAACAGGTTGCTTTACTTGCCGATATGGTTGAGGTTGAAGTTGATACTTTAATTAAACAACAAGTATTTCCGGCTGAGGTGATTTTAGATAAAGCGGAAGATAACGATGCTGATGATTATGCCGAACAAACTTATGAAAAAGCCGAATTAGCGATTGAGCGGGCGAAAAAATTTATTGCGAGTAATTATCGTCAACGCGACGAGGTTTCTGCAATCGCGAATGAAGCGGTAATTGCTGCTAAACGCGCCTTAAATATTGGTGCAGAAGCAAAGTTAATGGTAGAAATGAATGAAGAAGCCGCTGAGCAAAAAGCACTCGAGCAAGAAGCCTTGATTGCGATGATTATTAAAGGCATGCAACTGGAAGGGTTAGCGGGTTTAACCTTACGTGAACAAGTACAAAAAATTACTGAGCATGGTCAGTTTACTAAAACTAAAGTGACACAATTAACTGAGCGTTTGTCTCAATTAGAACAAGCCCAAGCAGTAAGTACCGAACGCTTAGTAACTAAAAACTGAATTTTTTATTGAAAAATAAGTTCGAGTAAGCGCTATTTCAAGGTAATGAAATGGCGCTTTTCGTTTATAGGCATTATATTTAAAGTTTACAGGGATTAGAAAAATGGATTTTTTATGTCACTTGCTTGTGTTTATAGCCGTGCTAGAGTGGGGTTGGAAGCCCCGTTAGTTACAGTCGAGGTACATTTAGCGAACGGATTGCCTGCCTTTAATATTGTTGGTTTACCTGAAACTTCGGTTAGAGAAGCAAAAGATCGTGTTCGCAGCGCTATTATTAATTGTGGCTATGAGTTTCCTGCTAAACGCATTACTATAAATTTAGCGCCTGCTGATCTGCCAAAAGAAGGTGGACGTTTTGATTTACCTATCGCGGTTGGTATTCTTGCCGCATCCGCACAAATTCCTATCGACACCTTATCACATTATGAGTTTGCCGGTGAGCTTGCACTTTCTGGTGAATTAAGAAGTGTTATTGGTGAAATACCTTTAGCTATGGCCTGTAAAAATAGCGGCCGAAAATTAATTTTACCGAAAAAAAGTGCAGAAAAGGCTTGTTGGGTTGAAGGAGCGCAAGTGATTTCGTTAGATCATTTATCACAACTTTATCCGCACTTTATTGGCCAACAGAATTTACCTATTTCTGAAACAAAAAAGCCCGCCGAGAAAAACAATTTAGCCAGCTATGGCGATTTATCTGATGTGGTTGGTCAGCCATTGGCAAAACGGGCTTTAGAAATTGCAGCATCAGGTAATCATAATTTATTATTTATTGGCCCGCCCGGCACGGGGAAAACTATGTTGGCGAGCCGCTTACCAGGTATTTTGCCGCAAATGAGTAATGATGAAGCCTTGTCTTCAGCGGCTATTCGTTCCATCAGTAATCAGTATTTTGATGAGCAGGCGTGGTTAATTCGTCCGTTTCGTTCACCGCATCACACAGCCTCGTCAGCAGCACTCATTGGTGGTGGTAGCCAGCCACAACCAGGTGAAGTATCACTGGCACATAACGGCGTATTATTTTTAGATGAATTACCCGAATTTGAGCGCAAAGTACTGGATGTTTTACGTGAGCCGTTAGAGTCAGGTGAAGTCACTATTTCTCGGGCGATGAGTAAACAAACTTTTCCGGCAAGGTTCCAATTAGTCGCGGCCATGAACCCCAGTCCAACGGGGTTTTATAACGATAATCGCAGTACACCAGAGCAAGTGTTACGTTATTTAAATCGCTTGTCAGGCCCGTTTTTAGACAGAATTGATATTCAAATTGAAGTGGCGCGTTTACCGCGAGGTATGTGGGCAAATGAGCAAACAGATAATGAAACCAGCGAACAGGTACGGATGCGAGTAGAGCATTGCCGTGCTCGTCAGTTAGCTCGGCAACAAGTTCCTAACGCCCATTTGTCGAGTAAACAATTAAAAGCGTATTGCCAGCTAAGTGAGGCTGATAATGAATTTTTAGAATTAGCGGTTGAAAAGTTAGGTTTATCTACCCGAGCGCACCACAAAATTTTAAAAATTGCCCGAACCATTGCCGATATGGCTGACGCGGATGTTATTGAACATAGCCATATTATTGAAGCATTATCGTATCGTGCCATGGATAGAATTTTACGACACTTAACCGAAGCTGTTTCTGCATGATGATGAACAAAACTTAGTGTTATAAAGAGTACTAACACCGGTTAGCACTCTTTATCATGTTAAGGCTGGTAGGTTTTTATCGGGGTATAAATTTTATTTTCTTCGATAATGGCATTTAACATGGTATTTGGTGTTTTAATGGCGATGCCATCTTCATTTGCTGTTGTTTGTCTTATGCTTGATTGCGTTTGAGCTTGGACTGGGCAAGACCCTGTTTGAGCATAATTAATGGCCGCTGCGAACAAAGCTTCGTTTTCATCACCTAACGGATAATTATAATCATCAGCCACTTGGCAGCCTAATACGTCGGCCGGAGCTACTGGATTTGGTGTTGGTTTAAAGCCTTGGCTATATTCACCAAAACCTTTCTCATTCACTCCTGAAAACTGAATAGTAAAATAAGTAGTGCCACAGTTGTCTTGTGGATAAAAACCGTATGGCTTACCACAGGTGGTATCACCAATTAAGATCACTTCAACATCAATGCCACGTAAACCATTAATTAATGCTTCACTGGCTGAGCAGGTATTTTCAGTACTCAGGATAAATACTCGTGCTAAGTTTAAACTAGGTAAGCTTGTGGTGGTAAAAGCACCAATACTCCAGTCAATTTCTTTATCGTAAAACGGGGTTGGTG
Organism: Thalassotalea agariperforans; assembly: GCF_053470345.1. NCBI lineage: Bacteria > Pseudomonadati > Pseudomonadota > Gammaproteobacteria > Alteromonadales > Colwelliaceae > Thalassotalea > Thalassotalea agariperforans. The sequence continues at coordinate 161,903 of NZ_JBQMWH010000004.1, read as the reverse complement.
TTAAGGTTTCGTTAGTGATCGGATCTTTGCTTGGGTATTTGTCGTTAAACTTGGTGGTTTCAAAAGTTAAACCGCTACTTTGTGCTTGTCCGGCAACCATATAAGCTAACTGAGACGACATTACTAACAAACCACCGCCGTTGTAGCGTAAATCGATGACTAAATCACTGACATTGGCATTGCTGAACTGGTTAATGGCTGAAATTAATTGGGATTGGCCATTACGGTTAAAGCCGTTCAGCTGTAAATAACCAATGCTGTTTTGTCCGCTATCGACTTGTTTAACATTTTGTACGTAGTTTACCGCAATATCAGCGGAGGTTAATGTGACTGTTATTTCTGTATTATTATTTGGATCGGCAAAGGTAAAGTCGTGACTCAGACCGTTAACACTAGGGAATAAGGCATTGTTGATTTTATCAATGTTGCTGATGGTATTAGTGTTAATAAAATCAATGCCATCAATTTCAACCAGTTCAAAGCCCCTTTTTACATTCGCTAATGCGGCCGGAGAATTATCTTCAGTGTAATTAACTATGAGTTTACGTGGCGGCATTGTGCTGACAAAATTCCAATCAATACCATAACCGGATACTGTGCCACCTTGACTGGCAGCATTATATTCGTCAGTAGGCTGGGTAAAATGAAAATTGTCTTTTAGCTCGCCACTTTGATTACGTTCTTTGGTTTTTAGATGATCAAAATAACTGAGAACAGAATACGATTGAGGATTTACGTCAATTATTTCGTTATACCAAAGGTAAGTATCATTGCTCCATGAGCGCAGCCACATTTTTTCATGCATGCTGCTACCGGCCTTATCTGGAAAGTTAGAATTTGTGTAGGGATCAATACCTGTTCTAGGGTTATGGCATTGATCTTTATAGTTTACTGCGGGCTCAAAAACACCTTTAGTCCATAATGAGGTAATAGTAGTTGGATCGTTAAATTTTACGTTATCAGTTTGATCATCATTTGATGTTGATGAGAAACCACCACCACCTCCGCCACAACCAATTAAAAATAGCGTCGGCAAGGAGATCCTAAGACCCTGTTTAAATAAATTAATTAACATAAATGAATTCCTTTTTCTTATTTGTATATTTGTAGAGCATTATAAACAGCTGGCTAAAAACGCTTTGATCAGTAAATTTTCTCGTTTGATATTTAAACAACAAAGCCCTAATGTTAAAGGCGAAAAATAATTGTAAGCCACTAAATTATAAATCCGTTCTTTTACCGGGCTATTTTCTACCACAACTTTCGGCGCAATGCCAATTCCACAGCCTAATGCAACCATGGAAACGATTGCCTCATGGCCAGAAACCGTGGCATAAATATTGGGTTTACCAAATTGTAAACTACGGAACCATTTTTCAAAACAAGTTCGGGTTGAGCCTGATTCAGGCAATATAAGAGGGACTTTCGACCAATCAACAAATTTCTCTTTTAGCTGTTGTTGAACCTTACAAGTAATGGTTGGTGCAATAACCGATAACGGAATTTCGGCTAAATGATGAAAAAAGTAACTTGCGGGTAAATTGTCTGGTTTGGCAGCAATGGCAATATCCACTGATTGATTTTGTACTTGCTGTAAAGCGTCAGAAGCATCGCCTGTGGTTAGCATAATTTCAACTAAAGGATGTTGCTGGCGAAAGTTATCAATCAGCTCAGGTAAATGGCTATATGCAGCGGTTACTGAACAATAGATATGTAATTTACCGGTTAATTCTGCTTGCTGTTGGTTAAGTGATAGCTGCAATAATTTATATTGTTCAAGTTGTTGCTCAGCATACACTTTTAATTTTTCGCCAGCGGGTGTCAAAGTAACTGAGCGGTTATCACGGATCAACAATTCACAGCCCATTTCTTCTTCTAAACGTTGAATGGCTCGGCTGAGTGTTGATGGGCTCACATGGTTTTTTTGTGCGGTTTGTGAAAAGTGCAAACTGGTGGCCAGTTGTTGAAACAAACTTAATGATTTTAAATTCATACACTTCTCTTAAAAATAATTGAAATTTAGCAACAGCAATAAGTATGTTGCAATTATTGCAATGCGATAGTGCAAATATATCATTTTAAGCAACGATAGATCTAGGGTAAAGTGCTTGCACTGAAAAATCCAAATAACGTTTGTAGGAATACTCATGGGTCAAAATTACTTTAATACTTTAAGTTTACGTGAAAAATTAGACCAATTAGGTCAATGTCGTTTTATGAAGCGCGAAGAATTCGCTGACGGTTGTAACTTCTTAAAAGGTTGGAACATTGTTATTGTTGGTTGTGGTGCTCAAGGTTTAAACCAAGGTTTAAACATGCGCGATTCTGGCTTAAACATCTCTTACGCTTTACGTGAAGCTGCTATTGCTGAAAAACGTCAATCATGGCAGTGGGCTACTGAAAACGGTTTTACTGTTGGTACTTATGAAGAATTAATTCCTACCGCTGACTTAGTATTAAACTTAACGCCTGACAAACAACATACTTCTGCTGTTTCTGCAGTTATGCCGTTAATGAAAAAAGGCTCTGCATTAGCTTATTCTCACGGTTTTAATATCGTTGAAGAAGGTATGCAAATTCGTGAAGATATCACTGTTGTAATGGTTGCTCCTAAGTGTCCTGGTACTGAAGTTCGTGAAGAATACAAGCGTGGTTTTGGTGTACCAACACTAATTGCTGTTCACCCAGAAAATGACCCAGAAGGTAACGGTTGGGCTATCGCTAAAGCATACGCTTCAGCAACTGGTGGTGACCGTGCTGGTGTTTTACAATCTTCATTTATTGCTGAAGTTAAGTCTGACCTTATGGGTGAGCAAACTATCCTTTGTGGTATGTTACAAACAGGTGCTATTTTAGGTCACCAACAATTAGTGGCTAACGGTGTTGATGCCGGTTATGCCCGTAAGTTAATTCAATTTGGTTGGGAAACGGTAACTGAAGGCTTAAAACACGGCGGTATCACTAACATGATGGATCGCTTATCAAACCCTGCTAAAATCAAAGCGTTTGATATGTCTTTAGAATTAAAAGAAATTTTACGTCCTTTATTCCAAAAGCACATGGATGACATCATTGAAGGTCGTTTCTCTGCGACTATGATGGAAGACTGGGCAAATGATGACGTTAACTTATTAACTTGGCGTGCACAAACTGCTGAAACTTCTTTTGAGCAAGCGCCAGAAGTTGATACAGAAATCACTGAACAAGAATTTTACGACAAAGGTATTTTCTTAGTTGCTATGGTTAAAGCCGGTGTTGAATTAGCGTTTGAAGCTATGGTTGATTCTGGCATTATCGCTGAATCTGCTTACTACGAGTCATTACATGAAACTCCGTTAATTGCTAACTGTATTGCGCGTAACATGTTACACGAAATGAATGTTGTAATTTCTGATACAGCTGAGTACGGTAACTACTTATTCAGCCATGCTGCGGTACCATTACTTTCAGACTTCGTAAGCAAGTTAACATTAGCTGACTTAGGTGAAGGTTTATCAGGTTCAAATGGCGTTGATAACAAACGTTTAATTGAAGTTAACGAAGAAATTCGCAGCCATGGCGTTGAAGCTATCGGTAAAGAATTACGTGGCTACATGACAGATATGAAAAAAATCGTTGAAGGTTAATTAATCTTTAATGCTTAAAAAGCGGCATTTGGTCAATCCAGATGCCGCTTTATTATTTTAGATACAGGATGTATGTTCTGCCGTTACAGGATGTAGACAAACGGCCCCAACACAACTTAAGGAATTCCAATGAGCGATTTTACTAACGTATCAATCCCAAGAGCAGCTAATGTATATTTTGAAGGTAAAGTAGTTAGCCGTACTATCACTTTTGCTGATGGTAGCTTTAAAACTTTGGGTGTTATGCAAGCAGGTGAGTATAATTTTGGTACAAAAGAAGCTGAGTTAATGGAAATCACTGCCGGTGATTGTGAAATTTTACTTGCGGGTGAAACTGAGTGGAAAACCATTAAAGGCGGTGAGTCATTCAATGTTGACGCTAATAGCTCGTTTGACATCAAAGCTAAAACAATTATTGATTACTGTTGTACCTATATTGCTGAATAAGCAGTAATCGTTTAATCATCTTTAAAAAGCCGTTATTCAGTAACATGAATAGCGGCTTTTTAGTTTTCCTAAATCTAAAAGGCCAATTGGTAACCAACGGTGAACATATTGTCCATGTCCATTTGTACACCATTAACCTTGTTATCTACTGGCACAACATATTCAAAAGCAATACGATGCTGATTAGCGATAACCGTATTTAAACCGAGTGCTAAGTCTATCCGTTCACCACCATAGTTTTGTGGATTAGCTGTGGTAACTGGTGCCATGATCATCTTATCCATGCCATCAATTGCATCCTGATCAAGGTAATTCACTCTTACCGAAGCGCTATACGAATCAGCAAAACGATAAGCGTACCATGCCGTTAAGTTAAGTTTGTCACCAACTTGGTAATTTTCATCGTTATCATCAATAGCTGCGCTGTATAACATTTGCGCGCCCCAATTAGTACGATCAGCATAACCATTGTAGGTAGTACCTAGCTCGATAATATTTGAACCACTACCAAGTTGCATACCATAAGGTAGGCGCATACTCATTTGCATATTCATTGGCGTTAGGGCGGTGTCAGTTTCATCAATTGAACCGGTTGGAATAGACCAGTTGGCATTTAAATGAAAGTGATGCGTTTGGTTATCAAATAAACGGTATAACAAGCCTAATTTAGTATCACCAAAACCCGAACTTTTGGTGGTGAAATCACCTAAGGTATTAGTTCCCATCATGCCTTGATAAGTGGTTAAATCCATATCTTTAGTTAAATAATTTACCATCGCCATTAAGGTAATATCATCACTAGGTGCATACATAAAACCGAGCATATGCATATTGGTGCTCATTTTTTGTGGTACAACCCGTACTGTTGGCGGCATCATTGGCATGCTAGCAAAAGGGTTGGAAACAGTAGTGGCAATTTCGTCAGACGAAATACTGTTGTCGCCTTGTAAGTTACCAGACATAGACATAGTCATGAGGCGGTAAGAAAACATAAACTCACCTGCTTTATGCATGTGATCGCCCATTACGCCAATAGGAGCATGGGTTTCAGGTAAGGTAGTGTTATGATTCTGGTCGGCAAAAACATTTGGAGACAATAATACGAATCCAACAGCAAGGGCTGCTTTATTAAAAGTAGACATAGGTTTTCCTAAAAAATTAAAAGTTAAAAAATAAGATTAAATTTCTAAGAAAATAGCGGCGGCGCACGCGCATTGGCGCTAGCAACTTCTTGTTTAAAGTAGGCTTTAGTGAGGGAACTAATGGATGAAAATACGGCTTTATCGAAAAGCAATATTGCGTTTGTTAACGCTAAATTATCATCCAGTTGTGTGAACAAAGAGCAAATAGGGCAGGAGTTATTCGAGTTGCTGGCATTGTCATTTGTAGGGTTTGGTAATTCAACAAAGGTGAGCTTACCGGTTTGATAATAGTCTGATAATTTGATCCAACGAATTTTACCTGTGCCATTACATATAGGGGCATAATCTTCATTTTGAACCGTATTATGTAAATTTTGCATGCTGGCATTTGCTGGCGCAATTATAGCCAGTAAATGTGATACTAAAAGTAAAATTAGCAATACGGATTGTTTAAAATAAAACTTAGGCACTAATGGCTACTATGTTGATTCAATAGAGATAAGTAGAATTTATTCTACAGCTTAACGCTTAAACCGCAATCAATTATTTATGCTTATACCAATATCTTGAATGAAATTAGTATAACTAAGCCTGGCACAAAATACCTGCATAAAAAAACGCGCAATAACAGCCGTTAATGCGCGTTTTTATCAAAAGCTTAAAATTAGCTCCTTACTTGACCATCACCAATAACAACAAACTTTTCAGTTGTTAACGAGCTTAAACCCATAGGGCCATAAGCATGCAATTTACTGGTTGAAATACCAATTTCAGAACCTAAACCTAATTGACCGCCATCAGAAAAACGTGATGACGCGTTCACCATAACTACAGATGAGTTAATTTGGCGGACAAATTTTTGGCTGCGGCTAGTGTCTTGAGTAACAATAACTTCAGTGTGATCAGACGTATATTTATTGATATGTTCAATGGCATCGTCATAACTTTCAACCACTCTCACCGCAATTTCTTGTGCTAAATACTCAGCATGAAAATCTTCTTCGGTGGCTAAACTCGCATCAGCAAAGTGTGGTTTACTTAATTCACAAGCGTGCACTTTAACATTAAATTCCGCTAGCCCTTCTGCGGCAATCGGTAAAAATTGCTCAGCAATATCTTGATGAACTAATAAGGTTTCAAGTGAGTTACAAGCACTTGGACGCTGGGTTTTACCATTAACTAATATATTGGTCGCTTTAGTTAAATCGGCAAATTTATCAACAAATAAGTGACACACACCTTTAAAGTGTTGGATCACCGGAATTTGGCTGTTTTCAGTTACATAACGGATCAAGCCTTCGCCACCACGTGGGATCACTAAATCAATTGATTCACGTTGCTTTAATAAGCCTTCAATCACAGTTCTGCTGGTATCAGGAATAACACAAACAATGTGCTTGTCTAAATCGTTTTCAATTAATACTTTATGTAAACAATTGGCGAGTGCTAAGTTACTATGAATTGCTTCAGAGCCGCCACGTAAAATAACTGCATTACCTGATTTTATACAAAGTGCTGCAGCTTCTGCGGTGACATTTGGGCGTGCTTCATAAATCATAGCAATAACGCCTAAAGGAATGCGCATTTTACCTACTTGCATGCCATTTGGACGTAAAATAACATTGGCCATTGAGCCAACAGGATCCGCCAAACTAACAATTTCACGCATAGCATCGGCAATGTCTTTAATGCGTTGTTCGGTTAATAATAGGCGATCAAGCATAGCATCAGACAAGCCTTTATCACGGCCTGTTTGAATGTCTTTTTCATTTTCTTTTAAAATGTCAGCGGTTTGCGCTTCAATACCAGCAGCCATTGCCAATAATAAATTGTCTTTTTCAGTAGTGGTTAACTGAGCCACTTCTCTGCTTGCGATACGTGTTTTTGCTGCCATGTCGGCAATATCAAATTTGCTTGTCATGTTTCTTTCCTTCGTTGGATGCATTGGTGATATACATACGCTGTAAGAATTAAGCGACGATCACCATATCGTCGCGATGCACAATTACTTTACTAGGACAATAACCTAAAAGTAGATCAATTTGATCACTTTTATGACCTTTTATTTTTTCTAAATCACGATAGCTATACTGGCTAATGCCTTTGGCGATCACTTGCTGATTTTCCCCATTGATAATATCAATAGACTCGCCAGCGGCAAAATGACCGATCACCTTTTTAATGCCTGAAGGTAATAACGAAGCACCTTTGTGCAACACTGCATTGGTTGCGCCCGTGTCTAAAATAAGCTGGCCATTGCTTTTTAAGGTATGCTTTAACCATTGCTGTTTGGCTTTGGTTGCCGCTTGTTTCGCTATAAAGCGAGTACCTGGGTTTTGACCCTGTAATAATTGTGTAAAAACGGCAGGATTACTACCGTTGATGATGTAAGTATCTATCCCATTTTCGGTTGCTTTGTCAGCTGCCTGAATTTTGGTTTTCATACCGCCAGTGGCAATGACATTGGTTGTTGAACCTGCCATAGCGTAAATTTCAGGCGTAATGTCAGGTATTTCACTGAACATTATAGCATCAGGATTAGAACGCGGATCAGCGTTATAAACACCATTAATATCACTTAAAATAAATAAGCAGTCAGCTTCACTGACTAAAGCGACTAAAGCGGCTAAGTTATCGTTGTCTCCAACTTTTAACTCATCGGTAGCTACTGTGTCGTTTTCGTTAACTATGGGTAATACGTGATTTTCTAATAAAACCCGTAAGGTGTTTTTAATATTGATATAACGCTGGCGGTTTTTTAAATCGGCATGGGTTATCAATAATTGGCTACACGGTTTTTCAATGTATTTTTGCCAATTAGCCATCATTTGCATTTGGCCGACTGATGCCATTGCTTGTTTTGTTGGAATTGATGGAATAGGCGAGCCATGCTGAATTAATGTACGACCAGCAGCAACACTGCCAGATGACACTAAGATGATTTCTTTACCAGCTTGTTGACATTGATTAATAAAGTCAGCAATAGCGGCGACATATTGCCCGCTACAACCATTGGCATCAGGCGCAACCAGCGCACTACCTACTTTAATAACCGCACGGTTAAAGTTCATTTTGGCTCCCAATTCCTACCGAGTAAGCAAGTCTTAAAAATTGGTAAATGCGCTTGTTTTATTCGCATCTACTTTTTAAGAATGTTGATTTTAACGCTTTTAGCGATAAAAAGCACAATATTGCTCATTTTTAATGTTTGAATCACTAATAAAAGGCAATATTGTGCAACTTGATACTAAATGTGTTGTAAAAACACACACTTAGTTATTTGGCTTGAAACGCTTTTTTGACAAAGTTTGGTAGCGCTTTTGCCCCTTGGTGAATGTCACTATTGTAATACAATGTGTCTAATTCAGCATTGTCAGCATCATTACGTCTGAAATCACCAAATTGCTCGCCTTTTATGGCAAAAGTACAACTCCACCAACCACTTGGGTAAATAGGTTGTGGAAAACTTAACGTTTGTAAATCGGCAAAACCTGAATCTGTCATGGCGGTGCGCATACTGGTTAATAACTCTAAGTGGTATAAAGGAGATTCACTTTGTTGTACTAAAATACCACCTGTACGTAATGCTTTAAGGCATGAGCTATAAAATGCACGATTAAATAAACCTTCACCCGGGCCAATTGGATCCGTTGAATCAACAATAACAATATCAAATGATTCAGCTTCGGCTTCCGCCATAAATTTAATGCCATCATCAAATAAGATGTGGGCGCGTGGGTCACCATTTGACTCACATAATTCAGGGAAGTATTTTTCTGACATGCGGGTAACAACTTCATCAATATCAATTTGATGAACACTTTCAATGCCAGGGTGTTTTAATACCTCTTTTAAGGTGCCACAGTCACCACCACCAATAATAACAACATTTTTAGGGGCTTTATGAGTAAACAGCACCGGATGTGTCATCATTTCGTGATATAAAAAGTTTTCACGTGTTGACACCATAGTGCAGCCATCTATGGTCATTAAGTTGCCAAATTGCGTAGTTTCAAAAATTTCAACTTTTTGAAATGGTGATTGCTCTTCATCAACTTTTTTGCTGATTTTTAATGAATAAGCACTATCTACGTCATGGTGAACTTCAGTAAACCATTCGTTTGTATTAAAAGACGCCATGCGATCCTCGATATGTTGGATTAATTTTAACTATTTTGGCGATTTATACTGAAAGAAAGATAAAATGTCATTAAAATTATTCGTCTTCTTTAATTTAGAGTTTTTATCGTGGCGTCAAAAAGTTTACAAGCTGAGCAAATTTACAATGTTGATGAATGGAGTTCAGGCTATTTTTCAATTAATAATCAAGGTCAATTAGTTGCTCACCCTCATGGTCGAGATGATAATCGCGACATCATTCTTGATGATTTAATTGCGCAATTTTCTGATAAAAATTTAACGCTACCGGTTTTGGTTCGTTTTACTGATATTTTGTTGCATCGTATTGATCGTTTGATCAATGCGTTTGCTAATGCCAACGAGTACAAAGAATATCGCGGAAAATATACCGCAGTGTATCCTATTAAGGTAAACCAGCAACGCAGTGTGGTTGAAAAACTGTTGAGCCATGACAGTAATAATGTTGGTTTGGAAGCCGGTAGTAAGGCGGAAATGCTTGCTATATTAGGTGTTTCTACTAAGCCTATTCGCATCATTTGTAATGGTTATAAAGATACCGAGTTTTTGCGTTTGGCAACTATTGGTAGCCATATGGGGCACCAAGTATGCATTGTGATTGAAAAGCTCTCAGAGCTGAAAAACTTTTTAGCGGACTTTGATGCCAATAAAGCGCACCCTGAATTAGGTATTCGCATTAAACTCAATTCTGCCGCAAAAGGTAAATGGCAAAATACAGGTGGTGAAAAAGGAAAATTTGGCTTTACCGCCAATCAATTATTACAAGCGATTGAGCTGTTAAAACAAGCTAATGCTTTGCACTTATTAACCTTAGTGCATTTTCATATTGGCTCTCAAGTGGCGAATATTCGTGATATCCATAATGCGGTTGGTGAGTGTGCTCGTCATTATGCCGAGTTACGTCAGCTAGGCATCAATATTACCACGGTTGATGTTGGTGGTGGGTTAGGGGTTGATTATGAAGGTAGTCGCTCAAGAAATGCCTGTTCAATGAATTATTCTATGGAAGAATATGCCCGTAACATTGTTGGCGCGTTTGCTGATATTTGCCAACAGTTAGAGCTACCACATCCCGATATTATCAGTGAATCAGGTCGGGCAATGACAGCACACCATGCAGTGTTATTAACGAATGTTATAGAATGTGAAAGTGCACCAGGTTTAACAACACCTAAAGAACCTAATGAAGAAGCAGCATCGGTTATTCAAGCATTGTGGCAAGCAAGCCAAAACTTGACTGAACGCTCTGCAGTTGAGGGTTATCATAATGCCCTACATTTTTTTACGGATGCCCATTATCAATATACCAGTGGCACTTTATCGTTAATGGAGTGGGCACACGTAGAACAATTATATTTTTATGCCTTACGCAAAACCCAAGCGATATTAAACCCCGCCACCAGAGCGCATCGTGAAATATTAGACGATTTAAATGAAAAATTAGCCGATAAAATGTTTTGTAATTTTTCATTATTTCAATCGTTACCTGATGCTTGGGGGATTGAGCAATTATTTCCAATATTGCCGACCTCAAGAATGGATGAAGATTTAACTCAACGTGTTATTATTCAAGATATTACTTGTGATTCTGATGGCCAAATTAAACAATATGTGGATGGTGCAGGTATTGAGTCTAGTTTACCATTGCCACAATTTAACTCGGGTAAACCATACACTTTAGCGATGTTTATGGTGGGAGCTTATCAAGAGATACTGGGTGATTTACATAATTTATTTGGTGATACAGATTCAATTCATGTTGAATTGACGGAGCAAGGCTATCACATTGGTCAAGTCTTAAAAGGAGAGTCAGCCGAAGATGTATTAAAAACAGTACATTTTGATAAACCACAACTATTAAGGAATTACCAACAGCTCTTGAGTGCACAAAAGCATGACGCCTTGGTAATAAATGAGTTAATGTCAGAGCTTGAAAATGGCATTGATGGGTACACTTATTTCGAAGAATAAATACTATGTTGAGTTTTTTACCTAGCCCGATCACTGGGCTGCTTTCATTTGTTTTTTATACCGCGAACACCTTGTTTTGGGTGATTCCAATTATTGTTTTTTCGTTACTAAAGGCTTTAGTGCCGTTGGTGTTTTGGCGAAAAATGTTAAGTTATTTATTAGATCATAGCGCCAGTGGCTGGGTTGCGGTTAACACGCTGATTCAAAAGTTATTCATTAATACCAAAATTAACGCGACCTGGTCAGGTGACTTAGCGATGCATGATTGGTACATGGTAATAGGTAATCATCAAAGCTGGGTAGATATTGTGATTTTGCAGCGTTTATTGCATGGTAAAATTCCTTTTTTAAAGTTCTTTTTGAAAAAAGAGTTAATGTATGTGCCAATTTTAGGTATTGCATGGTGGGCGTTAGATTTTCCTTTTATGAAACGCTATAGCCAGTCATTCTTACGAAAAAACCCGCATTTGATCGGTAGTGATTTTGAAACAACTCGTAAGGCTTGCGAAAAATTTAAATATAAACCTGTTAGTATTATGAACTTCATTGAAGGTACACGTTTTACTGACGAGAAACACCAAAAGCAGCAATCGCCATTTCAGCATTTATTGCGTCCGAAAGCGGGTGGTATTGCTTATGCGTTAGATGCGATGGGACAACATTTAACTAAATTAGTGAATGTAACCATCCATTATCCTGATGGTATTCCAACGTTTGCCGACTTTTTATGTGGAAAAGTTAAAGCGGTGAATGTTGATATTGAAGTATTACCGATCCCTGAAGAAATGATTGGTGATTATTTCAACGATAAAAAATTCAAACAAAGCTTTCAGCAATGGTTAAATGTTCAATGGCAAGAGAAAGACAAAAAATTATCAGAATATAATCAATAATATTGTCGCAATAGTAGGAATAAATAATGGTTAATGAATTAATCGCATCATGGTTAGCAGCACAAGGTATTCCTGAGCAATGGCTGGCTAGTAGCGCTGCTGCTATTGGCGTGATGTTGATTATTATTAGTGCGTTATTGAGTCATTATATTGCTAAATATCAATTATTATATTTTGCTCAGCGTTGGGCATCGAAAACGAAAAATACTTTTGATGATAAATTAATAGATCATAAAGTTTTTGCTCATATTGCTTCACTCGTGCCGAGTGTATTGATCATCGTCATTACCCCTTACATTATACCTGCAGAGCATGTATTAAATGGCTTGTTAGTGGTGTTGGCAAAGATTGCCATTTGTTTTCAAGTAGCTGCTAGTATTAGCGCTTTTTTAAATGTTTTTAACTATATTTACCGAGATAAAGCGCATCAAAAATATATTCCTTTAAACTCCACCATTCAGGTGATCAAATTAATTTTGTATATTATTGCGACTATTTTGGCCGTTTCTTACATTATTGATAAATCACCTATCTATTTATTAAGTGGTTTAGGTGCATTAACGGCGGTGTTAATTTTAGTGTTTCAAGATACCATCAAAGGGTTAGTGGCCAGTATTCAAATATCAGCTAACCGTATGGTAGCACCAGGCGACTGGGTTGAGTTACCTCATTATGGTGCTGATGGTGATGTTATTGAAATAGGTTTAAATACCGTAAAAATTCAAAACTTTGATAAAACCATTACCACAGTACCAACTTATGCCTTGATCAGTGGCTCATTTAAAAACTGGCGCGACATGTTCCATTCTGGTGGTCGTCGTATTAAACGGGCAATTATTATTGATATTAGCAGTATTCAATTTTATCAATCTCAAGATATTGAACGATTGAGTTCGGTAAGGTTATTGAAAGATTATTTAGCGGGAAAACAAGCAGAAATAGCAACATGGTGTAATGATAAAGGCATAGCTGATCATGATGCGGTAAATGCCCGACAGTTAACTAATATCGGCACGTTTAGAGCGTATATTGAAGCTTATTTAGCTTCCCATGAAAAAGTACATAAAAATATGACTTGTATGGTTAGGCAGTTACCGGCAACGGCAGCGGGTTTACCATTAGAATTATATTTTTTTAGTGCCGAACAAAACTGGGTAGCGTATGAAGGTATTCAAGCCGATATTTTTGATCATTTATATGCGATGGCACCGGTATTTAATTTACGTGTGTTTCAACATCCAACGGGCTATGATTGGCGGGATAAATCGCATCAAACAATCGGAAAATAATGTTGTTTAGTTTAGCTCAAATAATAAACAACAAATTAGCAGCGGAATTGTTGAATTTTCAATCTACCTAGGTTAATGTGGCAGCATTAACGAATACGAAAATATAATTAGAAGTCGGGGACGCAAATGCAAGCATTATTAGAGCGTGAAGTGTTGCTTGAAAGAAGGCAATACACACCAGAAAAAGCAATGTTGTGGGATAAGCTAACGTTAGCGCAAAAATTTGCTGCGAGTAGTTTAACGCAATTTGGTTATGATCTTGCCTTTATTCGTAGTAGCAGTGCTGGTAGTTTAGCTATTTTATTATGTGATGGTAATGCTGCAACTATCCATGATGATGGCCAGATAGATACCGCACCTAATATTCATATTCGTCCGTAATCATTTACCGTATCTGATTTTAAATAAAGCACTTAAATAGTGCTTTTTTTATGTCTTAATTTTTTTATTCAGCTGAAGTAATAAGGCTTCAACTAAGGAAATAAATCCTTGTAAATTATTACTTAACCACATTTTTTTTAAAGCGCTGTCTTGATTAGTAATAAAAAGCGTAAAACAATTAAATGTGCCGGCGGTATAATTATCTAAACAGTTTTTTGTAACTGTTTTTAATTGTACATTACCTTTTAAGCATTCTTTATAAATGGTGCCGTAATTGGCGGTTAACAGAGTAATATATTCTAGTTCCTCTTTTAGGGTTTCTGCTAGTTTCTCATCCATATTATTTTTCATTTCTTGTAAGCGAAATTTAGCAAATTCTTCATTTTTGTTTGCTGAAATAATCATGGCATCAATTAAAAAGCCATTCTCTTTTTTAACTTTTTGCGCTTCGCGCTTAGATAATGTTAACTCAGATTGCAGGCTTTCAGCGCGAAAATACAAGTAGATACTGATCATAACAAAGACAGCAACCAATGAAACAACAATAAACATATGTTAATTACTCCCCGTAATTAAAAATTATTTTTTTACCGATTCGGTTAATCGAGACAAAAATATAAAAGGATCTATATCTTGAATATTCAGAGTTTCCAAACCGTAATTGATATTAACAGCAACTTCACCTAAGTTGGCAAAAAACCTTACTTTGAGAGCTTCAGTTAAAGCGGATACTAATTTATTAACTTGTTCTTTATCTTGATGTGGAAAAATCAATATATACTCACCGTCATTTAATAAGCCCGCTAAATCAAACTCGCCTTTATATTCGTTTATTACGGTAGCGAGTGTATTACGTACTTCATTTAATTCTTTTTTATTGCACTTAAAGGTGAGTTCTTGCCAGTTGTGAATAATTAAATACGCGACACTTAATTTATATTGATATTTTCGCGCCATTTTATAGGATTTTTGATAAAGCTGTTTAGTTTGTGCGCTATTGGGCAGTATATGGAGAGGTTGCTCGATATCATTTTGGCTATCGCTTAAGCGCTGATTTCGCCTTTTCAGTAATGTCATAAGTAATAAGCCGGTTAAAATAATAATCACCAGCACTAATAAATCAGTTAACTGTTTACGTTCACGAAACTTTTCTGCGTATTGCGCTTGTAATTCGCTTTTAAGTGCCAGCTGTAATGTGACCTTACGGTTGTGTTGACTCGCCTGTTCGGTTTGTAACTGCTGTTCAAAGATTGAGTGTCGTTGTTTATGTAATTCTCGGTATAACGAGATATATCGATTTAACATTTGCCAAGCTTTTTTCTGTTGATTTTGCTTAGCATACATTTCTGACAAGAGCTGATATAACTCGATTTGTTCAGCGGATAAATCTAAATGCTTGGCAATATATTCGGCGCGAACTAATAATTGATCTGCAATTTTATGTTTTTTTAATTGTATATTTACTTTAGCTAAAGTGATCAAAGTACTTAAATAAGGTTTTGATAAATTACGGCCACTAAATAATTGTTTCGCTTTGCTTAATCGTTTAAATGCTTGTTGATAATCTTTTTGTAGAAATAATACTTCACCTAAGCCTAATTCAGCATAAGCTTGTTTGATGGGAGAGTTAGCTGCCTCAGATGCTTTTTTAGCTTGCCAGAAAGCATCATAAGCATCATCCAGTCGATTAAGCTGCTTATATGCCGAAGCGAGAGCAAAGTAGCTATTACCAATATCACTCGTTTTAGCAAAACGATAACGTAAATTGAGTAACTTTAAATGCATTGAAATGGCGGTTTCATAATCACTTAAATAATGATGTGCAGTAGCTAATATCTCTAATAGATCAATATGATCTAAGAACTCTTGATGAATATCTAGGATCTTTTCAATTTGTGCTAAGTCTTTTGAGGCGTTGGCATAATCGACAATAAGCGCGTAAACAACGGCACGATAACCAAGTGCCTTTAAACGATAATTGATTAAGCTTTCGTCTTTTGCTAGCAGTATAATGTTATCTGCTATTTTTTTTACTTCTTGAAACTTACCTTTTGCGTAATAACCTGATGCGGTTTTAAGCAATAGATTTAGTTTAATGCGTGGCTCTGTAATATTAAGGCTGAGACCATCTTGCGAAAATTGCAGTGCTTTTGCTAGATCGCCGCGATTAATCGCAATGTCAGCTAATAAAATATAACTTTTTGCAAGAGTGGTTTGATCGTAATAATGACGCTGTTGAATGATATGACTTGTGAGGGCTAATACTTCTTGATGGGGTAATTCCTCACTATCCAATTCTAAAAAACTACGTATTTTTAATATGTTAGCATCAATATCTTCTAATGAATTATTGTTGGCTTGAGAAAAAAAGGGAATAATTGCAAATAAAATAAATAGTAAAATTTGGCTTGTTAAGTTGTTGAATATCAAGTCTCTTTCTCACAGTCAAACCGATGAATCTGTAACTAATCAGAACTTAAGATGGTTGTTCCTAGTATTAGGGGAAACTATCTAAAGTTAGAATTAAATAGCAAAAGCATATTTATTTCATACGGTTAGTTAAACTCTTTTCTCATCTTTTCTTAATCTAAGAGTCGTTAAATTAAAAACAATCAGGATAAATAACACTATACTTTAGCTTTAAGGGTTTACAAGTCCTTTGGCTTGATTAATAATGCCAATAGAGCTACTAAAGCTTGAAAAGGCAAATCTAGTGAAAACTAGAGACGCAAAGTTACCGGTCTAAGGGGAAACCTAGGACAGCGGAACTGCCAAATTTAGATATAGTGGGGGCTTATCTTTATTAAGTCAGTTGGCTATACGGTACTTTGCGTGCTTCCTTTTCCTTTCTTCACTTCAATTCCTTAGTTAATTTCATAAAAATGCAAGATAAAGCTTTACAATATTTTATCTAAAATTCAGAATGGTTAATAAGTCATCAACATTAGATGACATTTTTTAATAATAATAATAAAAAAGTTAGCTAATTATTTTGAAGTATAAAGATAATATACCACAAGCTAAAAATAAGATGGCGCTGGCTATTCAGCAGCTTGAAGAGTGGTGTATTCCTGCAAACCCTATAAACTATTCAATCAGTTATCATTACGTTGCTGGCAGCCATGATAAACTGATGAGTGATATCGACTCCTATTTACAAGTACAAAACTCCCTCGATGAATTTTTTCTTGAAGAGCTATTTCGGCAATATATTTTAGGGCAGAGCCAGTTTCGTGATGATTTAGTAACAGATTTAGCCAATGTCTTATCTGAAGTTAAGCAGCAATGTGAAACATCATCAGGTTCAGTTAATCAGTTCATCAATCATATCAACGAAAATCTCACTGATTTACAATCCAAAAATAAAGTAGAAATTACTCAAGCTATATCATCAATTTATCATGCCTCTAACGCTCTTAAAGTTAAGCAAGAAGCGGTAGCTAAACAATTAGCGGTAACGCAAGAGCATACTGAGCAGCTAAAAGCGGAACTTGAAGAGATCAGAAAAGAAATATTTTTAGACCCGCTAACCGGTTTATACAATCGTAAAGCGTTAAATAAACATATGGAAACCTGGGTAACTGAAAATCCAGAGCAAAATATTGCTGCGATTGTTATTAATGTTGATCATTTTAAACAACTGAATAACAAATTTGGACCACTTATTGGCAATGTTCTATTATCTAAAGTGGCTAAAAAGGTCACCAGTTATGTTGGAGAAAGTGGCTTGCCGGTAAGAACGGGAAGCGATGAGTTTTTAATTTTATTACCGGGTGTAGAAAAAGCTACCGCGGCTGAAATAGCTGAAAAAATACGTCATGGGGTAGAAAAGTTAAGGTTTATTAGTAGTAAAACCGGTGTTCGTTTACCGCAATTAACTATTTCTCTTGGTGTAAACGAATTAAAAGCTAAACAAAACGTACAAGCTTTGTTAGCCAAAACGCGAATTTTATTAAAAAACTTCCAACGTCAACAGCACAATCAAGTATTAGCTAGCTAACTTTCCCGCAGCTTTAGGTCAGCAATCAGTTCGGCTATATTTTCTTCTGAATATACGCGTATGTTATTTTTTCTTAATAATTGGGTGGTTATGCCCGCTCCTGCAATTTTTTGTTGAGAAAAACTGCCATCATATATGGTATGGCTGCCGCATGATGGACTAGATTCTTTTAATAATGCAAATTCAATGTGATGATTTTTGCATAATGTAAGCGCTGTTTTGGCGCCTAATTGAAAAGCATGAGTGACATCAGCACCAGTTGAGGTAATGACTTTATCAAGCTGTTTATTATATTCTGCAGGCGCTCGTGGGGTTGATAAGCCGCCAACAACCTCAGGGCAGATCACTACTAAGCGATTTTCTGCTTGCCATTGCTTCAGTACTTGGTGTTCTAATTTTTTGATTATGCCGTTATAACGCACGTTTTCGCCTAACAAACAGGCACTAATTAAAATTTTATGCATTTAAACTAGGTGGCCTTATTAACAGTTAATGGTTTTGCTGCGCTATATTCAGAAATTACCGTGATGTTTCTTCCCTTGTCTTTAGCGCTATATAAAGCTAAATCAGCATTTTTTAACAAGGCGTGAGTGTCTTTACCATGGATTGGATATATTGAAATACCAGTGGAAATCGTGATATTCCCTAAAATGTTGTTATCAAAAATAACAGATAAGTTATTAATGTATTCTCTAATTTTTTCAGCTAGAGCATATGCACTTTTTAAATCACTGTCGGGACAAATAATACAAAATTCTTCACCACCTAAACGACAGGCTATATCTTCTAGTCTACTTTTAGTATTTAGAATGTGAGCAATTTCCATTAATACATGATCGCCGGCATCATGACCGTGAATATCATTAAATTTTTTGAAATCATCAATATCTATCATTAACACGGCCAGCGAACTATTGTGTCTTTCTGCTCGATTTATTGCTTGTTCAAAAGTTTCAAACATAAAGCGCCGGTTATATAGGTTTGTTAATGGATCTCGAATGGCTTGGTTACGCAATTGATCTTTAACGGACAGGTTAACGAGGGCTAAGCTAATTTGTTGGGTAATATTTTTTAATAGTTGTTGCTCTGTTTCCGAAATATCGGCTGTTGGACTAATTAAATAGATGACTCCTAAGTCAGTATCTTGAGTTTTTAAACCGGCATAAATAACATTATTAATAATGTGTAGATCATCTGTAACGATCAGATCTATTTCGGATGCTATTTTTTGCCGCCATCGGCTTGGCACTGAAATGTCATCAGACCAACTTTTTCCCCAATGTGAAAGTTGCTGTAATAAGCGATTGTTTTCTTCTTGCAAAAAAATTGCACCACTATAGTTTGGTAGTAATTTGGGTAAAATATTGCTGATAACTCGATTGGCATCGTGAATACAGGTTAAGCCGTTTAACATGGTCGATAAGGTTTGTATTAATGTTATTTCTCGCGTTTTTTTGGCTAATACTTGTGTTTGTGCCTCGCGTTCTTTATCTACCGCTTTGGTAATTAAACGCATCGAAAAAACACCAAAAATCACCATAACAATGATGGTAATGATACTGATAATGGTAAACCGCCAACGTAAATTTATGATGGTGTGATGGTATATATTACTATTAAGGGCAACACGGGCAATGTAGCCAGTTTTAGCGTCATAAGAAGCAAAATAAGCCATATTTTGCGCCAAAGTTTGACTATAACGAATACTGGAACCGGTACCAAATTTGATAGCATTAATAATTTCTGGCCGGTTATTATGGTTTTCAGCATTAGCTAATTCATTTAAAGCTAGCTCTGAGTCTCCTATTATCGTGCCGTTTTGATCAATAAAAGTAACTCTAATATTGTTTGAGTTACCAATTTGGTCCGCTAATAAGTCAAATTTAGGGTTAGTTGTTTCAGATGATGAATTATCAATAAGTTCTATGGCTGCAAGTGAAAACGAAGATAAATTCTGAAGGCGTGTTTGTAGGTTTTTAGTGAGTTCATTTTTTAAATAAAACTCGATACTTATCATGCCGACAATAAAAATAGCCAACATGATAATAGTTGGTAATATAATGACTTTATTACGTAAATTCATTTTAATCATACGGCCTTTTTGGCTCTTTGTTGTTATTCTGGTTTTTATTGCTCAACAGTTCAGTATAGCTGATAAATATTAGTTGTAATTTTTTATTAATTTATATCAATTTGGCTGAAAGGTTGCTATCAATTTTGACAATAAAGGTTGATCGCTTGCCGCTTCAACATTAAACCAGCAAGACTGGCTGTAATAATCGAAATGTAATAAGACATACTGATTATGACAGGTTAATCGATAGGTTTGACGATCGGCACCTAATAAGGATTCAACCAAGCTAAAGTCGGTTAATTGTTCAAACAATAATTGATAAAGCTGTTCAATATCTTCTTGATACCAATAATCTTTAAAACGAATTTCTAGGTTGTCATCGACAAGGCTTACACTGATTAACTGCTGCATGATATTTCCAATTCTTTACTCCAACTAGGTGGTTTTTTCGCATAAGCCGCCATGTTGGGTTGTTCGTCAAAAGGTCTAGATAAAAGCTTTCTTAATAGCTCAATTTCTGAAAAGTCCCCAGTATTGGCTGAACGTATGGCGGTTTCGGCTAAATAATTTCTTAAAATGTATTTCGGATTAGCGCTGTTTTGTTGGCGATGACGAGCAGCATCATCAAGGTTTTGGCTTTGTATACGCGCTTGGTACTCAGCTAACCAAGCTAAAATGTCATCATTATTAAATAATGCAAGAAAGGCTTGGCAATGGGTGTTTTCATTGTCGTTAAGCATGATGGTATTTAATGATCTAAAGGTATTGGTGTAGTCAGCGTTGTTTTTTTCCATCAGTTTTAACAGCTTACCGAGCAGGTATTTATCTTCTGCTTGCCATGATAATAACCCTAATTTGGTTCGCATTAATTCATGATAATGGTTTAATAATGTCGTTTCATAACGGCTTAAAACAGTGCGAATATCGTCTGGTGACAACCATCTTGAAAAGGTATAAGCGAGTGCATTTAAATTCCATAAACCAATACTAGGTTGTTGCTCAAAAGCATAGCGCCCCTGATGATCGGAATGATTACAAATATATTTAGGCTGGTAATTATCTAAAAAGCCAAAGGGGCCATAATCTATGGTGAGCCCTAAAATCGACATATTATCGGTATTCATAACGCCGTGAGCAAAACCTACCGCCTGCCATTTTGCCATTAATACGGCTGTGCGCTGAGTAATTTTGTCTAACATGGCTAGGTGCGGTTGCTCAGTTTGCAGACATTCTGGGTATAATTCATTTAGGCAATAGTTGGCTAATTGGTCGAGTTCATCGAGCTTGTTATGGTGAAAAAAGTATTCAAAATGACCAAAGCGGATATTTGACGGCGTGAGCCGAGTCATGATGGCACCGTGTTCAGCCTGTTCGCGAAAAACGGGCTGATTTGTTGAGGTAATGCATAAAGCACGAGTGGTAGGAATATTAAGTGCCGCCATCGCTTCACTGGCCAAAAATTCGCGGATACAGGAACGTAATACAGCTCGACCGTCACCCATGCGTGAATAAGGTGTTGGTCCTGAGCCTTTTAACTGAATATCAATTACTTTCTGTTGATTATTTTCTACTTCACCTAAGGAAATGCTACGGCCATCACCTAGTTGTGGCACAAAGTGGCCAAATTGATGGCCGGCATAGACTTGTGCTGTATATCGACCCCCTTTGGGTAACAGTTCACCACTAAAAATTTTAACAAAATCAGGATGCTTATTAATTGTTTTAGGTAGCGCGATATATTCTGCTGCGGCTGGGCTGTATGCCGCTAAATAGTTATGACTGAATGGCGTGGTGTTAACATCTTGAAAAATAAATGGCAGTGCTGTCGTGGTGATATTTTTAAAAGATAAGTTGAGCGATTCAGACATATTTTGACTTCAATTTTAAATTCAGTCGCTATGATACGAAAAAAAACCAACGACAGCCCAGTAGTTTTTACATATAATCAATTTAGCTTTGTAAATCAATTCATAAAATAGAGGGAAAAAAGCTATGAAAAAACTTAGTTTAGCTGTTGCCGCTACGGTTTTAATGGCAGCTCCTAGCTTTGCTGCTGACGTTGCAGCAGGTAAAGCAAAAGCAGCAATGTGTTCTGCTTGTCATGGTGCAGAAGGTGTTTCTGCCGTACCTATGTATCCAAACTTAGCGGGTCAAAAAGAAATGTACCTTGCTAAGCAATTAAAAGATTTTAAATCTGGCGCTCGTAAAGATCCTATCATGGCACCGATGGCAATGGCGTTATCAGATGCTGACGTTGCCAATATTTCAGCCTATTTTGCTAGCTTAAAATAAGACTTAATTTCAAATTTAGTTTTAAATTAAGCTAAAGGGCGTGACTATTTTATAGTTCACGCTTTTTTTATGCCGAATTTTAATACCTTGAGGTGTATTAAAAGCCTTGGTGTTCATGAATAACATCTAAAAATGGTCGTCCATAGCGTTGCAGCTTAGTATCACCAATACCACTTATCGACAACATTTCCATTTCTGATTGTGGCTGCACTCGCGCCAATTCCGATAATGTTTTATCGTTAAAAACAATAAAGGGAGCAATATCTTCGGCATCAGCAATGGTTTTTCGTAAACTACGTAATTTAGCAAATAACGCTTTGTCGTATTGTTTTTCAGCTTTGTTATGACGCCAATAATTGGCATTTTGTAATCTTGGCGCTGCCAGCATTAAGGGTTCAGTGGCTTTTAAGATGATCCTTGACGCTTCCGTTAAGCAAAGTGCTGAATCGTTGGAAATGTCTTGCTGTAAATAACCTAAATGAATCAGTTGGCGAATAATAGCAAACCAATAACTAGCCGGTTTATTACTGCCAATACCAAAAGTTGAAACTTGTTGGTGATCGAGCTGGATCATCTTAGGTGTTTTTTCACCCCGTAGTACATCAATAACATGGGTGATATCGCCTTTTTGATTGATGCGATAGACGCATGATAATACTTTTTGTGCTGGCTCGGTGGCATCGAATTGACTGGGAGGATCAAGGCAAATATCACAGTTACCACAAGCATCTTGGGTATATTCGGCAAAATAATTTAACACTACTTGACGACGGCAGGTTTGTGCTTCGATAAAACCTGACATGGCATGAAAGCGCTGTAATTCCACTTTAACTCGCTGTTCGTTTTCACCTTCATTAATGCGTTTTTTAATGCGAGTAACATCTTTTTCATCATGTAAAAATATTGCCTCTGCCGCTAAGCCATCACGTCCAGCTCGGCCAATTTCTTGATAATAAGACTCTAATGTACGAGGGGGCTCATAATGCAATACAAACCGAATATTGGGTTTGTTAATGCCTAAGCCAAAAGCAACTGTGGCAACAACAATGTGAATATTGTCTTTGGTAAAGTCATCTTGAACTTTATTACGTAAGCTAGTATCTAAACCGGCATGATAAGCGGCGGCTTTAATGCCTTCATCCTTTAATATTTCAGTTAGCTTCTCTACTCGCCAGCGGCTATTACAATAAATAATGCCACATTCATCTTTCTTCTGGCGCACGTAACCGATGACTTGTTGCTCACCTCGATATTTTTCTGCCAGCGTAAAACGAATATTCGGTCGGTCAAAACTATCTAGATGAACATAAGGTTGCTGCAATTGTAATTGCTGTAAAATATCTTTACGAGTGGTGACATCAGCTGTTGCCGTAAGTGCCATCACCGGAATATGCGGGAACTGGCGCTTTAAACAACTCATATTAGTGTAAGCGGGTCTAAAATCGTGACCCCATTGAGAAATACAATGGGCTTCATCAATAGCAAATAAGCTGATCGACAAATTAGCTAAGCCTTCTAAAAAGTACGGACTGTTTAGGCGTTCTGGTGAAATATAAATTAGCTTGATTTCACCGTTGGCCATTTGCTGAAAAATTTGATTAATTGCCGATTGCTCTAATGACGAATTAATATAGGCGGCAGGAATGCCTTGTCGTATCAAACCATCTACTTGGTCTTTCATTAACGCAATTAAAGGAGAAATAACAATGGTAATACCGGGTAATAAGGTCGCGGGTAATTGATAACATAAGGACTTACCACCACCTGTTGGCATTAATACTAAGCTGTCTTGTCCGTTTAGCATGGCTTCAATTACGGCTTGCTGCCCTGTGCGAAAAGAGCTGTAACCAAAATAATGCTTTAAAGCATCGTGTAAAGAAGCAGAAATAGAGGAATGCGACACAGAAAAAATTCATTAGCTAATATTAACTACATTTTACCTCAGCTTGCCCATCAAAACATGCCTTATTTTTCCAGCTGACATTTTTAAAATTAAGGTTTACACTAGATGTCCGACCAGATTGAGTTGTGATATGTTTGAGGTGGTTATGACATTAGATAGTATTTATCAAGAATTAGCGGATGCATGGACTAACCAAATGCCTTTTAATCAACTATTAGGTTTAAAAATCACCTATTGTGATAAAGATCGGGCAGAAGTCCATTTTGATTGGCATGAAAAGCTTATTGGTAACAAATTACAGAATATTCTTCATGGTGGTGTTACCGCATCAGCGCTTGATTTAGCGGGTGGTGTGGTAGCGGCGGCGAATATTATTTCGCAATTAGAGGATCACTCAAAAGCCAACTTAATAAAAAACTTAGGGAAATTAGGTACTATTGATTTAAGAACTGATTTTTTACGTCCTGGCCGTGGTGAAAAATTTATTGCGACATCGCATATTATTCGTAGTGGCAATAAGGTTGCTGTTGCGAGAATGGAGTTACATAACCAAGACGGTACTCATATTGCCTTTGGTACCGGTACTTATATGGTAGGTTAAGCTTTGTGAATGTGAGTTAATATGAAAAAGTTAAGAGCAGACTTATTCACTCTTAACTTAGCTTTTCACTTAATTTATCCTCTATATATTATAAAATATTAACCAGTTCACCTTGTTGGTCAAAGGTAACCGCTTGTGTTGCTAATTTGTTGTTTGCTAAATATTTGGCAATGGTGGTAAAAGTTGCCGTTTGTATTCTGCCCTGATGATCTTTAGTGGTAACGTCATCCATAAAGATACTGCCCAAGACTAATTTAAAACGATTAGTACTAACCACTTGCGGGCTAAAATGCTGCTTAGCATTTAATTTTAATTGCTGCTTGTTAGTGCTTTGATAAATCGCAGCATTAATAACATCTAAGGTATGCTCGGTACAGTTTTGCAATTCATTGGTAAAAGGATTGGCAATGACCGAGTAATTTTCATTGTGCAGTGTTTTATTTTTGCCACTGGCAATAAGTTTTATTATACTGTTTTGTAATTCTGGTGTCGGAATAATAATACCCGCTTTCATTTCTTGCGCGCCCCAAAAAAAGTCGACCGGATAATCGATAACTAAATCACTTTTATCTAATTTACCTTCACGCTGGTAAAGATTGTGAATGGCGTAACCTTTTACCGTTTTACCATCCTCTAGAGTAATGGCCGAATAAACCGCAATTGCAGTATGAGTAAATTTAATGCCTTTGGGTAATTCTTTTTCTGGCCTACCAACACGAGCAATAATAAAGGCACGTGCTTGTTGTTGGGCGGCATATTTTTCAACACTTTTAGCAAACCTAGTAATTTCGTCAGTTTGAAAAACTGCCTGAGCTTCTTGTTGGCTGCCAGCAAAACTGCTGATTGAAGTACAGGCAATGGCTAAAATAACGAGATGAAGATAAAGTTTCATTATTTTTTCTCCACGGTTGTTGTTGTCACCATCACTTTATTAGGGGCTGGATCCGCAGTAATGGTGATTTCAGTAATTTCAATAGGCTCTACTTTTTTACTTTTATGATGTAGTGAATCAGCAGCAGCCACACTGGCTACACCTGCGCTACCGGCAACAACTAAAGGTACTGCAACGGCAACACTGGCAACTTTCGCGGTCGAAACAACACTTGTGCCTACGGCTAAGGCTGAATGTTTAATGGCTTTCCCTGAATGTTGAACGGAATCGGCTGCACATGCTTGGTTTGCCAATAATGCCATGGTAGTAAAAGTGATTGATTTGAATAAGTTCATTGTTCTCTTCCTTATAGAATATAAATTATGTCGGCACTTAATTGTGCTGACGGAAAAGAGAATAAAGATGAGAATATATAGTGTAAACTTTGTTGGTAAATGTAGCGTTTAATACCACCTAAAGTATACTTATAGTATCCTTTTGGGGTTTTGAATAAATATATGAGTTGTGAAATTTTTTATATGAGCCAGATAAAACAAATTAGCCAAGTGTTAAAGCAGCAATTACGGCAACATCAGATCACCTATAAACAGGTGGCAGGTGCTTTAGGTATGAGTGAAGCTAACATTAAACGTATGTTTGCCCATGATAATTTTTCCATGAGCCGTTTAGAGCAAATTTGCCAATTGGTTAATTTAACCCTCTCGGATTTTTTTCAGTTAATTGCCCAAACACAAGCGCGTTTAACACAATTAACCGAAGAACAAGAGCAAGAATTGATTAATGATACTAAACTGTTTTTAGTGGCGGTTTGTGTTCGTGATGCTTGGAAATTTTCAGAAATTATTCAACATTATCAAATTACCGAGCATGAATGTATTCGCTTGTTGGCTCGCCTAGATAAGTTAAAAATGATCCAGCTGCTACCGAATAATGAATACAAATTATTAATCGCACAAAACTTTCGCTGGCGAGTGAATGGGCCGTTAGAGCGGTATATGGCTAATGAAGTTATTTCGCAATTTATGGTTTCTCGGTTTAATGAAAAAAACAGCTTTCGTTTTTATTTACGCGGGACTTATTCACAATCATCGATTGATGTTATTAGTAAAAAATTAGATCAATTAACCAACGAAGCGGCTTTTTTAAATCAAGAAGATGCTAAACTACCATTAGCTAATCGGCAACATGTTGGTTTACTGATAGCGATGCGGCCGTGGGAATTATCAAGATTTGCAGCATTAAGAAAAGCATAAATTATAAGAATAATAAGGAAATAAGAAGTAGATGTTAAAAAAAATCTTAGTTTTTTTATTTATTATCAGTGGGATAGTATCTTCTTTTGCCAATAGTAATAATTTACCAACCGAATTATATGGCCTTGATTGTTTATCGATTAATCAAAATACTGATGCCTTAGTTGATTATATTGATGATGGTACCTTCCGTGAATCATTTGATGTTGATAGCCAATTATTGCCAGAATTTAGTTATGATAAAAATATACCTTTTACTGACTATATTCATTATGCCAGCCAAGTTGTCGCCTTAAAGAAGCCGTTTGCGCAACTACCTTGTCCACTTTATACCGACACTTATAAAGTTATTGCCATGCAAAATAATTGGTCGGATATTACTAAAGTTAAACATCTTGTTTCGCCTTTTGAATTGCAACAAGCCGATAGTAATAAAGCCATTTTGTTGATCCATGGATTAACCGATTCTCCTTATTTATTCCATGATCTTGCTTATTTTTATTATCAGCAAGGGTTTAATGTGCGCACTCTTTTATTACCAGGGCATGGCACCTCACCGAGCGACCTTATGGATGTTGACTATCATGATTGGCAAGCGGCAACAGCTTATGCCATAGATCGTACCTTGCTTGATTATGAGCAAGTGTATCTAGGTGGGTTTTCAACCGGCGGGGCATTAATTTTTGATTATTTAATTAATCAGCCAGAGGTTAGTGAAAAAATTACCGGCTTAATGATGTGGGCGCCAGCGTCAAAAGCAAAAAGTGAGTTGGCTTGGCTTGCCGGTTATATTGATTATCTGCCCTTTGTAAATTGGGTTGATAAAGATGCAGATATTGATTTTGCCAAGTATGAATCTTTTCCCTTTAATGCTGGTGCACAAGTACATGCTTTAATGAGTGAAGTGACAGATGCTTTTGAAAATGATGCTTACTTTCATGATATTCCTCTGTTTGTGGTAGCAAGCGAACATGATCAAACAATTGCAACTGAGGCAACTATTAAGTTGTTAAATCTTTGGCATAGTCCTCAAAACAGCGAAAAAAACACAGCAACAACCTTATATTACCTTGGTGAAAGCGATAGCCTAACAGAAAGTTTGGCTGCGTCTATTACACAAATAACCCCGACTTGTCAGCAAGGTATTTGTTTAATGATTCATGATGTGGCTCATACCGCCGCTACGAATTCACCGGAAAATCCACATTATGGTATAGCAGGTCAATACCGAAATTGTGGTCATTATATTTCAGACATTGAGCAATATTTACGTTGTAAAAACAGTCGGAAAATTGCCGTTGGAGAGGTAACACCAGAAAATTTAGCGAAGCACAAGTTAATGCAGCGATTGACCTATAATCCTTATTATCAAGACATGCTAGCGGCGATAACCACATTCATTCGCCAAACGAGTGCTGAGCATTAATTATGTGGCTCCATATCAAAACATAAGACATGGGTTTTCCCTAATATTTTAAACGCCACTGAGATAGTCGAACATAGTCCGTCGCCAGTAATTGAACGGTAAGGGCGTGAAATATACATCCGGCTTGGGTGTTCAATGGCATGACGAATGTAATGCTTACGAAACCAGTTGGCATTTTCGCTTAGCTTTAACTGCTTAAATTTACCATTGCTAAGCGAGTTATCTTTGAATAAGAGTGTATTGGTTATTTGATTACCTAATTCATCCGTTAAAAAGCAGCGGATACTTTTATTCAGCTCAGCTAATGGCTGGCAGGCGGTAATAAAGTTTAGCCCTTGTTGTAAATTTAAAACAGCTTCTCTAAAACTACGGCAATAGCTTTCCACAGAATCGGCATGTTTTTCATTAATTTCTTTTTGTTGATTAATATATTTATTTGCCAGTTTTTTAAAAATATCTGTTTTTTCTAGTGACGCGAGTGCTTTTTCTTGCGGCTTGGCAAAATAATATCCTTGAATAAAGTCAGCACCACTGTCCATAGCGATTAAGGCTTGCTCTTCGTCTTCAACGCCTTCTATTACCACTAAACAGCCTGCTTGATGTAATAAATCTACTAAGCTATTAAGCAAGTTTTGTGTTTTATCAGAGCTTAAGGCTCGAACTAATAATGTTCTATCTAATTTGACGATGTCAGGCTTTAAATTCCATACCCGTTCAAAGTTTGAATGACCTGCACCAAAATCATCAATGGCCAATAAACAGCCCATATTTTTGTAATAATTAGCTGACGCTAATAATTGGTCATTATCTGTGGTTGGGTCTTCTATTATTTCTACCACGACATTCTGTGGTTTGATATTAAAGCGTTTTAATAATTCAGCAAAAAATAAGCCGTAGCTTCTGCCTTTTACTGAAGCTTGCGCTGATATATTTAAAAATAGCCAGTTATTATCGTCACTTATTTTTTGAAAGTTATTAATATGTAAATAGCGGCATAACCTGTCGAGATGAATACTTTCTTCTTCGTTACTTGGAATATCTAATAAATCAATTGCTGAAACAGGTTGAGCATTTTTATCTTTGCCTCTTATTAAAGCTTCATAACCGATAATTCTTTGATGATCGATGCTAAAAATAGGTTGCAAAGCGGTTGCTAGCGTTAAACCCGCATAATCAGCGTTAAAGTGATCTTGATGTTTTTGAGTCACTTTTTCAAAGTCAGTTAGGTCGAGCTGTTGCCCAATAGTAAAGCACTGCCAATGTTGTGGAACTTTATGTACAAAACTTGTCATGTTATTAAATAGGATACCGATGGTTAATATCGGTAATCATGCTCCAAACAAAAAATATGGTAATTAGTAAGCAGTTTTCGTACCTAATAGTTAATGATGTTAGTGCACAAAAATAAACATAATAATATCAGTAGTATAGTTGTTTCCCTCTACTTTTTTTAAACCGAGATTATTAATTTTGCACCATAATCGAGCGTAAAGTTTTGTTTGTTGCTCGTAAGAAAGGAGGTTGACCTCTTGCTGCGAAAGCGCCGCACTAAAATAATATTAAGGTCTGTTGATATTTGTTTATATTTTCAGCCTTGATTAAAACGATTTTATCTCTCAGCTGAATTATTAAACAAAGATAAACAAACCCTAGGCGTTGGAATATTTTTCCTTGTTACCTAACCAGCGATTAATTAATGTCACGGCATTCTCTGGATATTGCTGCCAGATTTGATAAGCACTTTGTTGAACTTGGGCGATAATGTCGGCGTCTCGTACTAAGTCAGCAATTTTTAGGTCAGCTAAGCCCGTTTGTTTGGTGCCTAGAAGTTCACCAGGGCCGCGAATTTCGAGATCTTTTTGTGCAATGACAAAGCCATCGTTGCTGTCGCGTAATACGGCTAAGCGTTTGGTGGCGGTTTTTGATAACGGACTTTTGTACATTAAGACACAATGTGACGCAACCGCACCCCGACCAACACGCCCTCGCAATTGATGTAATTGGGCCAAGCCTAAACGTTCAGGGTTTTCAATGACCATTAAACTGGCATTAGGAACATCAACACCAACTTCAATGACTGTGGTGGCAACCAGTAAGTGTAATTCGGCAGCTTTAAAGGCTTCCATTACTTGTTGTTTTTCTGCCGCTTTCATTCGGCCATGAACTAAGCCGACTTTTAAATCAGGTAGTTGTGCTTGTAGATAAGTAGCCGTGTCTTCAGCTGCTTGGCATTGCAACACTTCAGATTCTTCGATCAGGGTACATACCCAATAAGCTTGACGATTATCTTGCTTACAACCTTGTCGAATGCGCTCAATAACATCATCACGGCGTGAGTCGGGCAGTGCAATGGTTGTGATTGGTGTTCTGCCGGGCGGTAACTCATCAATTACGGATGTGTCTAAATCAGCATAAGCTGTCATGGCTAAAGTACGAGGAATAGGGGTTGCTGTCATGATCAGTTGATGTGGATAATTGCCATCAAAGGCGCCTTTTTCACGTAGGGTTAACCGTTGATGAACACCAAAACGGTGCTGTTCATCAATAATAATTAAGACGAGGTTTTTAAATATTACTTGTTCTTGAAACAGCGCATGAGTACCAATGGCAAGCTGCATTTCACCGCTGGCCATTTGCTCTAAAGCAATACGGCGCTCTTTTACTTTACTTTTACCGGCTAGCCAACCAACTTTAATCCCTAATGGCTCAAACCATTTTTGAAAATTTAAGGCATGTTGCTCAGCTAAAATTTCAGTTGGGGCCATGAGGGCAACTTGATAACCTTGACCGATAGCAGTAATCGCCGAAAGGGCGGCAACGAGGGTTTTTCCTGAGCCAACATCACCTTGTACTAAGCGCATCATCGGAATATTTTTTGCTAAATCTTTTTGTACTTCATTCACCACTCTTGCTTGTGCGTTGGTTGGGGAAAAAGGTAATGAAGCTAAAAACTGCTGATTGAGCTGTTCTTTTAAGGTTAAGGCAATCGCTTGATGTTGATCGCTCGATTGCCTGAGCTTAAGCATACTTAAGTTATGCGCTAATAACTCTTCCCTAATTAAACGCAGCTGCGCTGGGTGTTTCCCTTCTTCTAATTGTGATACTGAGGTGTCGGGTGGTGGCCGATGAATTAAGGTCAACGCTTGAGCTAAGGTATAGTGTTCGTTTAAAAACGTTTCAGGAACCAGTTCTTCTACCTGACCACGTTGCAAACGAGCTAATGCTTGTTCAGTTAAATTACGCAGGGTAATTTGGCGTAAGCCGTCAGTAGTTGGATACACTGGCGTTAAGGTTTCTTCAACGGGGGTTAACTGATTGTCTTGTGCTAATGGCTTATATTCAGGGTGTACTATTTGAAAACCCTGTGGGCCACGTTGTATTTCACCATAACAACGAATGTCAGTGCCTATGGCTAAATTGTTTTTTTGTGCTGCGGTAAAGTGAAAAAAACGCAGCGTAACAGTACCACTACCATCATTAATGGTAACCACTAACATGCGGCGTTTACCTTGCACTATTTGGTTATTGGTAACCTCGCCAATAATGTTGGTATGAATGCCTGGAATTAAATCACGGATCGCCATTACACGAGTACGATCTTCATACCTGAGCGGTAAGTGAAATAATAAATCTTGTAAGCTTAGTAGGCCAATTTTTTCTAACTTAGCCGCCATGCTTGGTCCGACACCTTTTAATGTGCTGGTTGCAATGGTAGCTAAGTTAGTGAGACCTTCCCTTTTCATGGTTCTGTGCGGTTAGTCGTCTAGTGCTTGCCAAGCATCTTGGGTCATTTGCATTTTTTGCCACCAGTCATCAGAGGCTTCAATTTGACCATCTTCAGTAATGTGTGGGTAAGGTAAACCTTTACGCTGACAGGCTTGAGCAAAAATAGGGTGACCGCCTTCAAACAAAACTTTTTGGCGTACTTGCTCAGAAATGGTTGCTCGTTCATACATGCCGGCTAATTGGCGTTGTCGTTGTGCTTCATATAACACTACCGAGCAGGCGACTGAAACGTTTAACGATTGTACCATGCCGACCATAGGAATAATGATGTCTTGATCGGCAAGTTCTAGCGCTTTTTCTGACGCGCCAAACTTTTCTTGACCAAGAATAATCGCGGTTGGTTTGGTGTAATCAATTTCACGAAAATCTACTGCACTATCAGAAAGGTTAGTCACAAGCACTTGCATGCCTTGTTTTTTTAACTCGCCAATGGCGGTGCTAGTATCTGAATAGTTATGCACATCAACCCAGTTTTGGCTACCGGCGGCACTGCCACCACGAACTTGCATTTCTTTACTTTTCCAAACAGCGTGAACATCACTAACGCCAATAGCGTCACAAGTACGGACTACGGCGGCAAGGTTATGATGTTTATGAACACCTTCCATACAAACCGTAAGGTCAGGCTGGCGGTGGTTAAGCATGTTGTTAATTCGTTCTAATCGTTCTGGTGTCATCTTTTTCACATTTTGCATTGGTACTGCATGACATAGCGTTTTTATTGTCATATATCGCTAGGTAGTATGACAATAAATAGTTGGGTCATTGCCTAAATGCAAACTGTTTATTTAAAGGGTTTGCTTTTAGTTGGTAAAAATTAGGGATGTTAGGTAGATAAATGTTTTTGCAAAGGTGACTATTTATCTACCTTGGTTGTTAATTAACGTTTGGTAATTCCATCACGCCATCAATTTCAATAGCAACCGCTTTAGGTAAGGCTGAAATTTCGATGGCAGCACGTGCTGGGTAAGGTTCTTGGAAATATTGACTCATGACTTCGTTAACCGTGGCAAATTTAGACAAATCCGTTAAAAAGATATTTACCTTTACCATGTCGTTAATGTTACCACCAGCTGCTTCACAAACACTTGAAAGATTTTTGAATACTTGGTGCGCTTGTTCAGCAAAATCGTCAGAAATAACTTCCATTGTTTCAGGTACTAAAGGAATTTGGCCTGATAAATAAACGGTATTACCCACTTTAACGGCTTGGCTATAAGTACCAATAGCACTTGGTGCTTTGTCAGTATTAATAATTGTTTTCATAGTATGTCCTAAATTATTTGTTACGGATGACTTTTTGTACGTCAACCATAACTTTGATTTTACGAATAATGTCAGCGAGATGAACCCTGTTACGACAGGTTATTTCCATATCGATGGCGTATAAATTAGAGTCCTTTTCACCGGAATTGAGTGAATGAACATTTGAGTCACATTTGGCAACAACATTGGTTAATGCGGCTAAAGCCCCTTGATGATTGATGATTTCAATGCGGAGTTTAGCGATAAAATCACGGGTAATATCACTATCCCATTTTACTGGGAATACTTTTCCTGGTTCTTGGCCTTTAATGTTTCGACAATTTTGTTGATGCACGATCAAGCCTTTACCTGGGCTAAGATAAGCAACAATGCTATCACCAGGAATAGGGCGACAACATTTGCCATAGCTCACCAACATACCTTCAGTACCTTTGATCGGCATTTTTACTTTTGAATGTGTGCTGGCGGGCGATTCATGATCTTCAGTAAATTCATCGGTTAAACGGCGGGCAATACCAATACTTAAGGTATTACCTAAGCCAATATTAATTAAGAGGTCTTCTAACGATTTGTGACCACTTTCTTTGATCACTTGGTTAAATTTGTCTTGGTCAATATCGTCAAACTTAGTATTACCTAAAGCATGGCTTAATAAGCGCTTACCTAAGGTGAGCGATTCATTTTTTTCTTGTGATCGTAAGTATGTACGAATTTGTAAACGTGCTTTAGCTGTAACAACAAAGTTTAACCAAGAAGCATTTGGTCTTGCTGCAGGTGAAGTGATCACTTCAACGGTTTGGCCAGAATCAAGCGGTTTACTTAATGGGAAAGGTTTGCGGTCAACTTTCACACCAACGCAGGCATTACCAACATCCGTATGTACGGCATAGGCAAAATCGACAGCTGTTGCCCCCATAGGTAATTCAATAATGCGGCCATCAGGCGTGAAAACATAAATTTCTTCTGGAAATAAATCAGTTTTTACGTTTTCAATAAATTCAAATGAGCTACCGGCACTCTGTTGTAATTCAATTAAACTTTGCATCCAACGACGAGCTTTCATTTGTGCTGTGGTACCAGATCCGGCTTCACCATCTTTTTTGTAAAGCCAGTGTGCCGCTACCCCTTTATCCGCCATTTGATCCATGTCGTGGGTACGAATTTGAATTTCTACTGGAATACCGTGCGGGCCAATAAGTGAAGTATGTAAAGATTGATACCCGTTAGTTTTTGGAATAGCAATGTAATCTTTAAAGCGGCCTTCAATGGGTTTAAATAAATTATGAACAGCACCTAATGCGCGATAACAATTATCAATTTTTTCTGCCACAATAATTCTAAACGCATAAACATCCATGACTTCATTGAACATCAATTCTTTGTTCTGCATTTTGCGATAGATCGAATAAAGGTGTTTTTCGCGGCCAATAATTTTGGCGTTGATACCACATTCAGCGATCCGAGAAATGAGCTCTTCTTGTATATTATTGATAATTTCTTTGCGATTACCACGAGCTTGTTTAACTGCAGATTTTAAGGCGCGAGAGCGCATTGGGTACATAGCTTCGAAACCTAAGCGTTCAAGTTCATTTTTAATATCATGAATACCTAAACGGTTGGCAATTGGTGCATATATTTCAAGGGTTTCGCGCGCAATACGACGACGTTTTTCAGGTCGTAATGACTCTAACGTGCGCATATTATGGGTACGGTCAGCTAATTTGATTAAAATAACACGAATGTCTTGCACCATGGCAAGTACCATTTTGCGAAAGTTCTCCGCTTGCATTTCTTCTTTGTTATCAAACTTTAATTTGTCGAGTTTACTAACCCCTTCAACTAATTCTGCAACTGTTGAACCAAATAATTCAGCAAGCTCATCTTTAGTAACTGGCGTATCTTCGATAACATCATGCAACAAGGCCGCCATTAAGGTTTCGTGGTCAAGGTGCATTTTTGCTAAGTTAATCGCAACAGCGACAGGGTGAGTGATATAAGGATCGCCACTTGAGCGCATTTGACCGTCATGAGCATCACGCGCGACGATATAAGCTTGTTTTAACAAATCTATCTGAACTTTAGACAGATAAGTTGAGACCAATTCTTTTAACGGTTCAAATAGGTACACCTATTAGCTCCTTAACAGCAGAGAATTTTCAGGAGTTTGCATTGTTAGAATACGTTTATTTATGCGGTATGCCAATAAATTATTACGAGTTAATTTAAACGAATTTTAGCGAAAAAAAAACGTGTAATAGTTATTACACGTTTTTCATAAAATATTAGGTATTATTAGCTGTTGCCACCAACAATAGCAGCAACCGCCGCTAATTCAGCTGATTCTTGTTGTACTTGCTCATATTTGTCGGCTTCGTTCATCACTTCAGTGGTGATCAAACCTTCTTCAATTTCACGAAGTGCAAGTACCGTTGGCTTGTCGTTTTCACGCTCAACTAATGGCTCTTTACCGCCAGTTGCAATTTGACGAGCACGACGTGATGCAATTAATACTAAGTCAAAACGATTGCCTACTTTATCTACGGCATCTTCTACTGTTACGCGAGCCATTAAGTTACTCCACTTAAAAAAATTTATATCGAATAGCCGCGCATTGTACTATGCGCTTAATCGTTAGCCAATAGATCTTTGAATAAATCTTGATGTTTTTCTATTTGCTGGCTGCGTTTTAAGCGTTGGTTGTTTACTATGGTGGTTAAATCATTAACGGCTTGCTCAAAATCATCGTTAACTATGATGTAATCAAACTCTTGGTAATGAGAGCATTCTGACTGTGCTTGCGCCATTCTGCCGGCAATAATTTCATCGCTGTCTTGGCCTCGGCCACGCAAACGTTTTTCTAATTCAGCTTGTGAGGGCGGAGCAATAAAAATAGTGGTTACTTCAGGCTTTTTCATTCTAACTTGTTGTGCGCCTTGCCAGTCGATATCTAAAAACACATCAATGCCTTGGGCTAGTTGCTCATCAATAGCTTGCTCAGAGGTGCCATAATAATTACCAAATACTTCTGCATGTTCATAAAACGCTTTTTGACTAATGAGTTTTTCAAAAGCACTTTTATCAACAAAATGATAATGAACGCCGTTTTTTTCACCTGGACGAGGGTTACGGGTGGTATGAGACACGGAAACTTGCATTGGCCTAGCTGATTTTTGCTTTAACAGTGCTGAAATAAGGCTGGACTTACCGGCACCACTTGGAGCGGATAAAATAAATAAATTTCCTTTGACGGTCATAACTTGTTCACTCTGGCAACTTCACTTGATAATTAAGGCGGCACTATACCGTAAAATTAACGTGTTTTTCTACGGTAAAGCATAAATAGCCTTTATTTAGCCCGTAATTTTGGTATGGTTATTTTACGATTTTTTAACATTTATTATTTATTATAAAAAAGTCTGCAATAATTTTCCTCGAGACTAGGGTTCATATATGCAAAAAAATTGGTGGGAAAAGTTTATAAGTTTAGAATCTAGTGAAAGTGTTGATATTAAACGTAAACAGTTAGTGCTTAATACCTGTAGTTATATTGGCGGCACTATTATTTTATATTTTGGTGTGCAAACATCATTTGAGCAGCAGTTTTTATTAAAGTTAGCGTTGTTTTTTTCTGCCGCCTTTTTATATGGGAATGTCCTTTTATCGTATCTCCATAAAAAAAAGCAATTAGCAATTACCATTTGTGGCTTAGGCATTATTCCCTTAGTGTTTGCCATTGTTTATACCGGTGGATATGAAAACACAGGTTTGTATTGGACATATCCATTCCCCATCACCATATTTGTTTTTTTTGGTTATTACCGCGGTTTATTACTTAATATCTTTATGTTTTTGGTAATTTGGCTGATGTTGGCTAATCCTGAATTAATTGACGCAAATTATCGACCCGAAGAAATCTCTCGTTATGTTGCTTCATATATAGTTAACATTCTATTTTGTTTAATCAATGAATTTTTCCGTTCTCGTAGTCATGAAGAGTTGGCAGAAATTAATTTTGATAAACAACGGCAAGCAAATTCAGATGTATTAACTGATTTACCCAATCGTCGATTTATAGATTCAGTATTTTTTCAAGCGAGTAAATCTGAGCCAAAAGCTTATTTTCCAATGACCTTGTTGTTATTAGATATTGATCATTTTAAAAAAGTGAACGATCAATATGGCCATGATGTTGGTGATAAGGTATTAACTCATTTTGCTGATGTTTTAAAACAACATACACGGGCTACTGACGTAGTGGCGCGAACTGGCGGCGAAGAATTTATAATTGCCTTTCCTAAAACCGAAATAACTCCAGGGTTAAAAATAGCAGAAAAATTACGAGAAACGGTCAGTGAAAGCCATTTTCAAGAAGAAACCAAAAAGCAAAGTTTAGATATAAGAATTACCGTAAGTTTAGGCGGCGTTTGTGTTGAACGCTATGAAGATATAGAAACAGGGTTGAAGCAGGCGGATGACTTATTGTACCAAGCGAAAGCGAATGGTCGTAATCGCTTAGAGCATCAAATAGCTAAATAGGTCAGCTTAATAGATCAAAAAAGCCACTTCAGTAAAATTGTACTGTAAGTGGCTTTTTAAAGGGGAGTGTTGAGCTTTAAAGCTTATAAAACTTTAGCGATAGACTCTGCTAAGTAATCAACATTCGTTGGCGAAATACCAGCAATACTCATGCGGCTTGAACCTACCATGTAAACACTGTATTCGTCTTGTAACTGTTGTACTTGCTCAGGGCTTATACCTAAGAAAGAGAACATACCTTTTTGTGTTGAAATGTGGCTAAAGTCACGAGTTACACCTTTCTCAATTAACTTGTTCACAATAACAGCACGGTTATCGTTAATGCGGTTACGCATTTCAGCTAATTCTTGATGCCATTCTTGCGTTAACTCGTCTGAGCTTAAAATAGTTTCAACTAAGGCAGCACCGTGTGCTGGTGGCATTGAGTAAATTGTACGTGCAACATTTAAAACAATCGATAAAGCGATATCTGTTGTTGCTGGTGTTTCACCAATAACAGTACAAGCACCAATACGTTCACGGTATAAACCGAAGTTTTTCGAACATGAACTACATAAAATCATGTTTGTAACAGTGTCAGCCATTAAACGAACGCCGTAAGCATCTTCTTCTAAGCCGTCACCAAAACCTTGGTAAGCCATATCAATTAATGGTGTAAAACCAACTTCTTTTGCAACTTCGGCAACTTGTTGCCATTGCTCTTGTGATAAATCCATACCTGATGGATTATGACAACAAGCATGTAAAAGTACGAAATCTTCAGCATCAACTTGTTTTAATGCCGCTAACATAGCATCAAAATCTAAGGTTTTGTTTTCGTAATCGTAATAAGCGTATTCTTGGATCTCTAAACCAGCAGCACTAAATACACCTTTGTGATTAGCCCAAGTTGGGTTTGATAACCAAATTTTAGCACCTTTTTTACAACGACCAATAAAGTCAGCTGCTACACGTAAAGCACCTGTACCACCTGGCGTAGATACTGTTCTTACACGGTTTTCAGCTAATACTTTGTGATCACCAAAAATTAATGATGTCATTTTTTCATTGAATAAAGCAGAGCCACCACCGCCAATATAGGTTTTGGTCGTTTCATTTTCTAAACGAAATTTTTCAGCTTTTTTGACACAATTTAAAATGGTGGTTTCACCGGCTTCGTTTTTATAAACACCAACACCTAAATCAATTTTTAACGGATTCGTATCCGCTTTATATTTAATCGATAATCCTAAAATTGGATCTTCTGGTAAAGCTTTTAAGCGACCAAACATGGCTGAAATCACCTTATTACAAAGAGGGGGATTTTAACTAAAACGCACTATTGTGTGATAGTTAAGCATTATCCCAAGAAAATAAAGCGCAAGGATACCTATAAAAGGGCGAAAATTAAAGAGTAAGCGCTAAAAAATGAGCGATTTTATTATGCTATTTTTAGCGCTTTTTAGCTGAAAAGGTATGAATGGTTAATTATGCTTTGTTAAGTTATTAAAAATTATTCGTTAATGCGGCAATGGCACCAATAAGGCCACCAAAAACACCACCCCAAACAACTAACCAACCTAAGTGTTTTTTGATCATCGCTTGAATAATTTCTTTCACTAATTGTGGTGTTAATTCGTTCAGGCGCTGCTCGATAATATCGCTGACTTTCTCGCGAATACCATCAACAACACTCGGTTGCTCTAATGAACTGCGCAAGTTTTCCCGAAATTCTTCGGTTTGTGCAATTTGTTTGACCGATTCTTTCATTTTTTCAATAAAAGGTTCACGCATAGGTTGCAAAGCTTCACTCCCACCTACCATAGCTAACATGCCGCCAAAAGAGGAGTTTTCGATAACTTCCACTAAGCTATCAAAGGCTGGGCTTAAATTGACGGTGTCAATCACCGGTGCTAAATCTATGCTAGCGGCTTTGCCTTGGCTGTCAGATAAAAATCGGTCGATGTTATCTTGGGTAAAAAATTGCTCCATCATTAACTGACGAATACCGAGCTTAAAATCTTCAAAACGTGATGGAATCACCCCTGAGCCATATAAACCAGGCACTTTTTCAAACAACATATGAATAGCAACCCAGTTGGTAATAGCACCAGATAAAGCAAATAAACCAATTGAAAAGATAAGTGGCTGGGCAAAAAAGTAGCCAAATAAAGTGCAAAGTAATGCTAGTAGGTTAGTAATAAAGCTTTTGTTCACGTTAATTTCCAAGCAATGAAAAATTGTCGCTATGGTATCTCATCGCCTGATAAATTCAATAGTGGGCTGATGAGCTAGAGAC
The DNA here is from genome assembly GCF_053470345.1 of Thalassotalea agariperforans. Classification (NCBI taxonomy): domain Bacteria; kingdom Pseudomonadati; phylum Pseudomonadota; class Gammaproteobacteria; order Alteromonadales; family Colwelliaceae; genus Thalassotalea; species Thalassotalea agariperforans. Next base: position 121,689 of record NZ_JBQMWH010000004.1, on the reverse strand, counting down.
TAGGGTTTTTGCTCACTTTTTTACCAAGCCAATAAGCATGACAACTTGCTGTCAACCAAACAAGCAGCAAATAAGTGGTTAGGTTATTTAAGGCAGCCATAGTTAAACTGCTGGGAGCATTATTAATTGCTTGCTCAATGGCGGTGATAGTTAACGTAATTTCACCTTGTTGTAGTTTAGCCATCACATATTGCGTTTTTTGACTGACATTTTGAATAATAAACGCGAAGCCAATGATAAAGCTGATAAAAAACAGTGCGCCACTGTAATACTTTTTTAACCAAAACTGGCCGGCACCAGGGCAAACAAGTGCTGATAATAACGCTGCTTTTGTTGACTTTTTCATCCTGAACCTGCCTGTTGTTCATAAGGGTAATGTAGATTTATTGTTGGTATAACTCTAATGGTAAGCCATCAGGATCATTAAAAAAGGTATAAGCTTTACCGGTATATTCATCAATTCTTATTGGTTCAACCTTGATACCTTGGCTGATCAGATATTGTGCGGTTTCTTCAACAGAGTCTACTAAAAAAGCTAAATGCCGTAAGCCTTGAGCTTCAGGATAGCTCGGCCTTTTAGGGCGATTAGGAAATGAAAATAATTCAATTTGGCTGTTATCGGGTAATTGTAAATCTAACTTATAAGAATTACGCTCAGCGCGATAATTTTCAGCCAGTATTTTTAAACCTAAAATTTCACTGTAAAAATGTTTTGACCTGTCATAATCAGCGCAAATAATTGCGGCATGATGAATAGCTTTTAACATGCAATATTTCCCTTGTTGGGTACTAGCTAATTTTGTACGAGTTATTTATAGCGAATCGCAATTACATCAAAATAACGTTCACCTTCTGGCGTTTTCACCATTACTTCGTCATCAACCTGTTTACCAAGTAGCGCACGCGCCATTGGTGAATCGATACTGATTTCTCCTTTTTTTACGTCCCATTCATCAGGACCTACTAAACGGTAAGTAACTTCTTTATCTTGCTCGTTTATTAAGGTAACCCAAGCACCAAAGTACACTTTGCCTTCTTGTTGTTTTTCAGGATAAACAATTTTTAAGTCGTCTAAGCGTTTCATTAAAAAACGCACACGACGGTCAATTTCACGTAACCGCTTCTTACCATAAATATATTCTGCATTTTCACTGCGGTCGCCTAAAGCCGCGGCTTCTGAAACTGAACGGGTGATCCTTGGACGCTCTTCTTTCCACAAGTATTTTAATTCTTGGTCTAATCTATCCCAGCCTTCGCGGGTAATGTAATTACTTTTCAATGGTATTATTTATAACTTAATTAAACAGGACGTTGTCCTAGTTTACTGGAAATTACCGGTAAATAGCTATGTTTGTTAGCAATGTGTTTTATTGAAATAATTATTTACTTACTATGGCTGAAAAGCCTTGCTTATTATTGTTTAGGTTGTTGATAATAGCGGCATTGGGAATGCGTTTCCGTAACGGTTTTTCACCTTATTATTTTAAATTTTATCAAAAGATATTCTTATGACCTTAATTGCTGAGCAAATCGCTCAAGAAATTCAAGTTAAACCTGCTCAAATTCTCGCGGCTATTGCCTTATTAGATGAAGGCGCAACTGTGCCTTTTATTGCTCGTTACCGTAAAGAAAAAACCCAAGGCTTAGATGACAGTCACTTACGTTATTTAGCACAGCGTTTAACTTATTTACGTGATTTAAATGAACGACGCGAAGTAATCCTGACTAATATTGAGCAGCAAGGTAAATTAACCGCAGCATTAAAAGCGGAAATAGAACAAGCAGATAATAAAACCCGATTAGAAGATTTATACCTACCGTATCGTCCTAAACGTCGTACCAAAGGGCAAATTGCTATTGAAGCAGGGCTTGAACCATTAGCAGACAAACTTTATCAAAATTGGCAATTAGTGCCAGAGCAAGAGGCTAGCGCTTATCTTGCTGACGGCTTTGGCGATGAAGCCGCAGTACTTGAAGGAGTTACGGCAATTTTGTCGGAACGTTTTGCGGAAGATGCGAATTTAATTCAAAAATTGCGTCAGCATTGTTTAAAACAAGCGCATTTAGTTAGTAAAGGGGTAAAAAGTAAAGCACAGGAAGGAGCGAAATATCGTGATTATTTTGAGCATTCTGAAAAGCTACAAAAAGTACCATCGCATCGCGCTTTAGCCATGTTTCGTGGTCGTAACGAAGGCTTTTTACGTTTATCGTTAGATGTTGATCCTGGCCAAGAAAATAACAGCACCTCAAGTGCTGAGCAGCTAATTATCGAGCATTATCACTTGCGGTTATCAAGCCAAGCAGGCGCGCCTTTTATTACATCAGTTGTACGTAGCGCATGGAAAAATAAACTTAGCAGTACGTTAGAAACTGAATTATTAGGTAAGCTGCGTGAAGATGCGGAAAAAGAAGCGATTAAGGTGTTTTCTACCAACTTAACTGATGTTTTGATGTCGGCTCCGGCTGGTGAAAAAATTACGTTAGGGATTGACCCTGGTTTACGCACCGGTTGTAAAATTGCCGTAGTTGATGCTACCGGTAAGTTATTACAAACCGCCACCATATTCCCGCATGCACCACAAAACAGTTGGGATAAGTCTGCCCGTACTATTGTCAATTTAGTGAAGCAATTCAAAGTAGAACTGATTGCGATAGGTAATGGCACGGGTTCACGTGAAACCGACAAATTAGTTGCCGAAGTTATTAAATTATTGGCCGATGGCGAAAGCACGCTTAAACCGGCAAAAATTACGGTAAGTGAAGCGGGCGCGTCAGTTTATTCAGCGTCAGAATTTGCCGCCAAAGAATTCCCTGATTTGGATGTTTCTATTCGTGGTGCTGTTTCTATTGCGCGCCGTTTACAAGACCCATTAGCCGAATTGGTAAAAATTGATCCCAAAGCTATTGGTGTTGGGCAATATCAACATGATGTTAGCCAAAGTCAATTAAGCCAAACCCTTGATGAAGTGGTTGAAGATTGTGTAAACGCGGTAGGTGTTGATCTTAACAGTGCTTCAGCGGCGTTATTAACTCGTGTTGCTGGTTTAAATAAAACCATGGCGCAGAATATTGTTAATTACCGTGACCAACATGGTCGTTTTGAAGAGCGGCAACAATTGTTGAAAGTAGCACGTTTAGGACCAAAAGCTTACGAACAAGCGGCTGGTTTTTTGCGTATTCGTGACGGTAAAAACCCATTAGATCAATCCGGTGTTCATCCTGAAACCTATCCGGTCGTTGAAAATATTATTGCCCAGTTAAACCGCCAACTTACCGATATTTTAGGTAATAGTGAGGCGTTAAGTCAGGTTGATATTAGCCAAGCAAGCAGTGCTGATTTTGGTGAAATAACCATTAAAGATATTATTGCCGAGCTAGAAAAACCCGGACGTGATCCGCGACCCGAATTTAAAACAGCGAGTTTTCAAGAAGGCATTGAAAAAGTTTCAGACCTTAATGTGGGGATGATTTTGGAAGGGGTAATTTCCAATGTTGCTAACTTTGGTGCTTTTGTTGATATTGGTGTTCATCAAGACGGCTTAGTGCATATTTCATCGTTAACCGATAAGTTTGTTAGTGACCCACGTGAAGTGGTCAAAGCTGGCGATATTGTTAAAGTGAAAGTGTTAGAAGTTGATGAAGCCCGTAAACGCATTAGTTTAACCATGCGTTTAGATGAAAAAGTGATGGCTAAGCCAGCACATGCAAACAAGTCAAATAAAGCAGAACATCATTCGAAGGTGAACAAGCCGGCACATCAAGCATCAAACAAGGCCCCTAAAAAACAACGTGAGCCAAGTAATGCTATGATGGGCAACGCCTTTGCAGAGGCTTTTGCTAAGCTGAAAAAATAACTTAATACGCATTCTAGCTAGACTTTTGAAACAGGTGGTAAGTTTTTCGCCACCTGTATTACCTTCAATATCTTCTTAAGTTCGATAACTTCCTAAATTTTATTTTGATAATCAGCAGATTAGAATAACTATACCGCTAAAATTTTTTAGCTGATTTCTTGTTAGTCAATAATCTTGTCCTATACTCAATGTTCGTGAAAACAAATTGTTTTACTTAACCTTACTTAATTAAGGCGAAACTTAATTGTTAAGTTCATTGCTCTCCCATTGGAGCCGATGAATTTATCGTCATAAATTAGGTGCCACTAACCTTATTAATTTAATTATTGATACTTGCTGATGGATTATTATTATGAACACGGATGTAAAAGAAAAGAAACAAAACACTCAGTCTGATTATAATGCTGCTTTGTGTCTGCATAGTGCTTTAGATCTTTCACTCACGCCTTTTTTAATTATTGATCAGCAGTTAAGAATTAATTATTTCAACCAAGCTTTTATCGATTTTTTACAAGCCAATATAACAGCGTTTAAAGCTCAGTGGCCGCGCTGTACGGTAAATAAACGCTCACTGTTAGGCTTAGATATTTCTGATATTGTTGAAGAGGTTAATAATAGTGAAACCTCGTTAACCAATGTCAAAAATTTACCTTGGCAATCTGCGATTGTATTAGAAGAAATTTCATTTAATGTTTCAGTATCAGCGATACTTGACGATCATGATAAATTAGCCGGTAATTTAGTTGAATTTAAGCAAAGCTCAGCACAAGAAAATATCGATATCGCGGAATACTCAGCCAAAATGGCGGCTATTGATAAAGTTCAAGCGGTGATTGAATTTAATATGGACGGCACCATTATCACCGCCAATGACAATTTTTTACAAACCGTGGGCTATCGCTTAGAAGAAATTGTTGGCCAGCATCACAGTCTTTTTGTTGATGAAGCCACGAAAGCTAGTCAAGCCTATCGTGATTTTTGGCAAAAACTTAATCGTGGTGAGTTTGAATCACAAGAATATAAACGCTTTGGCAAAGGTGGTAAAGAAGTGTGGATTCATGCTTCATATAATCCCATTTTTGATGCTAATGGCCAGCCTTATAAAGTGGTGAAATTTGCAAGTGATATTACAGAGCAAAAATTACAGCAAGCAAACTTTTCTGGCCAGCTTGCTGCAATAAACAAATCCCAAGCGGTAATTGAATTTAATATGGATGGCACCATTATCACCGCCAATGATAATTTTCTTAATACCTTAGGTTATCAGCTTGATGAAATTCAAGGCCAGCACCATCGCATGTTTGTCACACCAGAAGATAAAAACAGTGCTGAATACCAAGACTTTTGGCAGCAATTGAATGACGGAAAATATCAAGTAAATGAATATAAACGACTTGGTAAAGGAGGCAAAGAAGTTTGGATACAAGCCTCATATAATCCGATTTTAGATCTTAATGGAAAGCCTTATAAAGTGGTGAAATACGCCACAGATGTCACGGCAGAAAAGCTTAAAAGTGCTGACTTTTCTGGTCAACTTGATGCCATCAGCAAATCTCAAGCAGTGATCGAATTTAATATGGATGGCACCATTATTACTGCCAATGATAATTTTCTAAATACCTTAGGTTATCAGCTTGATGAAATTCAAGGTCAGCATCATCAAATGTTTGTTACGCCTGAAGATAAAAACAGTTATCAATATCAAGAATTTTGGCAAAAATTAAATCAGGGTGAATATCAAACCAATGAATATAAACGGCTTGGTAAAGGCGGTAAAGAAGTGTGGATTCAAGCCTCGTATAATCCGATTTTAGACCTCAATGGTAAACCGTTCAAAGTAGTGAAATACGCCACGGATGTCACGCAAGAAAAATTGAAAAATGCTGACTTTTCCGGGCAAATTAGTGCCATCAGTAAAGCACAAGCAGTGATCGAATTTAATATGGATGGCACCATTATCACAGCCAATGATAATTTTTTAAATGCTATGGGGTATCGTTTAGATGAAATACAAGGTCAACACCATAGCTTGTTTGCTACGCCTGAATATAAACAAAGTCAAGAATACCGTGAATTTTGGCAGCAGCTTAACCAAGGCGAGTATGATACGAATGAGTATTTGCGTTTAGGTAAAAATGGCAAGCAAGTATGGATTCAAGCGTCTTATAACCCCGTACTCGATTTAAATGGTAAACCGTTTAAAGTGGTTAAATATGCCACGGATATTACAGCAAGAAAACAAGCGGTTGCTGAAATAAAAGATATTTTAATGTCGATGTCTGAAGGTGATTTATCTAAAAAAATTGAACATGAATTAACCGGTGAATTTGGCATTATCGGTGAAGCAATGAATGGTTTAATGACTATTTTAAATAACATGGTTGGTGATATTAAACAAACTGCTACCACGGTTTATGATTCATCGCGCGAGTTAGCTCAGGGTAATACGGACTTAAGTAGTCGTACGGAACGACAAGCGGCAAGTTTAGAAGAAACCGCAGCGGCGATGGAGGAATTAACTTCAACTGTTCGGCAAAATGCTATTAATTCAAGTGAAGCCTTTAAGCTGTCTGAGTCGGTTATAGATAAAGCGAGTACCGGTGGCAGTGTCGTTAAAAATGCCATTGTTGCCATGGAAGATATTAATAAATCGAGTAAAAAAATTGCCGATATTATTAGTGTTATTGATGAAATAGCCTTTCAAACTAATTTATTAGCGTTAAATGCTGCGGTTGAAGCAGCAAGAGCTGGTGAACAGGGTCGAGGTTTTGCCGTGGTTGCCTCTGAAGTACGTAATCTCGCTCAACGTTCAGCCAGTGCGGCTAAAGAGATCAAAGGCTTGATTAACGATAGTGTTGAAGCCGTAGGGCAAGGTACAGACTTAGTTGATAAAACCGGTAAAACCTTTACCGAATTGGTAAAAGCAATTGAAGCTGTTGGCACTATGATCGGTGATATTGAAGGTGCAGGTAAAGAGCAAGCTATTGGTATTGAAGAAGTCAGTATTGCGGTTAGCCAAATGGATGAAATGACACAAGAAAATGCGGTCTTAGTTGAAAAGTCGGCTGAGGCAAGTGGTGCTATGGAAAGCTTAGCTAAATCATTATTAGAGCAAGTAGCTTTTTTTGATAACAACCATAAAAAGTAACTTTCATGTTTAGTTGAGACAATAATATGGTTTTGAATTCAAAATTATAACTGGAAATATTAATGACAATAACTCGGATTAATGAATTTACGGCTGCTGACGGTAAAGAAGCGGAATTGTTTGAATTTTTGCAAGACTTAACGGTTTATATTAGCAATTCAGCAGGTAATGTCAGTTGTGAAGTATTAAAAAATCAACAAAACGCTAGCCATATTGTAGTGATTGAAAAATGGCTAGATGAAGCTGCCCATAAGCAGAGCTTAGCTAATTACCCAGCAGAAAAAATGCAGGCTGCGATGAGTTTGATTGGTTTACCACCTAAAGGTGAATATTTTTTATAAGCACTTATTAATGATTAAATATACACTCAATTTTGACCCCCGCAGGGTCGAAAATAAATAATTGGGTGATGTGAATTTCATTATTTATTATGCTGCGATAAGGAATGTCATATTCCGCTAAGCGTTGTTTAAAGGCGACAATATTTTTTAGCTGAAATGCGACATGATCTAAATAACTTTGTCGCTCGCCCGTTAATGCCGCCGGTCTCTCAAATAAGTGTAATAAGGGTTTATCTTGATAATACAGCCAGTAGCCAGGGCGAGAAAGGGTTGGTCTACTACCGGCTCGTAAATCAAAAATATTCTCGTAAAAAGCTTTGGTTTCCGCAATTAACTCGGCAGGCACATCAACATTAAAGTGGTCAAAAATCACAAGTTAACTCCTTATTTTTTAAAGGTGAAATAACCTGCAACAGCCGACATAAACAGGGCAATTAAAGCAAGGTTATTTTGTTGCTGATTAAATAACAAAGTAGCACTGAGCAAACCACCAACAGCAAAAATACTATAGATAAGTTTACGGTTTTGCTGTTGTTGGGCTTGAGCTAATTGCTCAATCATTTGTGCTTGTTTAACTTGTGCTTCTTTACCTGATTTTAAATAGTCGTAAATTAAGTCAGGAATTTCAGGTAACTTTTCGTTCCAAAAAGGCAGATTATCTTTAATTTTTAAGAACACGGCTTTAACGCCCATTTGCTCTTGTACCCAGTTTTCTAAAAAGGGTTTAGCGGTTTGCCACAAATCAAGCTGAGGGTAGAGCTGGCGTCCTAATCCTTCAATATAAAGCAAGGTTTTTTGTAACAGTACTAGTTGTGGCTGTACTTCCATGTTGAAACGACGAGCGGTATTAAATAAATTTACTAATACTTGGCCAAACGATATTTCTGCCAGTGGTTTGTTAAAAATAGGTTCACAAACGGTGCGAATAGCAAATTCAAACTCATCAACACTGGTGTTGGCAGGTACCCAACCGGAGTCAACATGTAGCTCGGCTACTTTACGGTAATCACGATTAAAAAAGGCAACAAAATTTTCGGCTAAATAGCGTTTGTCTTCGCGATTTAACGTTCCAACAATACCACAATCTATAGCAATCCAAGTTGGATCAGCGGGCTCGGTAGCATCAACAAAAACATTACCAGGGTGCATGTCAGCATGAAAAAAGCTATCACGAAATACTTGCGTGAAAAATACTTCTACACCACGTTCAGCGAGTAGTTTCATGTTCACACCAAGCTGGTTTAGCGTGTCAATTTCACCAACCCCAACACCATAAATACGTTCCATCACTAGCACGTTTTTATGACAAAATTCACTGTAAATTTCAGGCACGTAAAGTACTTTGTCTTCTGAATTGCCTTGACTAAAGTTACGCTTTAATTGAATCGCGTTGGCTGCTTCGCGTAATAAATCGAGTTCGTCTAAAATAGTTTTTTTGTATTCAGCAACCACTTCTTTTGGGCGTAATCGTTTGCCGTCAGCTAACCAGCGGGCCATGATATTGGCAAATAAGCCCATAACGTTAATGTCAGCTAAAATGGTTTTACTGATGTCAGGTCGCAATACCTTAATAACCACTTTGGTCTCTTGTTGACCTTGTTTCATGGTAGCGGTATGCACTTGGGCAATCGAGGCAGAAGCCAGTGGCGTTAAGTCAAAGTCGATAAAATTAGCGTTGAAAGCATCTTCACCAATGGCCGCAATAATAATTTTTTCAGCTTGCTCACCTGAAAACGGTGGTACTTGATCTTGTAATAATGCCAGTTCATTGGCGAAGTCGTCAGGTAATAAATCACGACGGGTTGATAACATTTGGCCAAATTTAATAAATACCGGGCCAAGTGCTTCAATGGCTAAACGAAAACGCTGGGCTTGGCTTTTATCTTTGTGTTGGTTACGTAACCAAAAAATACTTAACCGTGCGAGTTTGACATACCAAGGCAAGCGCTTTTTCGGTAATAATTCATCAAGGCCGAATTGTAGAAACGTTTTTACAATTTTATAAAGTCTTAAGCTACTCACGTTTTCCCTTATGCTCTGATTATGAGACTGACAATTTGTTAGATAATTGATTAATGCGCTGACTCAGTTGTTCAACCGCTTGGCTTGTTTTATCAACTGCTTGATTAAATTGTGATAATTCAGTGTTGGTGACTAATAAACGTTTTTCATGAATAAGCCATTCACTAGCATCACTTGAAATTTGGCGGGCGGCAAAAGTTGCTTTTTTATGTACCAAGCCAATTAACTGAGACAATTGATAAGTCGGTATATCACCAATATGTTTGGCTAATTCTGACTGCCAATCAATATCAATATTTTCAAACAAGCTTGCAAATTGCTGAGCAATTTTAATATCACCTTGTAAGTCGAGCTTGTCTTGTTTGATCAGTTCGGTCAGCTGTTGTTCTTGTTTTAGTTGCCACAAGGTTTCTAAGCTCGTGCTGATGATGCAGTTATTCGAACTAGCATTAACCGTAGCATCGACGTTGACTAAAATGCTGTGGTTGATCACCGTTAATGTTAACGGAAAGCCAAGTTCAGCTAATAAAATAGTTAAGCTTTTTTCATTAAGCGTTGTTAATGCCGTATTACCATTAATGTTTAATGCTAAGGCTTGCTTGATGATTTTTTCAAGGGCTGAGCACAGCACTTGTTGTGGCATAAAAAAAGACATTAATTAAAATTTATAACCTTTATGTAAAGCAACAATGCCACCCGTTAAGTTTTTATAACTGGTTTGTTCAAAACCGGCATTGTCCATCATTTCTTTTAGGGTTTCTTGATCTGGATGCATACGAATTGATTCAGCTAGGTATTGATAGCTTTCACCATCTTTTGCTACTAACTCGCCCATTTTGGGTAGAATGTTAAACGAATAGAAATCGTAGGCTTTATTTAATAACTCGTGCTCAGGTTTTGAAAACTCTAATACCAATAAACGGCCTCCAGGTTTTAATACCGAAAAGATCGAACGTAGCGCTTTATCTTTATCGGTAACATTGCGTAAACCAAAAGCAATGGTCACTACATCGAAGGTGTTTTCTTCAAACGGTAACGCTTCCGCATTGGCTTGTACATATTCAATATTTTGTACTAAACCTTTATCACGTAATTTATCGCGGCCAACATTGAGCATTGAACTGTTAATGTCAGCTAAAATTACCTTGCCTTGGCTGCCCACCAACTGCGAAAACTTCGCTGTTAAGTCGCCAGTACCGCCTGCTAGGTCCAACACTTTATTACCCGGACGAACACCACTAGCGTCAATTGTAAAGCGTTTCCATAAGCGGTGAACACCAAATGACATTAAATCATTCATTACATCATATTGGGCAGCAACCGAATGAAAAACGCCAGCGACTTTCGAGGCTTTTTCTTCTGCTTTGACCGTTTGAAAGCCAAAATGTGTGGTGTTTTGTTCGTTGTCTTGTGACTGTTGTTTTTGCTCTACCGACATGCTGATGTTCACTGCTAACTAAAATTGTAGCTAGTTTACTGCATGCGTTGGCGTTCAACAATCTAGCAAAGGCATTTGTCGATGATTTATATCAAAATAAACGCTAAGAAAGCGGCAAACATCAATTTATTACTTAGAGCGTGTTAATCTAAGTTATTGAGCGGCTCATAAATGAAAGGTGATTAAATTTTCGCTTTTAAACGTTAGTCAGATAAATGTTAAAACTAACATAGCCGCTAGAGCACGTCAGTTTTGACTTAGATAATTTAGTTATTTGGTAAGGTAATATTACTTTAAAAAAAACTTAATAATTATCTGGTATTGCTGCTTTTTTCTGGTAACCTTTCATGCGTTATTTTCTCGAAGAAGAAAAGCAACGCAAGAATAAAGTGATACTTTTAGGCAATCGAAAAGTTTTATTCACAATAAAAATAATAATAATTTTGCATAAGAAAGGGATTCTTAAACTCACCTTTTTAAACAAAATCATGAACTTACAAGTAACTAACAGAATCGGCTTTTATTTCGATGCTGCGCTTTCCTGTGTTTGTCAACAAAGTTATCCACAGTTTTTATCTATTTATCAAATATCCATAATAGCCATGGAGCTTAGCGCTCGATTGTGGCATGCTTAGCCAAATTTTTTGTGACAGTTTACAGGCACATGGCAACTTCAAAGTTATCCCCACTTATCCTAGTTGATGGTTCATCATATTTGTTCCGCGCGTATCACGTTCCTTATTTACAAGCATTATCCACTGCTGATGGTCAGCCGACCGGTGCGATCACCGGCGTTTTGAATATGATCAAAAGCCTGAAAAAAGATTACCCTAACGGTAATATTGTTGTGGTTTTTGATGCTAAAGGAAAAACTTTCCGTAATGATATGTACCCAGAGTACAAGGCTAATCGACCACCGATGCCAGACGATTTACGTACCCAAATAGCGCCATTGCATCAGATTATTGCCGCGATGGGCTTACCGTTATTAGTGATTGAAGGCGTTGAAGCTGATGATGTGATTGGTACATTAGCCGAACAAGCGAGCCAACAAGGCATTGAATGTGTTATTTCCACTGGCGATAAAGACATGGCGCAGTTGGTTTCACCACATGTTCGATTAATTAATACAATGACCAATGTTGAGTTAGACGAAGCTGGCGTTATTGAAAAGTTTGGTGTTCGTCCGGATCAAATTATTGATTATTTAGCCTTGATGGGTGACAAAGTTGATAATATTCCAGGGGTGGATAAATGCGGTCCAAAAACCGCGGTTAAATGGTTATTAGAGCATGGCACGTTAGAGAATGTGATCGCCAATGCTGATAGTGTTAAAGGTAAAATTGGTGAGAATTTACGTAGTGCCTTAGCCCATTTACCTTTATCGTATCAACTTGCCACCATTAAGCTTGATGTTGAATTAGAACAATCTGTTGAGCAGTTATTACCGGTTGAACCGGATGTTGAAACATTAACTGAGCTTTATACTCGTTATGAATTAAAACGTTTATTAGCAGACTTAAATGCACCGGCTAAAGCTGAAGGTGCTGCCGCGCAAGTATTAGCAGAATCTGCCGATGAACAATCCTTGCCAGACGGCATTGCTGCTAATTATGAAATTATTTACAGTGAAGCTGTTTTTGAAGCTTGGTTAGCTAAGATTAGCCAAGCCGACTATTTTGCCTTTGATACTGAAACTACTAGTGTTGATTATATGCAAGCTGAGCTAGTGGGTTTGTCGTTTGCTTGTGAAGCGGGTCATGCGGCTTATGTGCCATTAGCACATGATTATTTAGATGCACCTGAGCAGCTCTCAATTGATTATGTTTTAGCGAAATTAAAACCAATTTTAGAAAGCACCAGCATTATTAAAGTGGGTCAGCATTTAAAATATGACGCTAATGTGTTAAGCCATTACAACATAACCTTAGCGGGTGTTGGCTTTGATACTATGTTGGAGTCTTATTGCTTAAATAGTGTTGCCACACGCCATAACATGGATGCTTTAGCGGAAAAATATTTAGGTTATAAAACAGTTCATTTTGAAGACATTGCAGGCAAAGGCGCTAAGCAATTAACCTTTAATCAAATCGATGTTGAAAAAGCCGGTCATTATGCGGCTGAAGATGCCGATATTACCTTACGTTTACATTTAGCAATTTTTGAAAAATTGGCGAAATTACCTGGGCAACTCAGTGTTTTCAAAGAAATTGAAATGCCATTGATGTCGATCTTATCGAAAATGGAACAAACTGGGGTGTTAATTGATAGCGATTTGTTAGATCAACAAAGTGCAGCTATTGGCCAACGTTTAATGGCGTTAGAAAATGACGCCCATAACCTAGCCGGTAAAAACTTTAATTTAAGCTCGCCTAAGCAATTACAAGAAATATTATTTGTTGATTGTAAAATACCGGTCATCAAAAAAACGCCAAAAGGTGCCCCTTCAACGGCGGAAGAAGTATTACAAGAATTAGCCTTAGATTACCCCTTACCTAAATTGATTTTAGAACACCGGGGATTAAGTAAATTAAAGTCAACTTATACAGACAAGTTACCTTTAATGATCAGCAAAAAAACGGGTCGAGTTCATACATCGTATCACCAAGCGGTTACGGCAACAGGGCGGTTATCGTCTACCGATCCAAATTTACAAAATATTCCAATTCGTAGTGAAGAAGGGCGAAAAATTCGCCAAGCCTTTATCGCACCTGAAAATTATAAAATAGTGGCTATTGATTATTCGCAAATTGAATTACGGATCATGGCACATTTGTCGGAAGATAAAGGGTTAGTATCGGCATTTTCAGACGGTCGAGATATTCATCAAGCAACCGCGGCTGAAATTTTTGCTGTCCCATTAGAAGAAGTTAGCACTAACCAACGTCGTAGCGCAAAGGCAATAAACTTTGGCTTAATTTATGGCATGTCAGCGTTTGGCTTAGCAAAACAACTAGGTGTTGCTCGTAATCAAGCACAAGATTATATGGATAAATACTTTGAGCGCTATCCGGGGGTTTTACGCTATATGGAAGACACGCGTCAGCAAGCAACCGAGCAAGGCTATGTTGAAACCTTATTTGGTCGTCGTTTGTATTTGCCTGATATAAAAGCAAAAAATGCGATGCGTAAAAAAGGCGCTGAGCGAGCCGCGATCAATGCTCCCATGCAAGGTACTGCTGCGGATATTATTAAAAAAGCGATGATTGCCGTGGATGCTTGGTTAGTTGAAAATAATGATCCGCGTATAAAAATGACCATGCAGGTGCACGATGAGCTGATATTTGAAATTCACCAAGATATTTTAGATGAAACGATCAATCAATTGGTTGAATTAATGAATAATGCGGTTGAGTTATCAGTACCATTAATTGCAGAAGCAGGCTTTGGCGATAATTGGGATGAAGCGCATTAAGCTGAGTTTAATGGTTTAGTTACCCCAAGGTCAGGTTAGTTTTCATGGCCTAAAAAAAGTAAAAAGGTAAGATAAAATAGTTAGCCTCAAAGCAATTTGGGGCTTTTTTATAGTTAAAATTACTTTTTGTAACATTTATCTACGAAAAAGCACGTATTAAATGCTTGTCTACTATTGTCTTCGTAGAACAACTACTCTATACTTTCTTCATTGCTTCGGCAACACTCTCTTATTTTGAGTTTTATTTTTATTAAGCTTCCCCTTATAGCTTTAGGCCAGTGTTTAGACACTGGCCTTTTTTTATCTCCTATTTTTATACTGAATGGTATTACTCTTAAATTCTGATTTAGATCATTAATCATTGTTGATTTTTGTTTTATGATCTATCTGTAGTACGAGTACTGTTATCACTTTGTTGGTCAGGAGCATAAAATGTTTAAAGTTGCAGTGTTTAGTAGTAAACAATATGACAAGGATTTTTTACTTGCCAATAATCATTATCAGGAGCTTGAATTAACGTTTTTTGACAGTAAATTAACGCAGGAAACGGTTGAGCTTGCCAATGGTTTTGACGCGATTTCTATATTTGTTAATGATGAAGTTGATCAGCCCGTACTGACTCAGTTAAATCACTTTGGTATTAATATTATTGCATTACGTTGTGCTGGTTTTAATAATATTGATATTGAACAAGCCCAAAAATTAAACTTTCAACTTTGTCGTGTGCCAGAATATTCACCTGAAGCGGTGGCAGAGCATGCAGTAGGTTTGATGTTAACCTTAAGTCGCAAATTTCATAAAGCGTACAATCGAGTTCGTGATGATAATTTTTCTCTTGATGGGCTAATGGGCTTTAATCTACATGAAAAAACCGTTGGTGTTATTGGTACCGGTAATATTGGTTTAGCAACCTTGAAAATTTTAAAAGGCTTTGGCTGTCAGCTGTTATGCCATGATCCGGTCGAGAACCCTCTAGCGTTAGCATTAGGGGTTAACTATGTTGATTTAAATACGCTATATCAAAATGCGGATATTATCAGTTTACATTGCCCTTTAAATGCACATACTGCACATGTAATTAACGCAGAATCGCTTTCTTTAATGAAAAATAATGTCATGCTGATCAATACGAGCCGAGGTGGTTTAATTGACAGTAAGGCGGTATTACAAGCGTTAAAGCAGAAAAAAATCGGCTACCTAGGACTTGATGTTTATGAGTTAGAAAGCAAATTGTTTTTTGAAGATATGTCGGCAGAAATTATTGATGACGATGTTTTTCAACGCTTTTTAACGTTTCCAAATGTATTAATTACCGGTCATCAAGGCTTTTTTACCAAAGAAGCATTAAATACGATTGCCAAGGTCACGTTGGAAAACCTTGATAACTTATTAAATAAAAAAGCTTGTCAGAATTTGATTTAAGCCATTATTACTAAAAACTAATAATGGCTTTTGGCTTTTAGCTTTTGGCTTTTGGCTTTTAGCTTTTGGCTTTTGGCTTTTAGCTTTTGGCTTTTGGCTTTTGGCTTTTAGCTTATGGCTTTTGGCTTTTAGCTTTTGGCTTTTGGCTTTTAGCTTTTAGCTTATGGCTTTTAGCTTAATGGTGCTCTTCTTCACCCGACACAACAATTTGATTACGGCCATTTTCTTTTGCGGCAAATAAGGCTTTATCAGCAAGTTGTATGTGGTGGCCTAGATCACCGCTATCACTAAAACAAACACCAATACTAATGCTTGTTGAAATTTGGTGATCTTGATATTGCATAGCAGAAACTGCGATATCACGACGAAAATCATCTAATTTTACGTGGAGTTGATCGTTATCATCCCCGGCCATTAAAATGGCAAATTCTTCACCACCTAAACGTGATAATAAACCAGTGCCTAAATGTTTACGCATATAAAGCGTTAATAATTTTAGTATATGATCACCAGCTTCATGCCCATAATTTTCATTAACTTGTTTGAAGTGATCAAGGTCAACCATGGCCAAACAGTAGGCGAGATTTTTTTTCCGATAATAGTTAAGTCTAGCTGTGCCTTCACGGAAAAATGCGCGACGGTTCGGAAGTTCCGTTAAATAATCGGTATTAGCAGCATGTTTAATTTGCTCAATATTCTGCAAACTTTCAATATTTTGGGTGATACGACAATAAAACTCTTCTGGGCAGAAAGGTTTACGTAAAAAATCATCAGCGCCATTTTTGATGAAACGTGCTGAATGAATACCGTTGCTAGCGCCAGAAATACCAATAATTGATAGGCGATCTCGGGCATATTTTTTACGTAATTCTATTGTTAGCCCAATCCCGTTTAGCACAGGCATTTCTAAATCAGTGATCACCATTTTAATGTTGGTGTTTTTTTCTACAATATCTAAGGCCTGTTCACCATTTTCAGCAACAAATACTGTAAAATTACGACGTTTTAATAATTCAACAATATGATTTCGTGCAGAACGAGAGTCGTCAACCACTAGAATGCCAATTTTGTTGTTAGTACGCTGCCAATGTAAAATGCGTTTTAAATAGAGAAAGGCTTGGCTATTTTCTTTTGGAATATAATCGATAACGGGTTGAGCAAGGATCTCTTGACGGGTTTGATCATCCATTTTTCCGGTTAACACAACACTTGGAATGCCATGAGACAAAACACAAGCAATTGCCTCGCCTTTCGGAGCATCAGGTAAGGCATAATCAATGGTGGCGGCAAAAAATTTTGTATCGCCTTGCAGAATTTCTTCAGTTTCAGCTAATGATTTAGCCACCGTTACTTCAAAACTTAATGCTTCACCAATTTGTTTGATCACAGTGGCGATAGGCCGACTATCTTCAACAACTAACAGCTTATCTGCCATATAATTCCCCAAGTTCTTGTTATTATTTATGTCTTTAATTTTTAAATTTTTTGTAAGTTAGCGTAAGCGACGACCAGCCATTTAACGCCAACCTCTTCAAAGTTTACTTGAATTCTACTTTGTTGGCCGCTACCTTCGTAGTTCAACACAACTCCTTCACCGAATTTAGCATGGTTTACCCGTTGTCCTAAATTAAAGCCAGTATTTTCAAAAGTTTCCATGGTAAATGTTGATGAAAATCGGCCGGTAGTTACTGGTTTTGCTACTTGGTTTTGCACACGAATTTCTTCTAAACACTCACTTGGCAGTTCACGTACAAAACGACTTTGCTTGTGGTATTTTTCTTGTCCGTATAAACGACGGCTTTCAGCATGACATAAATACAGTTTGGTCATGGCTCGGGTCATACCAACATAACAAAGGCGGCGTTCTTCTTCTAAGCGGCTAATATCTTCTTGTGATTGTTGCGATGGAAACATGCCTTCTTCAAGGCCGGCAATAAAGACCAATGGAAATTCTAGCCCTTTTGCTGAATGCATCGTCATTAATTGCACGGCAGGTTCATAATCATCAGCTTGTGATTCGCCAGACTCTAACGCCGCATGAGTTAAAAAGGCGGTGAGTTTTGTTTGCTCGTTTTCTAATTCAGGATCAATTTCATAAGTTTGGCAAGCGGTGACTAATTCATTTAAGTTTTCTATTCGGGCTTCAGCACGTTCACCTTTTTCAGCTTGATACATAGCTTTCAAACCCGAGTGTTGAATAACTTTGTTTGCTTGTTGATCTAAGTTTAAATCGCAAGTGTCATCTTCAAGTTGATCTATCAAATGAATGAAATTTTGAATGGCTTTGGCGGCTCGGCCTTTGAGCTCTTCATGTTTTAGCATATGGACACAGGCTTGCCAGAGCGTAGAGCCTAAACTGCGGGCAGCATCGCGAATTAAACTGATGGATTGATTACCAATACCACGAGTTGGAGTGTTAATAATGCGCTCAAAGGCGGCATCGTCATCACGACTATTGATCAAGCGTAAATAGGCAAGCGCGTCTTTAATTTCTTGTCGTTCGAAAAAGCGTAAACCACCATAAATGCGATACGGTAAATTCGCTTGCAATAATGCTTCTTCTAATAAACGGGATTGGGCATTACTGCGGTATAAAATAGCGACTTCATCAAGTGAACCATCATTGTTTTGCCACTCTTTGATCCGGCCAGCAATAAAACGGGCTTCATCTAAATCGTTAAAAGCGGTGTAGATAGAGATTTTTTCACCGTCGTTATCTTCGGTCCATAGATCTTTACCAAGGCGATTATTGTTATTACCGATCAGTTGATTGGCGGCATTTAAAATATTTGCCGTTGAACGATAGTTTTGTTCAAGACGAATAGTTTGTGCTTCGAAGTCTTTAACAAAGCGCTGAATATTCTCAATTTTAGCACCACGCCAACCGTAAATAGATTGGTCATCGTCACCGACAATCATGACACGGCTTTGTTTTAAACCAAGAATATTCAGCCAAGCATATTGAATGGCGTTAGTATCTTGAAATTCGTCCACCAAGATATGACGGAAACGCTGCTGGTAATGTTCAAGTAAAGCGGGGTTGTTTAGCCATAACTCGTGCGCACGTAATAATAACTCGGCAAAATCAACTAAGCCGGAACGATCACAAGCTTCTTGATACGCTTGATACACTTTCACAAACATTTGCTCGGTAGGATCGTAATGGGTTTCAATGTGCTGCGGACGTAAACCTTCGTCTTTTTTACCATTGATATACCAAAGAAACTGCTTAGGTGGCCATTTCTTTTCATCTAATTCTAGGGCGCGAACAATGCGTTTTACTAAGCGTAATTGATCATCAGAATCTAATACTTGAAAACTTTGTGGTAATTTAGCTTCTTGAAAATGCATACGTAATAAACGATGTGCCAAGCCATGGAAAGTACCTATCCACATACCGTGGGTATTGCCATTAACCGTTTGCTCAACTCGGGCGCGCATTTCGGCGGCAGCTTTATTGGTAAAGGTTACCGCTAAAATACTGTGTGGTGATGATTGCTCAACTTGTACTAACCAAGCAATACGTTGCACTAATACCCGTGTTTTACCGCTACCAGCTCCAGCAAGTACCAACATATTTTGTAACGGTGCAGCGACGGCATCGCGCTGTTTGTCATTTAACGAGTCAAGTAGTTCAGAAACATCCATAAAGGTTAATACACTTTTATATTAAGGTGCCGATCAAAAGTATTTAGCAAGATCAGTCACTTGGTTTAATTCTATGTCAGGCAATACCTTGATTGGTTTGCCAACATCATAACAGTTGAGCCAGGCACTTCGACAACCAGCCCGTTGTGCGCCAAAAATATCGGCATGACCACAATCACCGACATGCAAAATTTGCTGTGGTTTTACATTCAGTTTATTACTGGCGTGATGAAATAAATCATTGGCTGGCTTTTGTTTTAAGCCCTGACCCGCATGAAAAATATGCTCAAAAAAAGGCGCTAAGCCAATAGCTTGAGTACAGACATTACCATTGCTAATGGCAATTAACCGGTAGCGTTTACTGAGCGTGGCTAAAAATTCAGGGATCTCAGCAGGTACTGCCACTTGATTACGATGTAATAAAAAGTGACTCATTGCTTTATCAGCTTCAGTTAGCGCACATTGTTCAGCTAAGCCTAGCTGCTTTAGGCCTAACTGGTAAGTTGCTCGGCGTACTTCAGTAACATCATGAATTAATAGCGGATCAGTAGTTAATACTTGTTGCTGATAAGGCTGCCAAAAGTGGTGATCTGGCGGTTGTTGAGCTTGCTTAACTTGGTATTGGCTAAAGAGTTGCTGAAAATAGCTTTGCATTGCTTGATCTGTGTTCAGCATAACTTGACGATTACTATATAAAGTATCGTCTAGGTCAAAACTGATCACTTTAATGGCGCCGAGGCGGCGATTAAATCGCAAATTTATTTCCTAATAAAATTATATGATTACAGCTTATTTAGCTGAGCTTGAATGTAATTGACGATAAATAAGCTTACCCACTAACTTACGAAATTGGCCTAATAATAAGGTGTCCATTTTAGGGTCAAAATGTTCGGCATCGTCACTGATAATAGCTAAAAACCCGAAGGTTTCGTCTAGGTGCGATAAGCGAATTAATACGGCAGATCCGCTATGACCTTCACTCCCGAAGATAGCTTGTTGCTCAGCTAATTGTAAGCGACCAAAATAAAAGGGTTCATCCGCTAAGCGGTTATTTAGCACTTCGTGACAGTCATTACGAATAATGGTGGCATGTTTAAGCGCAACGGGGCTATCGACCCATAATTTACAATCAGCTAACGATAACAACTCAGTTGTTGTGGTATGCAAGCTGTTAAGAATATCGCTTAATGATTGGCAGTCCATTAAACATAAATACAAGTCACTGTATAACGTAAATAAGCTTTCATTGTGCTGAGCAATCGTCATCAGCTGAGTAATTTCTTCTTCTAAAGTATGCACTTTTTGACGAAGTTGTTGCTGCTGACGTTCAACTAAGGATACCACACCGCGATTTTTATCAACTAACCGTAGGCTGGTTAATAAGTCAGGGTTACGCTGAAAAAAATCAGGATTATCTTGTAAATAACTACTAATTAATTCATCGGTGATTAAGTCATTAGTATCAATTAAATTTTGTTCATTCATTATTATTTTTTAGTCACAATGTTATTGTTAATTACAGCTGAATTTGGCCATCATAAACATGGACAGCAGGACCGGTCATTTTGACCGGGTGACCAGGGCCTTTCCAGAATATTTTAAGCTGGCCGCCAGGTAATTCTACCGTTACTTGTTTGGCCAGTTTTTTCTGAATTTGACCTATGACAACCGCGGCACAAGCACCACTACCACAAGCTAACGTTTCTGCTGCACCACGTTCGTAAACACGTAGTTTAACAAATTCAGGATTAACTACTTCCATAAAACCAATATTGGCTTTTTCAGGAAAACGTTCGTGGCATTCAAGTTCTTTACCTAAGGTTTCTACTGGCGCATCAGCAACAGAATCAACCGTTAATACACAATGAGGGTTGCCCATAGAAGCAACACCACAAAGTACGGTTTCGGTTTCTGTGCGCAGTATATAAGTGCCTTCGGTTTTTTGTGCCGTAAAAGGAATTTTAGCTGGCTCTAATTCGGGTACCGGCATGTTAACGGTAATTTGGCCATCACGTTCAACAAACAAGGTCATTTTCCCAGAATGCGTGGAAACGCGAATTTTATTTTTGTTAGTTAATCCTTTCATGCGTACAAAACGAGCAAAACAGCGAGCGCCGTTGCCACACTGACTAACTTCACTACCATCGGCATTATAAATACGGTAGTGAAAATCGAGATCAGGATCGTATGGCGGTTCAACCACTAAGAGTTGATCAAAGCCTATACCGAAGTTTCGATCGGCTAAATGACGGATTTGTTCATTGGATAAATAAACATTTTGGGTAACATTGTCTAAGACCATGAAGTCGTTACCTAAACCGTGCATTTTTGAAAAGTTTACTAACATTATTTTTACTACAACCTATTTAAAATTTTGCAAAGCTACAAGCTACAAGCTACAAGCTACAAGCTAGAAGCTGCAAGCCAAAAGCTTAAGGCTTAAAGCTTGAGGCTTAAAGCTTAATTAAGGCAATAATTGCTCACCTTGCCATAACTGTTCTAGTGTTTCACGTTGGCGAATAACGTGTGGTGTTTCACCATCAACTAATATTTCAACCGCACGTGGACGACTATTGTAATTTGAGCTCATGGTAAAACCATATGCACCCGCCGAACGAATAGCTAATAAGTCACCTGCTTCAATAGCAAGTTGGCGCCCTTTACCTAAAAAGTCACCGGTTTCGCAAATAGGGCCAACAATGTCGTATTCAGCAGCAGCTTTGCTGTTATCTTGTTCTACTTCAATAATCGCTTGCCATGCTTGATATAACGATGGACGAATTAAGTCGTTCATTGCGGCATCAACAATAGCAAAGTTACGGCCTTCGTTGGTTTTTAAAAACTCAACTTCGGTCACTAAAATACCGGCATTCGCCATAATGGCACGGCCAGGTTCAAAAATTAATTTTAAATCATAACCAGACAGTTTTTCTTCAATGGCTTTGGCATATTCACTTGGCGCTGGTGGTGTTTCACCATCGTAAGTTACCCCTAAACCACCACCAACATCAATGTGTGATAATTTAATACCGTTGGCGGCAAGACGGTCGATTAATCCTAAAACACGATCTAAGGCATCTAAAAACGGTGACATTTCCGTTAATTGTGAGCCGATATGACAATCAACACCTTTAACCGCTAAGCTAGGCTGAGCAGCAGCGTAAGCATATAAACTTTCGGCTTCATCAAAGCTAATACCAAATTTGTTTTCTTTTAAACCGGTTGAAATGTACGGATGGGTACCCGCATCAACATCAGGGTTAACACGTAGAGAAATTGGCGCCACTTTACCCGCTTTTTCGGCAACGCTAGCAATGCGTTTTAATTCCGCAGCAGATTCAACATTAAAACAATATATGCCTTTATCCAAAGCGTAAGCAATTTCGTCTGAGGTTTTACCCACACCTGAAAAAACCACTTTTCCGGCATCACCACCTGCTTGTAAAACACGTGCTAATTCACCTTTAGAAACAATATCAAAGCCTGAACCTAAACGTGCCATCACGTTTAATACAGCAATATTACTATTCGCTTTGACGGCGTAACATACTAAATGTTCACGGTTGCCAGCAGCTTGGTCAAAGGCATGCCAATGACGTTCAATAGTGGCACGAGAATAAATATAGGCAGGAGTGCCAAATTGACGAGCGATATCTGTAACGGCGCAATCTTCAGCATAAAGCGAGGCACCTTTGCGGTTGAAAAAATCCACGGCTATTTTTCCTGTTTTTCTACGGGTTGAACTTGATTTGGTTGTTCGTTTTTAGGCTTAGTGGGTGTTTCGTACAAAGATCCTTTCAAGCCACAGCCAGATAGGGTTACAATGATGATTAAACTAACGAAATATTTCAATTTTTGCAGACACATAAACTTATTAACGATTTGCTTCACATGATAGTCGTTTTATAATCCGATGAATAGCAAGAATTACACTCAATTGATAAAGTTTTAAAGGAAAAGCCATGAATGACAGCCAATATAATTTAATTGCTGACGAACTATTATTAGCAGTTGAAGAAGCAATTGAAGATTGTGGTGAAGATATTGATTACGAAGGCGTGAGTGGGTTATTAACGTTAACGTTCAAAAATGGCACCAAAATTATCATTAATAAACAAGCACCTTTGCACCAAATTTGGGTAGCAACAAAGTTTAATGGCCATCATTTTGAGTTAATCGACGGCTTATGGCAAGACAACCGTGGTAGTGGTGAATTTTGGCAATTTCTTTCGGCTGCCGTTAGTAAACAAGCAGGAACACCATTAACTTTGTCGGCCGAATAATAAATTAAGCTAAATATTGTCGAATAAACAGTAACTGATAAATTATCGTAAACAGTAAGAGAATTTCATGAATAATATTGTACGCATTGCTACCCGTAAAAGTGCTTTAGCCTTATGGCAAGCTGAATATGTAAAAACTCAGCTTGAGCATTTTCATCCTGATCTAACGGTAGAGCTAGTTCCTATGGTGACAAAAGGCGATATTATTCTTGATACGCCATTAGCTAAAGTAGGTGGTAAAGGGCTATTTGTTAAAGAGCTAGAAGTGGCAATGTTAGAAGGGCGTGCTGATATTGCGGTGCATTCGATGAAAGATGTGCCGGTAGAATTTCCTGAAGGGTTAGGCTTAGAAGTGATTTGTCCACGTGAAGATCCGCGTGATGCTTTTGTTTCAAATCATATTCAAAGCTTTGAAGATTTACCACAAGGCGCAATTGTTGGTACTTCAAGTTTACGCCGTCAATGTCAAATAAAAGCGTTACGCCCTGATTTAGATATTCGTGATTTACGTGGCAATGTGAATACACGGTTACGTAAATTAGATGAAGGTGAATACGACGCGATTATTTTAGCGGCGGCAGGGTTAATTCGTTTAGAAATGCCCGCGCGCATTCGTCAATTTATTGCGCCAGAAGTGATGTTACCTGCCAATGGCCAAGGTGCTGTCGGTATTGAATGTCGAACCAATGACCAGCGCATTAAAAGCTTATTAGCTCCATTAGAGTGTCAAAACACCCGTTATCGTGTGTTGGCTGAGCGTGCGATGAATCGCGCCTTAGAAGGAGGTTGCCAAGTACCGATTGGTAGCTTTGCTGAATTAACCGATGATAACTTGTATTTACGTGGCTTGGTTGGCGCAGTTGATGGTAGTCAAATAATTCGCGATGAAGTGAGCGGTCATGTTTCAGAAGCGGAAGCATTAGGCTTAGCGCTAGCCGATAAGCTATTAGCACAAGGTGCCGATGCGATTTTAAAAGCGGTATATGAACAAAACTAATATTATTCAATTGTCGGATTATAGCTCAATACCTAGGCCGTTAAATGTGTTAGTGGCAAGACCTGAGCACAAAGGGCAAGCTTTGGTTGCTAGCTTGCAAGCGGCTGCGATTAACGCTCAACATTGTGCTTTATTTTGTTATCAAGCCGTTGAAAAACCTTTTTTATGTAAGTCCTTACTTACCTTTGACGATAATGCTAAATTGATTTTTGTTAGTGTTGCCGCCGTTGAATATGCTAATGATATTTTGCCTTGTGCTGCTTGGTGTTATCAACAAGTGTTTGCGGTTGGGCAAGCCACACAAGACAAGTTAGCGGAGTTAGGTATTAATGCTATTTCACCCGAACAACAAGATAGTGAAGGGTTATTACAGATCAAAGCATTAGAAGCCGTAAACGGTGATAATGTGATTATTGTTCGTGGTGATTCCGGCCGAGAATTAATTTTTAAGACCTTGTTGCAGCGAGGCGCAAATGTGGTTTATGCGCAAAGTTATCAGCGTGTGTGGGTGACACCTCCGATGCAGGATATTAATCACTGGTACGAAAAAAAGGTGAATTGTATTGTCACTACCAGTGTCGCAATATTAGAGAATATGCTAGCTTTATTGTTAACCGACAAAAAGTTAAACGCTGAAAATCATTGGAAAAAATCCTGTTATTGGCTAGTGGCAAGTGAACGCATTGCTGAGCGAGCAAAAGCGTTAGGGTTAAATAGAGTGATTAATGCACAAAGTGCCGATAATCAGCGATTATTGGATGTGATTATTGAATTGGAACAAAATGATGACAGATAATACTGACAATAAAAATACCAGCACTTCAGCAAAAGTTACACAAAGTGATGTGGTCAGTGCAGCAGAAAAAGATGCGACAACATCTGAAGGTACAGAACAAGCTGCTCCGGTAGAAAAAACAACAACAGCAGCAAGTCGTAAAGTTTCTGCGCGCACTCAAACTAAAACAAAAGAGTTGCAGCCAAAATCGTCGGTGTCAAAAATAGCGGTAATTGCTTTGATCTTAGCTATATGCGCACTTGCCATGATGGGAAGTGCTTATTATTGGTTTATTGAACAGCAACAAATGAATCAAGCGTCGTTATTAACAAAAACGCAAAAACAGCTACAAACCCAGTTAACGCGAGAGCAAGCAGCCACAAAACAGTTATTAGCCAATCAACAACAATTGTTCGAACAGCGTTTAGCGAATATCAGCGAAGCGATAAGTGTTGATAATCAAAAAACCATTGATAAATTACAGCGTACCGTCAATCGTTTAAGTGCTACTCAACCAACTGATTGGTTAATGCATGAAGCTGAATATTTAATACGCGTGGCCGGTCGAACCATTTGGTTAGAGCGCGATACCAAAGCGGCAATCGGCTTGTTAACGGATGCCGACCAACGTTTAAAAGAGCTAAAAGATCCAAAATTTTTACGAGTACGAGAAGTTATTCATCAAGACATTGAACAGCTTAAACTGTTACCTGTGTTAAATACCGAAGAGGTATTATTGTCGATAATGGCGCTTGGGCAGCAAGTAGATCAACTACTCTTATCGTTAGCTTATGTCCCTGAAAAGAATAATGAAAACGACAATTTAGTGTTATCTGATGATGCCAATGATTGGCAAGAAAATTTAAGTAAAAGCTGGCAGCGTTTCTTAGCCGACTTTATTACCATTCGTCGTCATAATGCGAGTGTTGAGCCTTTGTTATCGCCAGCGCAACAACAAAATTTAATGATTAATTTAAAGCTAAAACTTAATCAAGCTGAGTGGGCTGTAGCTAAAGAAAAAGCGCAGTTATATCAACAAGTATTAGCAGACATACAAACTTGGTTAACACGTTATTTTGATATGGAGAAAGACGTTAATCAGCGTTTTTATCAAACCATAGCAAGTTTAAAAAATGAACGTGTGGCGATCGACTACCCTTCAGAATTAAAAGCATTAGCCGCCATTCGACAAATTATTAATAATAAAGCAATATTTTTGGATGAAGCTGAAACTAAAGAGCAGTCAGCACCTATCGAGCAACCTAAGCAAGAGGTGATAGAGTTAGCGCCTGAAGCACCACCTGAAGATACTGAACCAACTGATACACCAGCTCCAGTAGATGCTCCTGCTACAGTAATAGACGAGGCTTAATATGAAACGTTTAGTGCTGTTTTTTGTTCTGTTTTTTGCTGCGGTAGCCATTAGCCCATTATTGATTGGTGAAAAAGGTTATATTTTAATTTCGATGGGCAACATCACCATTGAATCGACCGTAGTCACCGCCAGCATTTTTCTTATTATTTTATTTATTGCTTTATTAATGTCATTAAAAGTGTTTCGCGGTGGCATCCGTTTAGGCAAAGGAACTTGGTTTCGTGTTACTACGGCAGGTAAACGCAAAGCTCAACGTCAATTCAAACAAGGCGTTGCTACTTATTTGTTAGAAGATTATGCCGAAGCTGAGCATTTATTAGTAAAAAGTGCGGATAATTCTGGTATGGCATCCGTGGCTTATTCATTAGCAGCTTTTGCTGCCCAGCAGCAATCGGCGGATGCTAATACTGAATATTATTTAGATTGCCTTAGCAAAGAAGCCTCTTCATCAGATAGTCTTGAGCAAGTGCTAGTGATCATTAAACAACAGCTGAAGTTAAAAAATTATACTAAAGCCCGAACGTTAATTGATGACTACCATAAACATATTGGCCATGACTCACGTTTATTGGCGTTAGAAATTGAATTAAGCTTAATTGAGCAACGTTTTGAACATGTTATAGCTTATTTGCCAAAAGCGGAAAAAAATAAAAAAGTTAATCAAGCGTTAATATATCGCTGGCAATATCAGGCATATTTAGGCCAATTTGAGCACTTAATCACTCAGGGTGATCAAACTAAGTTAGTAAATTATTGGCAAGATTTAGCAAGAAAAATTCAGCATAAACAATCGGTTGTTTTAGCTTATTGCCATGTTTTAGCAAAACATCAGTTAACTCAATCACTTGAGCAAGTTTTATTACCGGCCTTAAAGTTTGATGCCTCAATGGAATTTGTTAAACAGCTGCGTTTTTTACCTATCGGTCAATGCCAAGGTTTGATCACTTTAGTACAGAAACATCTTCATAAAGATAATCATAGTAGCCAGTGGTTAAGTTGTTTGGGCTTTTTAGCTTTTGCCGATAAACAATTTGATATGGCAGCAAAAGCTTATGCTAGTTTGTTTCATCAAGACGATGGTTATGACCAACAAGATGCTTTGTTATACGCTAAAGTATTAATGGCAAAAAATGAGCATCAAC
This sequence comes from Thalassotalea agariperforans, assembly GCF_053470345.1. NCBI lineage: Bacteria > Pseudomonadati > Pseudomonadota > Gammaproteobacteria > Alteromonadales > Colwelliaceae > Thalassotalea > Thalassotalea agariperforans. The sequence continues at coordinate 93,829 of NZ_JBQMWH010000004.1, read as the reverse complement.
AAGCTAACCAGCTGCTATTGCGTTATGTGACAACAAATAAATAGGTTAACTCTTTCATGGCAGATGAGGCCAAAACAAATCTAGCAGTAACCGTTAACGCTAACCAAGCTAAGCCTTGGCTCTTTGCTATTTTGATGGGCTTGTTCGGTGCAGCCATCAATAGCATTCCTTTACCGTTATTACCTGAAATTCAATTAATTCTTGGTAATGCCGCCTATGTGTTTGTTGCAATGCATTTGTTGCCGCGGTACACCTTGGTAACGGCATTTATTACGTTAATTCCTGTTTATTTTATTTTTGGTCACCCTTGGGGATTTTTAACTTTTGGCTTAGAGGCTTGGTTTATTGCCACTATGCGTTCAAAAGGCTGGTATGTACTCATTGCTGATATGGTGTATTGGCTACTTATTGGTATGCCGTTAACTTGTGTCATTATTTGGTTTCAAGTTGTTGAGTTTACTAGCGCAGACTTGTTTACTGTGTTTAAGCAGGGATTTAATGGCCTTTGGTATACCAGTATCGCGTGCTTTTTTATGTTTATTTTTAATGAAAAATTAAAAATATATTGGCACCATCAAGCCCCCACACACCGAACCTTGCGGGCAAAATTAATGTACTCGCTGGTATTCGTTACCACAACCGCCTTATTTGGTTCAACGCTATTAATCAGTAATCATTTTATTCAAACGTCAAAAAATTTAGTGGATAAATCACTGCAAGATACGAGTAAAAATATTGCTGAGTTTATTGATTTATATATTGAAAAAAATCAACAGGGCTTAGAGCTCGGAAGCGCCTGGTTAACACAGGTTGGTGCTCAAGATTATGGCAATATTTTAACCAAAATTACAACGGTATATCCGGCTTTTAAGGCGCTTTACCTTGCAGATGAGCGAGGAGAAATACAACAAGCCATGTTAACAACCTCGGCTTATGAAAATACTTTATTGCCGTCAGCATTAGTTGCTTCAAAATTTGGAATTGAGCAACAAATTGGTGGGCAAAGCACCTCGCCTGCTTTTAAGCTTGATGGTTCCATGGCAATGCCAATGGTGGCGCTTAATACTCATTTTTCAGTAGCCACTATCGACAGCAATATTCAGGCGTTAAAACAAGATTATGTACTTGAAGGTGTTCTAGATCTTAATCAACTAGCAAAAATAGCCTCGGCAGAATTAGATAACTTATCGGTAAGTACCGTTATTGTTGATCAACAGCAAAATATTATTTTTGCTTCACCGGTACTTAATTTAGCGAGTTTAACGCCATTTTCTCATCAATTGCTGGAAAATACCCGTTACTTACAACTATCGGCAGAAGGCAATAAACGTTATGTTTTTAAAAGTGCTAAAACGAAAAATGGTTGGCAAGTTTTTTCATTAATTGATCAGTTGGCATCAAGTAATAATGTAAAAAATGAATATTTAAGCATATTTATAATTCTATTTTTTACTTTGATTATCACCGCTTATTTTGCTGATCAATATGGTCGCCGGTTAACTAAGCCACTTCGTTTTATTGTGAAGCAGTTAGCTAAACAGCATAGTAAAAAAATGCCTGAAGCCATCAGTGCGAGCTCTGAAGTTATTCATTTATATAATGAAATTGTTAGTAACAGAAATAAGTTATATCAATACCAAGAACAGTTAGAAGAAAAAGTGGTAGAGCGGACTAAAGAGCTTAATGAAGCGAATAAAAAACTTGAAAAGTTAGCACTTTATGACGGTTTAACACAAGTGCATAATCGTCGTTATCTTGATGATAACTTTGCCTTGATACAAAAGTCGGCTGAACGAAATACGGCGTTAATGTCGTTGATCATGGTAGATTTAGATCACTTTAAACAGCTTAATGATAATTATGGTCACTTGGTGGGGGATAATTGTTTAGTGAAGGTGGCCGAAATTCTTAAAGCCGCCTTTGATCGAGGCAGTGATATGGTAGTGCGTTTTGGTGGCGAGGAATTTGTCATTGTAGCGCCTTATATTACACCAGCTGCATTAGCGACCAAATTAGAAGAGTTAAGAAAAGCTATTGAGGCGGTAATATTTCATACCGGTGAAAATGAATTGTTTACAGTAACAGCAAGCTTTGGCGCCGTGATCGCGGATGCTTCGTTTTCAGGTGATGTATTAAAATGGGTGAAAAAAGCCGATGAATGTTTGTATCAAGCTAAAGACGCTGGACGCAATTGTTATCGCATTACTGATCAAGTGGCTCGATTAAATGATTAAAGATACTTATTAGGTATCTTTAATCATTTGGCTCTTGAGCCTGATCTTGAGTTTTATTCGTTAGATATAGGCAAAAGCATCGGCATACATATGCTCAACGAGAGCGCCTTTTTTAACAAAATCATCACGAATAATACCAACCATATCAAAGCGACCGGCTAAATAAATATCGTATTCGGCAAAGTTTTCAATGTCGGCCATTGCCGCTTGATGTAATAAACCTGTGCGCCCTTGCCAAGTAACATCCGGCGTTTGTACTACCGGAATAAATTGGCTGTTAGCAATACGGTTAATACACGCTTCAGTTTGAGCTAATTCATATAAGGCTGAAGGTTCACGTACACCCCAATAAACCGTGACTGCACGCTCAGAGCCTTGTTGTGCTAAATATTCAAACATTGATTTTATGTAAGAAAAACCTGTGCCGCCAGCGAGTAATAATAATGGTCGTTTACTGTCGTTGATCAACCCTGCATTGCCTAGCGGTATTTCAACGGTAACACTGGTATTGTTTTGAATACGTTCGATAACTTGCATGGCATAGCTGTTTTCATCAAAAGCGCCAATTTGCAATTCAATGAATTCACTACCGGGTGCGCTGGCAATAGAAAAAGGGCGTTTGTCGTCATCACTCATGACAAAATTTAAGTATTGACCAGCAATGAAGTCAACCTGTACTTCAGGCTTTAATAATACTTTGTAAATCGAGGGTGTTAGTGATGTCAGCGCTTCTACCTGACAAGTAATTGTTTTCATTGTGAGTTTAACCTTGAGCCATTAATGGCAATATATAAATTTTTAAATTAGTTAGGCACTATAAACAATCGTTGTTAGTGCTTGATAACGGGCAATAATGATTATTCAGCATCGATACCTAGCTCTTGCCATAAGTCATCAACTTCTTGGATCACCGCATCGTCCATGACAATAGGTTCACCCCATTCACGGTCGGTTTCTCCGGGCCACTTGTTGGTTGCATCCATCCCCATTTTTGAGCCTAAGCCGGAAACAGGAGAAGCAAAATCTAAATAATCAATTGGCGTATTATCGATTAAGGTCGTGTCGCGACTTGGATCCATGCGTGTGGTCATTGCCCAGATCACGTCTTTCCAGTCACGTGCGTTGATATCGTCATCACAAACAATAACAAATTTAGTGTACATGAACTGTCGTAAGAAAGACCAAACACCCATCATTACACGCTTAGCGTGGCCGGGATATTGTTTTTTCATGGTAACAATTGCAAGCCGGTATGAACAACCTTCTGGTGGCAAATAAAAATCGACAATTTCAGGAAACTGTTTTTGTAAAATAGGAACAAATACTTCGTTTAAGGCGACACCTAAAATGGCGGGTTCATCAGGTGGACGGCCAGTATAAGTACTATGATAGATTGGATTTTTACGTTGGGTCATATGGGTTACGGTAAAAACAGGGAAGTTATCGACTTCGTTGTAATAACCGGTATGATCACCATATGGGCCTTCAGGTGCAACTTCGTCTGGGTCGATATAACCTTCAAGAACAATTTCTGCCGAAGCCGGAACTTGTAGGTCATTACTGATACATTTAACGACTTCAGTTTTGCTACCGCGTAATAAACCGGCAAAGGCATATTCAGATAAAGAGTCAGGTACTGGTGTTACCGCACCAAGAATGGTGGCGGGATCTGCGCCTAAGGCAACTGAAACTGGATACTTTTCACCAGGGAATTGTTTTTTAAATTCATAAAAGTCTAAAGCGCCGCCGCGATGAGATAACCAACGCATGATCAGTTTATTTGGCCCTAATAATTGCTGACGATAAATACCTAAATTTTGGCGTTCTTTATGCGGCCCTTTAGTAACGGTTAATCCCCAAGTAATTAAGGGAGCTACGTCGCCTGGCCAGCAATGCTGAATAGGTAATTTGGTTAAATCGACTTCATCACCAGTAAACACTTCTTGCTGACAATTGGCTTTTTTTAACACTTTTGCCGGCATGTTCAGTACTTGTTTGTAAACAGGTAATTTATCAAGGGCATCACGAAAGCCTTTAGGTGGCTCAGGCTCTTTTAATAACGCTAATAATTTACCGACTTCGCGTAATGCTTCAACATTGGTTTGTCCCATCGCTAAGGCAACGCGTTTAGGTGTACCAAATAAATTGGTTAATACTGGAATGCTAGACCCGATTGGATTTTCAAATAACAGCGCAGGGCCACCAGCTCTTAGTGTGCGATCACTAATTTCTGTCATGGTGAGATGCGTTGAAATTGGTTGAGTAATACGTTTTAACTCACCAAGTTCTTCTAATTGCGCAATAAAATCGCGTAAGTCGTTATATTTCATGTTTAAGCTAAAAGTTTAAGCTAAAATTTGTCGGGCATTATAGCGTTTGAAAGCAATAAACGCATTGATCTATTGATGAAATCCACGGAAAACTTAGTTTTCTTGAAAAATAGCCATAAAATGCCACTGTTTTTACCGATAATATGGTAAATTAGCGACAATTTTTTCGCCTTTGTTTAGGACGTTTGTTGTGACTACACCAGAAAACCAATTTAAACATATGTCGGTTGCCGAATTAAAAGCGGCGATGGCTGACAACGCGCCGGTTGTTGTTGATATTAGAGATTTAGCTTCTTTTACTCAAAATCATATTCCGAAAGCCATACATTTAACTAATGATAGCTTAGCCGATTTTATGCGTGATGCCGATTTAGATGCGCCAACGGTTGTCTGTTGTTACCATGGCATTTCAAGTCAGCAAGCCGCGCAATATTTGATCAGCCAAGATTTCACCGATGTTTATTCACTTGATGGTGGCTTTACCGAATGGCAAGGTTTGTATCCGAACGATACTGAAAATTAGGCGACATTATGAATGAATTAAATCATCAGCTTGTCTTAATTCAACATCATAATATTGCCTTGTTGTTTGCTAATTATTTAACAGCGCAAAATATTTCGGCAAAGTTGCAAGAAAATGAGCAAGGTTTTGTGGTGTTATGTGCTCAAGCACAGGCTGAGCAAGCTAAGCAGTTGTTTGATGAATTCATTCAAAATCCACATCACCCTAAATACCAATCGGCAGCGTGGCAACAGTCGGAAGTTAGTGATGTCCGATCATCGTCACCAGCCTTGGTTGATGTGTTCAAAGCTAATTTTATAGCACATGCCGGCGTAGTAACTCTGACTATTTTTAGTTTGTGTTGGATAGTGTTTATTGCCAGTTATTTTGGTTTTGCACGCGAAGTATTCAGCAGTTTACAGTTTTATCGCCAGCTAAACCTTGATGGCCTACTTAGTGAGCCGCTGCGGATCTTAACACCAGCCTTTTTTCATTTCTCGTTATTACATATCACGTTTAATACTTTATGGTGGTGGCAACTTGGCGGTGATATTGAGCGTCAGTTAGGTAAAGGCAGTTTAATACATGTTTTATTATTAACGGCGATAGTGTCTAATGTTGGGCAATTTATGGTGTCAGGGCCAAACTTTGGTGGCTTGTCTGGCGTAGTTTATGGCTTGTTTGGTTATGTTTGGTGGCTAGGTTGGCTAAAACCTGAAAAAGGGCTAGGTATATCAAATGCGCTAGTTGGCTTTTTATTGGTGTGGCTAATGTTAGGTTATTTGGATGTTTTACCGGTGAATATGGCAAATACCGCCCATTTATTTGGCTTGCTGACCGGTTGTTTGATGGCATTATTAAAAGCTAAAAGCTAAAAGCTAAAAGCTAAAAGCTAAAAGCTAAAAATGAAAAAGGGGTATTAATTTACCCCTAACATCAATAAATATTGGTTAAATTGTTTGCGGTTAGTTATCTAGCCATTGGGTAAATAATAATTTTTTTACCAAGGGTTTACCGGTTTCTTTGGTTAATAAACTTTTTACTTTTTCTTCACACAGGCGTTGAATTTCCGTACGGCCTTTGATGGATTTTACTTTTTCTTCTTGTTGCTGACCAATAATACTAATAATAGCATCACGTAATAACGGCGAGTGATGTTCAACCACTTCTAAATTATTTGAATCTTCAATCATTAACTCGACAGTTAAGCGAACGTAGCCCATTTTTTTCTTAACCGCGACATAATTAGTGACAATTTCAGGTTCAAAACCGAAATAGGCATAATCAGCAGCCTGAGTTGGCATCATGGCGGAGATAGTTAATACGGCAAACAGGAAAATTTTCTTCATAAAATGGTTTAATTTATTTTTTTGACTGTTAATCATAATAACGCGAAATGGTTAAATTTCCTCTATTTACTGTAAAATTTTTTATAATAATTAAGTATAAGCGGTTGTTATTCTTTAATGAGTTAGGTTTTTTAGCCAATCTCGTTTGTATGCTCGCCATGCAAATAAAAAGACTTTAGTAACTTCTTCAGAATAAGCAATTAATGCCACCCAAAAAAGTGGCAGCTCAAAATAAAATGCTGCTAAAGCAGTGAGTGGTATGCTGATCACCCACATACCAAAGGTATCAATATACAAACTGGTTTTGGTTTCACCACCGGCTCTGAGTAGCCCCATGGATAATGTCATATTGGTTATTTTTAACCAACCACCAAAACAAATAATCGCAAATACTTCTGTGGCTAATTGTAAGGTTTCATCGGGTAGATTGGTAAAAGGGATAAAAAGCCATGACTCACTCATAAACATTAGTACACCAACGGTTAAACCCGAGATAGGGGCTAATAGTGCAAAGGTTTTGGCAATTGCCCAAGCTTCTTTAAAATCAGAGGCGCCAAGACGTTGGCCAATCATGATGGCACAAGCAGAAGCAAAGCCTAAAAACACCGCAATAAAAATTCCTTCTATTGGCGCTAAAACACTCATCACGGCGAGTTCTTTGGTGCCTAACTGCCCATAAATGAGTTGATAAATAAAAGTACCTAATGACCAAACACCAAAACTGAACATCATAGGCCAAACAAGCATGATGAGCTTTTTCCAAGCCTTTTTATTAATTAAACTTGGGAAATCGGCTCTGGTGGGTTTTAGATAATGTTGTGCCTTTTTCAGCACAACAAGGAGTAAAATCAAATGAAATAAACGGGATACTGTTGTGGCAATTGCTGCACCAGTAACACCAAGAGCTTCTATACCTAAACCGCCGTTAATTAACCAATAATTGAGTATGACATTACAAATAATGGCGCTGGTACTTAACAGTAAGGGTAATTTTACTTCGCCAGCACTGCGTAAAGCATTTTCATAAACCATGATGACCGCGAGGAAAAATAGGCTAGGCATAGTGAGCCATAAATAAGTTTCACCTAAACTGATAACTTCAAGGTCATTACTGCCTAAACTCATGGTGCTGTCGGCAAAATAAAAAGTCAGTATCACTATCGGGATCATCACTAATATGCCGATGCTGATACCCATTAAAATGGATTGACGAATTTTGTCAATTTTACCGGCACCAAAGTATTGCGAAGCTAAAACACCAACACCCCAGCCTAAGCCAGTAATGATCACTAAAATAACAAATTGAATACGATTCGCTAAACCAACGGCTGCAACAGCGGCATCGCCTAAGTGACTAACCATCATGATATCAATCATGCTGAGTAAGGTTACAAGGATATTCTGTAACGAAATTGGCCAAGCTAATTTGAAACTGTTTTTGATTGATGAAAAATGAATGAGTGACATAAGGCTCTTAAAATCGCGGTAAATAGGGCTTTACCCAGCAAGGGGGATAGACTGAAAAATTAACCCTGTTATTATACGCCTTAATCACGTTTTCTGTTATTAAATATGCATTCTTTATCCAACTTGTTTCCAGTAAATTTAACGGCTCAATGGCAAAATCAGCCGAGTGCGCCAATATCAGCACAATTAAGAGATTGGTTATATGAGCCAACCTCATTAACTGCTCGTTTAAATCAGCATTGCCAAAGTTTTTATGTGGAAGTATTAGGACAAGAAGTGATCGCATGTCCTGCTGATGAAGCGTGTGAAATAGTAAGTGCAGGAGAAAAGGTATTAGCACGGGAAGTGTTATTGTATTGTGATAACCAACCCCATGTTTTTGCCCGTAGTTTATTACCATTAACAAGTTTAACTGGAGAACAGGAGTTATTAGCTGAGTTAGGAGATAAACCTTTAGGTCAGGTGATTTTTAATAACCCCTCGTTAGAACGAAAGCTAATTCAAATTGCGCCTTTTAACGAGCAAAGCAGCGTTGGCCAGTTAGCACAAGCCTTATCATTAAGTGTTTCAGAGACTTTATGGGGACGGCGCTCATTATTTTACCTTGAAGCTAAACCGTTAATTGTTGCCGAAGTCTTTTTACCACCCGCCCTAGCTTACCAATAAGAATTTATCATGAATATGACGCTCACCACAAAATGGCAAGGTTTTAAACAAATTACCCGTATGGATAAACCCATAGGCACTTATTTATTGTTATGGCCAACCTATTGGGCATTATGGGTTGCCGCTGATGGTATTCCCAATTTACATTTGTTCTTGGTGTTTTCATTAGGTGTTTTTGTGATGCGCAGTGCCGGCTGTGTGATTAATGACTTTGCTGATCGCAACGTTGATGGCCAAGTACAACGTACAGAACAAAGGCCGTTAATTACCGGGTTATTAACTCCTAAAGAAGCTATTTTTATTTTTATTGCTTTGCTATTTATTGCTTTATTATTGGTACTAACACTCGAGTTTCATACCATCATGCTCTCGTTTGTTGCCGTATTTTTAGCAACACTTTATCCCTTTATGAAACGTTATACACATTTACCGCAAGTGGTGTTAGGTGCGGCTTTTAGTTGGGGTATGATCATGGCTTTTGCTGAAAGTTATGGCAGTGTTCCTAGCGTAGCTTGGTTGTTATTTGCGGCTAACCTATTTTGGACTGTGGCGTACGATACTATGTATGCGATGGCGGATAGGGAAGATGATCTTAAAATAGGTGTTAAATCTACCGCGATTCTATTTGCTCAGCACGATAAGCGCATTATTGCGTTGTTACAAATAATCACCTTAGGTTTGTTGTATACGGTAGGTGAATTGTTAGCATTTGGTTGGCCTTATTATTTATCGTTAATTATCAGCGCGGGTTTTTTTAGCTACCAGCAAATATTGATTGTTGAGCGCGATCGACAAAAGTGCTTTCAAGCCTTTCTGAACAATCACTTTGTTGGTTTAATTATATTTATCGGTATTTTTGTTGAGCATTTATAAAACCGAAATCCCCCTAAAGAGCTTTTATGTTTGATCAAGCGATTCGTTTTCAGTTGAAATGACCCGCTGTACGGTGTTGATAATTTGTTCTTTGGTTGATGGTTTCATGATGTAGCCTTTTAAACCATAAGCAGCCCATTTTTTTACTAATTCTTTATTCTTATTCCCCGTTAACGCAATAATGGGAATGTCGCGACCACCAGAAATACTACGAATTTTTTTCGTGGTGTTTAAGCCATCAAGTTTTGGCATAAACAAGTCCATAATAATTAGATCGTAACGTTTTTCTTTAATATATCGTAGGGCGACTAAACCATCTTCAGCTTCTTCGGTAATAAAGTTCTCGTGTTTTAATACCGTACTTAACATTTCACGATAAATGGCATTATCTTCAACAATTAGAATGCGATAATCATCATTCTGTTGGCTTACTTGGTTGAGATCATCGAGAATTTCCTTTGCTTGACCTTCATGCTCATCAACTTCATCGTCAAAATCAAGGGTGTCAAACATACCTGGATTGGTTTTTTCTTTTTCTTGGTTTTCTTTGGCGGTTCTTTCGATCAAATCATTCATTTTTTCGGCTTTTGTTTTGATCGATGCTTGGTGATGTATTAGCCCTTTAGCTTCTTGAGCTTTTTCTTTTACGTTGTTTTTTTGTGAGAGCAACTGCGCTAACAAACCATCTAAACCGGCATTAATATCACTTTCTAATAAAGATAATAAAGGTTTTATATGTTGCTCTGTAATTGTGTCCATTAACTCTTTTGTTTGTGCGGTGGAAAAATTATTAGGCCCTTGGAAGTTTTCCGTCGCTTTAACTATGCCTGTGTAGCTATTTTGGATATTGTTAAGTAAGCCTTGTTTCAGTTCACCACTTTGATCAATTAAGGCTGATAATTCGTTATCTACTTCATCAAACACGCTGTCACTTAACTGCACGACTTCTTCATCTTTATTGAATAAATTCAGCGCGCTATGCACTATCATGATCAAGCGGAATTTTTCATATAATGGTTGATAGACAAAATAGTTTTCAAATAAGCCTTTAATACAGCACCTAAAAGCAACACCGGCTTCTTTGTTTTTACATAATAAAATACTGAAATGTGGGTAAGTCAACTCGGCCTCGTCTAAGAGGTAAGAGTAATAAGCAACACTTTTTTCAATGCTTGAAAAGGCAAACAACAAAACCGTTGGCTGGTTGGTTTTAATATATTTAGTAGTATCATCGTTGTAGGCAACATTACAAAAATCTTTAAAGTGGCTCGTTAATATGTTTACGGCCCCTAAAACATCTTCGCTGTTTTCATGAATCATAACTATTTTTGGATGACGAGAAGCTAATCCAGCTTTTTTATTGCTCATTCATTATTGCTCCATAAACTAATTTTAATGACTGATTAATAAGAATAATTTGCTGTTTACAAGTTGCTTTATCATTGTTTAATGCGTTGTCTTCTAAGGCTTGTAATAAATCTGCCGTTTGCTCTGCGCCAATCGCTTTAGCGGAGGTTTTAATATAATGAGCTTCTTCTTTTATGGCGGCAAAGTCATTTTGATTAAACATAGCGACAATTTTTCCAATTGATTCTTTTGCTTGCTGTAGAAATTCAATTTCAAATTTTCGAATTAATTCGGCATCATCACCAATTAAGTCTTTAATGATGTTTTTATTTAATATTTGTCTCTCTGAATCAGTCATTTTTATACCACTTCTGTAAAACATCTTTTAAATGCGTTAATTGGATAGGCTTACTTACAAACTCGTCCATACCAGCAGCTAAACAATGCTGATCATCACCACTCATGGCAGCACCGGTAACCGCTATAATAGGAATTCTAGAACGCTTTTCTTTAATTTCTAGTTCACGGATTAATCGTGTCATATCGTAACCATCAATATTTGGCATGTGGCAGTCGGTTAAAATAAGTTTGTAGTTACCTGCTAGCCATTTATCTTTACCATCTTGGCCGTCATCTGCAATATCACAGGCGTAGCCTAGATTTTTGAGCTGTTTGACAATTAATTTTTGATTTAAAGGGTTATCTTCTACTACTAATATTCCGCCTTTGAGCTCTGGTGCTATTGGCTCAAGTTCTAATGGTAGCTCAAGATCGCTTAAGTCTAATTCATCAATTTCAAGCTCAAAATGACCAATCCAATTTTTCTTGATGGTTTCAATCAGTTGAATTCTAGTTATTGGTAATGAATGAGTAATGTTAGCGCCAGGGAATAATGCGCGGGCAGCTTCAACATGATCATGTCTTACGGCAACACAAATATGGTGCTCATTAAGTAAAGGAATAATAAATTCTTCCGCATATTCTTGATTAGCATGGAGATCATCAACAAAAACAAAAATGAGATCAGATTGGCTAGGAGCAAAATCTGTTTCAAATAAATTACAGCTGTAAACATTTGCCCCTTCGTCTGTTAAATATTGAGCATAGTTAGTAATTTTTTGCTGATACTGGCTATTAAAATAAGCCAATGAAATATTAACGGCGGATAAAGATTCGACATCAAGCGCTCGGGTTTCTTGGGAACGCCATAACGGTAGTTCAACGTCAAAACAAGAGCCTTTACCTTTTTCACTGGTAAGGGTAATTTGCCCCCCCATCATTTCAGTTAACTTACCACAGATGGCCAGACCTAAGCCGGTACCACCATATTTCCGAGTTGTTGAACGTTCAGCTTGAATAAAAGGTTTGAATAGTTTGTGTTGGGTTTCTTCATCAATACCAATACCGTTATCAATAATTTTAATACTGATAGTACAAACATAATCGTTAATTTCGATGACGCTGGCATCGACAGAAACACAGCCTTCTTGCTCTGTGGTTGTTTTCGTGAATTTTAAGGCGTTACCAATTAAATTGAACAGAATTTGCCGAACGCGAATTTGGTCGCCAATAATAAACATGGGAATTTTAGGATCTTCAAATAAATCTAAATGGATTTTATTTTTATTTGCCACGGGGATGAAAACTTTAATCACATTATCAATAACTTCAGCAATGGAAAATACTTGGTCTTCAAGTACTAATTTTTCAGCTTCAATTTTATTAATGTCGAGAATATCATTTAAAATATAAACTAAATTTTCGGCAGATGTTTTTGCTGTATCAATTAAATCGACTGAATCAGGGGTTTGTTTGGTGGTAGCTAATAAATCTAACGAGCCGATAATAGCGTTCATTGGCGTTCTTAATTCATGACTCATCATAGATAAAAAGTCAGACTTTATTTGATTAGCATTTTCGGCATTTTCTTTTAATTTAAGTAGTTCTTTGGTGCGCTGTTCAACGTGATCTTCAAGTTGGCTATTTAATTCTTTAAGTTGTTTTTGCGCGGTATAAATTTCGGATTGATCAATGATCACCCCGTCAATGCGGCAATTGTTTCCTAAAAAATCTTTTCCTACTTTACCTTGACTTAATAAGTACTTGGTTTCACCGTCAGGCATGATTATTCGGTATTGTTTTGAAAAATTCTCGCCTGAAGATAAAGATTGAGCCATAGCCGTTATTATTTGGGCGCGGTCATCAGGGTGATAGGTTGATTGCCATTTTTCTATGTTACCAATATCTTCCGGTTTGAGCCCTAGTATGTCATTAGTGAGGCTATTCCATTCCCATCGCCAAGAGTCTTGGTCTGTTAATTCGGCATGCCAGGTGCCTATTTTTCCAACTTCCATGGCAATGTTTTTACTTTCAATGGCTTTGTTCATTTCTGTTAGCGTATTTTTTGCTTGCGTACAGTCGGTTAAGGTACCCATAACGCTATAGGGGGAGTCATGCTCACGGTGTAATTCCCCTTTAATATGTAGCCAACGTAAGCCTTCTTCAGTTTGCAATCGAAATTCAAAATTTAATGGAATGCCATACTTAATGTGTTGTTTGAAGAAAATATCAAAAATAGAACGATCTGAATGAAATATTTGTTTTTTAAAGTCATCCCAAGATACTTCTTCTGTAATGTTTTTATTTATGAGTTTTTTAAACTTAGCACTAAAAAAAGGCGTTTTAGATTGTATTTTATATTCCCATACACCAATGTTTGCGGTATCAATGGCATGGTTTAGGCGAGCGAGAATCGCTTGTGTTTTTTGCACCTTTTGTTGTTGTGGTTGAATAAGCAGCCAGTGTAAATCATCATTAGGTGAATAATTAATACTAATATTAAAAGCATTCGATTGATTGCTTGTTGATATTAATCTTGCTTGATTTTCGAAGGAGCATTGAAGCGGCTGTTGATGTTCATTCGCTAAATTATCAAAATGGAAAACATCGTAAATATTCATGTTGATAATGTTTTTAGTGGGTAGTTTTAATAATTCACGGGCTAATTCATTATAAAAAACAATTTGGTTATTACAGTTTGTTTTAAGCAGAGGGAAAGGGAATACGTCTTGCTCTAATTGTTGTGAAACGGCCATTTTTTTCCCTACTGTCTATCATTATTTTTACTGTAACTAGTTGTCAATTAAGCGCATAAAATTAAATGACAATATATTGAGTATAGGCGGGATTTGTATTTTTTAAATGTAATGGCTGGAATTTTTCTTGTCTTAATACCAGTGACGATGTGTTGTGGCTAAGGGAATTTATAATGCGCCGCCTGTGCAGACTCAGGCGGCGCTAACTAGGTTATTGATTGTCGTTTAAGGTTTGTAATATTTTAATATCAACTAATCGACTAACTATGACGGTTAAGGCATTTAATTGCTCATTGGCAATATATAAACCATCGTCATTGGTTTCAATGTAACCAAGGGTTTTCATGTGGTTAACTAAGCTAGACTGGGCTTTTTTGTCGATAAACTCAGGTGCATGAATATTATTTAATACCGATAAACGGGTAGCGATTAACACCATGTTATCTTCCAGTGCTTTTTTAGCAATAGGAGCTGACTGAGTTAATAAATTGGTGATAATAACAAGTCGCTGAACCGTTGCTTCAGCGCATTCGCTTAATGAGCGTATTTTAGCTTGGGCTTCAGTTTCTTCAAAGACAGACCAAAATCCAGCCTTACTTTGTTTAACAATAGCTTGGCTTTCAAGTGAGGTTAATACTTGGTTAACTTGTTTTTTTACATCACTAGCTTGTTGCCATAAAAAGAACTCTGGCTTAATAATCTCTACTAATTTTTGCATTTGCTCAATTAATTCATCATTAGCCAACTTTGGAGCGTTGTCTAATAGTCGACAAACTAACGCCGGTAATAAGAAGGCATGAATGATGTTGTTACGGTAGTAGCTCATTTCTAAGGCAGCTGATTCATCTAATGAGATCACTGTGCCTAAGTTATCTTCAGAGACAGTGACTTTATTAAGCGAAATAGCATCATCAATGAGAGCCATACCATCATGCTCGGGTAACGTTAAACCTTGGCTGTAAGGAGCATCCACTTGTACCTTAATGAAAAAATCAAGCTGCTTGGCTAATGATTTTTTCGATAGCGCTTTGTTTTCACTTGCATGAAGAATGAGAGCGATCAGTGATATGCCATTTAATGCAACGGCATTATTTATTTCAGTCATTACTTGATGACTTAAGATGTTGACCGAGGGAGTTAACCAGCTGGGTTTTTGTGGCTCAATTGCGTCAATTGCTGCTTGCCAGTTTGGTACTTGCTGATCAAGAAAATTATTAATATTGATAGGCTTACCAAAATTAACAAAGCCTTTGCCGTAATTTCGTAGGTTTTTAATTGCTTTTAGTACCCCAAAAATAGATTCTTTTTTCTTTTTACTTCCGCTTAATTCTTTGTGATAAGTACCTACTTCCATAACATGCTCATAACCAATATAAACAGGCACTAAGGTAAGAGGGCGATCAATACCCCGCAATAAACTTTGAATTGTCATGGCTAACATGCCGGTTTTAGGCGCTAATAAGCGGCCGGTTCTACTGCGGCCACCTTCGGTGTAATATTTTACCGAATAACCACGTTCAAATAAGAGCCCTAAATATTCCCGAAAAATGGTGGAATATAAACGATTGCCGCGGAAACTTCGGCGAATGAAAAAAGCACCTGATTTTCTAAAAATAGGCCCTGCTGGCCAAAAATTAAGATTAATACCTGCGGCAATTCTTGGCGTTACTAAACCTTGTTGATAGATAACATAGGTTAATAACAGATAATCCATATGGCTTCGATGGCAAGGAACGTAAATAATTTCTTGGCCATCTTCGGCTAACTTGCGTAAGCGGTCGGCATTATTAACAATAATCCCGTTGTATAAACGGTTCCATAACCAGCTTAATACACGTTCACCTAAACGTACCATAGAATCGCTATAATCACCGGCAATCTCGTCCATGATTTTTAGCGCATCTTTTTTAATTTTTTGCTCGCTAACTTTTTTACTTTTTGCCTCATCTGCGATTAATCGTTTAATGGCAGGGTTCGCTAATAATGCGGTGAACATTTGCTGGCGATGCATTAAACGAGGGCCCGAGGCGGCAATAGTTTGACGATGAAAATGAAAGCGAGTAACACGTAATAATTTATGTGCTGTTTGAATATCTGAGCCGTGTTTGTTGACTAAAGAACGGAAAGAAAAGGCATTACTAAAACGGACTAAAGTATGGCGACCAAAAAATAAAACGATAAAAAATTTACGCAACCAAGTAGGCGAGGTTTGTTCTGAAAATACCGAACCAATGGTGGCTGAATTTTTTTCTTTGGTTGGTTTGCGACCCCAATTTAAATTAACGGGTACTAATTTAATATCCAATGCTTCATCTTGATGGTGTAACGCAAGTAATTCAGCACCTTCACTTAATACTTTGGTCGCCTCTTTTTCCCGCCAACCAAAAACAGGGCTTGGTTTTTCTAAACATAATGTTCGTCTAAACGTTTTGTTATTAATAACAACATCTTCAAGTGGATCTGGGAAGTTCTGTTCTTTACATGCTTTTTGTAACGCTAAAATATCGCTCGCAGATTGCGTGCGTATAATGTAAAAAATAGGTTGTTTGTCATTGTTTGTTGGTGTTGCTTGCTCTGCGCTGATCACTCGGCAACGAACTAAAAATTTTAACGGTAACTTTAATAATACATAAAAAAGTGAACGGAATGCTGACATCTTGTTTTATCCAAGCTTATTTATGACGGATATTTTAGCATTTAATATTAAGGCCGAATAGATAGTGTCTTAGCCTAATTTATCATTAAATAAATGAGGGGCATGAGAATAGCTAATATCTTTAGCTACTATTGTACTTAGCTTAGTTTCATAGTTTAATGAAAACCGTATTACGGAATAACTTAGTTTTATAACAAAGTCTGGTTAAGGGTTTATTTGAAATTTTTACTGTTTGTTTTTATTAATGCTATCTCAATAACGACTTCTGCTTGTGAAATGAAGATAGCTATTCGCGATACCGCACTGTATTCAACTAAAGATGCTGATGGTAATTGGTATGGCATTGATATTGATATTTATGAACATTTAGCTAGCGCGATATCCTGCGAGACACGTTATATTGAATTGCCCTTTGCCGATGCTTTGAAATTGTTAAAATTAGGCCAGATTGATGCCTTAACACAATTATCAAAGTTACCTGAACGATTAGCAACAATTAGCTTTGTTGGGCCGGTCCGTCATGAAATCTTTGGTTTAGTTACATCTGCTACTGTACCTGAAACTATTAGCAGCCTTGATGATATAGCAGAGTTACCCTATCTTTTTGCAAAAAGGAAAAGTACTTATTTAGGCGCTGAATTTCATCAACTGTTTACTCACAACGTAAATTTTTCGTCAAAGTTTATCGAGCTTACGAATGTTCATCCTCGTATTCAATTAATTTTAAAAGGTCGTGTTATTGGCTTTTTTGATGAATCTAATTACCTTGCATATGCGTTAAAAAACCTTAAACATTATGATCAATTAAAGCTTCATCCTTTAACGATAGATAATGGCGAGGTGTTTATCGGCTTAAGTAAAAAAAGTTTTACTGATGAACAATTAACAATATTAAATACGGCTTTTAGTGAGTATAAACAGCTAAATAGAACATCTGCCGTTCAGTAGAAATGCCTTTAATTTACAGTATCTCCGTTTTAATAAGAGCAAATAAAAAAGCTTATATTGATTAAATATAAGCTTTTTATATGATTTTACTTTTTAAGGAGTCGTTAAAAGTAGCAGTTGTTACTTAAATACTTTCACTACTTTTACCGTGTCATTTACTTTGTTGGCGTC
This sequence comes from Thalassotalea agariperforans, assembly GCF_053470345.1. NCBI lineage: Bacteria > Pseudomonadati > Pseudomonadota > Gammaproteobacteria > Alteromonadales > Colwelliaceae > Thalassotalea > Thalassotalea agariperforans. The sequence continues at coordinate 76,191 of NZ_JBQMWH010000004.1, read as the reverse complement.
AACATAAGCAATAGCTTCTGGATTATCGGCAACAAATTTTAGGGCTTCTTCATCAGAGCCAGATTCAACTAAAGGTTTGGCTTTACCTGAAAAAATTAGCTTTGACCAATAGGCTTTTACTTGTTTACTCGACTTACCTAGTGCTTTTTGTTCAAATTCTGTGCGGATATCATCGCCTGATTTTAAATTCACCGCTTTAATGCTATCACCACTTTGAAAAGATTTGTTTTTACCTAAAAATATCCGATTAATATCATCTTCGGAAATGCTATTACTATTGCTTGGATGGACAATAATGGCAATATCAGCCAGTGCCATTGTGCTGACAAAAGATAATGCTAGGGCTAAAGTACTTTTAAATATCTTCATAATATCCTCCTTAAAATAATGTTACTAATGCAACACGGAATAAGCCAGCATCGTTATTACTATTACTATTATTGTCGTCAGAAAAATCGGTATATTCAAATTTTAATGCTGCTGAATCATGAAAGTCATAACGTGCGCCTAGCATGATGTAGCTTTCTTCAGAATTTTGATCTGCAACAAATCCCTCAATACCGCCTTTTAATAGATCAAGATTAGAATCTAAACCAAACGGAATATCAGTGGTAAAAACATTACTTTGGTTGTCGTCAACACCGTAAGTAAGATGAACTAATACTGAGTCGAATTGATAACCGGCCATGAGGTAATATGACTTTTCTTCAGCTAATGGGGTATTTTCAATTTCTAGTTTTGTATATTCACCAACAATGATTAACTCATCAAAGTTCATTTGAAAGCCAAATTCCATAAAGCTGGCATCGTCTTTTTCAATTAAGGTGTTATTGGCGGCATCAATTAATGCTGGTGCTAATTGGGGGACGGCTTGTGAAAATCCGTTAAAACCATTAGCTAGAAAGCTTAAATCATTAAAAGGAATAGAGACGTCAGCGACAAAATAAGCGCCTCTAATGGTTAGCCAGTCATAATTAAAGGTTGAAGATAAACCTGTCATGCCATTTATATCGGGAGTTGGAGTTTCTCCAAAAGCATCGATTTCATCAGTATTACGACCATAAATACCATGGAATGTCGCATCAACATCACCTAAGGTTGTATTGTATACTGCTCCTAAACCGTCAAAGGTATCGAAGATAAGATCATAAACTCCTTTAGGTGGTGAAATCCAAGGATAGGCATAGGAAACATCTAGAAAGTCCGAGTACATGTAAAATGGCGCACGTTGGCGGCCTGCTAATACCCTTAAATTGTCATTAACGTCATAACTAACAAACGCCCATTTAAATTCAGGGTCCCAATCGTCAACACCTTTCGCGGTTAACTGAACGGTAACACCAAGACCATTCTCTAAATCACTAGAGGCTTGTAATGCCACAAGTGAACCTTGTTTAAAATTAAAGTCATTATCGTAACCATACAAACGATCATCATTTGATGTGGTTGCCCCGCCAACAATCGAAGCAAAGCCATTTAAATGTATTTCAGCATGCAACGAGCTAGATAATAATGCACTTGCTACAGCGAAAGAGAGTAATCTTTTTTTCATATTAAATTTCCTTTGTATTGTTAACATGTTGTTTAATATATTTTTATACTTTGAACTGTAAAGCTATTGCTTCCAGCGTTGAGGCAAGTTCCGATAATTCATTACTTACCGAGGCGACTTCAGACGATGCCTGTGATGCTTCGTCTGCACATTGTTGAATGTCTTCGACATGATTGACCATAATGTTTGACACTTCAGTTTGTTGCTCCGTTGATCTAGCAATGGCATCATTCATTTGTGAAATTACTGCGATAGCCGAGGTAATTTCTAATAAACTTTCACCAGCTTGGTTAGCACTCTCAACACTGGATTCAACGCCAGCAATTGAGCTTTCCATAGTACTTACGGCTTTACTTGCTGCCCCTTGTAGCTGTGCTAACATTTGATTAATTTCTTCGGTTGATTCTTGCGTTCGTGAGGCTAAATTTCTCACTTCATCAGCAACCACAGCAAAACCTCGGCCTTGCTCACCGGCACGTGCGGCTTCAATTGCGGCGTTTAATGCCAATAAGTTGGTTTGTTCTGCAATGCCTCGAATAACTTCAAGTACTACGTTAACTTTATTCGTATCTTGTTGTAATTGATTAATAATTTCAGATGATTCCATGACAATATTCGCCAGTTGTCTGATTTCGATCACTGTTTTATCGACAACTTGTTTGCCATTACTTGCTTCATTATTGGCGTTACGAGCTGAAGACACGGCATCAGCAGCGTTTGTTGTAATGTCGGCAACACTTTGACTCATTTCTTCTACGGAATGGCGTGATGCGGTAACACTGTCACTTTGGCGCTTAAAGGAATTAATGGTGTGTTCAGATAAACGTTGAATATTATTGGCGGTTTTGGCAAGTGGCATGGCGGTATTAACGACATCTTTAATAACCCCTTGTAGCTTTTCAATGAAGCTATTAAACCAAAAAACTAAATCACCAATTTCGTCTTTATTGGTGGTTTTTAAACGTACTGTTAAATCACCGTTGTCTTGGGCGATATTTTTAAGCGAAGCAATAACATTGTTTAGGCTACGACAAATTGAACTGGCAATAGGTACAGCGACAGCAAAAAGTAATAAAATGGTGACACTACCTAAGATAATCCCAACCGTAGACGTGGATTCTACTTTGCCACTGACAGACTCAAAAGCATTATTAAAAGACTTATATTTTTCATTTTGAAAGGCATTAAGTTTCTGCTGTAAGCCATTAAGTTGTTCCGCCATTTGGGTACTACGGTCACCCAAGGTATCAAAGTCCATAGTGCCATCAACCATCTCTTTTGATAGGGCAAAGGCATGTTCATAATAAACATTAAAGTCTGTTAATAATGATTTTAAAAAGGCAATATTATCTTTATCTATTTGGTAAGATGCGGTGACTTTATTGCGAAACTCGTCGGCATATTTATTGGCGGTGGTTAATAGATCTTCTTCCCCCATGGTCGCGGCATTACCTAGAGTTTCTTTAATTTTATCTAAATGAATTAAGCCGTATTCAGAGGTTCGTAAAAATTGGTATTCGACGACATAGGCACGATCTAATTGATTTACAATTTGCGACATTGCCAACAAGCTAGTAAACAGGTAAATGGCAAAGCCAACTGAGCCAACAATAGGAATCAATAAAATTTTAAATCGAATAGAAAGGGTTTTAAATGACGACATATAAAAGTAGGTTCCGTTAACTGAAAGTTAATATGATCATGTAGTTGATTATAGACACTTTTTAAAAAATGAAACGTTAATTTTTATATTTTAAAAAATATTAGGAATGACTTTGTTACGTATGTTTAACAGAGATATTCATAATTTTAACTTTTATGGTCTTTAATAAGGCGGTTAAAAATTATACCGTTGTATCGGTTACTTGTAGGTTATTGTTCGTTTTACCGTTAAAATTAACGTGTTTTTATTTATGTTTGGATGTTTTGTGAATTACCCTTTAAAAAATTCGGATTGTTTTACCCGATTTCAACAATCGATTGCAGACATTAAATTACCCGAGCGGTTTACTTTTCCTTTTTATTATCAACCTCACCAACTTGCATTGCTGGCGGCACAAGAGCTGCAGCAGCACATTAGCCAACAAGTGACTTGGCAGCACAATTTTTTTGATAAAAGTGACGATGCAGTGCCAGCAGGTAAAATGTTTGGTGTTTTAGTGGTTAAAAATCAACAAAACGAGATTGGTTATTTAAGTGCGTTTTCGGGCAAGTTAGCCGATCAGAATGTTTTGCCAAACTTTGTGCCGCCGGTTTTTGATTTGTTAGCTAAAGAAAGTTTTTTTATTAAAGAGCAACAAGTTATTAATGATATTAATAACAAGATTTCATCCTTAGAAAATTCACCTGAATTTCTTCGTTTGTTAGACAATGCTTCATTACTTTCAGAACAAAGCCAAGCAGTAATAGAAAAAGAGCGCCAGCACATCATTCAAAGCCGACAAATACGCAAGCAATGTCGAGAGCAAGCTAAAGTTAACTTATCGGTAAAAGACTATGAAGCACTTGAGCAACAATTAAGTAAAGAAAGTGTTTGGCAAAAAATTGTTTTGCGAGAGTTGCAAAGTCATTGGCAAACAAAGCTTAACGAAACTAGTGAAAAGTTAGCGTTATTGCAGACACAAATTCAGCAGTTAAAAACCCTACGGAAAAACAAATCTGCTGAGCTGCAAACCTTTATTTTTCAGCAATACCAATTTCTAAATATAAATGGTCAATACAAAAATTTAGCCGAGCTCTTTCAAGAAACGGAGAGTAAAATACCACCGGCGGGGGCGGGCGACTGCGCTGCCCCTAAACTATTACATTATGCCTTTAAGTATGGTTATCAACCTTTAGCCTTGGCGGAATTTTGGTGGGGAGCGGCACCGCAATCAGAACTGCGCCGCCATGGTAATTTTTATCCTGCTTGTCAAAATAAATGTCAGCCTATTTTAGCGCATATGCTGACTGGCATGTTAGTTGATGACAATCCATTATTGCTTAATCCTGCCGAAGGCAAACAGCTAGATATTTTGTATCAAGATGATGATATTTTAGTGGTTAATAAGCCGGCTGAGTTTTTATCTGTGCCAGGAAAAAATATTAGTGATAGTGTTTATTTACGTATTAAGCAGGCATTTCCGCAAGCTACTGGGCCATTGATTGTTCATCGTTTAGATATGTCAACGTCAGGTTTAATGGTTATTGCTTTAACAAAATCAGCCAATAAAACGCTGCAGCAGCAGTTTATCAAACGAACAGTAAAAAAACGTTATGTTGCTTTACTTGATGGGGTTATTGCGCAAGATGAAGGTGATATTGATTTACCGCTACGAGTGGATTTAACTGATCGCCCTCGTCAATTAGTGTGTTACCAGCATGGCAAATCAGCGCAAACGCATTACCAAGTGATTGCTCGCAACAAGCAGCAATCTCGGGTTTATTTTTATCCTAAAACGGGGCGAACTCATCAATTAAGAGTGCATGCTGCACATAGCCTTGGGCTAAATTCACCGATTGTTGGTGATGATCATTATGGTACTAAAGCCGAACGCTTACATTTGCATGCAGAATCATTAAGCTTTGTGCATCCTGTTACTGGGGAGCCGCTTTCTTTTGTTCAGAAGGCTGACTTTTAATATTCAGCCATGTTGGGCTGTGTTGGGTTAGGTTGTTTTTACCTGTATTTGAATATATTTGCTTATATCAACGGTATCTATTTGTGCATCAGATAGATATTTTTTGGCATACTTTAAATAAATACCTGAAGTGAGAAAGAGTTCGAAGATGTCTTGATCAACATGCTGATCTTTTACCATTTTTGATAAAATATCGATAGCGACACTTAGCGGTTTTGCTTTTTTGTAGGGGCGATCAGCCGCGGTAAGAGCTTCAAAAATATCAGCTAGTACAAGCACTCTTTCGGGTATTGAAAGATCATCTTTGGTGAGCTTTCTTGGGTAGCCAGTGCCAATTAAGGTTTCATGATGAGTAGAGGCATATCTTGGGACTTTAGCTAACTCTGGTGGAAAGGGCACATTTTCTAGCATTTTGATCGTGCTAATAATGTGTTCATTTATTTTAAACCTGTCTTCCGCAGTTAAAGTACCCCGCTTAATTTTAAGGTTGTATAGCTCACCTAAATTATATTTATATTCGGTCGGGGTAATTTTTATGCCGTGCTTTTCATCATAAGAAATGGCTTTATCATGCTGAATTAAATGTTCAGGTTTATCCGAAAGCAAATATTCCGTTGCCGGTAATCGTTCTTCAGCGAATGACACTCTGAGTTCTTCAACGGGTGAAAGCCCTATTTTGTCGTCAAAGTTTCGCTGCCAAGTAACCTTAGCAAGTTGCTCTAATCTTTGAATGTTTTTTTCATCCATGAATTCGCCACCAATATTTGAGGAAGCAATAAATGAATAGTCTTTGATTAAATCGGCTTGTTCTCGTTTAAGTTTACGTTTAAGAGCCAATTTTTGTTCAGGGTGTTGAGCAAGCTTTTGATAAAAATTTATTTCAGCATCACGCCACAATACTTCAAATCGCATTCTAATTTCGTGGATCCGGTTATAAATTGCTTCGAGTTTGGTTCCTTTATCTACGATATGTTCAGGTGTGGTGATTTTGCCGCAATCATGTAACCAAGCCGCTAAACTAAACTCTCTAAATTCATCTTCATTATTAAATTTAAATGATGCAAAAGGTTTAGAGTTATCTTCTGCCGCCGCTTTAGCTAACATGATGCCTAATTCGGGAACTCTTTCACAATGGCCGGCGGTATAGGGAGATTTATCATCAATAGCTTGAGCAATTAATTCGATAAATGATTCCATCAGGGCTTTTTGATTATTTTCATGGGCCTTAATTGATTTGCTCATATCAACCATTGACGTTGCGAGCATTTGAATTTCTCTGATACTGCTTTTTAGGGTTGTTACTTGGCCAAATTGTCTATTCTGAATTTTTTGGTTTTCTAATACCAAGCGCTTTATCGGAGAAACAATTGGTGTCGCAAACAGCCAAGAAATAGGCAAAATTAGCAGTAGACTAACCGTGGTGATAATAATGGATAATTTTATTTTTTCACGGCTTGAAGCAAGTACTGCTGATTTTGGTACTGTGATCGCAAGGTAGTCTGTTTGAGTGGGGTTTAAACTTAGCGGCATAAGATAAACGTATTTATCAGTGTCGTTTAGTTCAATTTCTAACAACGTTGAAAAGTTTTTTTGTTGTTTTATCAGCTGAGTTAACTCAGGGTTAGGTACGGTGCCAATAGTTTTAATCGCTTGTTCTTTGTTATTTGCTAACCATTTTTTATCAAGCGCTTGATGGAAACTCATGGGGACATTTTCAATGGCAAAATTTAATAAATCGATTAAATCTTGTTGTTCTTTATGTGCTAAAAAATGAATGGTATCAGGGAAAACTTTACCAGATAAATGACTTAAAGAATGGTATTGAATATTTTTGATAAAGTATTGGTTTTGTAAATATTTTAAAACAATGTCGTTGTCTAATCCGGCATCTACTTGACCTTGGCTTACTTGAGTTAATAGGGTTCGGGAATCAGCGACTTCAACTATTTTGATATCGGGGTAAGTTTTTTTTACCACCTCAATAATCGACCAGCCTTTAGGTATTGCCAGCGTTTTGTTCGCTAGGCTGGTTAAGTTATCAATTGTTGAATGGTTCGGCTGAGTAACAACGGAAAAAGGCGTTTGAAATACGGCTTTACTTAGCGGTCCTTTTTTATGATTGTTTGCGGTTGGGAAAACGGAATGCAACATGTCCAATTCATGCGATTCAAATTTTTCAACTAACTCGCTCCAAGTAAAACCATTCACAAAAGTGATAGGTAAATTGAGCATATCTGAAATGGCATAAAGTAAATCAACGCCATAGCCATGAGGCTCGCCACCAACACTAAAGTCTATTGGTGGCCAGTTGCTTTCATTAGAAATTTTAATATTGGGGTATTTAGCTAATGTTTCCAGTTGAGCTGGATTTAACGTTAACGGTGCCAGTTTGGGTAAGGCGGATGTTGTCTGTTGTTGATTTGACGCAATTAATTCACCGAGCGCATTAAAAATATACATCTCGGTTGATAATTGATTTGATTGATGCTGACTGGCTAAATAATCGGATAAATTTGATAAGGGAATATCAGCAGCTAAAACAGTGTTACTGTTTTTTAACTTGATTGAGTACGTTTGACCGGGAGCTTGTAAATGGCTAAATAAATAAGGTTGTGTTTTGTGTACTTGATTGATTTGAGCTTGTTTAAACCAAACCCTTTCTTTAGGGTTGTAATTGGTCTTTTCTGTGTGAGTTACTCGTAACTTAAAGTTATGGTCGTAATAATGTGTTTGTTTTATCTTATCTTGAATATCAATTACTAACCATCGATCACTAATTGCTGCTTGATATTGTTGACGAACGGTTTCACTGGTCTTTAAGTTGATAACTTCATAAAAGTGGCCATTATCATAACCGACATACAAGGCATAAAGCAGTGGATTGGTTTCAATGATTTGTGACAACAAGGAGCGTAGGGCTGTTTTATCTTCACTGCTTTTATCAATAATTTCTTGGCTTTTAGATAAAATACGAACGGTATTTTCTGCATTTTCATTGATGCTTTTTAAATAATTTGCGGTATTTTGAGTGGTTAAATTAAAAAGCTTAACTCTAGATTCAATTGCAAGATTTTCACTGAAATAGTATTGCAGGCCGATAGCAATTGAAGCGGTAATAATCGTTGAGAAAATAAACACGCTCACCACGGTTAAGCGTATGGAAAACTTAATTCTTCTCTTGATTTGTTTTAATAATACTAACAAGTTATTAACTATCCATGTTATCTACTTAAACATAAAACTAGCATTAACAAATTAATAAGTATAGGTTTTTTGTATTATTTTTAGGCATGAAAATCATCGATATATTAACACCATTCTCTTCAATCAATGCCTTTCTTCTAATCCTTTAAATTCTTGCTAAGCGATTACTTTCTTATACGGATTGGTATAATACCTAGCGCTTTTAATATTGCTTGATTATTTTTACGGTTAAATAGCCGCTTTATTTTAAGTGATAGTTTACTTGAGTTTATATACAGTCTGTATATACTGACAGTTATCACTGTATAAAGTAACAGGAATAATATGCGTCCATTAACCCCACGACAAGGTCAAATATTTGATCTGATCAAAGAAAAAATTGCCGAAACCGGTATGCCGCCAACTCGAGCTGAAATAGCTGATTTTTTTGGTTTTAAGTCAGCAAATGCGGCAGAAGAGCATTTAAAAGCGTTAGCCAAAAAAGGCTATATTGAAATGTTACCAGGTACTTCAAGAGGCATTCGTTTAGCCGAAGAATTTATTGAAGAAGAAGGATTACCTTTGATTGGCCGTGTTGCTGCGGGTGAACCTATTCTTGCCCAAGAACATGTGGAAGAGCATTACAAGGTAGATGGCAGTTTATTTCACCCTCATGCCGATTATTTGTTGCGAGTTCATGGCGAAAGTATGAAAGATATTGGCATACTCGATGGCGACTTATTAGCGGTTCATCAAACCACGGATGTTAAAAATGGCCAAGTAATTGTTGCCCGAGTGGAAGATGATGTCACCGTTAAGCGCTTTAAGCGTGATGGTAATATTGTTTATTTACATGCAGAAAACGAAGACTTTTCACCTATTAAAGTTGATCTTGCCAGCCAGCAATTTAATGTTGAAGGAATTGCGGTTGGGGTTATTCGAAACGCCGATTGGATGTAAACTTATATTTATTTTTTGAAAAGGATTAATCTTGATCCTTTTCTATCTCTGTCTTTCTCATCATTTTTTCATTAATTTTCATCTAACACCTATCGTAGCTCCTTTTAGAGTTAATACTCCATTGATTTTATTGGCTTTTTAAAGTAATTGCTCAAAAATTAAACATTGACCTATGTCAATATTTGAGTAATTCTAATTCTGAAAGTGAACAAAAAAATAACTAAATAATTATAAAAGACAACGGCTTTCAGCCTTTTTGTCACAATAAAATAACCGATAAACAACAGAATATGAGTCAGTGGGCTGTGTATTACTCTGTGTGCTTATTTTGTTTTCTTTTAAAGGACAGAGGAGATGTCGAGTGATGAGACGTAACCTAGGTTGGCTGTTTTTGGGAAGTATTGTTTCCAGTTCAGCTTGGGCTGATATGCAACTAAACCTAACAAAAGGTGTTACTGCAGTTAGTCGTGAAGTTTATGATTTGCATATGTTAGTCATGTGGATTTGTACTGCCATTGGCGCTGTGGTGTTCGGTGCTATGTTTTGGTCGATGATATTCCACCGTAAATCAAGAGGTGTAAAAGCAGCTACCTTTCATGAAAGCACTAAGGTTGAAATTCTTTGGACCGCAATCCCTGTTGTTATTCTTATTGCAATGGCTGTACCTGCAACAAGTACGCTAATTGATATGGAAAATAATGACAATTCAGATATTACTATCCAAGTTACTGGCTCCCAGTGGAAATGGCACTATAAATATTTTGACCAAGATATTGAATTTTATTCCGTATTATCAACACCAAAAGAACAATATCAAAACCAAAATGGCAGCTCTGCCCAAAAAGGTGAACATTATCTGCTAGAAGTGGATAAACACTTAGTGATCCCGGTGAATAAAAAAGTACGTTTTTTAATTACTTCTGACGATGTTATTCATTCTTGGTGGGTACCCGCGTTTGCGGTAAAACAAGATGCCAATCCAGGTTTTATTAACGAAGCTTGGACGATTGTTGATGAACCCGGTATTTATCGCGGCCAGTGTGCTGAGCTATGTGGTAAAGATCATGGTTTTATGCCTGTGGTTGTTGAGGTAAAAACCGAAGCAGACTACGCCATTTGGCTTGATGAACAAAAAGCGTTAATTGCGCAAGCGGCAGCTGCTGAAAAAGCCTCATTAAATGCCACTTTAGGCTTAGATGAGTTGATGACATTAGGTGAGCAAACTTACATGGCACATTGTGCTGCTTGTCACCAACCAACCGGTTTAGGTTTACCGCCAGCGTTTCCTGCTTTAAAAGGCAGCCCAATTGCCTTAGGTGAGGCTGCTGCTCATATTGATATTGTGGTAAATGGTCGTGCTGGTACTGGTATGCAAGGCTACGGTAAACAACTGACGTTAAAAGAACTTGCTGCTGTTGTGACTTACGAACGTAATGCGTGGGGTAACAATACTGGTGATGCCATTCAGGCTGCAGATGTTGGTGCTATCGTAGGTACCGCACCGGTCGGTGAAGTTGAAGCGGTTGTTGCAGAGGTTAAAGAGCAAGTTGCTGACACCATTGAAGAACTCAGCCCAACCGAAGACTTAAATAAAACCTATAGCTTAGATGAAATGATGGTTATGGGTGAAGAAGTATATGCCAGCTCGTGTGCTGCTTGTCATCAAGCGTCAGGCGAAGGTATGGCGCCGGTATTTCCTGCTTTAAAAGCCAGCCCAATTGCCCTTGGCGATGTTAATACCCACATTGATATGGTGTTAAATGGTAGTGCTAAAAATCCGGCAATGGCAGCTTTCAAAGGTATGTTAACCAATACACAAATGGCCGCAGTTGTTACTTACGAGCGCAATGCTTGGGGTAATAATACCGGTGATGTTGTTCAACCCGCGGACGTTGCTAATTTAAGCAACCAAGCAAGTGCGAAGTAAGGAGGCCTTATTATGACAACAGAAACACTTCATGATTCGCACGCTGATGGCGAGCATCACGATCATAAAATGACCGGTATTAAACGCTGGTTATACACCACTAACCATAAAGATATTGGCTCAATGTATCTTTGGTTTTCGTTCATCATGTTTTTAACCGGTGGTGCCATGGCCATGGTGATCCGAGCTGAATTATTTCAGCCAGGATTACAAATTATTGAGCCTGACTTTTTTAACCAAATGACCACAGTTCACGGCTTGATCATGGTATTTGGTGCCATAATGCCGGCCTTTACTGGTTTGGCTAACTGGATGTTACCCATGATGATTGGTGCGCCGGATATGGCATTACCGCGATTGAATAACTGGAGCTTTTGGATTTTACCTTTTGCCTTCAGTATTTTATTGATGTCATTTTTTATGGAAAGCGGTGCACCTAACTTTGGTTGGACTTTCTACGCACCGTTATCGACAACTTATAGTAATGGCAGCACAGCGTTTTTTGTTTTTGCTGTTCATATTATGGGCATATCATCGATTATGGGGGCAATTAATATAGTTGTTACCATTATGAATTTACGTGCACCAGGTATGACGTACATGAAAATGCCACTGTTTGTTTGGACATTTTTTATCACGGCTTATTTGTTAATTGCCGTAATGCCGGTGCTTGCCGGTACGGTTACTATGGTGTTAACCGATACCTACTTTGGTACTAGCTTTTTTGATGCTGCCGGAGGTGGTGATCCTGTAATGTTCCAGCATATATTCTGGTTTTTTGGTCACCCTGAAGTGTACATCATGATCTTACCTGCTTTTGGTATTGTTTCTACCACTATTCCAACGTTTTCACGTAAAAAGCTCTTTGGTTATAGTTCCATGGTTTATGCCACGGCATCCATTGCCTTCTTATCGTTTATTGTTTGGGCGCACCACATGTTTACTACCGGGATGCCGTTATTTGGCGAACTGTTTTTCATGTACTGCACCATGTTAATTGCGGTGCCTACTGGGGTAAAAGTGTTTAACTGGGCGGCAACGATGTGGCGCGGTGCTATCAGTTTTGAAACCCCGATGCTGTTTTCTATTGCCTTTGTCATTTTATTCACCATAGGTGGTTTTTCTGGCTTGATGTTAGCGATGACTCCAGTCGATTTTCAATATCATGATACTTATTTTGTGGTGGCTCACTTTCATTATGTACTGGTAACTGGCGCGTTATTTTCTATTTACGCTGGTGCCTATTATTGGTTGCCGAAATGGACAGGATATATGTACAACGACACCTTGAGTAAATGGCATTTTTGGTGCTCGTTAATTTCAGTTAACTTGTTGTTTTTCCCAATGCACTTTTTAGGTTTAGCAGGTATGCCACGCCGTATTCCTGATTACGCCTTACAGTTTGCTGATTTTAATAAATGGGTCAGTATTGGTGGTTTTGCTTTTGGTCTATCACAATTGATCTTCTTAGTGTTAGTGATCAAATGTATTCGTGGTGGTAAAAAAGCGCCGGCAAAACCTTGGGATGGTGCCGAAGGGTTGGAATGGACGGTGGCAAGTCCAGCGCCATATCATACATTTAGCACACCACCAAAAATTGATTGATTTTAAGCTGGCTAGTTTGTCCGCTATTTTTGTTGGCAATGCTCATGTAGAAATCTACATTCCGCGTTGCCGCCGCAATAGCAAACAAACTATCGGCGCTTAAATTTCAATCAATAGTTTGAACGCAATAAATGATTATAAAATAGGAAAACCATGTCAGAGCAAGAGTCACAAGTTAAGCAAACGCTTACTCAACAAGAAAATTCCGCTAAAACCGTGAAAAAATTGGTGCTAGTGGTGTTTGCTATGTTTGGGTTTGGCTTTGCATTAGTGCCTTTGTATGACGTGTTTTGTGATATCACCGGATTAAACGGCAAAACCAATACAAGTGCGGCAACTTATCAAGCGGATGGGGTTGATCGTAGTCGGGTAGTAAAGGTGCAGTTTTTAAGTCGTAACGCCAAAGGGATCCCTTGGCAATTTGAACCTATGGTTAATGAAGTAAGTGTTCATCCAGGTGAAATGAAATTAGTGAAGTTTTACGCAAAAAATGAGTCGGTACGCGATATTGTTGGTCAAGCAGTGCCATCTGTATCGCCAGGTAAAGCGGCGGTATATTTACAAAAAATTGAATGTTTTTGTTTTAATAGCCAGCCGTTAAAAGCCAGTGAGGAGGTAGAAATGGCCTTGCAGTTTTATGTTGATCCAGAGCTGCCAGCGGATATTTCAACCCTTTCTTTGTCTTATACTTTGTATGATATTACCGAAAATGCAGGCTCATAAGGCTAGCTTCTTAAAAATAGAGGAAAGACGATGACAACTAAAGAATATGAATCGTATTACGTGCCAGCACAAAGTCACTGGCCAATTGTTGGCGCTGTAGCATTATTTATGATCGCCATTGGCGCAGGTGAATATGTTTCAACATTACAAGTGGAAGAAGCTGGTTGGGGGGGCTGGGTATTACTGGCGGGCATCGCACTTATTATTTATATGGTAGTTGGCTGGTTTGCTAATGTTATTGATGAGTCAATGGCGGGTAAATATAGCCATCAAATGGACAATTCATTCAAACAAGGTATGAGTTGGTTTATTTTTTCCGAAGTTATGTTTTTTGCCGCCTTTTTTGGCGCATTATTGTATGCCCGAACTTTTTCGGTGCCATGGTTAGATGGAGCGGGTAACAACTTTATGACCGGTGAAGTATTGTGGCCTGAATTTACTGCTACTTGGCCATTAATAAAAACGCCAGATGGCACTGAAACTCAAGGAATGGGATGGAACGGTTTACCCTTGTATAACACGCTGATTTTATTAACGTCGTCAGTTACCGCTCATTTTGCTCATGTTGCTTTAGAAAATAACAAGCGTAGCCAATTAAAGCTGTGGTTAGGTATTACAGTGTTATTGGGTATTGTTTTTTTAATTTTACAAGTAGAAGAATATATTCATGCTTACACACAAATGAGCCTAACACTTGCCAGCGGCATTTATGGTAATACCTTTTTTATGCTTACCGGCTTTCATGGTTTTCATGTCACCTTAGGTACTGTGATGTTATTAGTGATGTTTTTCCGTGTGTTAAAGGGGCATTTTACTCCAGAAAACCATTTTGCTTTTCAAGCGGCAAGTTGGTATTGGCACTTTGTTGATGTGGTATGGGTGCTACTGTTTGTTTTTGTTTATATTTTATAAATAGAAATTAAGTATGGATGAGGTGTGTGGTGATGTTGTGTTACACACCTCGGTTAATTCAATAAATTGATTTAAACTTAATAAGGACGAGGGTTTGGGGTGATCACCCCAGTTACAATTAATACCAATAATAAAATGACAATTGCCGCTGATGTCATTACGCGTCGACCGATAAACTTCGACATACGGGGTTGTTCAGGATCGTTTTTATTCATGATCATTAAGGCTTTAAATAAGTTGTATATCATAAAAGCAATTAAACACACGACGATAATTTTAACTAACATTCATTTTCTCTTTTTATTTTATTAATCGGTTTTTTCATTATCTATGTCGGCAGTTCAACAATCAGCACCAACAAAACCTAATTATTTAGCCATTAACTTTTTATGGTTAGGGATTACCTTGCTGGTATTTTGTCTATTGGTCAAGTTAGGATTTTGGCAAACAAGCCGAGCACAAGAAAAAACAGAACGGCTTGACCGTATTCAGGCATTAGTTAATCAACAAGCTCTGTCATTAGATGACATTGTAAAGTTGAATAGTCAGGGTGATGAAATCATTAATGATTTACCTGTGAAGTTATCCGGTCAGTTTAATCATGAGATTATTTTTTTATTAGATAATCAGATGTTTAATGGCAAATTTGGTTATCGTGTTTTGCAATTATTAACCACCAACCATACTAAGCACGCGGTATTAATTAATTTAGGTTGGATCGAAGGTGACAGAACTCGTCAAATACAGCCAAACATTGAGGTTTTAACTGGCGAGGTGGAGTTAACAGGGCATGTGCGGTTAATTGAGCAAGGTATTATGCTAACAGAGCAAAACTTCGAACCACAGGCATGGCCAATGTTAATTCAACAAATTGAAATAAACAAAATGGCCGAATTAATTGGGGTTGAACTATTGCCCTTTGTTATTTACTTAGATAAAAAAGAATCATTGGGTTATCAAAAAAATTGGCAGCCAATAGTAATGCCGCCAGAAAAGCATCAAGGGTATGCGTTTCAGTGGTTTAGTTTAGCAATCGCATGGTTATTATTAATGATCTGGGCGGCAAGAAAAGCGCAGCTTGCTAAACAAATGAAAGCTTCACAGCCGAACAGACAACAATAAAAAGTAAAACATAAGGCTCGCAGTATGGAATTAACGGACAATAAACAAGTACGCAATAAATCTCGTAAAACCTTTATTATGGTGATTATCGCTTTTATTTTACCTGTGCTGATCGCTAAGCTGGCGCTAGAATTTAATTGGCTTGAATATGGTGTTACTAATAAAGGAGAGTTAATTAGTTCCTCAATGCGTGTTGAAGATTTTGGCGTTGAAATGGCATCACTCGCAAAAGAAAAACAATGGCTGATGTTATATGTATTACCAAAAGATTGTGAAAATCTTTGTCAGCAAGTTTTACATGGCATTAATAATACTTATGTGGCCTTAGGGAAAGAAATGCCACGTGTTACACCTACCGCTTTATATCAAAAACCTTTAACTAGCGAAGCATTAGCTTCAATTCGTGCTCATGATTGGCATATCGAGCAAGCGAGTCAAAAAGCTTTAAATAATGCTCAGCAAAGTAAATTATATATTGTTGACCCCTTAGGCAATGCTTTTATGAGCCATAATTTACCTATGGCAACAGCAGATATTCCGCCATTTGGCAAAGCAGTCGTCGCCGATATGAAAAAATTACTGAAATATTCAAAAGTGGGGTAATGATGGAGCCAGTAGCAATTAATAAAAATAAAACTGCTTCACTACGTAAACTGGTGTTAGTTAGTATTCTCTTAGCCATTTTAGTGGTCAGTTTAGGTGCATACACTCGATTAACTCATGCTGGTTTAGGTTGTCCTGATTGGCCTGGTTGTTATGGTTTATTAGATGTCCCTAAAACGGCAGAGGAAATTAGTAAAGCACAACAAGCGTTTCCTGAAAGACCTGTTGAGCCGCATAAAGCATGGAATGAAATGATTCACCGTTATTTTGCCGGCACCTTAGGGTTATTGATCCTTGCTATCGCAATTATCTCGATAAAAATAAGAAAGCAGGGTGCACCGTTTAAACTACCTTTGCTTATTCTCGCTGTGGTTATTTTTCAAGCCGCGCTGGGTATGTGGACAGTAACAATGAAATTAATGCCAGTTGTTGTGATGGGGCATTTACTTGGCGGTTTTACCACGCTTTGTTTGTTGTTTTTATTGTATTTACGTTTAGGAAATACGGGCTTAGCAAATAGTCAGTTAAGGACGAATGAATTAGCACAAGTACCTCTGGAGCAAACAGGTGCAATTAGCAAACTTAAAAATTGGGCGATGTTAGGTATTGTGATCTTAACTTTACAAATAGCGTTAGGTGGCTGGACATCATCTAACTATGCAGCACTGGTGTGTACCGAATTACCCATTTGTCAAAATGGTTGGCAAGAGCAACTCACCTTTATTGATTCGTTTGATTTAATTCCGCCTGAAAAAGAGAGTTATGAGTTTGGCCATTTAGATCATAGTGAAAGAGTCACCATTCATGTTATGCATCGAATTGGCGCCATGATCACTTTTTTATATTTAGCTTGGCTGTCGCTGATGGTTGTATTGCATCGTCAAACGCCATCCTTAAGAAGAACAGCACAAATTGTCTTTGCTTGTTTAGTATTACAAGTTGGTTTAGGAATTAGCAATATTTGGTTTTCATTACCGTTATTTGTTGCGGTAAGCCATAATGTGGTTGCCGCTTGTTTAATGTTGGCGTTAATTAAGTTAACGTATCAATTAATACAAGTTCGGGGTTTGGCGGTTGCATCCACTAATGACGTGATCGCTTCGTCAAATCAGACAATAAAGACGGTACAGGGGGCAGAAAGTTTATGAGTAACTCTAATGTAGCTCCAAGTCATACAGGCGCAATAACTACGCAGCATGCGTCTTGGCGTGACTATTATGAAATAACTAAACCGCGAGTTGTTGCTTTGTTAGTGTTAACGGCTTTAGTGGGGATGTGTTTATCTGTGCCGGGTGTGATCCCATGGCAGGTCCTGATCCCATCTATGTTAGGCATTGGCTTTTTATCGTCAGCAGCAGCGGCTATCAATCATATTGTTGATGAACGTATCGACAGCATTATGGGGCGAACACATAATAGACCTATTCCAAATGGTAAAATAAGCCAGCTTAACGCCATTATTTTTGCTGCCAGTTTAGCCATTGTTGGTTTTATTGTCTTGTATACCTTGGTTAATCCGTTAACTGCTTGGTTAACTTTGTCTGGGCTGGTCGGTTATAGCTTTGTTTATACTATGTACCTTAAGCGTGCCACCCCACAAAATATCACCATTGGTGGTTTAGCGGGGGCGATCCCTCCGTTGTTAGGTTGGACTTCAATGACCAATGAAATTCATGCTCATGCATTATTATTGGTATTATTGATTTTTACATGGACACCACCACACTTTTGGGCACTAGCGATTCACCGGAAAAATGACTATGCCAAGGTGAATATTCCCATGCTGCCAGTAACTCATGGGGTTAGTTTTACTAAAACCCAAATTTTGCTCTATACCGTACTGTTATTTGTTGTTGGGTTATTGCCTTATTTGGTTGGCATGAGCAATTGGCTATATTTAATTGGGGCCGTGGTATTAAACTTAATGTTTTTTGTTTATGCTTGGAAACTGAAATTTAGCGCGGATGAAAATACCGCCATGGATACCTTCAAATTTTCGATTGTGCACTTAATGGTATTGTTTATCATTTTGTTGCTTGATCATTATTTACTGCCGGTGAGCTAATACCCCCTAAAATTTTTAATCTTATTAATGGTTGTGAAGTATTAAATGAATAAATTGTTATATTTGATTGTGGCTGGCGTGGCGTTAGCGACGGGGATTTTTATTTATACCGCGTTAAGTAATAAAGCAGAGATGTTGCCGCAACCGGAGCATGCGCTGTATTATCAGCAAAGTCGGCTGATCAAGCCTTTTGAGATGACCGATCATCAAGGTCAGGTTTTTAACAATCAATCATTAGTTGGTAAATGGTCTTGGGTATTTTTTGGTTACACTTCTTGTCCTGATGTTTGTCCAACTACCTTACAAGAGCTTAATTTTGCGTTTGATCAACTGCAGGCGATTTCACCATTAAATCAAGTACTCTTGGTTACGGTTGATCCTAATCGTGATAGCCAAGAGACGTTGGCGCAATATATTAATTATTTTCATCAAGACTTCATTGCCTTAAGAGCAGGGCATGATGTGTTGTTTCCTTTTGCCCGTAATTTGGGCTTAATGTATGCCATTACCGATGATAACGAGAGTAAAGCAAACAACAGCTACTTAGTTGACCACAGTGCGTCGATTGTTTTAGTCAATCCTCAAGGAAAAATTGCCGCTATTTTTAAACCTCAGCATGTTCTTGGCCAGTTACCAACCGTTGATGGTGAACAGTTAGTGGCGGATTTTGCTAAAATTGTCAAACTTTCCGAAAAGCCTAAAGCCTAAAGCCTAAAGCCTAAAGCCTAAAGCGGATACCAATCGCCATTAGGTTTTAAAATCATCCAAGCTTGAGAATACCAATAATAGCGTCCGGCATGTTCAATGCTTGGCGCAGTACAATTTGCTCGTACTCTACCGCTGGGCAAGTCAGCATTAAAAACAATTTTAAACAGGCTATCGTTTGACCATACTACGTTTTGTCTGCCAATGCCGGTAACATAACAACTTAGTTGTTTTGGGTTAATATCGTCACTTATTACCTTAAATTCAGCTGATGTTAATTCACCATGTTTAAATAAAGCGTTAGCTGTAATACCTATTGGTTCAACCGCCAGTGGTAATGAATTCAATTTGTCGCGCAAGCCTGCTAACTTATCGTATGGTTGGGAGGCTGGAAAGCGTGGAATACTGGTTAAACGGGTATTTGAACCTACCGCGCCTGATTGCTGACCAAAGGCGATAAAATTGTTGTCGCTAAGCCACTGCTCAACTTCTTGGGTAAACTCGCCATACGGATAAGCAAAATAACGCCAGCTTTGGCCAGTATGTTGTTTGATCACCTCTTCGGCTTTAAGTATCGCTGCGCCTCGTTGTTCTAACCAAGCTTGCTGTGATAAGCCTTGCGGAATGCGAGCAAGAGAGTCGTGATTAAAACCATGATTGGCAATAATAACTCCCTGGTCTGCTAAGGCTTTTAACTGTTGCCATGATAAATAACTATCGGAATTACGATCAATAATGGCGGGATTTATAAAAATGGTAAACGGGTAATTAAACTTATCTAATAAAGGTTTAGCATAGGTTAAATTGTCGATATAGCCATCATCAAAGGTGATCGCTACTGTTTTATCGGGCAGTTCTGCTTTTTGCTCTAAGGCATGGATTAACGTTGATAATGCCACCACTCTGAAGCCTTCATCGGCAAGATATTGTAAGTGTTTTTCAAACTGTGCGGGTGTGATACTGGTACTTTTGGGCGTATTTTCACTGACATGGTGATATTGCAAAATTACCGCTGCGGCAGCAGGTAAGCAAAAATTGATCATTAAAAAGAAAAAGCTAATTAAGGGAAAGTGAAATTTTTTGATGTTTTTTGTCATGACATTGATCATTGTTAATATTCTGTCGTATTAAATTATTAAGCCTTCATTACTTTAAAAATACAGGTATTCTATGTAAAAACCTAGTCAGTCTTACTAATTTAACGAGATATTTTTTGCAACAAACTAATTCAACAACGTATCACAAATCATTATTTGTTTTAGCAATTCCAATGATTTTATCAAATATTACCGTGCCTTTGTTAGGCTTAGTTGATGCTGCCGTTGTAGGTCATCTTGAGCATGCCTATTATTTAGGAGGTAGTACAGTTGGTGCGATGATCATTACTTTTATCACTTGGTTATGTGGCTTTTTACGTATGTCGACAACTGGCATGACGGCACAAGCTTATGGGCGTAAAGATGAAATCGGCAATCTATTTTGCTTAACCAGAGGTTTATTGGTTGCCGTTGCTTTAGGTTTTGTTTTTATTTTATTGCAAGCTTGGTATCTAGATTTTGCCTTATGGCTCGCTGGTGGCTCAGATCAGGTTCAGTTTTATGCTCGCCGTTATAGTGAAATTCGCATTTGGGGCTTACCTGCGGCTTTAGCCAATTTGGTGATTGTTGGTTGGTTATTGGGTAACCACCAAGCTAAAACAGTGATGTGGTTGTTGGTAATTACTAACTTACTTAATTTGCTTTTTGATTTATGGTTTGTTTTAGGCTTAGAGCTGAATGTTGAGGGTGTTGCTTATGCCACCTTAATTGCTGAATATTCGGGGTTATGTATTGGCTTGTGGTTAATTTTTTCTCGGCAAAAAAACTGGTGGTTGTTAATTAAAAATAAGCTGCTATTTAATTGGCCAGATTTGTTGGCAGCGCATGCCATGAAACAATATTTTAGTTTAAATCGTGATATTTTAATTCGTACCTTATGTTTAGAAATTTGTTTTGTTTTTATTACTTTTCAAGGGGCCCGATTAGGTGATGATGTTGTAGCTGCAAATGCCATTTTGATGAATTTTTTATTGTTAATTTCTTTAGGCCTAGATGGTATTGCCAATGCTGCTGAAGTACTCGTTGGTGAGGCGAAAGGGGCAAATAATCCAAACAAACTAAAAAGTATTGTTGCTACTTCACTATTCTGGACTGGCATTTTTGCCGTGGTTTATGCTTTATTTTTTACCTTGTTTGGAGATTGGTTAATTCGACTCATTACCAGTATTCCTGAGGTGATTAAGCTAGCGCAAGATTATGTTGTTTGGTTGTGGTTAATGCCGCTATTAGCTTGTTGGTGTTATTTATACGACGGTATTTATATTGGTTTAATGCAAGCGAAAATTATGCGTAACAGCATGATCATTTCAACCTTTATTGGTTTTTTCCCGCTATGGTATTTATTACAAGAGCTGGGCAATCATGCGATTTGGGCGGCTTTCTCGATGTTTATGATTTTACGTGGTGTAACCTTGGCTTGGCATTTTCATCGGTTTGTAACCAAAGCACCATAAGAACAGTGCTAGGTTATATAATTTATGTGTGTGCGTTATTTTTTAGTTCTAGGATGGCGATTCATCATGGTCAGCATACGAGCAGCAAAAATACCAAGATAACCCCAAATAGCTAATAAACAACCTAAACCAACTAAGGCTAAGGCAAAAAGTTGTAAATATTGTACTGGTTCGGTAATAAAATAGATAAGTCCGAGTCCGATAGCAAATAGTATTAACCCCGCTAAAAAGTAACTAAAGCTTCTCGTTGGTGTTTGTCCTAATTTATATAATAAGTTCATCCTGACTCTCGCTTATCCTATTTTTATTATTTTTTACATTAACGTTTAATAATAAGAATGCTCACCGCGTTCGTGATCGGTTGCATCTTTAACACCTTTAATTTCACCGGCCATTAAGTCAATTAATTGCTTTTCAATACCGTCTTTTACCGTAACATCTATTTGACTACAACCATTACAGCCACCGCCAAATTGTAATACCGCATAGCCGTCTTCAGTAATTTCTACTAAGGTACATTCACCGCCGTGACCTGCTAGTTGTGGATTAACCTCAGACTGAAGAAAATAATGAACACGCTCAAATAATGGCGCATCATCAGCTACTTTTTTTAATTTAGCGTTTGGTGCTTTTAAGGTCAACTGTGAACCCATTTGATCTGTAACAAAATCAACTTCCGCATCATCAAGAAACGGTTTGCTGGCGCTATCAACATAAGCAGAAAAGCCGTTAAAAGGTAATTCAAGATCGTCGCTTTCTACGGCATCAGGAGGGCAGTATGAAACACCACATTCAGCATTTGCAGTGCCAGGGTTAACTACAAAAATACGAATGTTTGTACCTTCACCTTGTTGTGATAAAAGTTTTACAAAATGGGCTTGTGCGCTTTCTGAAATATTGATCATTGTGTTCTATTACTCATTTAAAGGTCTTTAAAAGTAGGTAAAGCTATTTAGCTAATTCCGACTAAAATACTCAAGTATGGTTATTCTACTCTGCTCAGCTATAGGTGGCTAGTTGATTATGTTATAACAATAAACTAATTACGCTGATTTTGGGTTAATGGTTTTTATAATTGATTGAAAAGAAATATAATTACCTGAAAATAGAATAATAGTTATGCCGAGTTTAGGTTAAATAACCTGAACTCGGGATAAGAAATTAGCTAACAATATGAAATAAATATACTTTATGATATTTCACACATTCTAGCTTGATGTTTTTTCTTAGTACAAGGCAAATTTAAGCGCCAATAGCGAGCCTATTGCAATTAAATTTAACGCAGTAATAAGGAAAAACAGCTGCTAGAAAGCAAGTTGTTATGCCGAGTTTAGGTTAAATAGTAATGTTATTCTTTCTTATAAAATTAATCTGTTGAGGTTAGAAGCATGTTTTTAAGATGTTGTTTAGTGATTTTAGGTTGTTGGAGCTTACTGATAACAACAACAGCTAAACCGGTTAGCGGCTTTTTACCTAAACAACAAAATTATCTTGATAATATCTCGGCCCCTGAGCAAGTGTTAGGTTTTGAACTAGGGCAGCGACACGCAAGACATCATCAAATACTCTCTTACTTTACAAACTTAGCGAGCCAATCAGAACGCGTTAAAATCACTGAAATTGGCGAAAGCTATCAACACCGAAAACAAGTATTAGTAACCATTTCAAGTGCAGAAAATTTAACGAACTTAGACGCTATACTTGCCAAGCGTAAATTACTGACTAAATCGGATGAATCTGAGCCTTTGGTTATTTGGCTTGGTTATGGCGTTCATGGTGATGAGTTATCAGGCGTACATGCGGCAATGGCGGTTGCTTATTATTTAGCGGCAAGTCAGGCTGTTGCGATTGAAACGTTATTAGCTGATACTGTGATTGTAATGGAGCCAAGCGTTAACCCTGATGGCTTAGATCGTTTTGTCACTTGGCTAGATACTTTTGGTGGCAAAGTTGTCAATGCTGATCCCGCTCATATCGAACATCATCAAGCTTGGCCGACTGGTCGTACTAATCATTATTGGTTTGATCTTAATCGAGATTGGTTATTGTTATCGCAACAAGAAACACAAAATCGTTTGGCTTATTATCATTTATATCAGCCTCATGTATTGGCGGATTATCATGAGATGGGGCCAAATAAAAGTTACTTTTTTCAACCCGGCGTGCTTAGTAGAACCCACCCATTAACACCCCGAAATAACATCACGTTAACCAATCAGTTAGCCAGTTTTCATGCTACGGCATTAGATAGTCATGATCGGCTTTATTTTTCACAAGAAGGGTATGATGATTTTTTCTATGGTAAAGGCTCTACTTACCCAGATATTAATGGTGGTGTTGGTATTTTATTTGAGCAAGCCAGCAGCCAAGGTTTGGCACAAAATACCGTCAATGGCGTATTAACTTTTGAATACGGTATTGAAAATAATATTTTTACATCTCTTTCAACTATTCGTGGCGCTTGGGAAAATCGTCAGGCATTAAAAAAACATCGGCTGAGCTTTTATCAACAAGCCAAAGAACTGGCTGATGATGAGGATTTTGATGGGTATTTGTTGCATGAAGCCGATGATAATTACCGGTTAAATGCTTTGTTAAGCAAGTTAGCTCAACATCAAATTCAAGTGTATGGCTTAACTCAAGATTATTCTTTAGATAAACAAGTGTTGGCAAAAAACAGCACTTATTATGTGCCGTTAGCACAACCTCAATATCGTGTTATCAAAGCCTTGTTTGAACAGCAAACTCGTTTCCAAGACAATAGTTTTTACGATATTTCCGGATGGACTTTACCGCTGGCAATGAATATCGCATTTCATGAAGTAGAAAAAACACGTTCGCTAAAGTTGACAAAAGATGTGTGGCAGCCAGTTACCCATTTTCCGGCGCAAACGGTTGAAAAAAGTTATGCTTATGCAATTGAGTGGCATGACTATTTAGCGCCGAAAGTATTAAACGAATTATTAAATAATCAGTTAAAGGTGAAAGTTGCAAGCGAGCAATTTACCGCGTTATCAAAAGGTAAAAAGCAAACCTTTGCTAGTGGTACTTTAATTATTCCAACAGCTAACCAACAACAAGCGCATTGGCTTGATACTCTTTATCGTTCCGCTAATAACAATGGCTTAACGGTATTGCCATTATCTTCAGGCTTAACGAGCCAAGGTGTTGATCTGGGTAGTCCCTCCATGGTTGATTTAATACCTGTGAATGCTTTATTAGTGGGTGGTAACGGGATTTCAGCGTATGAAGCGGGTGAAGTCAGGTTCTATCTTGAAGAAACGCTAAATATGCCGTTAACAATTGTGGAAAAAGAGCGCTTGTTAGCCGTTGATCTAAGTGCTTATAGCCATGTCATTATGGTGGATGGTGATTATCAATCGTTTAGTGAAACTATAGCTAATAAATTAACCGAATATGTAGAGCAAGGCGGGGTTATTTATGCTCAAAAGCACGCCGCTAAATGGTTAGCCGACAACCGCATTCTTAAAGCACGTTTTGCGACACAGCATTCTATTAGTAGTATGTATATTAATGGTAAATTATCTTATCAACAACAAGCGGAAATGGCTGCGAAACAGCGTATTGCTGGTGCCATTTTTGATACAACACTCGATTTAGGCCATCCATTAAGTTATGGCTATAAAAACGCTAATTTACCTGTATTTCGCAATAGTACCTTGATCATTGAAAAAATAAATGTGCCTTTTGCACAAGTACTAACTTATAGCCAAAAGCCTTTATTAAGTGGCTATACAGACGAGTTAATGCTTGAACGATTAGCTCAAGAACCGGTTTTAGTTGCCCATAATTTAGGAAAAGGGCGAGTAATTGCTAGTAGTGATAATTTATTGTTTCGAGGTTATTGGTTAGGCACAGCGAAATTATTTGCTAACAGTTTGTTTTTTGCCAAAGTGTTTAATAATCAATATTCGCGTTAGCCAATAGTTTACTTAACCCTCTTGCCATCGGGCAGTTTAGGCGGTTAAATTTTTTCTATTGCTAAAGCGATAGCGATGACAATAATGTGCTTAACACCTGATTTTTTGAGTAGCTTTGCCAGCTCGTTGACTGTTGTGCCAGTGGTTACAACATCATCAAAAATTATCACCTGTTCGGGTAAGGTTTTTGTGTTCATTGTTAAGTTAGGATTTAAGCGAAAAGCATTTTTTAAGTTTTTACGGCGTGCAACCCCAGTTTTACCTACTTGTTTTTCGGTGGCTTTGTGGCGTATTACTAAATTATTTTGATAATTAAGCGCGAGTTGTTTGCAGATATGCTTCACTATTAAATGGCTTTGATTATAACCCCGCTCTTGCCAGCGATTAATATGGATAGGCATATTGATAACAACACTGTTGTTTGTGCTAAGTTGTAATAAGCTTTGGCGATGCTGAAAGATAAATAAATGCGCTAATAATTCGGCCAGTTCAAACCTATTTTGATATTTTATTTGATTTAACCAGACATTAAACGGCCATTGATAAGGTGCTAGGCATAACAATTGATCTATATGTTGATGGCTGACATGTTGTGCTACTTTGGGCCAAACTAATAAATTATCGTACTGCTTATGAAAATAAGGCAAATCGGCTAAACAATATTGACAAATTAGCGGCATGGTTTGGCATTGTCCGTTACATAACAAACATTGACTAATATGCGCTTTTATTGTTTTTAGCTTTAATTTAGTTAATTGCTGGTTAACGCGGTTAAATACTCTAATCAATGTCATATTTAGCTCTTGATATAAGCTAACCTGAGTTGAGCTTATATAGTCCCTTAGGTAAAATAACGAGTTCCTTTTCGAATTATAAATAAGCATGAGCAATAAGTTGAAATTTTCCAGTTTTGGTAGTGGTACTCCGTTAGTTTTTATTCATGGCTGGGGGGTAAACTCTGCGGTATGGCAACCAATAATTGAGCCTTTAGCTAAACATTACCAAGTAATCACCATTGATTTACCCGGCTTTGGTGAAAATGCTCATGTTCAACTTGACGATTATTCGTTAGCAAATATTGCTAATTTAATAGTACAAAGTATTGGTAAACCAGCAGTGTATGTAGGTTGGTCGTTGGGCGGCTTAGTTGCAAGTGAAATTGCGCTATTGATGCCAACGCAAGTTTTAGCTTTATGTACTGTCGCCAGCTCTCCCTGTTTTATGGCGCAAGATGATTGGCCGGCAATAAAGCCCGAGGTATTAAAAGGCTTTCATCAACAATTAGCTGAGAACCCAGCATTAACCATTAAAGGCTTTTTAAAAATTCAAGCTATGGGAAGCCCTAATGTTAGGCATGATATTAAAGTCATCAATGATTTAGTGATGCAATATCCGATGCCAGAAAAAGATATTTTAGATAAGTCTTTATCCTTGTTAGAAACGACCGATCAACGGCTTAACTTAACTGATATAGCACAACCCTTTTTACGTCTTTATGGTCGTTTAGATGGATTAGTGCCAAGGCAAGTGGTTAAAAAGATTGATCAATTGGCGCCTCATAGTCAGTCGCATATTTTTCAACAGGCGTCACATGCACCGTTTATCTCTGAACCAGAAGAATTTTCTGCACATTTACATGCGTGGCTACTCACTCAAAACCTTGTTATCGCTAATTAAGATAAAAAAGCAAAGATTTACTTTTAAGATTTTTTGTATAATAATTAACCACAATAGATTCGTGAAAGTAAACTGTTGTATCAGGAGTTATTATGGAAATTCAATCAGCCTTTAATACTGGCATACAAGGTTTTAATAATGCTCAGCAAGATGCTAACGAAGCTGCATTAGCGATTGCTAGTGAAACCACATATAACGCTGAAGACCCTACTCAAGGGCAAGCGGTTAATGATAGCGTTGTTGCTCAAAATACCACTTCAGGTGATTTATCAAAACTGAATCAAGAAATTGTTAAATTAAGAGTCGCCGAACACCAAGCCGCAGCTTCGGGTGAGGTTATAAAAACAGCCGATGAAACACTAGGTACTTTGTTGGACGTAAGAGTGTAACTGATGAATATTACCTCGCAAATTAATACGCCGCCTTTAGCGACGGTGGTTAACCCACCGACGGATAGCTTGCGTCGTGATAATTTACAGCGAGAAGTGATCACTCAACCGGCAGCCGTTAGTCGACCAGCGGCGGAAAAGGGCACTGCATCTGATAAAGATAAAGCGAAAACGCCGGCGCAAAATAATGAACATATTGATTTTGCTAATATCAAAAAGCAGGCAGAAATTGCTAATTCCACGATTTCAGATCAAAGTGAGCAAGAACCACAAGAAAAAGAGAGTTCACCAGAGCAACCCGTAGCCGAGCAAGAAGAAAAAGCTGAAAAAAACTCGGCGCAAGATGAGCAAAAATCGCCACAAGCAGAGTTTGCTGAGCAGCAAGAAATTCATCAGTTGTCACAACGCGATCGGGAAGTACGCTCTCATGAATTAGCCCATGCTGCCGTTGGTGGTCCTCATACGGGTTCACCAAACTATGAATTTACGGTTGGCCCTGACGGAAAAAAATATGCGACGAGTGGCGAGGTCTCAGTAGATTTATCACCGGTTTCGGGCGATCCACAAGCAACCATAACTAAACTGCAAAAAGTGCATGCGGCCGCTTTAGCGCCGGCTAATCCGTCAGTACAAGATACTAAAGTTGCTGCCCAAGCTGCCCGTTTAATTTTACAAGCACAATCTGAGTTACTGGCGCAGAAATTAGAAAAAACTGAATTTTCAGGTAAAACAGCACCAGCAACATCACCAACGCTGGATAGATTTGCCATTGAGCAATCAGAGAATCGTGATGAGAAAAAAAGCAGCAGTAATAATTTTGATCAATTTATTACTGAAACCTTAAATGCGCAGGAGCAAGTTGCGCCAAGTCGTTCGGAAGATGTTACAGCTCGTGCAACTCGAATTGAAAGTTTTTATCAGTCAATCACACAAGCTTACGATAAACCACCATTAAGCCACTTTAAATTATCGGCTTAACTACTACGCTATTAACTGTATTTAAATAACAAATTTTAAGCACAACAAAGCCCGTTTATACGGGCTTTTGTATAGTGACGTTAGTATTTTTGTGCCACTTAAATACCATAATCAACACGGTATTGTTTAATATTCGCTAAATGTTCAGCCATATCACTTTGTGTTTCTAAATAAGTGATTAAATCAGCTAAGGTAACAATAGAAATCACTTTAGTGCCAAAGTCACGCTCTACTTCTTGAATAGCGGATAACTCGCCTTTTCCTTTTTCTTGACGATCAAGGGCGATTAACACGCCGGAAAGTTCAGCTCCATGGTTTTGGATAATTTCCATTGATTCACGAATAGCGGTGCCGGCTGTGATCACATCGTCAACCAACATGACTTTACCCGCAAGTTCAGAGCCCACTAAACTACCACCTTCACCATGAGTTTTTGCTTCTTTACGATTAAAACAATAAGGCATATCCATATTGTGATGATCAGCCAGTGCAACGGCGGTAGTTGTAGCGATTGGAATACCTTTATAGGCTGGGCCAAATAGTAGATCAAAAGGAATGCCTGAATCGGCAAGGGCAGCAGCATAAAAGCGCCCTAAACGCGCTAAATCACCACCGGTATTAAATAAACCTGCATTAAAAAAATAAGGGCTTGTTCGGCCTGATTTTAAGGTGAATTGACCAAATTTTAATACATTTTTGCTTAAGGCAAATTCAATAAATTCTTGTTGATATGCTTTCATAATATTTCCTGAAAATCTTCTGTTTAACTATTTAATGCGGCTTTTTGAATGTCGAATAATTCATTAATGCTGTGTTTAGCTAATTTCATCATTTCATTCATTTCATCAAAGCTAAATGGCTCTTCTTCAGCAGTGCCTTGAATTTCAATTAATTTACCTGTTTCTGTCATCACAACATTCATATCTGTCTCAGCAGCAGAATCTTCAGGGTAATCTAAATCAGAAATTGGCTCACCGTTATAAATACCAACAGAGACAGCAGCAATCATATGCTTTAACGGATTGGTTTTAATAATATCTTTCGCACGCATATAGTTAATTGCATCAACTAACGCAACACAAGCGCCGGTAATTGATGCTGTACGAGTACCGCCATCGGCTTGAATAACATCGCAATCAATGGTGATCATGTTTTCGCCCAATGCCGTTAAATCAACTGCTGCACGTAAAGCACGGGCGATCAAACGAGAAATTTCTAAAGTACGACCACTTTGTTTGCCACTGGCGGCTTCACGACGCATACGGGTATGAGTAGAACGCGGTAACATACCATACTCAGCCGTTACCCAGCCTTTACCTTGACCTTTAAGGAAACGAGGAACACCCTCTTCAACGGTTGCTGTACAGATGACTTTCGTATTACCAAATTCAATTAAAATTGAACCTTCAGCATGAGCTGTAAATTGACGAGTAATGGTGACCGGACGAATTTGGCCGTTAGTTCTGCCGCTTGGACGCATAAGAGTTCCCTGTTAGTAATTAATTGCTGCGCATTATAATGTTTGTCTGACTATTTTGACAGCACCGAAGCCGATTATCTCGGTAGGTAAATAAGTATACGGCTCAAATAAATTGAAATATAGTTTAGTGAACTAAGGTCTTAATGTAGGCCTACAGTCAAGTGTAATAAATTGGACGTTTTCATGAAGTTTTTAGTATTAGTGTTTTTAAGTTTCTTATTGTTTAATCCAACTGTTTTTGCCAGCCAAGCGTTACCGGCTTATAGCCAGCATTATGATGATACTCGTAACCCGTTTGATGATGCCAAAGCGGCTATTAAATTGGCGAAAGCAAGCAACCGTAATGTGCTTATTGAAATTGGCGGTAAGTGGTGTGGTTGGTGTACTAAAATGGATGCCTTTTTAACGGCAAACCCTAACGTTGCCGAGCAGCTACATAAACACTTTGTTGTGATTAAAGTTAATGTTAGCGACAGTAATGAAAACGAAGCCTTTATGAAAGGTTTACCTCCTGTGTTAGGTTATCCCCATATGTATGTTGCATCCGCAAATGGCAAAATGTTGTTATCAAAAGATACCGCAGAGCTATTAAATAATGGTGAATACTCGGTAGATAATTGGTTAGCTTTTATTGATAAATGGCGACCTAATGCACTTTCAGGCAACGAACAAGTGACGGAATAGGGGATCTGATGACTTCATTTTTTGATGTTTCGTACCAAACGCCTAGTTGGCTTAAACAAAAGTTAACCCGTCGTCATTTATTAAAATCAGCGGCTGGCGCAAGTGCCGTTGCGGCACTACCACGATATGCCTTTGCTTCTAAAGCCGATATGGCAGCGATTGTTAAAACCGACCCTTGGTTAACGCTTGATGCGGTATTGCAGCATTTATTGCCGAGTTCAGAATCAGGTCCTGGGGCGGTTGAGATACAAGCAAGTAATTATCTTTATCAAACATTAACTCAACAGCCGATTGATGATGAAGAAAAACAGTTCATTAATAAGGGCGTAGGTTGGTTAAATGGTTACAGCCAAAGCCAAAAAGCAAAAAAATTCGTGCAACTAACAACCGCTGAAAAAGAAGCAATGTTACGGGCGATTAGTGGCTCGCAAGCCGGAGAAAACTGGCTGAATACCTTAATTAATTATTTGTACGAAGCCATGTTGTCACCACCAATTTATGGGGGCAACCCAAGCGGTATTGGTTGGCAGTGGTTACAGCATCAAGCAGGTTTTCCATTACCTGCAACCGGCCAACGTTATTATGAAATTCCGGGTCGATACCAAATAAAAGTTAACAACGTGCCAGTTGAGGAAAAAACCAAATCATGAGTTTTGATATTTGTATTGTTGGCAGCGGTGCTGGCGCATCCCCCGTTGCTTATACCTTGGCGAAAGCGGGCGCAAAAGTTTTAGTGTTAGAAAAAGGCCCGTGGTTAACCGAAAAAGAGTTTTATAAAGACGAATTAGCCATCAGTTTACGTGATGCCTACAACCCAAGTTTAGCCGATGAACAGCATGTAATTGAAGATGAATATGTTAGAGACGACGGCACCAGCTATTGGCACGGCGAGCCAACGAGTGAGTCAGGTTGGAGTTTTTGGAGTGGCACTGTTGTTGGTGGTTCGTCAAACTTTATGAGTGGCTATTTTCATCGTTTAAAACCAAACGACTTTCGGTTAAAAAGTGAATTTGGTGCTATTGAAGGCGCTAACATTGTTGATTGGCCAATTAGTTATGATGAATTAGAGCCGTATTATGCCATGGTTGATAAGATTGTTGGTGTGTCTGGAAAAGTCACTAACCATCCTTTTCAAGAGCCACGCTCAGCTGATTTTCATTTTCCGCCGTTAGCAGAGCATCCTATTTCAAGTTGGATTGATAAAACCGCAACTGAGATAGGTTTTCATAGTTTTCCTGTACCACGGGCAGTGTTATCCACGCCAGCCATGGGGCGAAACAGTTGTGAATATTCTGGCTATTGCTCAAGTTATGGTTGTTCATCAGGTGCTAAAGGTAGTGGTAGGGCGGCATTATTAAACCACGCGGTTGCTTCTGGAAATTGTACGATCAAGCCACATGCTAAGGTGTTTAAAATAGCCACTGATGAGCAAGGTGAAATTTCGGGTATTCATTATTACGACAAAACAGGCAAGGTAAAGGTTGCACAGGCAAAATATTATGTTGTGGCATGTCAGGCGATTGAAAGTTCACGTTTATTGTTGGCGTCTACCGGTAAAAAATTTCCTAATGGTTTAGCAAATAACCATGGCCAAGTCGGTAAAAATTTAATTTTTAGTGCCGGCGGTACTGGTAAAGGTGATTTCTTTTTTGACGACTTAACCGAGCAACAAGCCGCGCAATTAAAAACCGTAGGCCCTTTTATCAACCGAGCATTACAAGATTGGTATGAAATTGACGATAAAACTTTTGGCGGTAGTAATCCTCAAGGTAAGGCAAAAGGCGGCACTATTGATTTTCTGTTTCATCAAAACCCTATTGCTAGAGCTATGGGCAGTCAATGGGATGAAAACGACAATTTAGTTTGGGGCGAACAGTTAAAGCAAAATTTAATTACCGAATTTACAACCTATAAAACTTTACGCTTTGAAGTGTTTAATGATTGGTTGCCAACCGATAATTGTTTTGTGACTTTAGACGATAAAATTACCGATAAATGGGGTGACCCTGTAGCAAATGTTCGTATAGGTTTTCATCCACATGATTTAAAAGTGGGGGCTTATTTAGCCGAAAAAGGCGAGCAATTACTTAATGCCATGGGGGCAAAAAATGTCACTTCATCCGTAAGTGGTGCACCCCCAACCAATTTAATGGCGGGCGGCTGTCGATTTGGTGATGATCCTAAAAGCTCCGTGCTTAATAAATACTGCCAAGCCCATGAAGTGGATAATTTATTTGTTACCGATGGTTCGTTTATGCCAACGGGAGGCAGCGTGCCTTATACATATACCATTTATGCTAATGCCTTTCGAGTGGCAGAGCATATTAAACAGCGCTGGCAAATTAATGCGTCATAGTTATGTAAATGTTATACATTTGTGAAAGTTTTTTAAGTTTTAAAGGTCTAAAGTTAAAGAGACTTAACTTTCAAGAGACGTGAACATGAACAAAAAACTTGCTGCTATTACACTTATTTCTTTAGGGCTGTTTGCATGTGGTGGTAGCGGCGGTTCAAACTCTGAAACACCAACACCAACACCAACACCAACACCAACAACATATACGGGGATTTTTGTTGATTCTCCCGTGCAAGGCTTAAAGTACCAAACGGCCACACAAGCAGGCACAACTAATGCGATGGGAGAGTTTATTTACCAATTAGGAGAAAAAGTAACATTCTCGATTGGTGGCATTACTTTTCCAGAGGTTGATGTTAAAGCAATCATTACGCCTTTAGATATTTTTCAGACCGAAAACCTTGAGCATAGTGGCGTAATCAATATGCTGCGTTTATTACAAACTCTTGATGTTGACGGTAATGCTGAAAATGGCATTGAATTAAGTTCGTTAATTCATACCTTAGCGGCGAATTTAACCATTGATTTCACCAGCCAGACTTTTGAAGAGCAAATCGCTGAATTTGTGATTGATAACAATGCCATTAACATCAGTTTAATTTCAGCCCAGCAAGCGCTCGCGCATTTTAGAGAAACGTTGATGATATCAGAGCCAAGTAGCTGTGGTGACGATCATGCCAAAGTTGGCTTTACCGGTAGTTTTAATACCTTAGCGCATAATGTTAGCGGAACAGCAGAAATTATTGACAACTGCACCATTAAAATTAACAACTTTACCTTTGATGGTGATGGACTAAGTGTGTTTTTTTATGGCGGTATTAATAGTGACTTTGAAAATGGTTTTGCTATTGGCAGTGATTTACTCGGACAAGTATTTAGCAATGAAACAGTAACAATTAAATTACCAAATAATTATAGCCTTGATGACTTAACGGATTTAAGTGTTTGGTGCGTGCCTGTAAAAGTTAATTTTGGCAGTCTTACTTTCACCGCTCCCTAATTGTAAGTGCTACTCAGTGATTATTAGCGGCTAGCACTAGCTAGTTAATATTCACTGAGGCATAATCCCTATCATTATTTTTTTGATCTTTTCAGTATAGGGATAGTTTATGATCCACAGTATGACAGCATTTGCCCGCCATGAAGTTAAAGGCGACTGGGGTAATGCCGTATGGGAAATTCGCAGTGTAAATCAACGCTTTTTAGAAACCTACTTCCGCCTTCCTGAGCAATTTAGAAGCATTGAACCCGTATTAAGAGAGCGTTTTCGCAAGCAACTTAACCGTGGCAAAGTAGAATGTAATTTACGATTTACCGCTAATGAAGCAAGTAAAGGTAACCTTTCGTTAAATCAAAACTTAGCTAACCAGCTTATTCAACATGCCAACTGGGTAAATGAACAAACCCTAAATAGCCAAATTAATCCGATAGAAATTATGAAATGGCCAGGTGTAATGGAAGCGGAAGAAGCGGATATGAGCCTTATTCAAGCTGAAGTATTGGCCGGCTTTGATCAAGCATTAACTGATTTTATTGCTGCGCGTGCCAGCGAAGGCGAAAACTTAAAAGCGCTGATCATTCAACGTTTAGATGGCATTACTGATGAAGCTGACAAAGTAAAAGCATACATGCCTGAGGTTATTCAATGGCAACGTAGCCGTATTATCGATAAATTTAACGATGCAAAAATTGAATTAGACTCAACGCGCGTAGAGCAAGAGTTAGTACTTTTAGCGCAAAAAATGGATGTAGATGAAGAAATTGATCGTTTATATAGCCATGTAAAAGAAACCAAAAGCATCCTCAAAAAAGGTGGTGCTCAAGGCCGTCGTTTAGACTTTATGATGCAAGAATTTAACCGCGAAGCAAATACCCTAGGTTCTAAATCTATTAACGCAGATATCACTAATTCAGCCGTTGAACTTAAAGTGTTAATTGAACAAATGCGTGAGCAGATCCAGAATATCGAATAATGTTTTTCTTTGTTCTTGTATGTAAATAAATCATTGTAAAGCCTCACTTTTGTGGGGCTTTTTGTTTTCTGTTGTTCTATACTGTTTCGTAAAGTTAACTTTAAAATGGTTACTAAAATGGTTACTAAAGTAATTAGTAACCATTTTGTTTGATGGTTTTAGTATTTTAGTAACCACTAGAGAAAAATATCTATGAATGACAAACAGATACGAGCATTTATAAAAACAGGTGAAATTGCCCGAAAGCAAATTAGCGATGGATTATATATTAGGGTTCAAACAGCCGGTAAAGCCTATTGGGAAGTTAGATATAGCATGAATGGTAAAAGAAGGTTTATGCGTATTGCTGGCGGTCAATATCCGAGTATGTCTTTAGCTGTTGCAAAATTAGAGTCTGCTCTGATCAAACAAAAAAACAGAGAAGGTATCGATCCACTTGCAGAGCGTGTTCGAGAAAGTAAAGTAACAATTAAAACAGTTAATCATCTTTTTGATGATTGGTACGTTGAGTTATCAAAAAGGCTTAAATTCCCTAATATCCCTAAAAGAATATATCAAAAAGAAATTAAGCCACTTATCGGTGATTTGGCCATAGAACAAGTTAACGCTCGTGATATAAGAACTATTATTCAAAAAGTATCGAATAGTGGCCGCCCTTCAATTGCTAATGACACTTTAGCTTATTGTAAGCAGCTTTTTAATCATGCATGTAAACTAGACTTAGTTACTGCTAATCCCGCAAGCGCTTTTAAAGTATCTGACGCCGGCGGTATAGAAAAAAGCAGAGACCGTATTCTTGATACTAAAGAGCTTGAAATTGTTTTTAGTATATTTAGAGAAAATCAAAATATATTTACTCGTGATAATTATTTAGCCGTAGCTTTATTGGTTAGTTTAGGAGTGCGAAAAGGAGAATTAATTGCAGCTAAATGGCAAGAGTTTGATATTGAAAAACAGCTGTGGAATATGCCTGAAGAGAGGAGTAAAACAGGCGTTGCTATAACAATCCCTTTAACTGAAAGCGTGCTCAACTGGCTTAAAGAGTTAAAGGTGAGATCTGCAGGATCCGAATATGTGTTCCCATCAAGGCGAGCGAGTAAGCGTCGAGGCTACATATCGGATGACACTTTAAACCATGCTTTGGCAAAAATGTTTGGTATGAAGGTAGATAGCAACAAGGAACCTTACCCTAACTTACTAGGTAATGCTGGCGTGAAACATTTTACAGTACATGATTTAAGAAGAACCTGTAGAAGTTTATTAGCTAAAGAGGGGGTGGCTGGGCATATAGCTGAAAGGTGTTTAAACCATAAATTGAAGGGCGTAGAAGGGATATACGATAGGTATGACTATTTTGATGAAAGAAGAGAGGCACTAGATTTATTAAATCAGGTTTTATCTCCAATTATAATATAAGAGTATGCAATGTTTTCAGATAAAGAATTAAAGCTACAAATAGCCGATATGAATAACATGATTTTTCAAGATTCTGTTAAACCAAGGCTAAGCCAACTCGGTATAGAAATACCAGAAAGTGAATTGTTAGAAGTTCTTATGGGAGATGATGACCCTTTTGAAAAGCTACTTCAGCATATTGAAAATAAAATTAATGCTCTCTCAAAAAATAAAAACCTTTATTTAGGTATTAGCAATGATGAAATGAATATGCGTTTTGGAACCGAACTAGGGAAGTTGTCTGATAATGTAGATGTTTTAAGAACGTATGTTGAAGCTGCTAGAAAATTGAATAACAACATAACATTATCTAATACTGATTTAGATATATTTCTTAAAACTGCTTTTGCTGCTGGTAGATTATCAGGTTCGCATGATACTAAAATGTTATGTCAACGACATATGGAAAATGGGGTTAAGAGTACTATAAAAACCCCTACTAGTGCTGGTCGAGTCACTAAAGAAAAATATAGACCTGTACAACAATTAGTCGAATCAATGTTAACGCATTTAAATCAAAGTAAAGAATTTAGAGCCTCTACATCAAACATTTCGGAAGCAATATCTAGCTTATTAGTAGATTTTTCAGCGATTGGTGATAATAAAAACATTGATTCGTTAAAGGTATATGTCAATAGATTTCCAACAAAACGTAATATAGAAGACTTGCTTAAAGGTAAAAATAAATCTTGGGAAGATAAAAGTTTAAGAATAATTCAATATAAAAAAGTTAAAGAAATACTCACAAGTAAATTTACAAATAAAAAAATAAAAAAATTATTAATTCATTGATTATCAATGTTGTAGAGTATTTTATATACGCATGACACTGTTAGTAGGATGCTCTTAGCGCATCAAGCATTAATAATTAGCCTCGAACATAGTAATACAATATAGAGCATGATTAGCTCATTAGTACGAACTTAATCTGAGGTAGATATTATGAATACATCACCAACCCCTTTCATTCAGTCAACTGATCGCCTAGTACGCGAAAAAGAGAGACAATTAATTACACAGCTAAGTAGAACCTCTGCATGGAATCTTGAACAACAAGGATTATTTCCCAAACGAAGAAAATTAAACCCTGCGGGTGGTTCATCAGTGTGCTGGCTGTATTCAGAGCTAATGGCGTTTGTTAATTCTAGAGAGGTTGTGGGGGCAAAGGTAAGTCATGATTAATAAATCTAAACCGCCTATTGAACATTATATCGAAGAAAATCGGCTAGTGCGTAAGCCTGAAATACAAAAATTACTAGGTATAAGTAGGGCTACATTGTGGCGAAAAATTAAATCAGGCAATTTTATTGCGCCAGCATTGGTGCAAAATGGTCGTTCAGTTTGGCTTTTTAAAGATGTCTTAAGGTATATGGAAATACTAAAACAAAAAAGGGAGTGATAGAGCTTCATAGTTTTATGTGAGGATGAAACACTTTGAAACAAAGCTTCCTTTTAACTTGAGATAATTAACGTCTTGTATCTTTATATTCAATCAGTGTGTTAGCTGTTTTTAGCAAGAGGTTCAAGGCGGATATTAAGTAATATAACCGATCTTGAATATTTTACATGACCTTTTTAATAACTAAAGAGAATTCAATACTTTTTCCATTTAAAGATCATTCTTATCCTGTTTACAAAACTGATAAAGGTCTAAATAAAAAAGCATTAATTCGTTTATTTACTTTAATTGAAAAATATAAATCTCATTATTCAAAAAGTGCAATATTTAGAATAGATCTACATCCCGATAGCTACACGTCGGATAATAAAATTATTTCTTCATTTTTAGCCAAACAAATTAAATTATTGGAAAAAAAATATAGCTGCATTGTTAGTTATTTTTTTGCACGAGAACAAAACTCATCAGATAAACAACATTATCACTTAGCTTTATTTTTTAGTGGCCATAAAGTAAATCATCCTAGTGTTATATCCAATGAAATAAAAAACAATTGGAAAAGCCACTGCGCGGGTTCGATTCATTTTGTTGAAAACCCAATGTATACAATTAAAAGGGGAGATAAAAGAAGCATTGATCAGGCAATATATCGCTTGAGTTACTTAATTAAAAATTATACCAAAGAAAAAAATGGTAAAGGTCAAAGCTACGGGTTAAGTCGTCTTAAATATAAGGGAGAGATGCATGAGAGCGATTTTTTATTTGTAATCCCAGAAGTTACATACCGAAATTTTAAGAAATATAAGATGGGTTCTAAGAGCTAATATAATGTCAAAAACTCAATATGCGAAAAAAACAAATAACTATACGCTTGATCCTAAAACTAGGCGCGCACGTTTTTTAAAAAACAATAGTGCGGCTATTGTACACGGAGGTTATTCAAAGAACATTTCTGAAGATGTTCTTAATGCAATTAAAGATACAGATCTTGGTTATGAGGTTGGAGTATTAAAAGGTCAACTAAGCAATATAGCAACAATGGGAATGGGGGTTGTTGCTGATCTTATTAAGGTTGGTGAAAAAGCGGAAGCTCTAAATATTGCACTATCTTGTGCTGATAGAAGTGTAAAAATAGTGCCTCAAATTCAGAAAGCTATTGAGTCATACATAACATCAAAAGAGCTACTCGATGATAAAAAAATCAAAATAAAAAACCGTTGGTTAAATAGCCTTCGCGCAGGTAAATGTGAGCCATCAGAAGTAGCATATCAATTTGAAGTTCAACAGTTAGGCGAATTACCTAGTTATGTAGCCCAAATGCTGGCGCTTGAATTAAAGAACCCGAATATAGAATTAGTCGAAGAACTCTATACTAGAGATGAAATAAAACAAAAGATTAATGAGTATTGGCAAGAAGTGGAATTAGAGCCTAATTTACAGGATTCTCGAAGTAAAGAAATTGCTATTGAAAAACAAAAAATAAATCAACAGCTAACTTCATCAAAAGTAATTCACTCAGAAACCGATTAAGTATATATGAACAAAATTAAAACGATCATGTCTGATCCTCGTTATCTTGAACTGTTAAAGTGTTTTCAAAAGGATTGGGTGGGGTTTGCAGCAGTATTAGCGAACAAAAAACCAACATGGCAGCAACGATTGATTATATCTGAAGTACAAAAACAAGGTTCAAGAGTATCTGTATCAAGCGGACATGGTACAGGTAAGAGTGATATGACAAGTATTATGATCTTAGCTTTTATTATTTTAAATCCTGAAAGCAGGGTTGTTGTTGTAGCTAATAATGCAGCTCAAGTTCGAAATGTTATATGGAAATATATAAAAGTTAACTTTAAAACTGTTTGCCGAAACGTTCCTTGGATTGAAGCATATTTCGAACTCAATGAACGAGAGTTTTTTGCCGTGGGGTATAAGGGAATATGGAGCTGTATTGCTAAATCTGCTCGTTTAGGAAATGAAGAAGCGCTCGCGGGGGAACATTGTCATACCTATTTAATTGTTGTAGATGAAGCAAGTGGCCTGCCTGATAAATCATTACAAATATTAAGTGCTGCGCTTACAGAAAAGCATAACAATATGTGTTTATTAAGTCAGCCAACAAGAAATTCTGGATTTTTTTATGATACTCACCATAGGTTAGCTAAAACGCAAAACCAGCCTAATGGAATTTGGCACTCAATTATATTAAATTCTGAAGAATCGCCGCTGGTAACACCCAAATTTATAGGGGAAAAGTTACTTTCCTATGGTGGCGAAGACTCTCCTGAATATCAAATCAAAGTATTAGGCCAGTTTCCTAATAATCTTGATGGATATTTACTAAGTCGTCTAGATTGTGAGCGTTCAAGTATATCAGCGCCAGCGATAAATAATGTTGAATGGGGATGGGTTGCTGCGTGTGATGTCGGAAACGGTCGGGATAAGTCTATTATAAATATTTGTAAGGTATCAACAGCTCCCCCTGAAAGTAGATTAATCGTTTCTCATAGTATTATTGAAATGGCATCAGATATTGACCCCATAGATTTTGCTTATGAAATAAAGAAGTATGTAGAGCCTTATATTGAGCAGAATATTACTATTCTCATAGATGGTGATGGTATTGGTTTTTCTACGATAAAAATAGCTAAGCAGGAAGGTCTTAACGTTAAAGAAATACGTTGGGGTAAACCGGTGTTTACTAAAAAACTACAAAGTCGATTTATTAATGAGCGGGCTTATAGCCACATTATGATGCGAGATGCGATTAAAACAGGGCGTATGAAAATTGATGACGATGAGCGTACTAAAAATCAAATTAGCAGATTACCAGTTTCGTTGAATGAAATGGGGAAATGGGTTATTTGCTCTAAAAAAGAAATGAAAGAAAAACATAATATTAAATCACCGGATCGATCTGACACATACTGTTTTATGTTTTTGGCTAGCCCTAAATCACTTGAGTATAAGGATGAACTGATTGATGAAGGCGAATATTTAGAATTTTTAAACTGAACAAACTCCGCGCGCGTGTCGTAGGTGTTAAATTAAATCAATAGGAAATTAATCGTGAAAAGAGATACAAAAGTTGCTTTGTTAGAAATACGCTTTGAATTAGAAAAGCTGTTAGGTAAAAAAGAAGATTGGTCTGTAGATAAATGCTTAGAATTGATTAGCCAAGATGCATTTGTGTCAACATTGCTTGATGATTATGACTTAGAAATAGGTCAAATGACTATTAAATTTTTAAAAAAAGAACACTGGGTAAGTGGTTTATTAGAAAGCATAAATGAATGCTTACAATATGAAACCTACCCATTAAAAAATAATACGAGTGGATTTGCTGTTGTTATCCATATTATTAATCAGCGTCTGGGGTTAAATGTATTTCATCCGTGAGTTATTCATAAACATAAATAGGTATGATTTTTATACATGTTGTAGATTATTAGTGTATTTTGAATGGTGGTTACTAACTTGGTTACTAACTTGGTTACTAACTTGGTTACTAACTTGGTTACTAACTTGGTTACTAATAAAGTAAATAGTGCTGTTCAGTGGAGTTAACAGTTTAGTTTAATTGAAAATTTCGATACTATTTAATGATATTACATAGAATACTGAATAAATAGAAAAACAGTTTATTTTTAGTGAACTTCCTATCAATATTAACTTCTAGACAAGCGTACTTAATAGGTATTTTACATACCATATATAATACAAAAAACAGCTCTTAATTAAGATTTATTTAAACAGGAATTAAAAAATGACAAGTACCGAGCAACGTAAGGCACTACAAAATCAAATCTGGAAAATTGCCAATGATGTACGAGGTTCTGTAGATGGCTGGGACTTTAAACAATACGTACTGGGTACACTGTTCTACCGCTTTATCAGCGAAAACTTTGTTGAATATATTACAGGTGGTGATGAAAGTGTTGATTACGGTGTAATGGATGATAACGATAGCCTTCTGGCTGATATTAAAGATGACGCAATTAAAACCAAAGGTTACTTTATCTACCCAAGCCAGTTATTTTCAATCATTGCTAAAGGCGCGAACAAAAACGAAAGCTTAAATACTGACTTAGCCAAAATATTTTCTGAAATTGAAAGCTCTGCTAACGGCTATGACTCGGAAGATGACATTAAAGGTTTGTTTGCTGATTTTGATACAACGAGTAATAGACTGGGTAATACGGTAAAAGATAAAAACTTAAGATTAGCTGCCGTGTTAAAAGGTGTTGCAGAATTAAACATTGACCAATTTGAAGACAATGAACACGACCTGTTTGGTGATGCCTATGAATTTTTAATCTCAAACTATGCCGCTAACGCAGGTAAGTCAGGTGGTGAATTTTTCACGCCGCAACATGTATCTAAGTTAATCGCGCAATTAGCTATGCACAAGCAAACCAGCGTTAATAAAATTTACGACCCCGCAGCAGGCTCTGGTTCGTTATTGCTACAAGCTAAAAAGCATTTTGATTCACATATCATCGAAGAAGGTTTTTTTGGTCAAGAGATCAACCACACAACATACAACTTAGCGCGTATGAATATGTTTTTGCATAACATCAACTACGACAAGTTTAATATGCAGCTAGGTAATACGTTAACTGAACCGCATTTTGGTGATGATAAACCATTTGATGCTATCGTTTCTAACCCGCCGTATTCAGTAAAGTGGGTTGGCTCAGACGATCCAACACTGATTAACGATGACCGTTTCGCACCCGCTGGGGTATTAGCGCCTAAGTCAAAAGCCGATTTTGCTTTTGTACTTCACGCACTTAATTACTTATCGAGTAAAGGCCGTGCCGCTATTGTTTGCTTCCCTGGTATTTTTTACCGTGGCGGTGCTGAAAAGAAAATTCGCCAATACCTTGTTGACAACAACTATGTTGAAACCGTGATATCACTGGCACCAAATTTGTTTTTTGGCACAACGATAGCGGTAAATATTTTAGTGTTAGCTAAAAATAAAGCTGAAAATGCTATCCAGTTTATTGATGCCAGTGGCGAAGACTTTTTCAAAAAAGAAACTAATAACAACGTGATGACAAACGAACATATTCAAAAAATTATGGATGTGTTCGATAGTAAAGAAAACTTAGAACACGTTGCCTTGTCAGTTGCCAATGAAGATATCGCTACTAATGACTACAACCTTTCTGTGAGCAGTTATGTTGAAGCCAAAGATACTCGGGAAGTAATTGATATTACCAAGCTCAATACGGAGCTAAAAACAACCGTCGCCAAAATTGACCAGCTACGAAGTGATATTGATGCCATTGTCTCTGAAATTGACAGTGCGGAGGCTCAGGCATGAGCCAGTTCTGTTTTGTAGCAAAGTTATTGGATGGTGCTGAGGTTGAGTTAATTGACTTAGGTGATCTCAGTATAAAAATTTCATCTGGGAAAAATAAGAAAAAAAGCACTGATGGTTTATATCCAGTTTTTGGTTCAACCGGGATAATTGGAAGGACAAATAACAAAGTTTATGACAAAGACATGATTTTGATTGCAAGAGTTGGCGCTAATGCTGGACGTGTGAATATAGCTCAAGGTGAGTATGATGTTTCGGACAACACATTAATCGTTGAAAATAAAAATAGTATTATTTTAAAGTACTTATATTATTATTTGGTAAATATAAATTTGAATCAATATGCTCAAGGAGCTGGTCAGCCGTTGATTACAGCACGTCAACTGAAGTCAATTCAAATCCCTATACCATGCCCTGATAACCTAGAAAAATCATTAGCAATTCAGGCTGAAATTGTACGGATACTAGATAGCTTCACCGAGCTAACCACCGAGCTAACCACCGAGCTAACCACCGAGCTATATACTAGGAAAAAACAACATAACTTTTATCGCGAGCAGATAATACGTGGCTCAAGTAATAAAGAAGAGAAGTTGGCAGATATTGCTGAAATATATTTAGGTTTAACTTATACCCC
This sequence comes from Thalassotalea agariperforans, assembly GCF_053470345.1. Taxonomy (NCBI): domain Bacteria; kingdom Pseudomonadati; phylum Pseudomonadota; class Gammaproteobacteria; order Alteromonadales; family Colwelliaceae; genus Thalassotalea; species Thalassotalea agariperforans. Next base: position 32,365 of record NZ_JBQMWH010000004.1, on the reverse strand, counting down.
CAAGTATGTAGATAGCGGGGTAAAATTCATATCAGCGAGAAGTACATCTAAGGACTTTTTAGATCTTTCTGATACAAAATATATCTCTGAAGATGAATTTAAAAACTCAACCTCAAATGCAAAACCAAAACGTGGAGATGTATTGTTTACACGTGTAGGGTCAAATTTAGGTCACCCTGTTATTGTTGATACAGATGAACCTTTGTGTATGTTCGTAAGTCTTGGCTACATAAGGGTTGATTCAAAAAAAGTTTTAAATTCATATATTAAACATTGGATGAATACTGATTTATTCTGGGAGCAGGTAAGAAAAAATACACATGGAGCAGCCAAGGTAAATTTAAACACGGGTTGGCTTAAAAATTTTAACGTAATACTCCCATCTATAGAAGAACAAAGTCGTATTGTTACTATCCTTGATAAATACGACTCGCTTACCACCTCAATCAGCGAAAGTTTGCCTCGCGAAATTGAATTACGTCAAAAGCAATATGAATACTACCGTGATTTGCTTTTAAGCTTTCCAAAGGTTAACGAGGTAGTAGCTTAGTATGACTAATACACTTTCTGATATCGCACTGCATTTAACTACCCCAAAGGTCGTTCAAAAGACTGCACCTAGAAATCCGAATGACACTCATCAGGTTGAAGAGTCAAGACCTGTACCCAAAGTGCAACTAATCTACGCGTTCAATGGTACAGGTAAAACAAGATTGTCTAAGGAAGTTAAACACTTAATATCCCCTTTACCAGAAGCTGAAGCTGATGAAAATAATGACGTTTCTCGTACAAAATACCTTTACTATAATGCATTCACTGAAGATTTGTTTTATTGGGACAACGACTTAGAAAATGACGCAGAACCAAAACTTAAAATACAAGAAAACACCTTCACAGACTGGGTTTTGAAAGATGAAGGCCAAGATCAAAATGTAATTGAAAATTTTCAAAAATATTACGATGACAAGTTAACGCCAAGATTTAATGAAGAATATTTAAAGAATACTTCTGATCCAAATTCAATTGTAAAGGCTTTCAGTGAAGTAAGTTTCACTTTTCAAAGGGGAAATGATGAGCCTTCAGAAAACATTAAGATATCGAAAGGTGAAGAAAGTGGTTTCGTCTGGAGTTTATTTTATACTTTGTTGAAACTGGTCATCGAAACATTAAATTCGCCCGAAGATGAGCGTTCAACAGACCAATTTAATCAACTTGAATATATCTTTATTGATGATCCAGTTAGCTCACTAGATGAAAATCACCTTATTGATTTAGCCGCTAGCTTGGCTCGGTTGGTCAAATCAAGTAGCTCAAATAATTTGAAGTTCATCATAACAACTCATAGCCCACTATTTTACAACGTACTACACAATGAATTGAAACGAGCTCAAAAATACATTTTGAAAAAGTACGATGATGGAAGCCATGATTTGCTACCTCAAAGCAACGATTCACCATTTTCTTATCATTTACAGTTGAAAAGTGAGCTTGAAAAGGCAATTGAATCAGGTCAGCTACACAAATACCATTTTAATTTTTTGCGAAATATTCTTGAAAAAACATCCACCTTCTTGGGTTATGAAAAGTGGGGCGATTTACTTCCTGAGGTGGAAGGTGGTAGTGAAAACCCATATGCTCGCATCATTAATATTTATAGTCATTCTGAACATGCTAGTGAAGAAGTTTCTACTATTTCAGATGAACATAAACGAGTATTGGGCTACTTGGTCAGCCAACTGGATGAAATGTTTAAGTTTAGAACTAGTCCACAATAACGGAACAGTACAAAATGACTAATTATAAAACAATTGCTGAGTCGAATAATTTCATTGTATTAGACAAGTACAGCAAGGAATGGCAAGTAGCCGAAGGCTACCAGAGCGAAAGCGATTTGGAACATGAATTAGTCCAAGATTTAGTTAATCAAGGCTATGAGTTTGTTCCCGGCTTAACCAATACAAAAGCAATGCTAGCTAACGTAAGAGTGCAGCTACAAGACTTAAATAAAGTTGAATTTACCGAAGGTGAATGGCTACGTTTTGTTGAAACTTTTTTAGATAAGCCAAGTGAAAATATCGTCGATAAAACTCGGAAACTTCACGATGACTACGTGCATGATTTTATTTTTGATGATGGTCATATTCAAAATATTTACTTACTTGATAAGAAACAAATTACTCGAAATAAAGTTCAGGTAGTAAAGCAATTTGAGCAAACAGGCAGCCATGCAAACCGTTATGACGTGACTATTTTAGTGAACGGTTTACCTTTAGTACAAGTAGAGCTTAAAAAACGCGGTGTTGCCATTCGAGAAGCCTTTAACCAAATACACAGATACAGCAAAGAAAGCTTTAATGCTGATAATTCGTTGTTTAAATATCTTCAGCTATTTGTGATATCTAATGGTACAGATACTCGTTATTTTGCTAATACTACCCAGCGTAATAAAAATAGCTATGACTTCACGATGAATTGGGCGAAGTCTGATAATAACCTGATAAAAGATCTTAAAGATTTTACTGCAACGTTTTTTCAGAAAAACACCTTGCTGAATGTATTACTGAATTACTCGGTATTTGACGTGAGCAATACCTCGCTCGTAATGCGTCCATACCAAATTGCAGCGTGTGAGCGAATTTTGTGGAAAATAAAAAGCTCGTTTCAAAGCAAAACGTGGAGCAAGCCAGAAAGTGGCGGCTTTATTTGGCATACCACGGGTTCAGGTAAAACGCTGACCAGCTTTAAATCAGCCCGATTAGCAACCGATTTAGACTTTATTGATAAAGTGTTTTTTGTGGTTGATAGGAAAGATTTAGACTATCAAACCATGAAGGAATACCAGCGCTTTTCACCTGATAGTGTTAATGGCTCTGACAGTACCGCTGGGTTAAAGCGCAACTTGGATAAAGACGATAATAAAATCGTGGTAACGACTATCCAAAAGCTAAACAACTTGATGAAAGGTGAAGCTGATTTACCTATCTTCAATAAGCAGGTGGTCTTTATTTTTGATGAATGTCATCGTAGCCAGTTTGGTGAAGCGCAAAAGAATCTTAAGAAGAAGTTTAAGAAGTTTTATCAGTTTGGTTTTACAGGTACGCCTATTTTTGCAGGTTATAATGCCCTCGGTGCCGAAGACACTGCCAGTGTGTTTGGTCGAGAGCTACATTCGTATGTGATCACCGATGCCATTCGTGATGAAAAAGTACTGAAGTTTAAGGTGGATTACAATGATGTTCGCCCTAAATTTAAAGAAATTGAAACAGAACAAGACGAGAAAAAGCTTAGTGCATTAGAGAATAAAAAAGCGTTAATGCACCCAGAGCGTATTAAAGAGATTTCACAATATATATTGAGTAACTTTCGTCAGAAAACACACCGTAAACAAGCTGGAGCAAAAGGCTTTAATGCCATGTTTGCGGTAAGTAGTGTTGATGCAGCTAAGTTATATTATGAATCGCTGAACAACCTACAAAAAGATGAAAGCAGGCCATTACGCATAGCGACAATATTTTCGTTTGCAGCGAATGAAGAGCAAGACGCTCTAGGTGATATTGAAGATGAGAGCCTTGATCTTTCTGCTATGGATAGTGCGATGAACAGCAGTGCTAAAGAGTTTTTAAGTGCAGCCATTGATGACTATAACGGCCACTTTAAAACCAATTTCAGCGTAGACAGTAACGGCTTTCAAAACTATTACCGTGACTTAGCCAAACGTGTTAAATCGAAAGAAGTTGATTTATTAATTGTAGTAGGCATGTTCTTAACGGGCTTTGATGCCCCAACACTAAATACGCTATTTGTTGATAAAAACTTGCGTTACCACGGCTTAATGCAAGCTTATTCACGCACAAACCGCATTTATGATGCCACTAAAACTTTCGGTAATATCGTTACATTTCGTCACTTAGAAAAAGCGACTGTAGATGCGATCACCCTATTTGGTGATAAAAACACTAAAAATGTGGTGTTAGAAAAAAGCTATGCCGAGTACATGGAAGGCTTTACTGACGTTGTAACAGGTAAAGCAAGGCGTGGTTTTATGGCTGTCGTTAATGAGTTAGAACAACGTTTTCCAAATCCCGATGATATTGTTAAAGAAAAAGACAAAAAAGCGTTTGCTAAGCTTTTCGGCGAATATTTACGCGTTGAAAATGTGCTTCAAAACTATGATGAATTCGCGAGCTTAAAAGCCTTACAAGAAGTTGATTTAAGTGATGCTGAAGCGGTTGAAACATTTAAAGAACAACATTACTTAGATGATGAAAAATTAGCTGAATTGCAAACGATTCGACTACCCGCAGATCGTAAAATTCAAGATTACCGTTCTTCATACAACGATATCCGTGATTGGCAGAGACGAGAAAAAGCCGCTGATGCTAATGACAAATCGACTATTGATTGGGACGATGTGGTTTTTGAAGTGGACTTGCTTAAATCCCAAGAAATCAATTTAGATTATATTCTTGAATTGATTTTTGAACATAATAAAAAGAACAAAAATAAGTCTGACTTGATTGATGAAGTGCGCCGCTTAATTAGGGCTAGTTTAGGCAACCGAGCTAAAGAAAGTTTGATTGTTGATTTCATCAACAAAACAAATTTGGATGACATTAGCGAAAAAGCTAACATAATTGATGCCTTCTTTAAATTCGCGCAAGCAGAGCGTAAACGTGAAGCAGATGAATTAATCAAATCTGAGGACTTGAATGTAGCTGAAGCTAAACGTTATATTTCTACTTCGTTAAAGCGAGAATACGCCAGTGAAAATGGCACAGAATTAAACTCGACGTTGCCTAAAATGAGCCCACTTAATCCGAAATTTAAAACTAAGAAACAGACTGTTTTTCAGAAAATAGCTGCGTTTGTTGAGAAGTTCAAAGGGGTTGGTGGAAAGTTGAATTAGGTGTTGGTACTTTCAACTATTGCCACATAGATAACAAGGAAAAGGATGAACATGTCTACAGTTAAACGAATTGAATTTGGTAACTACACATTAAAATTTGGCGAGCATAAAGTATTGCTAGATTTGTTTGACGAAGTCGTAATGCCTTCGTTTCAAGAAATGAGATACATAAGAAAACTTAAGGATAAAGGTGAGTACTTCTTTTTAGATACAAAAATTGTTGTATTGAATGATGATAAAAATAGTCCTGAATTGGGTATCACCGGTCGAATTGTTAAAAATACCAAGTTAAAAAGGGAACAAATTTTTAGTAAAGAAAGCGGACTAGTTGAAAAAACAGGCGAATTAGAAACCGCGCCAAGTTCCACTTTTTTATTGGTATTGAGTAATCACCGTTTGATTTTATGTCAGGAAACAACAGGCGCTCCAAACATACAGAATTTTCAATCAACTAGTCAATATTGCCTAAGTGCGCGCTATAGAGAATTTATTCAGGAAGAATACGACAAAGATAAAGAAGAAAAAAAGAAGAATAATGAGTTATCGGCAAGAACTAAGAAGGCTCTTAAAGAACATCTTCCGCGCCCATTTTTAAGAATAACGCCATTGCCCGACAAGCAAGACCTCAATTCTTTCGTCGGCCGTTTTAAACATATTGATGAACTTACTATTAAGCTTCTTCCAACCAACAATGAAGAAATTGATAATGATGATTTTTGGGCATCATTAGACAGCGTTGGCAATGAAATGAATAGTAAGAGAACGGCCTTGAAGTTTAGCAATACTAAAGAAGGGCTAAATGCAGCTCAAGCGCTTGAGCAAACAAGCTCTGCTACTGGTTTAGGAAATTCAGAAGTTAAATTTAAAGGCTATGATGAGCAAGGAGATACAATTAGGGGTAGTAATGATGATTTTAGTCTAACTGTAGAGTTAGAAGATATCCCAAAGGATATCGAGAGAGCGGCTCAAGTTAAGTATGGGCAGTTCAAGTACCTTGTTCAATCTCAAGTAATCAAGCTTCCTCAGCTAGTTGGCAATGCTGCTGAGAAAGTTAAGTCAATTTTTGAACGGTTATGATTATGAACTTCGAAGAGTCTGAACTAACAAGCGAAAAAAGTCTTTGGGATGTTTATTGGTTGTCTCGAACAATAAAGCCAAGTAAGTTTCAGTTCTTTTCTGTTGTTATTGTGATGTTAGCTTTAGCGGTAAATGCCTTCGTACTTGAAACGGAGATTGCATTTATACTTACCGATACTAGGAAGTGGGCTTCTGCTGGTTTTAATTTCTCTATAACAACACTAGGTTTTTTGATTGCTGGTTTTACAATATTTGCGACTTTATCCAAGCCTGAAATGATGTTGGCGATGATGTCGCATAGAAATAAAAAGACTAACCTACCTACGCTTAAATATAACTTCTTCACATTTATGAAAGTCTTCATAATGTATATAGTGTTTTCAGTTCTATATCTTGCCATAGAGCTTTTTGGTCAGAATGGCGGGCTACTTTCAAATTTGATCGCTTTAATGCCTTACAGTACGTGTTTAAAAGTAACTCTGATAAAAGTGGCTTATATTATTGTTGGCTGTAGCTTTTTTTATCTTTTATTGTTGTTAAAGACCTTTGTTTTTAATATCTACACAATAACGATGAATTTCCTTCGGTGGGAATATAGAGAACTTAAAAAACAAGACGGTACAGGAGGTTAAATGGCAATTTATCAAGTAACAGACAACGAAATAAAAACAATCTCCAGAACCACGTTTTCTGAATCGGGGTTAAAAGAACGTGAAGATTTACAGCGTCTCCTTAAACATCAAATCGAGATCATTTCGCCAGACACTTTAGTTGTTGCTGAAGAGTTTGGTGAATGGGATGAAAGTCGCAGACGCATTGATTTATTAGGTATTGATAAGCAAGCCAATATAGTTGTTATTGAACTAAAGCGCACTGAAGATGGTGGTCATATGGAACTGCAAGCGGTGCGATATGCAGCAATGGTTTCTACGCTTACGTTTGATCGTTTGGTTGATATCTACGCCGACTACATTAAAGCCAATGACCTAGATCTAGATGCTGAAGCCTCAATCCTTGAGTTCTTAGGTTGGGACGAAAAAGAAGAAGACGAATTTGCCCAAGAAGTAAAAATCGTACTAGCTTCAGCCGAGTTCTCGCGTGAATTAACAACTACGGTAATGTGGCTAAATGATTATGGCTTATCTATTCGTTGTGTTCGAATGCACCCATATGAAAGTGACGGTAAAATATTGCTAGATGTACAGTCAGTAATACCTATTCCTGAAATTGAAGATTATCAAGTTAAGATACGTGAGAAGAGGCAAAAAGAACGAGCCTCGCGTTCTGGTGGCAGAGACACAAGCCGATATTCAATTTACTTTAATGACGAACAAGTACACGCTCACATTCGTAAATCAGATATTGGTTATTGCACTGTGCAATTGCTTAACAATAAGGGCTTGATTAATCAGAGCGTTTTTGAGTTCTTGAGATCCGATAACACATGCTCCTTTCCGCTGATAAAATTAGAATCAGAAGTCACGGAAACAAACAAAAAATATAATAAGTATCGTGTATCTCGTGACCCTGAATTGATATACGACGGCAATGAATATTATGTCGTACGTAATTGGGGCAAAGAAAGTGCAGAGGAATTTGCCAGCAAGATAACGGATAAGTTTCCCTCAATTACATACAAGCTTCATCAAGATTAATTTAGGTAACATGTATTGTGACAGAAATAATTAGCAGTGAGTCTAGAGGTCAATTTTTTATTTACCAAACCGATGATGGTAGAACTCAAATAGAGTGCAGATTAGAAGAAGACAATTTATGGCTTAGTTTAAATCAAATAAGTACCTTATTTGGGCGAGATAAGTCTGTTATCTCTAAGCATTTAAAGAATATATATGACGATGGTGAACTTGTACAAAAGTCAACCGTTGCAAAATATGCAACAGTTCAAATAGAGGGTTCAAGAGAGGTTAATCGGCAATTAGAGTACTTTAACTTAGATGTGGTTTTTGCTGTTGGCTATCGAGTTCGCTCTCCGCAAGGTATTCAATTTAGACAATGGGCAACACAAACCTTACAAGAGTATTTGGTTAAAGGGTTTGTGATGGACGATGAGCGTTTAAAAAATCCAGAATCTAGTGTGTATTTTGATGAACTGCTTAATCGTATACGTGATATTCGGTCATCTGAAAAAGTATTTTGGCGAAAAATTTGTGATATATATGCCACGAGCATTGATTATGATGGCAAGGCACAAACGAGTATTAAGTTTTTTGCGCAGGTGCAAAATAAAATGCATTGGGCTGCTCATGGTCATACAGCCGCGGAAGTTGTTTACCAACGCATAAGTTCAGATAAACCTCATTTAGGGTTAACACATTTTGCTGGCGATGAACCCACGAGAAAAGAAGTTGTAACAGGTAAAAACTATTTATCTGAGGATGAATTAGATACGTTGAATCGTTTAGTGGCTAGTTATCTTGAATTCGCAGAGCTTCAAGCTAAACGTGGTAAATTAATGAGAATGGAAGATTGGTCTAATAAACTAGACGATTTTCTAAAATTAAGTGAATACGATATTTTAACTCATGCAGGTAAGATATCTGCTGAGCAAGCTAAGTTGAAAGTGAAGGAAGAATACAATAAATATCGACGTGTAATTGATTTAAAACCTAGTAAAGTTGATCAGGATTTATCCGCAGCTATAAAAAAATTAGATAAGAATAAATAAGCCGATAAATGTTATCTTGCTTTTTTAGTGGTTACTAAAGTGGTTACTAATGTTGTTTTTTTGGTTTTATTTTTATTTTAAGTTATTGGTATTTATGGTTTAAAATGTTTTTATCTATATTCAGATCCAGAATATTGAATGATATTTCAATTTGTTTTATGTTGTCAAAAATACCAATAAAAACCGTCATTTAGACGGTTTTGTTTTTTCAGGATATTTACTAGTTATACGCTTTTTCAGAATAGTAGTGACATTGAGTTTATTCAACTAACTGCCTTTGGGAGCAATTCATCACATGCTAAAAAATACTTCTCCTACCTGATAAATACTTGCTTAAAAAAGTTTAAGAGCTAACTAGGTAATCAAGAATTACTATTTTGCGTTTATAACGTGAAGGGAATTTCCAGCGCGTGTGCCGTTGACCGCGGGTTACATAGGTTGGCGGTTAACTGATGAGCAAGCGAGGATTAAGAAAAGTACCTTTTAGGGGTATCCAATCATTATTCACCAAATTCGGTGAATAAAGTAATTAATGTACAATTCTATGAATTAAATTCACCATTATTGGTGAATTTAATTGAATAATGCTTTAGCGTATCTATAATCACTACATACGGTGATTAATTATTTTTGTATCTTGTTTCTAATAGGTAAGTAAATATGGCAAAGAAGGTAACTGTTTCTGAACTACCTTGCGAAGAGTTTATTGGTAATGCCGAGGTACTGGGGCAACTGATCAAAGCTAAGCGTACAACACTCGGTATAAAACTGGCTGACTGTGCTGCTTTGTGTGGTATTGGTATTAACACATTATCTCGTCTTGAAAATGGTAATGGCAATTGCACACTAGCGGCTATGTTCGCTGTTTTGAATGGTTTAGGTATTAAATTAACCACTAGCGCGTTAGCCAACTCTGAAAGCCATGAGAAAAATGATAATTCAATAACAATTGAGAGCGAGTGGGTTTAGCCGTGTTATCAAAAAATAGGGTATCGACCAATAAGCAAAATGAGGCTCAATCTTCAGCCTATCAACTCAATGTAATGTACGGTGATAAAACCATTGGTGTTTTGTCTTTGGATAGCAGTACTCACTTATTAAAGCTCGCTTATTCTTCTAATTGGCAACAGAGTGGCTTTGCTATTTCCCCTCACTTGATGCTGAACAACCTACATAACCCAACAGTGGCTTATAACTACCTTGATAACGCATTGCCTGAAGGAGAAGCTCGTAAATTATTAGCTGAAAACCTTGGTGTATCAGAAAAAAATGTCTATTCACAAATTCGTGCGTTAGGTAACGATCTTGCTGGTGCTATTACTTTTATGTCAGCAGCCGAGAGTGATTCGATAAATAATCCAGATTACAAATTAACACCAATATTCAGAGCATTAGAACAAGATGAGCTCATCGCAAGGCTTGATACAAAAGAAGAATTTGGTTTATTGACTTGGGATGACAAACCTCGGCTTAGTGTCGCGGGCGTGCAAGACAAACTTAACGTATTTATTGATGATGAAACGAATGTTGATAAACGACAAATTGGTTTTGGTGATGGTTCGCTCTGCTCCACGCATATTTTAAAATTTGAAAAGAAAAACTGTCTGAACTTGGTACTCAATGAATATTTTTGCATGAAACTTTCAGAGGCGGTTGGTTTGCCAACCGCGAGTGTTGAGTTTAGTCGCTTTGGCATGCACCCCGCGCTGATTGTTGAACGGTTTGATCGCAAGTATGTTAAAGATTTAAACAAAGTTATGCGGCGTCATGTGATTGATGGTTGCCAAGCGCTCAATTTATCTCGGGAGCATAAATACGAGAGAAACCTTGGTGATGGTCGAGATGTGAAGCATATCCGCGATGGTGCAAGCTTAGAAAAGCTATTTGCATTCACTGATGGTATGTCTTCGCCAATAGAAAGCAAACAGTGGCTGATAAATTGGCAGCTTTTTAATTTGATGATCAGCAACTATGACAGCCACGGTAAAAACGTTTCTCTCTTTTTTGATAAAACGAATGTGCAATTCACACCTGCTTATGATCTGGTCAATATCGCGATGTTTCCACAGTTTAAACATGTGTTAGCTATGGCGATGGGGGATGAATTTGAGCCAAAAGATATTCATGCCTACCAACTTGCTGACTTTGCTGAAACTTGCAACATAGATAAAAAGCTATTGTCTCGGTTATTAGTATCACTAAGCGATAAAGTCATTAAGCAACTGGAGAATCATAGCTTAATTAATGAATTGATAACTTTTGATGAAAAAACAGCGAACATTCTTACATCTGATGATATTCAATACTTTAATAGTTTGGCTAAACACATTTTAGAAAAAACTAAGAATTTAAAGGCGCAAGCAGCTGAAATACCAAGTATTAAGGTTTAACATGATTCATTTATATTGCACTCAAAAACTTATTGCTAAATTACCTGTTGCCGAAGGCTTATTGTGTGAAAAGCAGCCGGAAGGTGAGCAACTAAAATCAAGCATCAGAGAAGGCGGTTCTGAAATTATTCTAAACAATCCGCTTTCGGGCTGGCACGCAAATTTGTTAATTTTACAACGAAGAAATTGCGTGCTACTGGTACATAATCAAACCCGTTTTCCTGTGTTTATGATTGGTTTAACTAAACCTGATTTCGCCGCATTTGATTATCATTTTGCTGATTGCTTTATGAATACCTTATTAAAGGTCGGCGCTAACGAAGAACAGATGCAAAGCGCACAAGATCTACTAGCACCTGTGTCTATTAATAACTCGAATGATCGTAGTGTGCAGGGAACGCTAAATCAGATGAAAGGTGATATTGAGCATATGCTTTGGTACGATAATGCCAAAATTACGGAATGCTCACCTTATAAAACAGCCGCTTGGTTAGCGCAAAGGCCTTGTAATGTGAAAGGAAAAAAAGACTGTATTTGGCCTGTAGATGCGATGTTGGAATTATTAAGTGATAACTTTATGTCTAATGATGAAGCGGTTCATTAATTACAAATCACACTCTTTTTCGCTAAGATGCTGAAATACAATGTATAGACTGTATTTGCTGACAGTTTGAGTCATCATTATTAAAATCTTTAGAAATGATGGATTAGAAAAGTAACATAGATTTGTGTTTTTTATTTTTCTACTACAAGTAGTAGGCCCAGAATGTAGAATAGGCACTTAGGTAAAAAGAGGTAGTTATGTTTGGTTTAAAAAAAGTTTTTTTGGTTGGCTTTACACAAAAAGTATTTGTGCCTTTATCTTTATTTATTTGTAGTAGTTCAGTTTTTGCTGAAAGCACTTACAAAGTTGATGAGTCATTTGAAAAGGGTGGTTGGAACGCTGAGAGTCCTTTAGGTTTTACGCCAGGTTTAAAAAAAGAGTTAGCTAAAAACTTTATGTTTAATCAACTACAAGGCGATCACGCGTTTGTGTTAGAAGATAACATTGTTCGTTATGGAAACTATGCCGCCAAACTGGTTTGGAAGCATGAAAATCCAGCGGCATATAATGGCGATAAGAAGAAAATAGACAATGTTGATCGTAAGGCTATGTTTCATGGTTTTAAAACCGACAAAGTAATGGGAGCAGAAGCATGGTTTGGCTTTAGCTTTTATTTTCCTACTGAAGGTACTCAAACTGAACTTAACCATTGGCTGTTTTTTCAAATTCATGGCAGTGCCGATAAAAGACTGAAAGAGCATTCTCGTAATCCACCATTTAGTATCACGATGACCGAGGAAGGTTTACGCGGAAGCTGGAAGTGGGATCCTGATGAAAACAGCATCACTAGAACTGGAAAGGGAACCGAATATTATACTATTCCAGGCGCTAAAAGCGGTTATTTAGATAGATGGGTTGATTTTGTTTTACATGTAAAAGTGGATTATTCAGAGTCAAAAACTGGCTTGTTAGAGCTTTGGGTTGATGGGAAAAAAGTACTAAATAAACATAATATTCAGTTTGGCTATAATGATGATAAAGGAATTTATCCATCTTGGGGCATGTATTTTAATGGTAATTTAGATGTCATGAAAAATGATCATTACTTATACCTTGATGAAGTGAAAATGAGTGATGACATTAATGCAACATATGAAGATGTAGCGCCGAGAGGAAATCGTAGCCAACCAACTCCAAATTAATAGCAGCCAGTTTCATAGTTAGTGGTAAATTTAAAAGGTGTTTGTTGAGGTTATTGGGTAGCATAAATCAAGGTTAAAAGTTTTAACTTTGATTTGTGAAAGAACGCTAAAAGAATGTGAGAGCATGTTCTATACGTTTATATAATTTAGCAATTAATTAGCCTAGCGTTTTCAATTTTACTGAGGGCATAAAATGACATTAGTAACGGATAAAATCGAGGTTGGTTATTTAACCATTCCTTATGGCTTTGTTCAGATCACAATCACAGAGCAAGCGGTTACTGGCATTCATTTTGTAGATGCAATCAATAAAACTGAAACAGACAGTGCGCTGATGTTAAATGTTAAGCAACAACTTAAGGCTTATTTTAACGGGCAACTAACATGTTTTGATTTACCGCTGAATAGCCAAGGCACTGAGTTTCAGAAAAAAGTGTGGCAAGCGTTAATGACCATTCCTTATGGGCAAGTGGTGAGTTATCAAACCATAGCGGAGCAAATTGGCGCACCTAAAGCTGTACGTGCTGTTGGCGCAGCAAATGGTAAAAATCCTATTAGTATTATTGTGCCATGCCATCGAGTGATCGCTAAAGATGGAAAATTAACGGGTTATTCTGGTGGTTTAAATCGTAAAAAATGGTTGTTGGGAATAGAAGGCTACGCTTGCTAACTTAATACCAATTTCATTAAATTATTGCCCTCTTGTGCGGGTTAAAATATTCCATGGCTGCGTTGCTTTCAATCCCAATAACCAGCTATTGTTCAATTAAGCGCCTTGCCATGATTTATTCTTCTTACGCACAACATGATCACAAACTTAATGGAATTGGTATAAGCTGAACGGGCTGATATCAAGCGTGTTTTCATTGGTTTACTGATTTGATGTAAAAAAATAAACTCTTAACCGTGGGGATTAGCGGCTAAGAGTTTATGGTGCAAAAAACGTTTTTTATTAATCAATAAATTGGCGGCGAGTTGCGTTATTTTCTGTTGGGAAGTCTTCTGGTACAGGAATAGTTACCGCACCGGTTGCAGCCCATTCAGTGCCTCGTAAAAAAGTAGTAATAAAACCTACACCTTCAAAAGCATTATGGTCATGCCCTAAGGTTGAGTGGAAAACACGACCTTTATGGTAATCAATGGTCATTAAAATAGGCTCTTGTCGTTCAATACCATTTTTAACGTTACGTGGATATGCACTAGCTAAAATTGTCATATTTTGAGCTGGGCCTCGTAACTTCGCGTACAATTCATCTTTAGTGTGTAACCATACTTCCGGTAAGCCTTGAGTAATCGGGTGAGTGGTATTACGTAACTGAATAGGGAATTGATGCGCAGGGCTATGGAAACCAGCATTACCTTTTGATGTGTCGGTGATCAGTTCATCATGTTTATTGTAATAAACATAAGGGCCATTTTTTTCTGTTCTATCGCCCCAACCACCTAAACCTATCATCTTGTTATATTCTAACCAGTTCGGGAAAGCATTGTCAGCAGCATGTATTACCACTAAACCACCGCCGTTACGCATGTATTTTTCAAATGCCAGTTTAGTTGCTTTTGGCCATGCCGCTGTTTTCCAACCTAAATTTGAAACCACCACATCGTAATTTTCAAAGTTAGGTTTAAAGTTAGCATCACTTTTAGGCTCTTTTAACGTTTGATAATTTTTACCATCATTTAATGGGAATTTATCAATATAATTATCATAACCAGTTGAACGCCATAAAAATTCTGTACGGTATACATCAACAGTGAAAAAGCCGGTTTCTTCTAAATAGCGTTTCATCATGCGTGTGGATTTTGGCCAAACCATGTGATTATTTTGCCCATCCACAATTAAAACTTTTAATTGAGTTTTGGTTGGCGATTCTGTTTTTTCTGGTGAATTTTCACAACCCGATAACATTAACGATAAAACTATACTCAGGCCAACTAACCAGTTTTTCATGTTTAACTCCATTCTTTATAAGTTTACTTTAAGTAAATACTGCATCACCTAATTATTAGTGAGCGCTAACATAGCGTATTTGCCACGATAAATCTATATTCGCCACTGTCGATTATGTAAGCGCTCATGTATTGTAGGTAAGTTATTGTTTTTTGATTAATATTGCCCAATCTTTTCCGTCATTAATCGGCGGTTTACCAAGTTTGGCGTTATGTGTTCCCCAAAAAATATTGCCTTCTTTTTCAATGTTGATGTTGTCAATACTTCCTTTTTGGAGCTTACCGCCTGTTCTTGGGTTAAACCAACTTACGCTGTAATTACCTTTTAATGGCTTCATTTTTATCGACACGTCATATTGAGAATTTTTAACATAAACAATGTAAAACTCACCAATATCCGCTAAGGCCCAAGCGTTATTAGCAGGAGCACCAGCTGTATTGATAATTATTTCATCATGATTTTTTGCTTTATGGTAAGGCACATTACTGAGTTTAAAAAAGTCTAAAACATGCTTTGCTTGTTGCCAGAATAACTCACGTGTACGCCAGCTTTGTGCGGTGAGGTCTGAATGTTCGTGGGCATAACCAAAATACCATTCAGTACCCCAAGCGCCAGCAGTATATGCACCCCAAAGGCCATTCATGCGGGCTAAGTTATGCTCTGGATCTTCAGAATCTGGCGGTAGGTTAAATTTATGGTGCCCTGGCTCGTCAACTGACACAGCAAAAGGGCGACCATTAGTTGTAGGTAAAGTTCTAAGGCGTTTAGTTTCGGGGTGTACCAAACTGTAATCTTCTCTTGATGTTTGTAAAGATAAGCCAGTATAAAAACTGTCAGCACCTAAAAGATCGTCAAAACTTAAGCCGTTATGAATAACCACTAAATGGTGATAAGGGTCATTTTCCTGAAAATATTTTGCCATGGCTAAACGCTGAATTTTACTTTGTGGCATGCTTTTATATTTGTTATGCCATTCGCCATTCTCTTCACCCATATTCCAATTTAAGGCTAAATGATGTGAGAAACGGGCAATTAATTCACGGTAATAAATTTGGCGATGTAAGCCTAAGCCGCCGTTATCTAATAAACCTTGGTTTTCATCTTCTTGAGTTTTGAAATGTAAAAATAAGCCTCTGCTTTGTGCGTGAGCAAAAATAATTTCCCATTGCGCTAATTTTGATACATCAAAGCGATCATAGGTGCTGTAATCAACATAAGGAAATACGTTTTGATCATCGCCTAAAATATTTAAGGTTAAAAATGAAATAGAATTCATCCCCTGATCCGCAATATAATTGAGTGCGCCAATTAATCCTTTGCCTTTATTGCCTTGCCAAGTAGGGTCACCTTTTTGCCAATCTTGTACGTGAGGTTGCCAGTTTTTTACTAAATCATCTTTATGGCCGTCGTTATGAAAGCTGCCGTCAAAGTCTGCATAGGCTAATAAATTTTCAGGTGCGTCAGGGCCAGCCTTAATAAAGTATTCGCCATTGCCAGCAAAACGTAAATAAGCTTGGTTAATATATTCTAAACGGCCTTTGGCGCGTAAATCAGGGAGTTTTTTATTATTTTCTTTTACGGTAAAAGCCCCTTTTTGTTGATCCATAAAGCCCGCACTTTCTCCGGGGTGTGCTATGGTTGAAACTGCAGCATAAGGACCTTTGCGAAAGTCTGCCTGCCATGTCCAGTGGCCTAATTCATCAGGCGTAAAGTTTACTCGCCATTTATTACCTGCGGTGGCACTGGTATTAGCTGCATCACCGTCGGCGGCGAAAAATCCAGGAATAACGTAACTTTTACCTGTGGCTGGATGAACAAACTCAACATTTAAGCGGTAATGAATAAAGGGATTAAGTTTGTCGTTTTCTGAAGTTTGTGGGCCGTCAAAGGTTAATGATGTTTTATGCCAAAGACGTAACTCGCCACTTTGTTTTACGGCAACATCTGCAAGAGAATGTTGGCTGATAAAAAAACTTAAGGTGAGAAATAAGAGTTTTTGTATTGTTATTGGTTTTATCACAATATTTCCTTTTGTCGCGGTTCTCGAAAAAATGTATTATGGCTAGGCCGTAAGCCCAGCGGCTGTAAAATCACCTGATCTTTAGGTGAATTCATCAGTGTTGTATTGATACAACACTTAAGTTAACGCTAACAAATATGAATTTATACGCTAATGGCATTAAAATCTACCATTTTTAAAATTGAATTGTCGATTTCAGATATGGATCGGAACTATTATGCCGATCATCAACTTACTATTGCTCGCCATCCATCAGAGTCAGACAAGCGAATGATGTTAAGGGTGTTAGCCTTTGCATTTAACGCCAGTGAGCACTTAGCTTTTACTAAAGGTTTAAGCGAAGTTGATGATCCTGATTTATGGCAAAAAAACTACAGCGATGAAATTGAGCTATGGATTGAGCTTGGTCAGCCGTCAGAGCAACGTATTAAAAAAGGCTGTAATCAAGCTAAGCAGATGTTAGTTTATAGCTTACAAAATGGTATGTTCGACGCTTGGTATCAAAAAGAAAAGAACCATATTAATACCCGTAAAAACCTTGCTATTTATACTATTGCAGAAGATGTTGTTGAAGGCTTAGCTAATTTAGTGACCCGCCAAATGCAAATTCAATGCACTATTCAAGATGGACAAGCTTGGTTTAATTTAGGGCAAGACAGCATCGAAGTATCATTGACTCAAATTAAAGAATAATGCGTTCTTATGTTTCTGGGCGCACTTCCTTGCGCCCAATATATTAATTCCTGCAAAACGAATCCTTGCATCATCATGGCTTTATTGCCATGTCAGGTTATTCATTTTTCTGTTACAAATTTTTCGTCATTGCGTCATTTAACAGTCACTTAGTTGTCACACAAACCTCTTACTCTCATTCTGTTTATTTATTTTGTTATCAATTTTATTAATTAACATCAGAGGAATGAGTTATGAACTCAACATGGGTTACACGCTCAGCAGTAACTGCTGTTTTGATGGCTGCAACAAGTCATGCGGGTGTTTTGCCAGACGTACAAAAAAATAGTGCTTGGTTTACTGAAGCCGATAAAAAAGTACAAATGAAAGCCGAACAAAAAATTCACAAAAAAACAAAGAATGTTATTTTGTTTGTTGGTGATGGCATGGGCATTTCAACTTTAACCGCGGCGCGTATTTTAGATGGTCAAAACAAAGGTTTATCAGGTGAAGAAGGATATTTAAGCTTTGAAACGTTTCCGTATTCGGCGCAAGTAAAAACCTACAATGTTAATGCTCAAACGCCTGATTCTGCCGGTACAATGACCGCGATGGTGTCGGGTATAAAAACGGATGCCGGTGTTATTGGTGTTGATGAAGATGTTAGCCGAGGTGATTGTTTATCAGTTGCTGGTAATGAATTAGTTACTGCGATTGAGTTAGCAGAAATTAAAGGTTTATCAACGGGGGTTATTTCTACCGCACGTATTACTCATGCTACTCCTGCGGCAACTTATGCAAAATCACCAGAGCGTAACTGGGAAGATATTTCTGACATGGATATCGACAATCATCCAGAGCGTGCAGCTTGTGAAGATATTGCTTCACAATTAATTAATTTTGAAAAAAACTTAGAAGCGCGTTTTTCAGGTGTTGATGTTGATGGCTTAGACGTAGTAATGGGTGGTGGTCGTCGTCACTTTTTACCAAAAGATGCGGCTTATAATAGTGCTGATGCAGCTTCAAGTGTTGAAGGTGATCGTACCGACGGCCGTGATTTAACGGCTGAATGGCAAGCAGAATATCCAAATGGAAAATACGTGATCGATCAAGCAGGCTTTGATGCCATTGTTGCTGACGATACGGATAAAGTGTTTGGTTTGTTTAATGAATCACATATGCAATATGAAGCAGATCGTGACAATGATATTGCCGGTGAACCTTCTTTATCAGAACTTACCAGTAAAGCGATTGATGTTTTAGACAATAACAAACGTGGTTTTATGTTAGTTGTTGAATCGGGTCGTATTGACCATGGTCATCATGCGGGCTCTGCTTACAATGCTTTAACTGACACCATTGAATTTGCTAATGCCGTGCAAGCTGCGGTAGACAATACAAATCCAGAAGAAACGTTAATTTTAGTAACGGCTGATCACAGCCATGTATTTACGATTGCCGGTTACCCTAAACGTGGCAATCCAATTTTAGGTAAAGTGGTTGCGGTTGGTGCAACTGAACCAACATTAGCGAATGATGGCATGCCTTATACCACGGTAGGCTATACCAATGGTTTAGGCTTTCGCGATTTAGGGACAGAAACCGATGCGGATGCAGCTTATAGTGAATCAGCAGCAGCTGGCCGTCAAAACTTAAGCGCCGTTGACACACACACTTCAGGTTTCCATCAAGAAGCGCTTATTCCTTTAGGTTCAGAAACTCATGCTGGTGAAGATATTAGCTTACATGCGATTGGACCAAATTCACAGTTAGTGCAAGGTGTTATGGAGCAAAGTGTTATTTTTCACATTATTAATAAATCACTTGGCTTAGTGGCTAAATAAGAGGAACACATAATGAAATCATTAAAACTATTGTCACTATCAGTACTGGTTGCATTAACGGCTTGTGATGATTCAAACGACTCAAAACCCGCTGTTAAAGCAAGCGATATTCCAGTGAGTGTACAAAATAGCTGGTATCAACAAAGTGAAGCAAGAGTTGAAGCGGCTGAAAAGCAAGTGAATAATATTGAGAATACTCGTGGTAAAGCGAAAAATGTTATTTTATTTGTTGCTGATGGTATGGGGTTATCAACGGTAACCGCGGCTAGAATTTTAGCAGGACAGCAGCTAGGTAAAATGGGTGAAGAACATCAATTAAGTTTTGATAAAATGCCGTTCTCTGGTTTTTCAAAAACCTATAATGTTGATGCCCAAACACCAGATTCAGCGGGCACGATGACGGCCTTAGTGTCAGGTGTTAAAACGGATGTTGGTGTTATTGGTGTTGCTGAAGGTGTATCTCGTGGTGATTGTACAACGGTTGCTGGTAATGAATTAGTGACTGCGTTAGAGCTTGCGGAAATTGCTGGTAAATCAACAGGTATTATTTCAACAGCACGTATTACCCATGCAACGCCAGCGGCAACTTATGCTAAATCAGCTGATCGTAACTGGGAAGATATCTCAGATATGAATATTGATAACAACCCTGAACGTGCCGCGTGTGAAGATATTGCTTCACAATTGGTAAATTTTGAAACTAATTTAGAAGCACGTTTTTCAGGTGTTGATGTTGATGGTATTGAAGTGGTAATGGGAGGCGGTCGTCGTCACTTTTTACCAAAAGATGCGGCTTACAACAGTGCTGATGCAGCATCTGGTGTTGAAGGCGATCGTACCGATGGTCGTGATTTAACGGCAGAATGGCAAGCAAGTTACCCTAATGGCGATTATATAATTGACCAAGCAGGTTTTGATGCCATAAATGCGGAAAATACTGAACGGGTATTTGCTTTATTTAATGAATCACACATGCAATATGAGGCGGATCGCGTTAATGATATTGCCGGTGAACCGTCATTAAGTGAGATGACAGAAAAAGCCTTAGCTGTATTAGATAACAATGATGATGGTTTTTTCTTAATGGTTGAATCAGGACGAATTGACCATGGTCATCATGCCGGTTCAGCTCATGGTGCGTTAACAGATGCAATTGCTTTTGCTGAAGCGGTACAAACGGCAATGGATAATACTAATCCAGAAGAAACGTTAATTATTGTAACCGCAGATCATAGCCATGTATTTACCATTGCCGGTTACCCTAAACGTGGTAACCCAATTTTAGGTAAAGTCGTTGGTATTGGCCAAACTGAACCAAGTTTAGCTGCCGATGGTATGCCATACACTACTGTGGGTTATACCAACGGTTTAGGCTTTAGAGACTTGGGTACAGAAACTGATGCTGATGCCGGCTATGGAGTACCAGCGGCAAATGGTCGTCAAGACTTAGCCAATGTTGACACACAGTCACCGGGTTTTCATCAAGAAGCATTAATTCCGCTAGGTAGCGAAACACATGCAGGGGAAGATGTTGGGGTTTATGCACAAGGGCCTGGAGCACACTTAGTGACAGGAACTAACGAACAAAACCTTATTTTCCATGTTATGGATTATGCGGCTGACTTGGTTGCGAGTGCCGAAAAAGCCATGCAATAAAAGCCGACAACACTGCTAGGATAGATAACATCGTTAATCACGGTGTTATCTATTTTTCTTTGCTATTCTTTTATATTCTTTCAGTTTTTTACGATAAGCCACAGGTTATGAAATATTTAATATTATTGTTATCCCTTTTCAGTTTTTTTAGTGTTAGTCAAACTTGCCAACAAAATCCAGCGCAGCTGGTTGCTCATTATCAAACGAGTCAGCAATTATCACAGCCAGCATCGAGTGAGCTTAAGGAAATTAATCAGCAATTTAGTTTGTATCGAAATGGCAATGCTGTTATTCACCAATATCCAGAGCAAGGGCTTGCGCATCTTTGGTTTCAAATGAAAAACCAAAAAGTATCGTTAACGCGCTACTTTTTATCTGCCCAGCGTGGTATTGAATATCAACCACAAGAAATTACCGATGTTGAAACATGGCAGCAAAAGCAGCAATTATTGGCGGCTGATTTTTTAGATAAATTCACTTTGAGATCTCAAGCAGGTGAGGGTTGTCATTTATTGCAGAATTTTGTTTATCAACAAGGTGAACATCATTTTGAATTAACGTGGTATCCCGCTTTGCAATTGATTAAAGACTTTAAAGCTACCAGTCCGCATACCGTTGAGCAATGGACATTGACCGAATTGAACCTTGAAGCGAAAACGGTTAAAGAAAAGTTTATCGAACTTAATCAATTTAATACCACAGATTACAGTGATATTGGTGATAATGAAGCTGATCCCTTTTTGGCTAAAATGATCCAACAAGGTTTTAAAACGGAAGTTATAGTTACTGAAAATAACTCTGCGCATCATGGCCATGATCATTAAGGACAATTGAGCTGCTGATACCATCTTACAACCTCTATTTTTATGGCTACAAAATAGAGGCTGCTCTTGTGTTTTCTTATCAAGCCCACGTTTGTGTGGGCTAACAAATACTTCTAACATACGCTGATTTAAATTCTGGCTGAGCTGCTATGTAAATTATCAACCATGACTTGGCAGCACAGCGTTTAGCATAATTAACTCTTTTATCCTTCAAGTAGAACACAAGCTAATTTTAAAGAGCGTTGAAACGGAATGTTAAGCTTTGTTTATTATTAAGTTTTTAATTTAAATTACAGTACAAAATAATGGATAAAGTTAATTGTTAACTATTTTCATTTTATTTAGGTTGTGATACTTTCATACAAACATAATAAAATGATGTTGGTTTTGTAGCCCCAAATACTAACGAAAATCTTAAATAGGGCATGGAGATTGAAAATGAAAAAAATAGCACTAGTATCTGCATTATTATTATCAATGGGTACCGCACAGGCTGCTGAAACTTTGCGTTGGGACAGCATGTCAGTTTCTTATGATTCTGTCGACTTAGATGGTGAAAAAGTGTCAGGTTTTAGTCTTTCAGGGACGAAGTTAGTTGCTGAAAACGTATTTCTAGAAGTGAACTATGGTTCAATATCTGACGATATTGATGTTGCTAATATGAAAATTGATGTCGAGATGGACTCATTCTCAATTGGGGCTGGTTATCGCCATGCATTAGCTGAGAATACTGATGTTTTTGGTATTTTTTCATTTGAAGATGTTAATAGCAAAGCCTCGTTAGGTGATATATCTGAACGTGATAATGGTAACGGATATGGATTAGAAACAGGTATTCGCTCACTTGTCACCGAGCAATTAGAACTGATGGGCTCTATCAGTTATATCGCAATTAAAGATGATTCTGAAACAAGTTTCAATGCTTCAGCTTTGTATCATTTCACCGATCAATTTTCAGCGGGTTTAGGATATTCAACAGCTGATGACGTTGATGTAGTTAGCTTATCGGCGGTTTGGTTTTTCTAAATATTAGTAAAGAGATTATTAGCGGAATTACGGTTTGTCGCATATGACCCAATAGTGGTCTGACAGATTGAATTCCGCTTTTGTTGTTTAACTTTTACTGCAGTGTATTTAAATAGTTAGCATCATAAAGCTTATGAGCCAGATCGAAGTTAATGCTATTTCGATGGGGTTTCTAAATACCTAGCCACCACTAACAATTTCTTGTTTACGAATACCACTTAAATCCAAGGCAGCATTAGGTTGTAATGGTGTATAACCAGATAACAAATAAATCACTTTTTGGCCTTTTTGCGCAAGTTCTAACGCATGTTGGAAATTAATGGTGATATCACTGCTGATCGTTTGAGGAAATTTATCGGCGTCGCGGCGCACATATTCAATTAAACCCGTATTTACTTCTTCATCATAAAATACCGCATCAGCAAACTGTAATTCACGGTGTGCTTTTAAAGTTAAATTATCTGGATCGCCATTTTGGGTGTGAATAAAAACAATCTCACCATCAGGTGGTGGTGTTTTTTCATTTAAATTTGAAATCAGTTGTTGTTCAGCGGTTTTAACGTCGCCACCTAAAATGAGTTGGCCAATACTGCCTTGCAGCATATTTTCCCAAAAAATTCGACGATTACGTATGCCTTTTACTCGTGCTTTAACATGATCACGAAATTTAAAACAAAAGTCTGCTAAGCGGCCATAACCATTGGGTAGCATTTTATCAAGTTGTTCACGCAACATTCGCACTAAGACTGGCGAGCTGCCTGAACTGGAAATTGCCACTATCATAGGATCACGGTCAATAATCGCTGGCGTGATATAACTACATAATTCAGGTTGGTCGACAACATTTACTAACAAATTTAAGCGGTTTGCTTCTTCTGAAACACTGGCATTAACGGCTTCGTCATCCGTTGCTGCGATGATCAGGTTTTTTTCTGTCATTAAGCCGGTTTGATAATTATGTGGATGCCAAGTTAAGTTATTACTTTTGATCAACCGTTCAACCGTTGGTGATAATTGTTCGCTGACAATGGTGATTTGCTTGGTTGTTTTTAATAACAGCTCAATTTTACGAGCGGCGACATCACCGCCCCCAATAACGAGGGCATTAATTTGTGAGGCGTTTAGAAAAATCGGAAAATATTGCATAAAAGTTAAGCTTGTTGCGCCATAAATATCATGAGGTAAATATACCTGCTTAATGAGTTGATATATATACAAGTAAGAAAAAATACCTCTAGATAAATGTATTTAACACCTACCTGCAAAACTTAACAAGTGGTAAACTTTCGCCAATTTATTTATCAAGTATGAGAGTAACCCATGCCTTGGATTCAACTTCGACTAAACGCAGATGAAGATACTGCCGAAAAATACAGCGACTGGCTGATGGCTTGTGGCTCACAAGCAGTCACCTTTATAGACGCACAAGATACGCCGATTTATGAGCCTCTACCTGGTGATGAAGTAATTTATTGGCATAATACCGTGGTAATGGGGTTATTTGATGCCAATCACGACATGGATAAAGTTGTTAGCTATTTACAAGGTATTCACCCAGATAAACAAGCAATGCAATACAAATTGGAACAGCTTGAAGATAAAGACTGGGAGCGTGAATGGATGGATAACTTTCATCCGATGAAATTTGGCGAACGCTTATGGATTTGTCCTAGCTGGCGTGATGTACCTGAACCTGATGCGGTTAATGTGATGTTAGATCCAGGTTTAGCGTTTGGCACGGGTACTCATCCAACCACTGCATTATGTTTAACTTGGCTTGATGGCCTTGATTTAACCGGTAAAACTGTGGTTGATTTTGGTTGTGGCTCTGGCATTTTATCGTTAGCGGCCTTAAAGCTTGGCGCTAAAAAGGTGATCGGTATTGATATTGATCCACAAGCATTACAAGCAAGTTTGGCGAATGCTCAGCGCAATGGCGTTGAAGATCGTTTAGAACTTTATTTACCTAAAGATCAGCCACAATTTAAAGCTGATGTTGTCGTTGCTAATATTTTAGCGGGTCCACTTCGCGAACTGGCACCGGTTATTATTGACTATGTTGGTGAACAGGGATTATTGGCATTATCTGGTGTGTTAGAAAACCAGGCGGAAGAATTACAGCGCATTTATGGCCAATGGTGTCAGATGGATCCTATTGCGGTGCAAGAAGAGTGGGTACGATTATCAGGTAAACGTCAAGGGTAAATCTCTTTTTTTGTGAAATATTTTGTGAGAGGAATTGTACAGTTTTGTACAATTTCTGTTCACTTCAATGATTTGCAAAATGTCAATAAAAAAAAGTGCAAAAAAAGCAACTTTTGTTCAATTTATATCCTTTTCAAAATTCAAAAAAACACGTACACTGTGCGCCCTTTTGATAGGTAGCTCAAAAAAGCAGCAGTGAAAATAGGTTCATACACGTTAGACAGCAATGTCATTCTTGCACCAATGGCGGGGATCACAGATCAGCCATTTCGACGACTTTGTTGTCGGTTAGGGGCAGGGCTTGCGGTATCTGAAATGATCTCGTCAAATCCGAAAGTGTGGAAAACTGAAAAATCAATGCGTCGAATGGTGCATGACAACGAAGCGGGTATTCGATCAGTACAAATTGCTGGTTCAGATCCTGAAGAGTTGGCTTTTGCTGCGCAAGTTAATGTTGAAAACGGTGCCCAAATTATTGATATCAATATGGGGTGTCCGGCAAAAAAAGTAAATAAAAAGCTGGCAGGTTCAGCCTTATTGAAAGAACCAACATTAGTTGAGCAAATCGTGAAAGCAACAGTCGCTGCTGTTGATGTTCCGGTGACCTTGAAAATACGTACCGGTTGGTGTGAAAACACGCGTAATGGTATTGAAATAGCTAAAATTGCCGAAGCTAATGGCATTCAATCATTAGCGGTGCATGGTCGAACGCGTTGTGACTTTTACAAAGGCAATGCTGAGTACGATACGATCAAGGCGATTAAAAACGCAGTTTCAATTCCAGTTGTGGCTAATGGAGACATCACCAGTGTTGAAAAAGCACGTGAGGTCCTCGATTACACAGGTGCAGATGCGATAATGATTGGCCGAGCGGCACAAGGGCGACCTTGGATATTCCGTGAAATTAATCATTATTTAGCAACGGGAACAAAATTAGCGGCACCTTCATTGGATGAAGTGCGCTCAATACTTATTGAACATGTAATGGAATTGCACAAATTTTATGGCGAGTTTATGGGGCTTCGCTTTGCCCGTAAACATGTCTCTTGGTATATGCAGGTGCATGACCAAGAAAAAACGTTTCGATCAAAGTTTAATGGTTTGGAATCTGCCAACGAGCAGCTTGCACTATTAAATTTGTATTTTGATAATTTAACTTAACTAAGAGTCTAAACTTCATGTTTGAACAAAATAATTCTTCTCCATTTGTTACTGGTAACTTACAAACTCAAGCCGAGTCTTCACCTTTACGTAGCCAAGCTAAAATCGCTATTAGCAACTACTTATCGCAATTAAACGGCAATGACGTTGATAATATGTACGACTTAGTACTTTCTGAAATTGAAGCTCCTATGCTTGAAGAAGTAATGAAGTATACTCGCGGTAACCAAACCCGTGCAGCTAACTTATTAGGTATCAACCGTGGTACGTTACGTAAGAAGCTTAAAAAATACGGTATGAACTAATACCCTGCAGGTCAGCCCTGCAAATAAAAGCACCTAAGGGTGCTTTTATCTTTTCTACGGATAGAACATTCGCCAAGTAAACGGCATAAAAAGTAAATAAATTTTATTATATTTTAAAGGTTTAAATAGCATATATGGATAACCCACGCCCTATCAAACGCGCTTTGTTAAGCGTTTCGGACAAAACTGGTATTGTTGAATTCGCCCAAAGCTTAGCGCAAAAAGGGGTTGATATTTTATCAACTGGCGGTACTGCAAAATTATTAGCAGATAACGGTATTAAAGTAACAGAAGCGTCTGAGTATACTGGTCACCCTGAAATTATGGACGGTCGTGTAAAAACGTTACACCCTAAAATTCATGGTGGTATTTTAGCGCGCCGTGGTGTTGACGAAGCGGTAATGGCTGAAAATAACATCAGCGCTATTGATATGGTTGTTGTTAACTTATATCCATTTGCTAATACAGTAGCAAATGATGATTGCACATTAGAAGATGCGGTTGAAAACATTGATATCGGCGGCCCAACTATGGTTCGTGCAGCAGCTAAAAACCATAAAGATGTTACTATTGTGGTTAATGCTTCTGATTACGAACGTGTTATCGCTGAAATGAATGCTAATGAAGGTTCATTAACGTATAAAACTCGCTTTGACTTAGCTATTTCAGCTTATGAGCACACAGCTGCTTACGACGGTATGATCGCTAATTACTTCGGCAAAATGTTACCAGCTTACGGTGAAACTGAAGGTGAAGTAGATTTCGACAACAAGAAAAAATTCCCACGTACAGTAAACAGCCAGTTTATTAAAAAGCAAGATTTACGTTACGGTGAAAATTCGCATCAAGATGCCGCGTTTTATGTGGAAGCAAACCCAGAAGAAGCCTCTGTATCTACGGCTACACAAATTCAAGGTAAAGCACTTTCTTATAACAATATTGCCGATACAGATGCGGCATTAGAATGTGTGAAAGAGTTTGACGAACCAGCTTGTGTTATTGTTAAGCATGCTAACCCTTGTGGGGTTGCTATTGGTGACAACATTTTAGCCGCTTATGAAGGTGCTTATGTTACTGATCCAACATCAGCTTTTGGTGGTATTATCGCCTTTAACCGTGAATTAGACGCAGATACGGCGGAAGCGATTGTTTCTCGTCAGTTTGTTGAAGTAATTATTGCGCCAAGCATTTCTGAAGCCGCTGCACAAATTGTTGCCGCGAAACCAAATGTCCGTTTATTAGAATGTGGTCAGTGGAATTCACAAACTACCGGTTTTGATTACAAGCGTGTTAATGGTGGTTTATTAGTACAAGATCGTGATCAAGGCCGCGTTGCCGATAGCGATTTAAAAGTGGTTACTAAACGCCAACCAACTGAAGACGAAATGCGCGACTTAAAATTTGTCTGGAAAGTGGCAAAATTTGTTAAATCTAATGCCATTGTATATGCAAAAGGTAGCACAACCATTGGTGTTGGTGCCGGTCAAATGAGCCGTGTATATTCTGCAAAAGTTGCTGGTATTAAAGCGGCTGATGAAAACCTTGAAGTTAAAGGTTCAGTTATGGCATCAGATGCTTTCTTCCCATTCCGTGATGGTTTAGATGCTGCAGCTGAAGCAGGCATTACTGCGGTAATTCAACCAGGTGGTTCAATGCGTGATGATGAAGTTATTGCTGCTGCGGATGAGCATGGCATCGCTATGGTCTTTACTGGTATGCGTCACTTCCGTCACTAAAAATGACTTTATGGCTAGCTTGCTGTGTTTTTACATGGTCAGGCTAGCTTTTAAATATCTTGAAATATTTAGTAATAAAATCAATGATAAAATATTGAACTTTAAGTTCAATCATCACTGAATGTTTGTTATTTATCTGCTATAACATAACCACTAAGTTTTTAATCGGTTATGGAAAATAATATGAAAAAAATAACAGCATTTATTACAGTTTCTCTTCTAAGTATCGGATTTATTACAACGGGTTGTGGCTCAACAACAGACACCACCCAACAAGTTATCGATAATAAGCTTGATTTAGCCATTGCCGGTTCACAGCGTTCGGCTAAAAATAAAGCACGAGATATTTATCGTAATCCGAAAGAAACGTTAGAGTTTTTCGGTTTTAATTCTTCAATGACAGTTGTTGAGTTAGCGCCAGGCGGTGGTTGGTACACTGAAATTCTAGCACCAGCGCTAAAAGGCAGTGGAAAATTATACGGAGCACATTATCCGGATACAGGTGAAGACAACTATTACAGTAATTCTCGTCGTAAATTAGAGAAAAAGTTAGCTGAAAATGACATTTTTAGCGAAGTAGTTTTAACCGATTTTACGCCGCGTCAACCAAGTACCTTAGCACCTGCTGGTACTGCTGATTTAGTGTTAACTTTCCGTAACCTACATAACTGGAAAGAAGATGGTGTTTTACAAATGTATAAAGATGCGTTTGTTGCTCTTAAGCCTGGTGGCATAATGGGAGTGGTTGAACATCGCATGCCCTCGTCACAAAATTGGGCTGACAATCAGAGATCGGGTTATTTCCCTGAAGAATTAGCAATTAGTTTAGCAGCGCAAGCGGGTTTTAAACTGATCGCAAAAAGCGAAATTAACGCTAACGCAAATGATACTGCCGATCACCCTAAAGGGGTGTGGAGCTTACCGCCGGTCTTAAGACTCGGTGAACAAGACAAAGAAAAATATTTGGCTATTGGTGAAAGTGATCGTATGACACTGAAATTTTATAAGCCGAAAAATTAATTATTAGGATCAATTAAATGAAAGTTTTAGTTATTGGTAATGGTGGTCGTGAGCATGCTTTAGCATGGAAAGCGGCACAATCAAGCCAAGTTGAAAAAGTATTCGTTGCACCAGGTAACGCAGGTACTGCAACAGAAGGTAACATCGAAAATGTTGATATTTCTGTTGGTGATATTCAAAGTTTAGTTGCTTTTGCTAAGCAAGAAAAAATTGAATTAACGATTGTTGGCCCTGAGCAACCATTAGTTGATGGTGTTGTTGACGCATTTCAAGCTGAAGGGTTAACTATTTTTGGTCCTAGTGCAAAAGCTGCTCAACTAGAAGGTTCGAAAGCTTTTACTAAAGACTTTTTAGCTCGCCATAATATTCCAACAGGTTACTATAAAAATTTCACTGAAATTGAACCAGCACTTGCTTATGTACGTGAACAAGGCGCGCCGATTGTTATTAAAGCTGATGGCTTAGCAGCCGGTAAAGGGGTAATTGTTGCCTTAACTCTTGAAGAAGCTGAAGATGCTATCAAAGATATGCTTGCCGGTAATGCTTTTGGTGATGCAGGTCATCGTGTTGTTATCGAAGAGTTTCTTGATGGTGAAGAAGCAAGTTTTATTGTTATGGTTGACGGAAAAAATGTCTTAGCATTTGCGACAAGCCAAGATCATAAGCGTGCTTATGATGGTGACCAAGGTCCTAATACTGGTGGCATGGGCGCATATTCTCCGGCACCTGTCGTTACACCTGAAATTCATCAACGCATCATGAATGAAGTGATCATGCCAACAGTTGAAGGTATGGCGAAAGAAGATGCGCCATATACGGGCTTTTTGTATGCCGGTTTAATGATTGATGCTGATGGTACGCCTAAAGTCATAGAATATAACTGTCGCTTTGGTGATCCAGAAACCCAACCGATTATGATGCGCTTAAAATCTGATCTTGCAGAACTTTGTTTATTAGCCTGTAATGGTGAATTAGATAAAGCGACCATTGATTTTGATGACAGAGCGGCTGTTGGTGTGGTCTTGGCTGCGGGTGGTTATCCGGGATCTTACAATAAAGGTGATGTCATCACCGGCTTAGAGTTGAATACAGCTGATGACGCGAAAACATTTCATGCTGGTACATCATTAGATAACGGTAATGTCGTGACTAATGGTGGTCGAGTTTTATGTGCGACAGCATTGGGTAATAATGTCACTGAAGCGCAACAAAAAGCCTATCAATTATTAAAACAAATTGATTGGCAAGGTGTTCAATATCGTAATGATATTGCCTATCGCGCGATAGAAAGAGAACAAAACTAGTTATTTGTTAAGTTTATTTTCTTAAAAACCCAGCATTAGCTGGGTTTTTTATTAGTAAAATTTAAATTGTTTAATAATTGAGTTATTGGAAAATATATCAATTATTGCCGCAAAAACAGCCAAGGTGATGTTGGTAAAGGCCAATTAAAACGCGATCTGCATAAAAAAACAGCGAACAAACATTTATTTCAAATTAATTGCAAATAAGTGTTGACCCCAGCCTAAAAATCTCTAAAATGCGCTCCACTTCTTCGGGACAAACCCAAGAGGTTGTTTTGAACAGTTAAGTTGTCTGAATAAGGGATTTAACTGAGAGATAAGTTTAGAAAACGTTTTGAAGGGTTGATAAAAAATTCTTTCAAAAAAGATTCAAAAACTTGTTGACAACAAAACTGAGTTGCGTAGAATGCGCATCTCGCTTCGGGCAAGGCTTTCAAGTCAGTCGAAGCAACAAGTTAAACGAATGCGATTTAACTTGAGTTATCTTTAAAAGATAACGTTCTTTAACAATTAGTTATCATGCAATTTGTGTGGGCACTCACATTAAATGCTAATTCATAGTCCTTCGGGACAACTTAGCTTTAATGATGAAGTTCACATAAAAACTATTACTTATTAATTTAAGTAAAACATATGTTTTAAAGTACAGATTCATAGAGCAGTAACTTATTTACTTTTGGTAGATAGTTACACAAACGATTTTTAATTGAAGAGTTTGATCATGGCTCAGATTGAACGCTGGCGGCAGGCTTAACACATGCAAGTCGAGCGGTAACAGAGAGAAGCTTGCTTCTCTGCTGACGAGCGGCGGACGGGTGAGTAATGCTTGGGAATATGCCTTAAGGTGGGGGACAACAGTTGGAAACGACTGCTAATACCGCATAATGTCTACGGACCAAAGGAGGGGCTCTTCGGACCTTTCGCCTTTTGATTAGCCCAAGTGAGATTAGCTAGTAGGTAAGGTAATGGCTTACCTAGGCGACGATCTCTAGCTGGTTTGAGAGGATGATCAGCCACACTGGGACTGAGACACGGCCCAGACTCCTACGGGAGGCAGCAGTGGGGAATATTGCACAATGGGGGAAACCCTGATGCAGCCATGCCGCGTGTGTGAAGAAGGCCTTCGGGTTGTAAAGCACTTTCAGTTGTGAGGAAAGGGTAGTCGCTAATATCGGCTATCTGTGACGTTAGCAACAGAAGAAGCACCGGCTAACTCCGTGCCAGCAGCCGCGGTAATACGGAGGGTGCGAGCGTTAATCGGAATTACTGGGCGTAAAGCGTGCGTAGGCGGTTAATTAAGTCAGATGTGAAATCCCGGGGCTCAACCTCGGAACTGCATTTGAAACTGGTTAACTAGAGTATTGTAGAGGGTGGTGGAATTTCCAGTGTAGCGGTGAAATGCGTAGAGATTGGAAGGAACATCAGTGGCGAAGGCGGCCACCTGGACAAATACTGACGCTGAGGCACGAAAGCGTGGGGAGCGAACAGGATTAGATACCCTGGTAGTCCACGCCGTAAACGATGTCAACTAGCCGTCTGTTTCCTTGAGAAGTGGGTGGCGTAGCTAACGCGCTAAGTTGACCGCCTGGGGAGTACGGCCGCAAGGTTAAAACTCAAATGAATTGACGGGGGCCCGCACAAGCGGTGGAGCATGTGGTTTAATTCGATGCAACGCGAAGAACCTTACCATCCCTTGACATCCAGAGAATTTTCTAGAGATAGATTAGTGCCTTCGGGAACTCTGAGACAGGTGCTGCATGGCTGTCGTCAGCTCGTGTTGTGAAATGTTGGGTTAAGTCCCGCAACGAGCGCAACCCCTATCCTTATTTGCCAGCG